>JAAYVE010000034.1 GCA_012517315.1 Deltaproteobacteria bacterium
CAGCGAGGAGGCCACACCCGTTCCCATCCCGAACACGGTCGTTAAGCTCCTCAGCGCCGATGGTACTGCGTGAGTGATTGCGTGGAAGAGTAGGTCGCCGCCGCCCCAATCCCCATAACAAAAGCCGGTCGGCCCATGGGCTACCGGCTTTTTTCGTTGGATCCTCACTTCGGCGTTTCTCTCACGAGATGCGCCTGTGGCGGACATGCAGTATTTGACGGCAGCGCACAAGCAAGCAATAGACGATTTTTGTTGACCAGGCACCAAGCGCCCTCGGAGACTACTCACAATGCCGAGCGCACTCGTTGAGGCCCTGCTGATAGTTTGCCATGCACTCCTCAAGGTTGTCTCTAAGCTTGCCGATTATGGCCTGATGACCAGGAAGCAAAAGATTGTCGCAAGTGTAACGAACACAGGCTCCCGGATACTCTTCTCCTTCCAGCACGCATGCATAGTACGCATCCGGATCGCACCAGGGCGGGTCAGACGCATGGGGCGTGTGTTCAACCGAAGATCTCACTGCCTTTCCCACACACTCGTACCACTTCTGCTGCTCCCTGTCCAAACAGTCAAAATAGTCGTCCACGTCCCTGCAGGAAAAGTCTCCCAGATTCCACGCGACGGTCACGCCGGCTCGGCCTTTCGTGCAGGATGCGACACAAGGTGGGCTTTTTAGCTTTTGGAGATGGTTCAGCCTGCTTTCGATACATCCAACCCCCATGATGGGAACAGGAACTGAAACCGACCAGGATCTGCGGCCCCTCATGATTCCATTCTTTCCCATCTCGTCCCTTATGCTTGTACGCCCGAAGGAAACATCCCTGAAATATTCTCCATACTCTTGACATTGCACTCTCTCCCTGCCCTTCAGCTTTACCGCAGCCCCTGAGAGAGAGAACTCATAGATGTTGGACTGGCTTCCCCCTTTGTGGATGATCAACTCATACATAGATCCCTCCTGCATCGGAGCGGTGCCAGATCCGGACAGCTCCCACAGGAGACTCGGACACCCTTTTTTCGGTTCCAGCTCGACTGCATTTTCTTTGTAAGAATAGGAAACCAAGAACTCTTTTGCCCCGTAACGTTCAACAATCTTCTTCCTGGAGTGCAATGCAAACTTCCCTGTGATGAACACCGTCGAAGATCCCTTGATTTCCCACTCGGGTTCGCCGTGCAAGCCGACGTCCTGCTGCTCCCAGTGAAACCTTGCAGTTATGGTGGCAGTGATGCTCTCTCCAAAGACAGGTGCAGGCTTCTTGCTGCCGGACTTCGCTTCGGCATGAGTGTGCCCCAATCCAGCAAGAACGGCCCCACAGCAGATCGCTAGCGGCACTAGGAGTACCATGAGATCCGGCACTTTGTGACGTTTCTTCATTGTGTCCCCTTTCAAGTCCCACATCAGACCATTATGCATTTTCACCGTGCGATGAGGTCCTTTTCAAAGGAGGACAGATCTCCGAATATGTGCCAGACCCGCAGCTTCATGTCCTCCCTGTGGCCGAGCAGGGCATCCATCTCCTCGTTCAGGCTCCTGAGCTCCGCGGAGCTGATGGATACCGGCGGGTGACGCAGTTCGACCTGTTCAATAGGGAAGCCCGAGAATTTGCCGAGGAGTCGAGGGGATAGGACCAGCAAATCGATGTCGGTCTGCCCTTCCGCAGTCCTTGTCACTTTCAAGGGGTAATAGAGGAACTTGGCGGCAAAGCGGAACTGGATCGCCTCGCTGGTCTTCGGCCTGGTATCCAGGGAGACCACGTCGAACACGAACCACTTGAATCCTTCCCGGAGATACGCGGCAATGATGGGTTCGAGGGGTTCAGGCATGCTGGGGTTTGTGGCGCCAGCCGCCCGCAGCGTCTCTTCCACCCAGCGGATGAAACCGGCGCTGTCCAGAACGTGGGTGACCGTGATATCGTGCGCTCCGATTTTTTCATGAAAGGTCACTTCCCCTGCTGCCCCCCTGCCTGCGATCTCTCCCACCTGGAGACCCTGGCCCAGTGTAGCCGGGCGCAGCTTCCTTCTGATCAGGACATGGGCTCTGCGAAAAGTCTCCACGTCCCCTTTTTTCACCACGGGTTCCGAGGGCAAGGGAATGGCCTGCAGCACCTTCGTCGGCTGGGATGCCCTCAAGTCCATGGAGAGCAGAAGGATTTCCTCTTTCCCATTCCAGGCAATCATGGCTCTCTGCTTGGGTTCGAACAGGGAGACACCCGGGATGAACGGCAGCATTGCCATGTCCCCCCAGGCCTGCTGCCCGCCTGCCAGCACAATCAAGAAAGAGAGAAAGAACACCTTCTTCATGGCCCTGCCCCCTTTGGTCTGTCTCAATCGAGGGGAACACCTCCGGTTCTGTCGGCAGTGCCTGGAACCCTGGAGGTCACGATGCCTGGAAAAGACAGCCCCAAGGCTATTTTGCAGTCGACGAAAGCTTCTTGAGCTCCACCCGCCTGTTCAAAGCCCTGCCCTCTTCCGTGTCATTGGATGCAACCGGCTGATCGAGCCCGTATCCTCTTGACGCCATCCGGGATTGCTGGATCCCGTGCTGGATCAGGTAGGCTCTTACGGCTCCGGCCCTCTTTTCGGAGAGCTTCTGATTGTACTCCCGGGTGCCGACGCTGTCGGTGTGGCCCTGTATTTCCACGGCCAGGTCGGGGTAGCCTTTCATGAGTTTCACGATTTCGCTCAGGCTCTTTTCAGACTCGGATTTGATGGTCCACTTGTCGAAATCGAAATAGATTCCGTAAATCGCCACGTGACCTTCCAAATCGAGCTCCCGCTTGAGTTCTTCTGCACCCAGGACCAGCTTCTTCTCAAAGCCCTTTTCTTCCACGACATCCAGTTCGCAATAATTCTCCCAGGTGTGCAGGCGCGCCCATAGTACTCTTCCGTCACTGAGGGGAACCGTGAACTGGAGCTTGGTGTCGTCTTCCCTGAGGATGCGTCCTCCGCGCTCAAGGGCCGCCTGTTTGTAGTTTTCAATGATTTCAAGCTTGGAGAATGTCCTGTCCCCCTTCCGGTAGGCATAAGCGAGCGTCCAGTGTTTTCCCTTTGCGGTTTTCTCCTTCCTCTTTCCATCCTCTTCGATGGTGAAGGACTCGGCGCCGAAATCCTCAAAACGGCTGATACTCACCACAAAACCCGGTATGGCCTTAATGACGCAGTGTTCCTGTTGTGCCGTTGCGGGGTCTTTCGAAACCATCGACCCACCCAGCACTGCTGCAAGACAAAGGAACAATTTGACGTTTTTCATCCGCGTCTCCTCTTTGACGGGTTTGCAAGCGGTCCAAGCCACGGGAGTGTGTGGCGCGAACCGGTTCATCTCCAATTTTGTCGCCTTGAGCGTTTGAAGAGAGCAGAGCGCCAAATCATGACGTTGGAGTCGAGGGAAGCGGATAAGGGGAGGCAGCAGAATCCAGTGGATGAAGAACAAGAAAATCGATACTCAAATTATAAAGAACCAGCCTCGGGAAAACAATGCATGCGATCAATCAACCCTCTCACGGGAAACGACCCGCCGTAGCCCGTTCGATGGCGATTTTCTGGCAGCGCTCGGCCATGTTCCCCATGCTCTTCGGGGAGTGTCTCGAGAACCCGTTCTCTTTTGAGCGAAACGAACTGGAGAGCTCAAGGTGACTCTCACGAGGTCTCTAAAGTGGCAGCGATGTCCTCCAGGAAGGCACGCCAGAGGCGATAGGCATGGTGGGCCTCGTCCAGGGTGACCGGGCAAAACCGGAGGATGTCCCCTGGCTTGGCCTGGGCAATTCGCCAGAGGTCGGGGGTGATGACGGTGGCGATCTTCGCATATCCCCCTATGGTTTGTTCCACGAGGAGGATGATGGGTTTTCCATCGGGGGGGATCTGAATGTTCCCGGGCATGCTGGGCTCAGACACGATGCTTTCTGGGCATCCCGGGTCCCTCTGGATGGACGGGCCTTCCAGGCGGACCCCCATCCGGTCGGCATGGCTCGTGACGATGTATTGAGAAGAGAGGAATCTCTCCATCTTTTGGTCAAAATACTCGTCTTGCGGCCCTGGGACCACCCGCAGGGTTTGGGCGTCAGAGTAAGCTGGGATCCATGGCAGACGTCTCGGTCGCGACATGGATTCGCCCTCGCCCCTGAACAGGATGTCCCCCTCTTGAAGCCGCCTCCCTTCCAACCCCCCGAGCCTCCCCGCAACGTAGGTGGACCGGCTTCCCATGACAAGGGGAACCTCGATTCCGCCAGTTACAGCCAGGTAACCGCGGCAGCCTTTTCGTGCCGAACCGATGAAGAGCATATCGCCAGCGCGGATGGCATGGGAGCGCCAGGGGAGGATGGGTTTTTCATTGACGCGGGCTGACATGTCGGCGCCCGTGAGGGAGACAACCCCTTCTGAGAGAACTTGGAGGCATGGGCCTGAGAAGGTCATTTCCAGTACTGCGGCCTCGCGGGGATTTCCCACCAAGAGGTTGGCCACGCTGCCGGCCAGTTCATCCAATACCCCTGAAACGGGCACCCCCACATGCTGGAAGGAAATCCGACCCCTGTCCTGCACCGTGGTGTACGGTCCCGGTGTCCTCACACGGAAGATTTGTCTCATGGAACACCCTCGGCGCTCATGCCCTGAAACTCGTCCTCCGATATGGGGACAAATCGGATTCCATCCCCCACACTGTATGGGATCGGAGGGGTCCTTGCAGGGTTGAACAGGGTCAGGGGAGTCCGGCCGATGATGCGCCAGCCACCGGGGCTTGCCAGCGGATAGACCCCCGTTTGGGATTCTGCGATGCCCACGGAACCGGCCGGAACCCGGATCCTCGGCGTTTTCAGGCGAGGGGTCTGAAGAGCGGGATCGAGGCCGCCGAGGTAGCAGAACCCGGGGGCAAACCCGATGGCATAGATGTGATAGAGGGGGCGGGAGTGCAGACGGATCACCTGGTCCAGGGGAAGACCCGTGAAATGGGCGACAAACGCGAGGTCAGGCCCCCATTCGCCGCCGTAAGCCACTGGTATTTCAATGAGGCGGGGCGATGGCAACGAGACATTGGCGAGTTGTTGCTGAGCCTGAAGGATTTGTCTCTTCAGCTCTGCAATCCCTGTCACGCCGGGATCGTAGATGATGCAGAAAGAACGGTATGCAGGAACCACGTCCTGGAGCCCAAGGGGGCGCAAAATGCGGAGGAGTTCGGCCATGGTCCGAACTCTCTCATTCACGGCGGGATCGATTCCTTCTCCGTATTCAACAAGAAGCGCCCGATCGCCGTTCACTCGGAACCTAGGTTCAGGGTAGAGCGCGCCGGCCATGACCTTTGAACCTTCCTCCCTCCTTCCTCCATTGTCTGAGTTGATGCACGGGTAGCTGTCACTTCCTCAGCCGGCTTTCCAACACCGATTCCCTGGGCATGCACCGCTGAATCATCCTGCTCATGGGGAGGACCTCAACTCCTTGGGCATCAAGGGCCTTCCGTATGCTTTCCGCCAGGGTGACGGCACGGGGATTGTCCCCGTGGATGCAGAGGGTGTCCACGGACAATGGGACGACTGTGCCCTCGACGGCTGTGACGGAGCCTTGGGAGACCATCTGCACCGCCCGCTGTGCAACCTTTTCGGGGTCTTCGATCACCGCACCGGGAAGCCGCCTGGAGATGAGCGTGCCATCACCGGCATAGGCCCTGTCGGGAAAACCCTCCAGAGCGATGGGAATGCCGATTTCCCCTGCAACTTGGATCATCCACTCCGCATGTTTCCCCGCCAGGGTCACGAGCAGCAGGGATGGTTCCAGGGCGGCCACTGCCTCGGCAATAACGCGGAAGATGCTCTCGTCCCTGACGCTCAGATTGTACAGGCTTCCATGTACCTTGACATGCTGTAGTTTCACGCCATAGGCACGACAAAAGCCCTGGGCTGCTCCCACCTGGTAAATGACGTAGTTCCTGATTTCTTCCGGGGAGCA
Source organism: Deltaproteobacteria bacterium (assembly GCA_012517315.1). Taxonomy (GTDB): domain Bacteria; phylum Desulfobacterota; class Syntrophobacteria; order Syntrophobacterales; family Syntrophobacteraceae; genus JAAYUJ01. Next base: position 5,935 of record JAAYVE010000034.1, read on the forward strand.
CTCCATGGTTCTTCTCCCAAATCCCATGAGATCGGGGAAGCCGGGATGTGCCCCCACTTCCACTCCGTTCGCTGCGGCCAGGGCAACCGTTCGATCCATGACCATGGGGTCCCCGGCATGAAAACCGCATGCGACATTCGCCGAAGTGATCCATGGAAGGATGTCCTCGTCACGACCCATTTTGTAGATGCCGAAAGACTCCCCCATGTCGCAGTTCAGATCCACCTGTGCCATCGCCACCATTTCTTTCCGCTTCAGAAAATCCGTGATGGAATCCCGCCGCAATGCCCGCGGCTGTGAGAGGATGGCCGAGAACGGGAAACCAACCCCGCTGACATAAAAGGCATAAGCTTGCAAAGCCGGGACACGGGACTCTTTCTTTGCAGGAAATCGGATCCTGCAGCTTGAATATCTTTAGGGCAAATTATATTGTCAATAAAAGGAGGTGAACATGGAAGTACAAGATGTAAAATCGTTTTTCGAAGACCACAAGGAAAAGCTTTTCTACGTGGGAATTCTTAAAAGCTCCCAATCCTGGTTTCCCTTCTGTGTTGTGAGCGATCCGGATGAGACGGGATCACTGGACACTCTCCCCGTGTCCCGTTCCTACCAGTCCATCGTGGAGGTGGTCGAGGAGTATGCCCGCAGGATTCCCCATGTGGAGGTTTCTTTTGTCCATTACATGAACCGGGAGGAGATACTCCGTTTGATCGAAGACTACGGTTTGAAACATGTTGGTCTCATCGATGCCGATGGGGATGGATTGCGTTGCGGCTGTGGCTGCGGATGTGGCTGACCAGCTGGAATCGGTCCTTAGCGAGACGTTTTCTTCGGGATGAACCCCCGGAATGCTTCAATGGCCTATGAACCGGCAAATTGCTCGGGAGGAGGTTCTCATGGCCCGAATCATTTATTGTCACCCCAGCCAGACGAAACATGAATACCACATCTACACCGATCTGGACTTTTGGGACGTCCGCCGGATCCTTAAAGGCCTTGCATTGGTGAGAAGGAATTTCGGAGACCAGCCTTCGGGAGACGAGTTTCCCACGCAGGTCCTGGGGGACGGTCTGGGGCGTACTGTCATCAAAGAAGTGGAAAAGCGGTTGAAGCGAGCCATCATATCACCGCCTCGGCATGTCATTGTGCGGGCCATGGTGATGGAGGGTTTTTTCGAGTTCGACCCATTGGATTATTTCCCCGCCAGATGGTCCCGTGACCAGATGCTGCGGTTCGCGTACAGGCGTCTTCCCCTGGAGCAGAGTTCACTGTGCAGTCCTCACAAGACAATCACCATCGGGTGGAAAGGAGATCGGATCCGCGTGGAACGTGTGCAGAGAAGCGGGCAGCACTATCCCGTCGTTTCCACGGAAAAGGAAGCGGCTAAAAAACTGCAAGTGCCGAGTTGCTTCTGAAGGAGGGTTTGCCACGGGCGGTTGAAGTGGTTTTGCGACGGGTTTGAGGGGACGACTCAGCGCTCTTTCTGCCCGCAGTGGACGGACTCAAAGGGACTTTCGAGTGGGGAGAGGTTTTCTATGCGCTCGGCGACGGCGGTACGGGTCACGGTCGCCTGCGGGATGATTCCCATTATATTAGTATTTATATTTAGTAATACTGACTTTTGTGGGGTCTCTGCCCCGGAAAAGCCATGCAAAATAACTTCCTTTAACGACTTCACATTTGGAAATCGAGTTGACATTTCTCCAATAAACGTATATTCAACGGTGGTCTGCCAGCTAAAAATCGGAGAGTGCCGTCCACTCCATGCTAGCGGTTGACGCATCTCCCGAAGTGCCATCATTTAGAAATGACAGCAAGCATCGTCGATTTCTGCTGATTCGTGCTCCCTGCTGCTTTTCCTGTTCAAGTGCATACACTCTGTGATGCGGAGCCTCTTTCCCCTCTCAAGTCCATAAGCACGCCGAAGAGTTTTTTCCCATTCATGCAAGTGCATTCCAACGCCTTGGTGTAGCTGCCTCCCCGGCGGGGGGGTTGCGAGATGAAGGTTCCCGAAGTCAGCAAATAGGATCATGTTTAAGAAGAAGGCGGGTATGACCTGCTTCAAGGGTGTGCTCCGTTTATTGCAGCACGGTTTTTGAGCGGTGACCCGAAGGCGTTCACCCATGTGAGAGCAATTGGCAATTGCACACGAGAAAGGAGGATTCAACCTTGGCTTTTCAACCATCAAAGCAGACTTATTCGGGGCAGATCAGAGAGGTGACTCTGGGCGTCGGTGAGAAGGCGGTCACGGTCGGGGGGAAGGCGGCGTATCCTTTTCATGGGTTTGAGGGGGCCATGGGCCATCCGCCGCGAATTGCCATGGAGATTTGGGACAAGGATCCCGGCGACGAATGGTCCGCGATGGCGAAAGAACCATTCAAAGATGTTTTGGGCGACCCCGCGGCGTGGGCCAGGAAATGTGTGAGTGAGTACGGGGCGGAGATCATTGTGGTCCAGACCAAGAGCGCCGACCCCAATGCAGACAACAAACCCGCGGCGGAGGTGGCTGCCGTTGTGAAGACCGTGGTGGACGCGGTGGATGTGCCGGTGGTGGTCTGGGGTGTGGCAAACCACGAGAAGGATGTGGAAGTGATGCGCCTCTTGACCGAGTCGTGTGCCGGCAAACGGTTGGCCATCTCTCCCGTGGAAGAGGGGGATTACAAGCAAATCGGCGCTGCGTGCCTCGGCTACAAGCACCTGGTGGTGGCTTCTTCCCCCATCGACGTGAATCTTGCCAAGCAGCTGAACATTCTCCTGGGGAACCTTGGGGTATCAAACAGCGACATCATCATCGACCCCACCACCGGAGGCTTGGGATATGGTCTGGAATATACCTATTCCGTCATGGAGCGCATCATGCAGGCGGCTTTGACCCAGGAGGACGAGAAGCTGCAGCAGCCCATGATCTGCAATGTGGGAAATGAGGTGTGGAAATGCAAGGAGGCGAACCTCAGCGCTGAAGAAGCCCCGGAATTGGGGGACCCCGTGAAGCGGGGGGTTCTTATGGAGGCGATCACCGCGGTGGATCTGCTTCTCGCAGGGGCGGACATCGTGATCATGCGGCACCCCGATGCGGTGAAGTTGGTCAAGGGATTCATCCAGAAAATGATGTAGCCGTGGCGGGTTTGCCTGGTTGGGAGAAGAGTCTTTCCTCCCGGGCGAGGGGAAACCTTGTGAGCCTGTTTTATCAATGGCCCCAGGAAGGGGAAAAAGAGGTGAATCATGGCAGATGAAGAAAAGAAAGCAAAGAAGATCAACTTCCGAGACATGAGCATTTGTGAAGCAACGATTCAGATGCTTGAGAAAGCAGCCGCAGACGGGGTGGAAACGTCGTTTAGCCGGGCGGCCGACATGAAACCTTGCCCCATCGGGGCCGATTCCGCCTGCTGCAAGCATTGCTTCATGGGGCCCTGTCGCCTCAATGCCAAGGATCCCTACTCCAAGGTCGGGGTGTGCGGTGCCACCATCGATACCATCGCCGCGAGGAACTTTGCACGAATGGTGGCGAGCGGGGCTTCGGCCCACACGGACCATGGCATGTCCATGCTCGATGTGTTTCGAGAGGTGGTGCGCGGCAATATCAAGGATTACAGCATTAAGGATGAAGTGAAATTGCGCAATGTGGCGGCAAGCATCGGCATCCCTGTCGCGGATCGCGAAGTCATGGAGATTGCCAAGGATCTGTATGAGCAACTGGAAGGGACATACACCCAGGTGGAGGGCGAGATTCCCTTCACGAAAAGGGTTCCCCCCAAGACCCTGGAAACCTGGCGAAAGCACGGTATCGTACCCCGAGGGGCCATGCGGGAGATCATGGAGATCATGCATCGGACTCACATGGGGGTCGACCAGGATTACGAGAACATCGTGAAGCAGTGCTCCCGCACCGCCCTCTCCGACGGGTGGGGAGGCTCAATGGTGGCCACTGAACTCTCGGACATCCTTTTCGGCACGCCCAAGCCCATTGTGGCCGGTGTAAATATGGGCTTTCTCAAGGAAGACGAGGTCAATATCATCGTGCATGGCCATGAGCCCAACCTCTTCGAAACCATGATCGTCTCCTGTAATGATCCAGCGAATATAGAAAAAGCCAAAGCGGCGGGGGCCAAGGGGATCAATTTGCTCGGCATGTGCTGCTCGGGTGCGGAGGTGCTCGGTCGCCACGGGGTTCCCCATGCAGGGAACTTTATGAGCACGGAGGTGGTCATCGCCACAGGGGCCGTGGATGCCATGGCGGTGGATGTCCAATGCATCATGCAGGCCCTCAGCAAGCTTTCCGAGTGCTACGGGACCAGGTTTTTCACCACCAACCCCAGGGCCAAGATCGATGGTGCGATGCACATCGAGTTCAATGAGCACACTCCGCGGGAATGCACTGACAGGATCGTGGATATGGCCATCGAACGTTTCAAGAATCGTCCTGAGCGCATTGTCATTCCCCGCCGCAAGGACATGGGCGTCCACGGCTTCTCCCACGAGTACGTGAATTACATGCTCGGAGGATCTTTCCGTGCTTCTTACAAACCCCTCAATGAAAATATCATCAACGGGCGCATTCGGGGTGTCGCTGGAGTGGTCGGATGCACGAACCCGAGGGTGAAGCACGATTATGTCCATGTGGAACTGGTGAAGGAGCTCATCAAGAACAACGTCCTGGTCGTGCAGACCGGTTGCTCCCAAATCTCCCTGGCCAAGGCGGGTCTCATGAAACCGGACGCGGCGGTCCTGGCGGGCGAAGGGCTCCAGGAAGTGTGCGAGACGGTGGGTATGCCTCCTGTTCTCAGCCTGGGTTCCTGTGTCGACAACAGCCGCATCCTCATCGCCTGTGCCGAGATGGTTCGGGTGGGAGGGCTCGGTGACAGCATCGCCGATCTCCCCGTGGCCGGCGCGGCCCCCGAGTACATGAGCGAGAAGGCCATCTCCATCGGCCATTATTTTGTGGCTTCCGGGGTGTACACGGTTTTTGGCGTGACCTTCCCGAGTGTGGAGGGAACCAAGTTTCACAAGCTGCTCTTCGAGGGACTTGAGGAGATGGGTCTGGGCAAATGGGGATTTGCGAAAGATCCCTATGACATGGCACACTTAATGATTGACCACATCGACAAAAAGCGCATGGCCCTTGGCATCATGGGTGAACGGGAACGGAAGCTGTTCAGCATGGAAGACCGAAGAGCCGCCGAGGGGTAAGAAGTAACGGGAAGTGCCCGATGCATTCGATTCGGGCACTTCCCTCCATGTCATGGAATGTCGGTCGGAAACCGATGCTGTTTTCTTGGGTTTGAGGGGAAAATGGCCCTTATGAAGAGGAGTGAGTCATGTCAAGGTTAGTTGCTTTTGCCGCAATCCAAGGTGCATACAACATCGTCTCCAAGGCCGAAGGCACATTCAAGCGGGCCATGGACCAATACGGTCCCAATCAGCCTTTGGCTTTCCCTAATACGGCGTACTATCTGCCGATCATTTACTCCATACTGGGAATCAAGGTGGAAAAGCTGGCCGACGCGGAAGCGGTCATGAAGCGTTGCAAGGAGCTTCTCCCACCGCACGTGAAAACCAAGGGAAACATTCACGTGCCATACCTGGGGCACCTACTGGATGCAGGGATGGCGGCCATTCTGGCGGAAGAGGTGGTGGAGGCCATCCGCTACGTGGATGATCCGGACTTCTACCTTCCCAGCGAAGAAGTGGACCTGGATAGAGGGAAGATTTGGCTGGGTGCCGCGGACGACACGGTCATGCGCAAACGCGGTATCGAATTCGTGGACGGGAGTGCACCGGGTTTTGCCGCCATCGTGGGTGCGGCTCCCAACCCCGAAATAGCCAAGATGATCGCCGAGGACTACCAGAAAAAGAACCTTTATGTATTCATGTGCGCCAACCAGGGTGGGACAACTTTCAGTGAACAGCTCATCCAGGCAGGGGTCCAGATCGGCTGGAACACCCGCCTCGTTCCCTTTGGACCGGACATTTCCGCCGCCGTTTTTGCCCTCGGTTTTGCCAACCGGGCAGCCATGGCGTTCGGCGGGGTACAGCCGGGTGATTACGAAAAAATCCTTCTTTACAACAAGGACCGCGTGTTCGCTTTCGTGAACGCACTGGGTGAGGTGAACGCGGAATGGGCCGCCAACGCCGCCGGCGCCGTGAACTGGGGCTTCCCCACCCTCGCCGATACGGACATCCCGGAAATCCTTCCCTATGGTGTTTGCACCTACGAGCATGTTGTCGCCAACGTCCCGTACGAGCAGATGACAGCCAAATCCATCGAAGTGCGCGGATTGAAGGTGGCTGTCACCGAAATTCCCGTGCCGGTCTCCTACGGACCGGCTTTTGAAGGGGAGCGGGTTCGCAAGGACGACGTGTATCTGGAATGCGGGGGTGGACGGACTCCTTGCTGTGAATGGGTGAGAATCGCCGAGATGGACGCGGTGGAAGATGGCAAGGTGGAGGTCTTTGGCCCGGACATCAAGGATGTGCAGCCGGGAAGCCGCCTTCCTCTGGCGGTGCTCGTAGAGGTTGCCGGCAGGAAGATGCAGGAGGATTATGAACCGATCCTCGAGCGGCAGATCCACCACCTGGTCAACTACGCTCAGGGGGTCATGCACATCGGGCAGAGGGACATCGCGTGGTATCGCATCAGCAAACAGGCCGTGGAGAAGGGATTCACCCTGGAACACATCGGAAAGATTCTCCACGCCAAGTTTCACCAGGATTTCGGGGCCATTTTCGACAAGTGCCAGGTGAAGATCTATACGGACGAAGCGAAGGTGAAAGAACTGCTTCCTATGGCTCAGGCTTCTTACAACACCCGGGACGCCCGCATCGAGGGCATGACGGACGAAACGACGGAAACCTATTACTCTTGCACCCTGTGCCAGTCTTTTGCTCCCACCCACGTGTGCGTCATCAGCCCTGAGCGCACGGGGCTTTGCGGGGCCTATAACTGGCTGGATTGCAAGGCATCCAACGAGATCAACCCCACCGGTCCTAATCAGCCCGTACAAAAGGGAGAGACCCTTGACCCGAACCTGGGCAACTGGAAAGGTGTCAACGAGTTTGTCTTCAAGGCCTCCCGCCAATCCATCTCGAGCTACAACTTTTACAGCATCGTCTACGATCCTATGACCACTTGCGGGTGCTGTGAATGCATCGCCGCGGTGCTTCCCATGTGCAATGGAATCATGACGGTGAACCGGGATTACACTGGGATGACGCCCAGCGGCATGAAGTTCACGACCTTGGCAGGAACCATCGGCGGCGGCAACGTGACCCCCGGTTTTGTCGGCCACAGCAAGTACAACATCACCCAGCGCAAATTCATCTCGGGAGACGGTGGGCTCAAACGGCTCGTGTGGATGCCGAAGATGCTCAAGGAGGAAATCCGCGAGCGCCTCATCAGGCGGGGGGAGGAGATGGGGATTCCCAACTTCATCGACATGATTGCGACGGAAGAGCAGGGAGTCACAGAAGACGAGATTTACGCGTTTCTGGAGAAGGTGGGCCATCCTGCCCTCACGATGGAATCCATTCTTGGATGATGGAGAAAGAGCCTCTGACTGTTTACCCATCGGGGAAGACACCCGAAACACGGTCCCGGTTGGGGATGCAAAGGGAGGAAGGAAACACTCAACTGCCGCATGGGAGTGGAAGTGTGCATGCGGTGCGTTTTCCAGGCTTTCAGATTATGCTGCAGCGGGGACGGCGCCATGGCGTGTGAAAGGCAAGTCGGCGCCGCTTCCCGTTTGTGGTTCCCATCCGCCTCGACGGCCCTGCGTCGGGGCGGGTCCTTGATGAAGAGGCCTTTTGAATGGGGGCGCGCGACTTTTCGAAGGTGAGGGTTTGGTCAGCCTGGAAGAGAGATTTGGCTCCTTTCCGGTCGGGACGTTAAGGCGCCTGGAAGGAGATGATCGCCGTGTGTGGGAGGGGGAATCCTTTGGGAACTTCGGATTCTCTGGTAAGAGGAATGGCTTGATGAGTTTGAACCGTACCATGAGCTGATCCAAATGGATTGTGACCTGCGATGAGGAGAGAAACAGATGGGCTTGACGGGTATTCAGATTTTCAAACTGCTTCCCAAAACCAACTGCGGGGAGTGCGGAGTTCCAACTTGCCTGGCCTTTGCCATGAATCTGGCATCGGGAAAAGCTGAACTGGACAAGTGCCCTTATGTATCTGAAGAGGCCAAGGAGAAACTGGCGGCGGAGTCCGCTCCACCCATTCGCCCTGTAACGATCGGGACCGGCGACTATTCGGTCAAAGTGGGTGGCGAGACGGTCATGTTTCGGCACGAAAAGACCTTTGTCAGTGCGCCTGGCTTGGCAGCCCTTGTGACCACTGATGAGGACGAGGCGAGTGTCGACGGCAAGATGGAGCGCTTCAAGGCATGCCAGTACGATCGTGTCGGATTGAAGCTTCGCGCTGAGATGTTTGCGGTGAAGGACACATCGGGAGACCCGGCCAAGTTCGCCGCCCTTGCCAAGAAGGTCTCCGATGGGACGGGAGCCGCTCTGATCTTGATATCCGACAATGGAGACGTGTTGAAAGCGGCGACACAGGTGGTGGCGGACAAGAAGCCGCTACTGTGCTCGGCCACTGCCGGGAATGTGGACGCCATGGGTGAATTGGCCAAGGAAGTGGCCTGCCCGCTGGTGGTCAGGGGCGATGGGACGCTGGACAGTGTGATTGCCCTGACGGAAAAGCTCACGGCCATGGGGTGGAAGGACCTTGTCATCGACACCGGCACCCGGGAGATGAAGAAGGCGTTCGAAGAACAGATCCTCATACGCCGTGCAGCACTGAAGGATCGCTTTCGTCCGCTGGGCTTTCCCACACTCATAATGGCTAATGAAATGGCCGGAGACCCGATGGAGGAATCCCTGGTCGCGGCGACATTCGTGGCGAAATACGGTGCCCTTATCGTCCTGAGCGACTTTCAACCGCACAGCCTCTTCCCTCTCTTCCTCGAAAGGCTCAACATTTACACGGATCCTCAGCGGCCCATGACCGCAGAGCAGGGCATTTATCCCATCAACAACCCCGATGAGAATTCCCCGGTCCTGGTTACCTGCAACTTCTCCCTCACTTACTTCATCGTTTCGGGGGAGATTGAATCCAGCCGGGTGCCTTCGTGGCTCTGTGTCCAGGATACGGAAGGCTTGTCCGTTATGACCGCCTGGGCCGCAGGTAAGTTTTCGGGAGAAACGGTGGGGACCTTCCTGAACAAGTGTGGAATCAAGGACAAAGTGAAGCACAAGACGGTCATCATTCCCGGCTATGCTGCAGGGATCAGCGGAGAACTGGAAGAGGAACTTCCGGGATGGACGGTCACTGTGGGCCCGCGGGAGGCCAGCCAAATCCCCCGGTTCCTGAAGGCCATGAAAAGCTGACACGGTACGGAAAGGGGCCGAAGTCTTCACGGGGAAAAATGGTTGGGGGCCGTGAGGTCTTCTTCACGGGCCGGATCGAACGGGGTTTGAGGTGAGCAGGTAACTCCCCGCAAAGAGGAGAGGGTGATCTGGACCCATGCCACAAGGAGGGTATATGAAGCTCATTGGAGAGAATTTGAACATAATGAGCAAGAAGTATGGAAAGGCACTCAAGGAGCGGGATGCGAAAACCTTGCAGGAACTGGCCATTCAGGAGGCCGAGGCCGGTATGGACTGGATTGACCTCAACATCGGTCCGGCAGGCAAAACGGGGGAAGAGCTCATGTCCTGGCTGGTTCCCGTGATACACGAGGTAGTGGATCTTCCCCTTGCCCTGGACACGTCGAACATCAAGGCCATTGAGGCCGGACTCAAGGCTCACAAAAAGGGAAGGGCGCTCATCAATTCCATCATGGTCCGTCCGGAGAGGATGGACGCCCTTTTGCCGCTTGCCGCCCAGTACGAGGCCGATTTCATCGGACTGTTGTGGGGTCCGGAAGGAATGCCCCGGGACGAAAACGAGCGGGGGGCCCTGTGTGCCGAGTTGGTGTTTAAGGCGACCGGGGAATTCGGAATCGCTCCAGAACGCATTTTCATCGATCCTATTCAGACGCCTGTCAATGTGCAACAGAACCAAATCATGAGTGTTCTGGAATTCATGAAGATGTTCCCGGACATCGCCCCGGGTTGCCTGAGCACCATCGGGTTGTCCAACGTATCCAACGGGCCTCCGGAACACCTGAGACCCATCCTGAACCAGGTCATGCTCATCATCTGGAAAAGGCACGGAATGTACTCGGCCATCGTGGACACCTTCGACAAGCCTCTCCATGACATCGCCCGGGGGAAAAGGCCTGAAATAGAGGCTCTCGTTCACAAGGTCGAGGACGGGGAACCCATCGACATGGCCTCCCTTTCCAAGGAAGAGCAGGATTACGTGAAGACGGCAAAGGTCATCCTGGGCCACAACCTTTATTCGGATTCGTGGCTGGAGATTTAGCCGAGGCGTGCGGAGACTTTCAGGATCTGTCCCATCGTGATGGAATGAGGCCGGGAGAGGAGAGGCGGCTGAAAGGTGCCTCAGTGCGTGGGCTCCTCCCCTGCCCTTTTCCCGAGAGGGAGAATCCGGGTCAACGGATGCAGGCAATGGCAGGCTCGGTTTCTTCCCGGATCCCCACCTCCTGCCTGCATGATGGCTCGATTCTTGCTAGGGGAGATGGATCCCCCCGGATTGAGAGCAAGATTCAGCCACCTCACGAACCTTTCCCCTCCCACCAGGGATCCCCTCCTGCGACAACCGTTCTTGCGGCGATCCATTTCCACAACCCTTTACCCATTTCGGCTCTTGCAGGCTAGAGAGAGTTGTGCTTTAAATTGTTGCGATTCCCGCAACTTGTTCTCATCGGGTCGGATTCCACATGACTCCGCAAAGCCAAACACTTCAGGAGGGAAAGAATCATGGCGCCCAAGTACGTATACTTCTTTGGTGGAGGCAGCGCTGAAGGTAATGCTCAGATGAAGGGCCTTCTGGGTGGTAAGGGTGCGAATCTGGCGGAAATGGCATCCCTCGGGATTCCTGTTCCTCCTGGGTTTACCATCACGACGGAGGTGTGCAAACGCTATTACGAGAGCAATGGTGACTATCCTTCTGAACTCAAGGGCCAGGTGGAAGAAGCGCTTCACACGCTGGAGGAGATGATGGGCCGCAAGTTCGGGGATCCCGACAATCCTCTCCTCGTTTCCGTGCGATCGGGAGCGGCCGCCAGCATGCCGGGCATGATGGACACGGTTTTGAACCTGGGTCTCAATGATCAAACCGTCTGGGGACTTGTGAAGCTGACGGGGGACGAGCGATTCGCGTTCGACTGCTACCGCAGGTTCATCTCCATGTATGGGGATGTGGTTCTCGGTTTGAAGCCGGAATCCAAGGACGAGCACGACCCATTCGACGCCATCCTCGATGAATTGAAGAAAAAGCGGCAAGTGGAATATGACAACGAGCTTTCGGCAGACGATTTGAAAGAACTGGTGGAGCGTTTCAAGTCCCTGGTGAGAGGCCGCAAGAAATTGGAATTCAGGCAGGACCCCCACGACCAACTCTGGGGTGCCATCACGGCGGTCTTTGGGTCCTGGAACAACCCCAGGGCGATTGCTTACAGGGAACTCAACAACATCCCGGATGACATGGGAACGGCGGTCAATGTGCAGGCCATGGTTTTTGGGAACCTCGGGGATGACTGCGGTACGGGGGTGGCCTTCACCCGGAACCCTGCAACAGGTGAAAACACCTTTTACGGGGAGTACCTCATCAACGCGCAAGGGGAAGACGTTGTGGCGGGCATTCGCACACCGCAGCCCATCAACAAGGCGCAGAAAGGCGACAGCAACGCCCTTTCCCTGGAAGAATCCATGCCCGAAATCTATGCGCAGCTGGAACAGGTTCGCAGCAAGCTTGACCGCCATTACCGGGACATGCAGGATATCGAGTTCACCATCGAACGGGGGAAGCTGTGGATGCTCCAGACGCGCACGGGGAAGCGGACCGGCTTTGCTTCCTTCAAGATCGCCGTGGATATGGTGAGAGAGGGGATCATCAGCAAACAGGAAGCCCTCATGCGTGTGGACCCGGATCAGCTCAATCAACTTCTGCGCCCTACGTTCGACCCCAAGGCCAAGATGGAGGCTATGCGGGATGGTGCGCTTCTCGCCACCGGCTTGAACGCAGGACCTGGGGCCGCCACGGGGAGGGTGGTTTTCAATGCAGCCGATGCGGAGGAATGGGCCAGAAAAGGGGAAGTGGTCATCCTGGTTCGATTGGAGACATCCCCCGATGACATCCGGGGCATGCACGCTTCCCGGGGCATCCTGACCGCCCGTGGCGGAATGACCTCCCATGCGGCACTGGTGGCACGGCAGATGGGTAAGGTGTGTGTTGTGGGTTGCGGAGCCCTCGAAATCGACTACAGGGCCCGTCGTATGACCATCGGGGACAGGGTGATCCGCGAAGGCCAGTACATTTCTCTGGACGGCACCACCGGGGAAGTGTTCGCAGGACAGATACCCACCCGACCGTCTGAGATCCTGAGAGTGCTCATCGACAAGAGTCTTGCTCCCCAGAGGTCCCAAGTCTATCAGGACTACGTGGCATTGCTGGGATGGGCTGACGAGTTCCGGCGGTTGGAGATTTGGACAAATGCCGACCAGCCCAACCAGGCGGAAGAAGCCATCGCCTTCGGTGCGGAGGGGATCGGGTTGTGCCGCACCGAGCACATGTTTTTCGAAGGGAACCGCATCGATGCCGTTCGGGAGATGATCCTTTCGGAAGAACTGGAAGGGAGAAAGCGGGCCCTGGCCAAGCTTCTTCCCATGCAAAAAGAGGATTTCAAAGGGATTTTCAGGGTCATGAAGGACAAGCCGGTCACCATCCGCACCCTGGACCCGCCCCTCCATGAATTCCTGCCCCATGATGAGAAAGACATTCAGAAGCTTGCCGGCAAGATGGGGGTCTCCTTCGACCAGCTTTACGCAAAAGTGGTCAGCCTCCACGAGGCAAATCCCATGCTGGGTCACCGTGGGTGCCGGCTGGGAATCGTCTACCCTGAAATCACGGAGATGCAGGCGCGGGCCATCATGGAGGCGGCCTGTGAGGTGGCAAAAGAGGGTATCGACGTCCATCCGGAAATCATGATTCCTCTTGTGGGGCATGTGAACGAATTGAGGAACCAGCGGAAAGTGGTGGAGAGTGTGGCTTCGGAAGTGATGAACCAGTATGAAGTGAACATCCCTTACCGGGTGGGGACTATGATAGAAATCCCCCGAGGTGCCATTACGGCGGATGAAATCGCCCAAGTCGCCGAATTTTTTTCTTTCGGAACCAACGATCTCACGCAAACGGTTTTTGGCATCAGCCGGGACGACGCAGGCAAATTCCTGCCTCCTTACTTGACGGAGCGCATCTGGGAGAACGATCCTTTTGCCCGTCTCGACCAGGTGGGGGTGGGATCACTCATGCAGATCGCCGTGGAAAAAGGCCGCTCCGTGCGCCCCAATCTGAAAATCGGCATCTGTGGAGAGCACGGCGGGGAACCGTCCTCCGTCGAATTTTGCCATCGCATCGGATTGGATTATGTCAGTTGTTCGCCGTATCGGGTTCCTGTGGCCACGCTGGCCGCCGCCCAAGCGGCTATAAAGGAAAAGATGGCCGGTTCGTAGGAAGTTTTTCCTCGATGGATTGGTTGGACCATATGCCCAGAAAACATTTGAAGAAATAGTTCCTCCCGCGGTTTCTTGCCGATGCGGTTGCCCCAACTCCGGTCCCATGGCAGAGGGGGCGGCGGTTTGCAAGAGGCACAGCTCGATCGGTGTTTCTCACGTCAACCCTGAGCATTGGAGACAGACCATGGAACGCCCCATTCGCCTACGACGCTCGATTCTCTCCGTGCCCGCCAACCGCGGGAAGATGGTTCAGAAAGCGTTCACGCTCCCCGTGGATTTTCTCATGTTGGACCTGGAAGACAGCGTTCCTGTTCCTGAAAAGGAAGATGCCCGAAGTCACGTGGTCCAGGCGCTCAAGGAACAGGACTGGCAAGGGAGGGTCCGTGCATATCGCATCAACGCCATGGATACCCCCTTTGCCTATCGTGACATCATCGATATCGTCGAGGCCGCAGGAGACCGAGTGGACGTGATCGTGGTTCCGAAGGTCAACCATCCGGCGGAGATCAAGGCCATCGACTACCTGCTCACTCAAATTGAGATGCGCATGGGTTTTCGGAATTCCATCGGCCTGGAGGCTTCCATAGAGACCGCCGAGGGGATGCTGCGGGTGGAGGAGATCGCTTTCAGTTCTCCCCGATTGGAGGCCTTGGTGTTCGGGGTCGCAGATTACAGTGCTTCCCTCACCATGATGAGCAAGGGGGTGAGCGGCCACGGGGACGCCGAAGAGTTCTACCCGGGTCATCGCTGGCACTTTCCCCTGAGCCGAATGGCCATGGCGGCCAAAGCGGCGGGACTTGCGGCCATTGACGCGCCTTACGGGAACTACAAGGATCCCGACGGACTCAAGAAGTCATGCCTTTTGAGCGCAGCCCTTGGGTATGACGGCAAGTGGGCCATTCATCCGGATCAATTGGGTGTCATCAACGAGATGTACACCCCTGCCGTCGAGGACGTGGAAAGGTCCCGGCGGATCCTCGAAGCGTACGGGCAAGCCCAGAAGGAGGGTTGCGGCTCCTTGGCCATGGACGGAAAAATGGTGGATGCCGCTTCCATCCGTGTGGCGCAGGTCATCTGCTCCCAATGGGAAGCCATCAGTAAGCGGGAAAAACGATAGTCAGCAACATGGAACTTGCAGACAAATCCTTGCTGCCGAAGCCCATAAATCCCTGGGCGGAATATCGGCGTCAGCATGATGAACTCCAGATCCTTTTCGACATTTCGTCGGCCCTTCACTCATCCCCTCATCTGGAGGACGTGCTTCAGCGGGCCCTGACATCCATCTCGGGGACCCTGAAGCTGAAAATGGCTGCTTTGTACCTGGTTAAAGAAGTCTTTGACGATTACTGGCTGCTGGAATTGGCCGCTCACCACGGTTTCACCGCAACGCTCATCAACTGCATCCAATCCCTTTCCATTTCCACGGAAGTGATCAATCGCTTCTATTACCTGAAACCCGTCAAATGGTTTCCCACGCGCAAGCTTGTTTTCGCCAAGCTCCGGGAGCGCATGGACGAGGTGAATGTGCAGGAAATCATCTGCATTGCCCTCATGACCCAGAAACGGGTGCTCGGCCTGCTTTACGTCACCAACGACCAGTTGATGCTTGGTCGTGAGAAGCGGGAGTTTCTCTCGACAATCGGTCACATGATCGGAGTGGCTATCGAGAACGCGAAGCTCTTTGAATCCGTGGAACGGGCGAAGAGCGAACTGGAGATCACCTTCGACGCCATTCAGCACAGCATTTTCATCATCGATCCGAAACTCCAGGTCCTCCGGGTGAACAAGACCAGCGAGACGATTTACGGAAAGGGCGAATCAATTGTTGGAAGGAAATACACAAAGGTCCTCTACAATCAGGATCATCCCCATCCGGAATGCCCCATCTGGGCATGCTTGTGGAGAGCCGAACCGGTCCGGCGGGAAGGCCCCCACCCCCGGTGGGGCGGCTATTATCACTATTACGCATTCCCTGTTCTGAACAAAGCGGGAACACTCGAGAGAGTGGTTTACTATGAAAAGGATATGACGGAAGCCCGGAAGCTGGAACAGAGGATGCACCAGTCCGAACGTTTGAAAGCTCTGGGTACGCTGGCTGCCGGTATCGCCCACGAGATACGCAATCCATTGGCAACAATCAATTTCAACACCCAGTTGCTCCATCGGGAGCTTGCGCTGGAACCGAGCCAGGCGCAGATGTTCCAGGACATTTTTCTCGAGATCAAGAAGATCGATCGCATAGTGCAGCAGGTGCTCCAGTTTGCGAAGCCGAGGGAACCCCAGTTCCTCCCCAATCAGCTGAATGAGGTGGTGCAATACTGCCAGGACCTGTCCAAAGCTTACCTGCGAAAGACCAAAATCGAATTTGTCACCGAACTGGCCGAAGACATTCCTCCCTTGGTCATGGACTTCAACCAGATCAGCCAGGTGATCATGAATCTCCTCATCAATGCCATTGAAGCCATGCCCGACGGAGGGCGAATCACTCTCAAGACCTACCGGCAACAGGATTCCATGAGCGTCGTGTTCGAGGTGTGCGACACGGGGCCGGGCATCATGGATGAGGACCGAGAAAGGATCTTCGATCCCTTCTTCACGAGGAAATCCGAGGGGACCGGTTTGGGGCTGAGCATCTCCCGCCAGATACTGGAAAAGCACGGGGCCTTCATCGAAATGGAGAGCCCGGCGGGGGGTGGCGCAATCTTCCGGGTCGTTTTCCCCGAATCCGCAGAATCGCCCCCCCGTTGAGCATTTGCTCGCCCACTATAGCGAAGAGCGGCTGCATCGCCACGTTGCTTAGCTCAGCCCCCCTCATGGGGAGAGGGAGTTCCCGATCTATCGGCTACGGGGGCAAAGCCGCTCAGAGCCGGTATTCACTCCATAGCGGCCGACCGGAAGGGGACATTCCACTTGCCCTCAATCCTTGGGATTCCGTCAGGTTCTTCCATGAGGAAATCCATCAAGACTCTTATCGTGACCCTGGTGATCGCGTTTGGGCTTTTCCTTCGCCTATCCTGCTTTCTTGACTGGCGGGAACATGGGGATGTCTATCTTTTTGGAAACGATCCCATCCTCACGACCTTCGATGGATACTACTATTTGCGCTATGCAAGGGACTTGGTGGAGGGGAATTACGGGCGCGTCGACGAACTCAGAGGGGTTCCCGGGAATCCTTTGCGACCCATCCCCCCACCTCTGCTTTCGGTAGTCACGGCAGCCGTTGCGAGGCTCTCCGGTGCTTCCGTGGACTGGGTTGCGACATTGATTCCCGCCTATATCGGAGTCCTGCTTTTTTTCCCTCTCTATTTTCTCGCAAGCCGATGGGGGAATTTTTTCTCCGCTGTGATCGCCGGACTCATGGGGCTGTCCACGCCGTATTACGTTCGGCGCACCTCTGCCGGTTGGTACGACACCGATTGCGGCGTCGTGACTCTGACCATGCTGGCGGTGCTTCTGGCATTTTCCGTCGCGGCCAGTGAAGGGCGCAGAAGGATCGCATGGCTGGGGGCGGCGTTTCTCAACCTTCTGGTGTTCGTCATGTGGTGGGACCAGGCCCCGGAAGTGACCATGGCCATCTGCGTCATTCCCTTCGTTTCAGCCTACCTTTTTCTCATGGGTCCACGGAAGAGGGACTTGCTGCCGTTGGTCTCGGTCTTCCTCGTGGTGGGGATCCTGCTGACCCTGTGGAAGGGGATCGGCTTCTGGGAGAATCTCTCCAAAGCCCCCTGGGATTTGTTTCGATACATTTCCAAGGCGGAGGAACCGCATTTCCCCAACATCGGTCTCACCATTTCCGAGCAGGTGCGGGTGCCTTTGAAAGGGATCGCTGTTCTCTCGGCGGGCAGTTGGTTCCTCTTTGCCTGCGGTATAATGGGTTTCGGACTTCTCGTGGTCGGGCATCCCCGGAACGGCAGCCTTTTGGCCGTCCCCATCGGCTTGGGCTTGCTGACCTTTTATGCGAAAAGATTTGCCATCTTTCTGACACCGGTTGTTGCCCTTGGGGTGGGGCACATCTTCTTCCTCCTTTGGAAGTTGGCCTACGAAACGAGGCCCAATTGGTTCTGGAAAGGGGTGTTCTGCCTGGCATGCGCAGGAATGGTCCATGGTATCTGGATGGTCGGTGTCATGATTCTTGCGGGCAGGTATCAGCCCGTTGAGCCGCCGCGGGTGGTGGAGGGTCTCGTACTGGCGCAGCAGGACACGCCTGAGAACAGTGTCGTGTGGGCTTGGTGGGACCACGGGTATCCCGTCATGTACTGGAGCAGGCGAGGCACGATCAGCGACGGTGCCTTCCACGGGGGGGAACTCTCCGTAGTGGGAGCCTTTCCCTTCGTGACCTCATCTTACAGACAGTCGGCGAACTGGATGCATTTCCACGTGGCAAGGGGTCTGGAGGGTTTTCAGAAGATCTATGAAAGAGTCGGGAGCGTACCTGCCGGGATGGCCCTGATCAAGGCCATCCTGGCGGCGGGTCCTGAGAAGTGCAGGGAGTTTCTCCGGAGAGCGCAGCTGGAACCGGAGGCCGAGTGGATTGCTTTCTTCTTTCCTCCACGAGACTCGAGAAAGCCCGTTTATCTGCTGGTGGATGAACGCTTGGTGGGCACCAGTTACTGGTGGTATTGGCTGGGATCCTGGGATCCGGAAAAAAAGGAGGGAACCCATCCCGTCTTCAGGTCGTTTGCCGGTGTGAAGCAGGATGGGAAGGATCTCACCGGGACACCTCCCTTCACTGTGGACCTCGAAGAAGGACTCTTTGAGTCCGGCAAGGTCTCCCTTCCCATTTCCCGCATTGTCTTCTTTGACGGCAGCAGTTGGCAATCCATGAACTACCCGGGGGATGGCCTGGTCTTTCAATATGATGACAAGACCGGCTGGGGGGCGCTGTGTTCACCGGAGGTTTTCGAGTCTGTCTTCAACAAGCTCTTCTTTCTTCGAATGGCGGATGTGCGCTATTTCAAGCCCACCCGCCTCAAGACATCCTCTTTCCAGCTTTGGGAGGTCCATGGGGAACTGCCCCCCAGTGTGGAGTGACTCAAACGAAAAGACCCTCTCCGCTTTGTGCTCACGGCGGAGAGGGTCCGATGCTCATTCAAACGAACTGTTGGACTGTGTTAATCCTCTTCGTAAGTCCAACCCTTGATGACGGCCTTCTGGTTTCCTCCTAGATCCACACCCAGCTTGACCAGCCTGGCATCGCTTGTCTGGACAAGGAGGTTTTCCCCCTTGGAATCCAGCACGGGACGGCTCGGCATGCCGGATCCCAGACTGACTTTGACAGCTCCCACCTCAGCAGGGGGAGTACTGGACCAGGTGCCCGTTTTGGCGTCGCGGTAACGCACCACCACACCTCCGCCTTCCACGATGGGCACGTGGCTGAGGGGACGGCACATGTAGTCGAGGACGTAAAGGTAGGCGGTGCCGCTGGGAACACACGGGTCCGTACTGGGAACGAAAGTGGTGAAGAAAACGTAGCCGCCGGCAACCAGGGCGGAATCGATGACCCTTTCACCGGGTGTTTCAAAATCGTACATACAGGTGAAGCAATTGTCCCCATCGGCATGGGTGACATTCTGGCCGGAGATCTCTTCGGTTTTCACCCAGCGGTAAGTCCCGGAGGAAGCCCTGCATTTTTCATGAACTTCGAAAGGAGGCGTGGTGATGGACGTGATCTCCGTGGTGGTGTTGTCACCACAGGGTATGGGCGCGGAGACGTCCTGCATCATGCAGTAGAAAGTCATGGTCGCGTTATCCGTCCGGTCGTTGCTGGCCTCCGTCACGTCGGTGAACTTTCCCGTTCCGAAAAAGACGCGCAAGTGTCCCGTATCGTCAAGGGCCGCTACAGGCGTGACGGTGATGGGCTGGCGCGATCCACGAAAAGGATTGGCGTTGGCATTGGTGATCGCCTTTGTCTTCCGGGTGATCATGCAGCTTGGGGAAGTGGAATTGTCGGAGTAAGTCTCCAGGATGTTGTAGAGTGTGCCGTTGTAATCGCCCGCGAAGAGGACGTCCGTGAAGCCGTCCTGTGTCGCTCCGTGGGCAATGCTGATCCCCGACTCGTTGAACAGGTCAAAGGCCGCCACGTTGGAAATGGCGTGGGGCAGCACGTAGGTGGCGTTGTCGTTGACGTGAAAGTAGCCGAGATAATCGGTATCATCCAAGAGCGCAGCCCACGTGGTTTTCCAGAGGTCCGTGCCGGTATCCAGGTCGACGGCGTGAAAGGTGGGATAGTATAAGTACTTCCACTCGCTGATCTGCTTGAGGGAAAGAGTCGCGCTGGCATGCACGAGGTCCGGCCTGAATGCGTGAATGCCCCCCCCGAAGAAGGCGACGTACGGGTCGTTGGAACCGGTTGTGTTCAGTCGGCCCATGTACGGAAGGGACATGGACAGGGGCGCTGTCTTAAGCAGGTCGTAGTAGGCCGTATATGAGGCGGCCGCCGTAGACCGGGGAAAATCCTTGAGGAGAGAGTGCTCCCACAGTACGGTGGCATTGTCCGGGTTGGTGATGTCCAGAGCGAAATGGACGTCGCCCCCTTCCCTTTCCCCTCCCAGCAGGACGGTCCGCCAAAGATCTGCCGTGAGGGAATCCTTGTCGTGGTCGATCCTGGCTTCCCACGCCTGTGGAGAGAGGTCCACCGTGTAGCGGTGCCTGCAACCCGCGCTGGTTCCATAGGTGGAGACAGCCAGGTCCTGCAGTTCCGAAAGAAGGTTGCTCGGGATATAGGCCCAGTTCTCCTTCCCAAGGGTGTTGGCTTCCGTGGCGTTGTCCGCCGGGTCGAACACCCATCGGTTCCCCGGGGAATCCCAGATTCCAAGGTTGAAGGCGTGGAGCATGGCATCATTGCTTCCCACGTAGACCATCTGCTTCCTGTGCTTGTGGTTGGCAAGGTAATTGTAAAAGCAACGATCGTCCGTGACCCCGCTGCCGCAGTCGAGGTTGGCCGCCTTGCGGGGGACTGAGGCGCGGCTGGGTGCTCCCACCACCACAGGGGTGGAGTACACGATGTCTCCCAGGATCCAGCCGTCCCTGTCCCGTGTGGCTGTAGCGGTGATATCCTCGCCCCTCGTCCAGTTGAGGGCGATCTCCTGGTCGCCTTCCGATGTGGCGTTTCCGTCCCCGTCGAAATCAATGCGATTGCTCATGGGTGTGGCTAGGGAAGTGAGGTTGAGGGGGTTGAAAGCGACCTTGGCGTTGGAGAGCCAGGTGAAAAGGAACCGGTTGAGATGAGTCTGGCTCCGGAGCCTTTCCCCTCCGTCCCAGCAGTGTCCGTCGGGAAGGTCATTGCAGAAGCGGCTTGGATAGCGGGGATCCTGAAAGCCGTACATTTCACCGCTGCAGGCGGTGCCGCTCCAACTGCATCCCGTGATGCTCCTGCACACCGTTTCATCGTTGAAGTCGGAGCATCCGAGATAGGGGCGGTAAGTTTCCAGGTGTCCCTGCCACGTGTACACGGATGGGTTGGTCTCGTCGTAGGCTTCGAAAGCGGCCCGAACGACAATGTCTCCCTGGTGTACCTCCTGGGTCACAGTTGCCACGGCACCCGCAGATCCCTCTTTCTGGAGAATCTGCCCGAAGGCCTTGTCCACCGCCTCGAAGAGCTTTGCCGGGTTGGCCACGAAGAAGTAGTTGTCGGGGTCGGGATCGCTGGACGTGCTGCTTGTCCACTCCATTCTCAGGTCAGGCAGGTTGTTGTTGTTCAGGTCCGTGAACCCACCGTACTTGGCGGCGTACCAGAGGGGGGGCTTCAGGTACTGTGCCGTGCCGGTTCCCCCGTTGAATTTCCTCAGGTGGTAGACCCCGCTGGTGCCGGTTGTAGTGCACGAGGCGGTGGAACCGGTCGTCTTGCACACGCATTCCGTGGCCGGGCTTGTTGGTGTGCACTTGTGCTTGGAATCGTCAAAAACGAAAGTGCTCAGACTCGAATAGAGTTGCTTGTACATGGCATCGGCATCCGTACCCGTGATGACGTAACCCAATTCCATGGGAGCCCCGGAAGTCTTACGATAAACCCAATTCTCCACGGCCAGTTCGCTGCCGTTCTTCGTCCAACGCAGGCGCTGGGTCCAGTCCTTGTCATAGTCGGAAGCCTGCAAGGAATCTTCCCATACGATTTCCAGTTCACCGACGTTCGGATCCGCGTGGGGTACGATACGAGACTTAACGTAACTGCAGTTGCTCTTCTTGTTTACATCAGCGGGCCATGCGACACAGACAGGGGAAATGGTGACCGTGTTACTGGAAGAAAGCTGCACATTGATGGTCGGGAGGGGATTGGACAAGGCGACCACCATCGTCGAGGGGTTTTGCTGTCCAGAAGCTGTGGAATGCAGATCCGTCGTTTTGGCGAAATGAGTTACGGCTGCGCTGTAGTAGCTGCCGCGCACCTGGGGATAGCCGGGACAAACCCCCCGGATGTTGCCAAGGCTATAACCGCTTTTTTCGGAGCACATGCCGTCGGCGGTACCTCCGGAGACTTCCCCCACAAAGGTTTCAGCAGGTAAAGACTCCTGTGCGCCGATGTTGTTCGCTCCGCTCTCCACATCGATGCTCTTGCTGCTTCCGGTGATGATATCCGTCCCCGCGAGGGAACCGCTGAACATCGTACTAGAGGTGCCGTAGATGGGAAATACACTTCCCGGGAGTTGATCGTCATCATATGAAGGGTAAATGTCAGAAAGCACAAAGATATAAGGTTTGGAGCAGTAAGGATGTGTGGCGAACGGGTCGTCCCAATTCACTGCCGCACTGAAACCAAAGTCAGCGTAGTCGTTGCTGTCGGTGAAGGCACTGGTAGGTGAACCTGCGCCCGAAAAGTAGCGGCCTGCCTCATAGATCATCTCGGAAATGGGATTGCCCCAATTCCTGTCGCCGTCGGTGCCTTCCCCCATGGCACTTCCAGGGCCGCATACAGTGGAATAGCAGGTGTATTTTCCGCCGCCCGTGTGATTCCGGAGGTAAACACTATTCAAAGCCTTTATGATTCCAGACACATTTTTGAATGTCCCGTCAGCATTGATTTCGTTATTGATGCTGCCCACTGTTTTTCTCAGGACGCCTCCAGAGAGATTCTTTCGATAGCTGCCCGACAGGAGGCCAAAGTGTATCGCATCATTCTCGCCGTATTTTTGAAGAAGTCCCGTGGGCTTGTAGTGTCCCCCATAGTTTTTGCACGTGGCTGTTTCCTGGGTGCCGATGTAGCCGGGGACGCAAGCTCTCACCCTGACGGCGAAATCGCCCAGTCTCTCTGAGGAGGGAGGGGCGTCGTTATCTGGGTAGCTTTCGCCATCCTTGTAGTAGCCCTCCTCCACTTCCGCGGCATCCCAGTTGTAGTATTCTCCCTTGGCGACCCGGATGACGGGGTATCCGGTTAGGCCGGCGTTGGCACAAAAGGTCATGCCGCTGAAACAGTTCACGTTGTATATAGTAAGGGCGGTTTGATTGTAAGGAGTGAGCTGTGGGATGTCGTTTGTACCGGTGGGCTTGTAGACTTTGGCCCAGGAATGTCCTTCGTCCGGAAGAAAGACCCTCCGCAGGACGGTCTCGTAATTGGGACTTGCATTGTCCACTTCTCTATGCCCTCCGTAAAGGACTTTGCGGAGGACGTCCATCCGCGACATGGAGACCCAGTTGAGGAAATTTCCGCTCCAATTCCCCGAAGAGCAATAATGGCTCGTGGCGGCTTCCACCGGTTCAAAGTACTTGGAGGTGCTGTTGTACGAATAGCACATGGAGGAATCGAAGTATCCATAGTAATCAATGGAATTATTGTAGGTCAGATCGAGTACTCCGTCGCCATCGAGATCGGACGTGTCGTTGTACGCCTCGAAAAAGGCCGTGTGGTCCTTGCTCATGACAAGCATGACCATGGGGGGCACGTTGGTGCTGATGAAGGGAGGAACTTTGCAGGAGTTGCTTGCGGCGTGCAGGTATCCCCGAGTGCCGACGAGCAGGCCGACACAGGAGGCAAGGATTACGAGAAAGCTTAAAAGATGGAATAAATGGGAGCTTGCAACCCGCCCGAT
Source organism: Deltaproteobacteria bacterium (assembly GCA_012517315.1). Classification (GTDB taxonomy): domain Bacteria; phylum Desulfobacterota; class Syntrophobacteria; order Syntrophobacterales; family Syntrophobacteraceae; genus JAAYUJ01. The sequence goes on from JAAYVE010000034.1 coordinate 29,594, forward strand.
CCGTCGGCGTCGTCCTAAGCCTTCCTGCTCCCCAGCATTTTGTCCCGAGATGGGGAGGATCACTCGCAGTTTCTTAAAAGACAGGGAATGCATGACTGACCCTTTCGTGAAGCTTGTCAACTCATGGAAGATAGTCTCTCTTGCTATGCCGCCGAGTCCCCGAGGCTCTCCTTCATCCTGAAGTGCCCGCGAAATCAGCGGGACACCTTCTCGGCCAGATTGTAGAGCACCGATTGGGAATTGCCTTTCGTGCTCGGCATGGCGATGTCGCTCTGACCTCTGGTTAGGTAGTGGCTTCTGTAGTAGCCTGAACCCCCTTGCCAGTTCATCATCCAACCCGGAGGGGGAGTAGTATTGTAGAAGTCCCTGGCGGAGTAGATTTTTGGTGTGATCTTTCCGCTTCCAAGGGCCTGATTTGGGGTGAGACTGGCCGGAGTCACTTCCGAAATGGGAGTGGTGGTGGGAAGTTCGATGAGGTTGGTGTCGATGGCACGGATGGAGAGCCAACAGGCACCCTCGGCTTGGTGAAAGTTCTCCTCCATACGCTGATTGGCACTGGTGATCTTGAACCCACTGCGCGTCTCCAGCATGAGCCACATGCCAAAACAGGCGAGGAGCGTGACGAGCATGAGGGCCAGCACGATGGCCAGCCCTTTTTCATCTCTCATGAGCAGGTCTGTCGCCGTTCTCTTCATATCCCAATCCTTAGCAATTGCGGTTTCCTCCAGCACCCTTCGGTTTGGGGTATGGCGAAGGGTGCAGTGGTTGGTTGCGGGGGCTTTTCCTCAGCGGATTCTGTTGTAGGGCGTGATGGTCGTGGTGAACACATGGTATTCGTACCCGCATTCATCGGAACCTGGAGTGGCGCCGGAGCGGTTCCCGTTGGCCGGTCTGCAGGAGTTTCTGTCATCTATGGGCCTGGTGCGCTCCCGGCTTCGCGTGACGACACTCAGGTCCAGTCGCCTGATTTTGCTCGAATCGAATGAAGCCATCTGGCATGTGGAGCATCCGCTGTTGCCGTAGGTATTGTTTCCGTCGTCCTGGTACACCACCTGAATATCGACAACGTCCTCTGCCATCGGTTGCCTGTCGCCCCCAGTGTCTTTGGACTGCTTCCTCAGAACCAGGAGTCCCGAACTGGGATCTGCCGAAGCCACATGGCAATTGGGAGTGAGGGCACTGCCCAGGTCCAGGCAGTAACGAACGGCCGGGGTCACCTTGCTTCCCGCCGCAACCGCACTGTCCAGGGAACCGGAGCCGTCCGTATTCCTCGCAAAAGAACGACCCGAGGAATCCTCCCACACGATCACCGGAACGTTCTTGAAGTCGTTGTTCCCATCCCCGTTGATATCCCCGGAATCCACGAGGGAAGTCCCCGAATACCGGGCACACGCGGCACAATCACTGTCCACCATCCGGATGAGTCGATCCGTTGTCTTGGTGGCATTGTGCATATCGATTTCCAGGAAACCGGCATCGTTCACGTAGATCTCATCGGGGCCGGTAGCGTTACCATCCACAATGAAGAAGGCGAGTTCCGGCCTCACAGACCAACCGGCCAAAGCCAAATCTTCTTTAATCATGCTGATGGCTTTCTGGTTGTCCGCAAGGGCGGTCTTCATGGAATGACCACTGCGATAGCTCCTGTATTGGCTGATGAAGATGCCGATGCTGAGGGTCATGACCACCGCAGTGATGGCGACGGCGACCAGGAGTTCTACAAGAGTCAGTCCAGCCTCTTGCCTCCTCAAGGCAGAATCACGAAATCGGTTCACTTTCCTCAGGAAAACCATAGACATGTCATCCTCAGAGCTCGATTGGTTCCTAATTGGACAACACATGATCCGCATCGTAAATGGTTGCCAGTTGGACAGGCCGCGCGACGGTGTTCTTTCTGCCCTGGGCCATGCGCAGTCTCTCCTTCCAGGTCACAGTCACCGATACCTGCACGGATCCACTCCAGGGAGGGGTCGGTGCCGTGACCGTGCAGGTGAAATCGTTCGATTCCGAGGCTGGATAGTTGGGGGCTCCGAAGGCCGGGCAAGTCACTCCGTTGACCTTGGCAGGGTCCCGAAGCATCTCCAGATTTCGACGGGCGATTTCCATAGCCTGGGTTCTTCGGGTATCGCTCCACTCCATGCGAACCGAGGAATAGTGCAATCCCATGAGGATCACGAAACCGATGGCCATGGCCCCGAGACCGACGAGGACCTCGATGAGGGTGAACCCCGCCTTAGTAATTCCATCCTTCTGGCATTTGAACATTGATTCTCCCCACGCTTGAAACAGTCACGTTTCCGTCTTCCCAGGATGCTTCCGCATTGTTGATCGCAATTCTTGGAAGGTTGCCTTTTGGAATTCCTCGGTTGTTGAACCTGAAAGCACAGCCGTTCCTGATTTCCACCCCTTTGTATTCCTGTGCAATATTGACCGATTCGATGAGCGTGTCGTTTGCGCCGATTGTGAGGTCTTTTTCCGGGTCGATGAATACCCTCACGCGGTCCGTGCCGCTGTCTGCGACTACTGCACAACTGGTGTTCTTTTCGATCGACTGCATCTGCGCCTGTTTCACAAGCCATTGGACGCGTTTGATGGCGGCTTGGCATCGCTGACGCTCGAGAGTCCCACTGAATCCCGAGTATCCCACCCCGATGAGAATGGCTGCAATGGCCACGACCACAACCAGTTCCACGAAGGTGAACCCACCTTCGTGGCGGAGCAGCAAAGACGGCTTTTTCATGGAGCGGGCTCCTGCGTGTTTCATTGTTGGCTGATGGAAATGGTATACGCTAAAAGGACCTGGCCACCGGAAGAGTCTGCAGCAAGCAATTCCACAGGAAAACTTCCTGCGGTCCCCTTGGGAACGTTCCAGTGCACTTGGTTCTTTCCGCCGTCCAATGTCATCCCTTCGGGGCCACGCTTCAGAGTGAGGCTGACTGGATCCCCGTCCTGGTCCACCGATTCGAAAGTGGCTATATAGAACCCGTTGTCCTCCAGTCTTTCCTCTACCTTCCGGACGGTCGGGGGGGCATTTTGGACAGTCGCATAAGCGCGCACCGCCCGGGATTCTTCCCTGCGCTCACCTACGAAAACCAGAACCTCAATCTTGTCGCCTTTCCGGGTGGGACGCTGGAGTTGAGCATCCGGGGATTCTTGCGCGACTTCGCCGTTGACCATCCAGCGATAGTAAAGGGACTGGAGAGTTGGTGCGGTTTCCTGAAAGAGCACCTCTGCTTTGATTGTGTCAGACACTGTGGGTGCTGCGGGTTTGATGACGACGGATTTCACATCCAGTGCGTTGGCGAAGGGCGAATCCTGCGTAAAAGCGATGGGTGCCGATGCCACGTGACACAAGACCATGAGGAAAAAAAACGCGTAAAACCGGAGGCCAAACGCTCTGGAATCATTCAGGTCAAATCTGCAAGATGCCCCATTCATAGGTGCATAGGCTCCCTTTTTTTGTGATCGATCATTTGAATATCCAGTCGAAAAGTGAAAACCCGATGGCATCGGGGGTTTTAACCTGAGGATTGGACTCATCCGCTGTGATCTCCAGGCGGTCCGCCGGGGCATATGAGTAGTATTTTTTGGTAGCTGCGATAGTGAAATTCTGGGTGTTGGCCGCAGTGATGGAGACGCGGTAACCTTTATTTGTCAGAAATTGCGTTTGGGTGCACAGTGAACAATCAGAGAGGCATCGCGTGTCCGCTGCAGTGTATAGCGACGTGAGGCATCCGGCTGTCCCTGCATACCTCAGGTTCCTTTCGAAAAAGATCTCCTGGTCCATTCGCGCGTTGACAAGGGCCGTGACAGCCTCGCTCTGGGTGGTGCGGTTCATGTAATTGACATAAGCTGGTATGGCGACCGTGCTCAGGATGGCCAGAATGCCGACGACGACCATCAACTCCACGAGAGTGAACCCCTTTTCATTCGATGCGTTCGACTTCATCCTCTTGCAATGGAACTTCACTTCATCTCTCCCTTCAAGCACGCGATGGATGGTCCTCAATCCCCAAAAGCCGGCCGTTCTCAGATCTCCAAACATCAAACGGAAGCGTCTAGCCTGTGGACAAGGGATTGCAGAGGATTTCGGGCTGAATGCAGCACCCTCTTCATAGTGTTTCGATCCTCAGCATCCATGACTCTTCGAGCCGCCACAATTCCCGTCAGACCAAACCTTCCAGACATTCTCCTGTTCCTCTTAAGGCTTCAGGTCCGCCCATGCTGCATCCTCGAGCAGGCATTGCAAGGCATGGTCGGGGGCTAGATCTAATCTCGGATCAACAGGAAATTTTCTTGAAGTATTTTTTCAAGACCCTCCTCACGTTCCAAGAAAACAGATTTGAAGGGGGCTGTGAAGGAGGCAAAGCGGAGGCAAAGCGGCTTCGCAGGGAGGCAGGGAAGGGTCGACCCAGTGGACACCAGGGTCCGGATGACTTATCGTTTTGTCAACTGAAATGACAGGAAGATGGACCTTGCGAGCCAAAATTGCCCGTCTGGCTATGAGCATTTAAAATCAAGGAGGTGCTCCATGGAAGGAAAAGACTCCATCGACATATTTTGTTCTGCATTGGAAATGAAGCAGCGCAAGAGAGAACTGTATGAGAACGCCATGAAAGCTTGCCCAGACCAGGTTGGGATGGAGACTTTCCGAATGTTGAGAGATGCGGAAAGTATGAGCATTCAGAAGATGGAGAAAGTTTATGAGGAACTGAAAAAAGGCAGCGTATCGGCAGATTCCTGCCGGATGACCGCTTTTGAGGGAGAGGACCGAAGGGACTTCATCAGGAGCATTGCTGCCGAGCAGAAGAAAGTGTCCAAGGCATGTTCCGACGACGTGGCAGCCATTGAAAGCGGGCTTAAGCTCGAGGATGCGAGTATGAGACTCCTGGGTGGCCAGTTGAAGAGCAGTTCGGATCCATTGCTGCGAGAATTCCTGCAGCGGTTGATTGCGGAGGAGAGAGAGCATTACATCATGCTGGCGGACTTGAAGTTTTACTATTTGGATACTGGCAATTGGTTCCTTGAGAAAGGAAAGCAAACCCTCGACGGGGCGGGCGCGGCGGCGTGAGGAATTGATTCATGGTTCTCTGGAGCGAAATGGATCAGGGGTGCAGATGAGAGAAGATGATTGATTTCGGGTGCAATTGATTCTACTATTATGTTACGTCCCATCTCATCTGCGCTTCGTTTAAGACCAGAGATCTTCTGTTCTCATTGAAGCACCTGGCCGCTGCTTTTACACTTCATTAGATCATTTGTTGTTTGATCGGACGGAGATTTCGTATCTTACATCGAGAATCCGCATCTTCATACTTGAACCTCCAACATTTAGAGACTGTCAAATGCGAGGAGGCGTTGGTGGAAATCTCAGTTCACACGGTCAAGGGAGGAATTTTATGAACCAGATCTCTAACCGAATTTTCACCCTGATTTGTGCTATGTTCATTTCCTTGAATTTTTTCCAATCCTTGTCCCAGGCAGCCAACAATCCTCCTGCGGAAGGGGAAAAGTTTCCCGAGATCAGGCTTGCGATTCCACAAAAGGGTGACGACTCGAAGTACCTGGGGCTGGATAATGAAAAGTTTTTCCAAATTCCAAAGATCAAAGCTGAACTTGTTCTTGTAGAAGTGTTCAGCATGTACTGCCCATTCTGCCAGAAAGAAGCTCCCGCAGTGAACAATCTTTATAAGCTGGTCCAATCTGACCAAAATTTGAGCAAGAAGATAAAGCTTCTAGGCATCGGCGTAGGGAATTCGAACTATGAGGTGGAGGCTTTCGGGAAACACTACGCCGTGCCTTTCCCCCTGCTTCCTGATCCCGACTACAAGATTCATGATGCCATGGGGCAGGTGAGAACCCCTTATTTCATTGCTGTGCGGATCTTCCCCGATGGTTCTCACAAGGTGGTTTACTCCCAGGCCGGCGGGTTCGGAGATGCAAAGGAATTCCTGAGCTCGTTGTTGAGCAAAGCGAAAATGAAATGAGGAGCTGCATGCCATGATCTCCAAACGTCGGGTGATGGTATACTTAATCTCTTTTTTTGTTTTCGCCTTCTCACCGTTCTTGCCTGTGGCCGGGGCGGGTGACTTCAAAGACAGCATATATAAAGGTGAAAAGCTCAAGCCCATTGACAGCCAATCTCGGCTCAAGGTGGGTGACAAAGCTCCTGACTTCTCGCTTCCCTCAACAGCGGGAAGGCAAGAGTCCCTGAGCAGCTACCTGGGAAAAAAGAACGTCGTTCTCTCCTTCGTGCCCGCTGCATGGACGCCTGTATGCTCTGAACAATGGCCCGGCTATAATATTTTAAGAGATGAGTTCGAGCGGCTGGATGCAGTGTTATTGGGCATTACCACAGACAATGTTCCCACCCTTTATGCATGGACCGAGCAGATGGGTGGGGTGTGGTTCCCGGTGCTTTCCGACTTTTGGCCGCATGGGGCGGTCTCTGCAAAATATGGAATCCTGCGGTCCTCAGGTGTTTCTGAAAGGGCCTTGTTCCTCATAGACAGGAAAGGAGTGATCCGCTACATCGACATCCACGATATCAATGAGCGGCCGAGTACGGAATTGCTCATGAAGGAACTGGGGAAGTTGAAGCAATGATGAAAGACGTCGTCCATAATTCTTTCCCGTTTGAGTTGGGTGTTCGGCGGAATCTGCCGGAAGAAAATTGAAGGAGGATGATGATGGCAAAGAAGGAGAGACATCTTGTTAAGGGAGTGTGCCCGCAGTGTGCGTGTGGAGATGTATCGTTCGTGCCCTCGGAAGACATGAGAAAGAAGTATATCGGGTCGGAGGAGGAAATCGAGATCTTGTGCCCGACATGCGGGACAAAGCACAAGGGAAAACTCGTCGTGGAAACGGAGGAGTGAAGGAAGTACCGGCGGTACTGCAAAAAGATGCGGGTTGGTTCCAGGATGTTCAAGTCTAAAAATCTTTAAGGGGGAGGAGTCATGAAAACGCCTGCACATTGTCCAGGATGGGAGAATTTCAAGAACCTGAGTTCGTTTGTGTGTAAGTGTCCTGAGTGTGGAAAGGAAAAGGAGATCTTCTCGGACGAGTTTCACAAGGCGCATGTGTGCTCGGGCTGCGGCAAGGAAATCGATTTTTCGCGATGCACCTTGGAGGGATCAGGAGGCAAACCGATTCCCTGAAAACACGTCTAAGCTGGCTGGACGGTACCGATCGATCACATCCATCCTTTTCTTTTCCCGCCTACAAACCTCACGGGGGGGCAGAATGGTCCCTCCCGACAACCATTCATACCCACTGAGCCTGGAAAGCTCTGATTGGAGTTGAGCCATGCCCAATCGACTGCTCAATGAAAAGAGCCCTTATCTGCTGCAGCACGCAAACAATCCCGTAAATTGGTATCCCTGGGGAGAAGAGGCATTTGAAAAAGCCCGAACTGAGGACAAGCCGGTTTTTCTATCCGTCGGTTATGCAACATGTCACTGGTGCCATGTGATGGAGCGGGAGTGTTTTGAAGATCTTGATGTGGCGAGAGTCCTCAACGATTATTTTGTCGCCGTCAAGGTGGACCGGGAAGAACGTCCCGATGTGGATCAGATCTACATGAGCGTCTGCCAAGCCCTCACGGGGAGAGGCGGCTGGCCTCTATCGGTTCTCATGACCCCTGAGGGAAAACCTTTCTTTGCGGGAACGTACTTTCCCAAGACGAGCCGTATAGGAATGCCGGGTTTTCTAGATATCCTCCTGCAGGTGGCGGGGCTTTGGAAAAACGATCGGAATCGCCTCTCAAAGATCGGCCAGCAGGTCACCCATGCCATTCAGCCAAAGAAATCGACGGCGAATGGCAGAGCGCCCGACCTGGAGTTGCTCAGGAACGGATACCTTCAGCTTCAGTCGGCCTTTGATGAACGCTGGGGAGGATTCGGGGGGGCGCCGAAGTTTCCAACGCCCCACCATCTGACATTTCTCTTGCGTTGGCACAGGCGAAATCCTGGTTCGGAAGCGCTGAAAATGGTGGAAAAAACGCTTCAGTGCATGCGCGACGGAGGGATTTTCGATCACCTCGGATATGGATTCCATCGGTATTCGGTGGACGAACGATGGCTGGTTCCCCACTTCGAAAAGATGCTATACGACCAGGCCATGTTGGCCATGGCCTACACCGAGGCCTTCCAGGTGACAGGTCACCCGGCATATTCTCGTGTGGTTCGCGAGATTCTTGAGTACGTTCTGAGAGACATGACGCACCCTCATGGCGGATTCTACTCTGCCGAGGACGCGGACAGCCAAGGAGAGGAGGGTCTGTTCTACGTCTGGACCCCGCAGGAAATCAGGCAGGTTCTGGGAGAAGAGAAAGGGGAAATCTTCTGCAGCTATTACGATATAAGTGCTTCAGGGAATTTCGAAAACGGGATGAGCATTCTCCATGTCTCCCGGCCTTACGCGGCGGTTGCCCAGAGGTTCGGGATGAATGTCGACCAACTGAAGGACCTGCTCCAAGATTGCAGAAGGCGCCTTTTCGATGTGAGGGAAGGGAGAATCCATCCCCTGAAAGACGACAAGATCCTCACATCCTGGAACGGCTTGATGATAGCGGCCTTGGCCCGTGCTTACCAGGTGTTGCATGATCCTGGACACCTAGAGGGTGCCTCCAGGGCTGCCCATTTCGTCCTCGACAAACTCAGGGATTCCAGTGGGAGACTTTATCGCCGCTACCGGGAAGGGGAAGCGGCTCACCGGGGATACGCCGACGATCACGCTTTTTTTATCTGGGGTCTGCTGGAACTCTACGAGGCAACCTTCGAAACCCCATACCTGGAGCACGCGATTTCGCTTCAGCAGGTCATGCTGGAGCACTTCTGGGATGAAGAGAGCCATGGGTTTCGCTTTTCGGCGGATGACGGCGAACAGCTCATTGTGAATGATCGGGAAATCTATGACGGGGCAACACCCTCCAGTAATTCCGTGGCTGCCCTGAACCTCATGCGTCTCGGGCGTCTCACGGGAAATGTCATGTGGGAGGAAAGAGCGGACCGGGTTCTCAAGGCGTTTTCAGGACTCGTGGGAGATTACCCGTCCGCGTATACCCAATTTCTCAATGCAGTGGATTTTTCGATAGGTCCTAACAAGGAAGTCGTGTTCGTGGGTGAGAGGGGAGATTCGGAAACCGAGGAGATGATCCGATTCTTGCACACTGTGTTTGACCCAGGGCGAGTGACGGCTTTCAAAGACACCTCTGGGCAAACCGGGGATTTGGGGCGCTTGGCTCCCTATGCCGCAGCCCTAAAACCGGTCCATGGGAAGACGGCAGTTTATATCTGCGAAAACCACGCGTGTCGGCAGCCCTTATCCGGACTGGCTGAGCTCAGGAACGCGTTTTTGGCTGATGGTGAGTGAGGCGACCGTCTCGTGCAATCGTCCTGCAATACCTTTATAGCCTCGAACCAGGGAGTGAGTACGACTCCCTTGTCCCGATTCGGCTTTTGAAACACTTTATCGCCGGGGATCGCTCCAGCATCACTCAGCGAGGCGATGGCGGATTTGGAAGAATCATGGCGTGATTGTGGCTGAAAATGAAGCATTTGGCTGGATTATGGCGTGATTTTCTTGTGCCGGGGGGGACTGCAAATGGAGAAGGAACTGTGTGAGTCCGCCCCTTTTCGCCCTCTTAGCGTTTTCTCCTGGTTATTGAAGGGGATGGCACGCTCGTTGCTTCTCTTAGTGTGTACAAGAGAAACCAACTCTTTCCTCCTCAAAAGCTAACCGGTCCTAGCCCCTCCGGTTAGCTTTTTTTTGCCTTTTTGCCAGCGCGCACGGAAGCAGGTGGAAGGATGCGCGCGGCGACTTGCGACAAGCCGCTGTGTATTTCCAGTCTCGGGGAGGCGCGGACGCGTGTTTCAATCGCATGTGGCCTGTGCCCCTGAAGTCCCTATTGAACGCCAGGACGGAGCCATGGACACAGAGAAAACATTGCTGGGACTGATCGCTTCCCCCAGGAAATTCGGGAATTCGGAGCTATTCGTCAAGGAAGTTTACCGGGGGTTTCCAAAAGGGTGGCAACTGCGACTCATCAGGCTTCCGGAACTTGACGTCAGGCCGTGCAGGGCCTGCTACCAGTGTTTGTTCGGCGAGATGAAATGCCCCCAGGACGACGACATGGAGATCCTGCTCGGTGAACTTGCAAATTGTGATGCATACCTCGTTGCTGCGCCGACCTATTTTCTAGGGGCGAATTCCACTCTGAAGAGGGTTCTGGATCGAGGATTGAGTTTTTATGCAGTGATGGAGAGACTCTGGGGAAAGCCCGCTGCAGGCGTAGGGATTGCCGGAATTGAAGGTTTGGAGGGACAGACGAAACTCGACATCGATCGTTTCATCAAACTCACCTTTGGAGACCTGAGGGAGACGGCCATTCTTTATGCTGCCTTGCCGGGCGAGATCTTTCTTGCGGAGGGAGGAAGGGTGGCCGCCGCCCGCTTGGCTGAAGCCATCCTGAGGGACGCAACGAACGCTCCATGGAGGGACGGTTTATGTCCCATATGCGGGGGGGACACATTTCGCTTCCTCCCCGATGACCGGGTTCGGTGCATGCTCTGCAGTAACACGGGCACCTTTTCCTGCAGCGATGGCACAGTCAGGATGGATATCCGTGAAGGAGGGCACCCCCTGTTCAGAGACCTCGAGAGTGCCCGCAGACACTTGGAGTGGCTCAGGTCGATGAAAGACCGGTTTATCCAATCGAGGAAAGAACTCAAAAAAGTCACGGTTCAGTACACCCGGACCGGGACTTGGGTGCGTTCGAAGAAAGAATTGGACTGATCCTGCCTGTAAGGTGCGGCTTTCTTTCCGGTCCTCGCGGTGGATGGGGCATTTGAGTGGAGGGAATCACTCGCCATCGCGTCCATCGGGAACCAGACAAGTCGACCCATCGGACTCCGTGACCAACTTCAAGCCGAAGATGGGCAACAGCTCCGAGAAGCTTCTCCCAAAGACAAGCCGTCGGTTTTCGTCGGGGATGTTCAGGCGGTCGCAAAGGAACGTGCGGAAATGATCTTCGTAGGAAAGGAGGCGCAGCACTTCCTCGACCGAGTCTCCGCCCGTTTGGTGCAGCTTTTCAAAGGCCTTGTGCAGGCGTTCAAAGCTGCATCGCTGGTCATGCTCCTCCATGAGATCCAGCAGCAGGTCCACTCCCTGAAACAATTCCGCCCGCGTGAGGTGGGGCATGTCGGTCAACCGGGTTGTGGACCTGGGGTCCCAGCAGGCTTGCGCCCGGCATTGGAGAGGACGGTGTAGATATATCGTGCACTGATCTGTTTCCCCGTCGAAGAAGCAACATTCCGTGGAGCCAGGTTTTTCCCGCAACTTGATCCTTTCTTCGGTCAAGATGGTCAGGCCCTCCTGGAAAGGAGACCGGACAGGTTCTCCCGCACGCAGTGTGTAGATGTCCGCCCAAGGGATTTTTCCCTCCCGCAGCAACTCGAGGTCCTCCGAATGCAACGTGGGGCTGCCTTTGCGGCAGCATTCTCCGCACCCTACGCAAGTGGGGAGGGGGGTCTTGGCGGCCTGTTCACTCAATTGGATCAGTTTCTTCCATGCTGCCAAGCGCTCGTTCGGGGCCATCTTGGGCCATTGCAGCTGGATTTCCTGGTAAAGGAGTTCTCTCTCCAATTGCCGCTGAACGCGCTTCACAGGGATATCGTTTTTCTCTTCTTCGACGATGGAACGGAGGAGGTCCTCCAATTGCTTCATGAGGTCTTGGGTGTTCCATGCGGCTAAGGCAACCGGCATGGGTTTCCCTTCCAATGTGTTGAGCGTCTGTATCATGGGTCGTTTGTGCACTCCTTGGTGAACGCGTTCCCCCACCACCAGTGGGGTGGGACCATTTTCGCCACACCGCAAGTTGCGATGGCAGCAGAGCTCTCCGGCAGCCTTTCGGTTCCGCCGAAGCGCTTCAGGTTCGAAAGAGTAACCCGGCCATTTCCATGATTACCGCTTCCAATTGCCGAACCGCCCCGTAGCCGGCGAATTCCCACCCCAGATCGAGCCTCAGGAAATCGAGAAGATCCCCCTCAAATGGGAGCAGGTGGGTGAACACGGCGGATTCTTCCCTTGAGGGAGGTCTCGCAGCGGAATGATTATGGATCCTATCCTGCAGTATTCGGCACAGGGTTTCGTCAACCCAGCAAGTATGACCTTTTGGAGCGTCGGATTCAAGAGCCAGGCGAAAAAGGAAACGGTGGGCAATGGGATTCCATGCGGGGTCGGTGATGAACGTCCGACGGCGCAGCAACTCTCTCACCGACCAGTTCTCATCCATAGCTTCCCGATGAAGCCTTTCCAGTACCGGGGGGCCCCAGAGCAGGATATGAAACAAGGGATTTGTCCGACGACTGGAGAAAAGAAACGAATCGAAGTCTCCCACCAGGGAAATCCAGAAGTCTTGGACTTCAGCGCTCAACCGCTCAAAGGCCTTTGCAGCCCGGCAGCTTTCCCGAGCGCACTTTTCGCCGTAATCTATAAGAAAACGCAGGTCTTGCCCGCCGTTGCGGGATGGGTGGAGGAGGCATCCCGCCCGGCGGCCCTCTTCATCGAGAAAGCCCAGTGCCCAGCAGGAGAAACCGACAATTGGGCGAAACATGGGGCCATTTCGAAGATAGTCCAGGCGGTTGGCCCTAAATTCCCGCTTCAGAATCGCCTCATGGTCCAGATGATCATAATTCCGGGGACGAATGGGCGGACAGCAGGCGAAGCAGGAAAGAAGAGGTGAAGGACTGCAAAGGCTTGCCATCGGTTTCCACCTTCCTGAGTGTTTGTGTTGATGCGGTCATTGCCTGCGGCGGAAGACACACCTCCCCCTCCCTGCCGATTGACACCCATCAGGGGCTTTGTTATGTTTCCCAATCTCGTGGGTCAGTTTTTGGTACAGAGTGAAAGGAGCGTAAAATGCCCATTTATGAATTCCGTTGCGTGGATTGCGGGCATGTTCAAGAAGTGCTTTTCACCAGCAGTTCGGATACGGTCCAAATACGTTGTCAGGAGTGCGGGTCTGAGGTTCTCGACCGCGTGATCAGCCGAACAAGCCATGTTATGGGGGCATCCAGAGGGGAGAGCTCATCGCCTAGCATGACCACGAGGAGCTGCGGACCGGGAAACAGCTGTACGACGCTCCAGCTCCCGGGACACACCCGCTGAGATATCCCCTTTCACAAGGGTTTGCGGGAGGACAGTGGGCTGGTTTGTCCGCAATAGGGAAACGCCGGCCCCTGTGCCTCTCAGCATTCAGAAGAGAGCGTGAGTGAATTCATCGGGGTCGAAGGGCCTGAGGTCATCCAGCCCCTCCCCAATACCGATGTAGCGCACCGGAATCTTGAGCTCTTCTGAAATCGCAACGATAATCCCTCCTTTTGCGGTTCCATCGAGCTTGGTCAGAATGAGGCCGGTGAGGCCGATGCCCTCCTTGAACATGCGTGCCTGGGACAGGGCGTTTTGCCCCGTGGTGGCGTCCAAGACCAGGAGGACTTCGTGAGGGGCGGAAGGCAGCTTCCTGTTGATGACCCGATGGACCTTTTTCAGTTCCTCCATGAGGTTCACCTTGGTGTGCATTCTTCCCGCAGTATCCACGATGACGATGTCCACCTCTCGGGAGAGTGCCGCATCCATCGCGTCGAAGGCCACCGCCGAAGGATCCGCCCCGCTCTGCTGATGAATGACAGGCACTCCGGCTCGTTCCCCCCAGATCAGGAGTTGTTCGACCGCCGCTGCCCGGAATGTGTCCGCCGCAACGAGCAGGACTTTGTGGCCATCCTCCTTGAATTGCTTTGCCAGCTTCCCGATGGTCGTCGTCTTTCCGACTCCGTTGACACCAACCACCATCAGGACGTGAGGCCTCTGTGACGGGATGCGCCACATGCGATCAGAGAGGGGTGCCGTGAGGATGTTCCTGATTTCCTCCCGCAAATGCTCCCGCAGCCTCTCCGGACTGCTGAGTTCCTCTCTCTTGATCTTTTCCGTTACGTTGCCGATGAGGAGTTGAGCGGTCCGGACCCCCAAATCGGATGTGATGAGGATTTCCTCCAATTCGTCCAGAAGCTGGAGATCGATGGTTTTCTTGCCGAGGATGAGGCGATCCATGCGACTGACGAAGTTTTCCCGGGTCTTGTGAAGTCGCTGCCGCAGCCTTTGGAAGAAACGGCTTTCTTCCCGTACCGTTTCCAGTTGCTCCACCTGGGAATCGGGGGAATCCACCCGATCGAGGGGTTCCTCTGCTGCCTCCCCCAATTCGTCTCCCTCCAAGGTGATTTCGGGCGCTTCATGGACAGGGACCGATTGCGGCGTTCCTCCCATTTCCGATATGCCTTCGTCGGGAGGACTGACGGAAGGTTCCATTCGTTGTGAAGCGCCTTCCAAGTCGTCCTTTTTCCTGCGTTTGAACCATCTCATGTATTGATCATCCCCCAAGAAGAGAGTGGATTGATGCCCTTGCAATAAGGTATTTTGGTTCCAAACCGACTGTGCGTGGCTTGAGACGCATGAGGCAGACGCGAAAAGCCTGAAAGGGAGCCTTGCCAAAGAGGAGACTCAATCCGTCAGGTTGAGCGTCCGTCACGGTGCCCGTTTTGCGATCATGAAGGCATGTCCACACACTCGGGGATACACTCCCACGTGCTCCGGCGCAGAGTAAAATACAGGGTTCCGGTTTTGTCAATCGGAAGACAGCATCGATGCTTTTGAGAAAGGGGGGATTTTGTGAGGATCTTTGATGACCGCGAGATGCTGAGATCAGAACTCATCAGTGTCTGTCATCGACTGCGGGAAGGTGGGTTCGTGGCGGCTACCGACGGCAATGTGAGCTGCAGATGCAGTGACACACTGCTTCTCATCACGCCGAGCGGTGTTCCCAAAGGGGAACTGGAAGCGGAGGACGTTCTGGCAGTGGACTTGGCGGGTTCGGTGTTGGCTGGAGAGGGGAGACCATCCAGCGAGATTCGGATGCACCTCCTGGTGTACAAGAAGCGCCCGGATGTGATGGCTGTGGTCCATGCCCATCCACCCATGCTCACGGCACTCACCCTCGCCGGCATCCCTTTTCCGGCCGACCGGCTTCCTGAAGTCTGGCTCGGCATCGGTGCCGTTCCCACCGCTCCGTACGCGACGCCTTCCACCGAGGAAGTTCCCCGATCGATCGACCCATTTGTGAAAAACCACGAGGCAATGCTCCTTGAGCGGCACGGCTCCTTGACCTTCGGCAAGACTCTCCATGAGGCGTATTTGCGGCTGGAAAAGTTGGAACATGCAGCCCACACGCTCTTTTATGCTTATCTTCTCAACCAGGGAATGCCTGCTCCCATGGCTGGCGACGCGTTGCTGAAGCTTGAAAGACTGAAGAAGAGCAGTGGTTGAGACGATTTGTGATTGGCGGTGCAGCTGGATGCAGGCGACTGCAATCGCCGGTATCGCCGCCAAGATCATGCTCAAATGGGGCGTCTTTCGGGGTTGTATGAGTATTGTCCCAAATGCCGTTCCCGACCATCGAGACGTCAGAAGGATCCATGGGTCGCGAAAGGGGGAAAAGGGATGAAGGAACATGGTCCGGACACTGAAGAGACGAAGAGGGGATTCTGTGGTTTCAAATAGCACAAAGAGCATGCCTGGGATCGGAACGCGTGGGGGTGACACTTTGGATCACCTGAAACGGTCCCTTCTCAATACGTTCACTTCCCCTTTTCTCGACAGGCAGTCCGCGAAACGGCGTGAAACCGTTCCATGGCACCGTCGCTTGAGCGACGCCTCAAGCCTCGTTATCCCCGTCTGGCGTTCCCGGAATCTTTTCAGCAACGGGGACATGGTTCAGCCAGTATTCCTGAGGGGGGCGGATGGGGCGGATCTCTTGCCCCACGCGGACTGCATCGTTTTTTTGGGTAGGCTAGGTGAGCACTGCTATTTTGCGGTTGGGTTGAAGGAGAACGGCTCCGAGGCACCGGAAGCAGTGAATCAAAAAGGACAGTTCAAGGATCTGAGGATCATGGGACCTCTCCTGGATCGGGACCAAGGGAGTCTTCTGGCGTATTCCCGGGCTATGGTCCATTGGCACGGTCGCCACCGTTTCTGTGGTGACTGTGGAAGCCCCACCCGCAGTGAGGAATCCGGCCACAAGAGGGTCTGCAATAATGAAAAGTGCGCGCGGGAGCATTTTCCCAGAACAGATCCAGCGGTGATTGTGCTGGTGGCCTGCGAGGACCGGTGCCTTTTGGGGCGGCAACGGGTGTGGCCAAAGAGTCTCTACTCGGTGATTGCAGGCTTTGTGGAACCGGGTGAGAGCGCGGAACAGGCGGTTGCCCGGGAGGTTTGGGAGGAGACCTCCGTCAAGGTGAAAGACGTGGTGTACCATTCGTCCCAGCCTTGGCCCTTCCCCGGCTCCATAATGCTCGGCTTTACGGGGAAAGCCCTTGCATCGGACATCCGCTTGAACGACCAAGAACTCGAAGATGCGCGATGGTTCACAAGGGAAGACATCGTTGCCGCTCTCAAGAGGGGTGAGGTGCGCCTGCCGGGCAAAATCTCCATCGCTTACCGCCTCATCGAGGATTGGTTCGATGCGGAATCGCCCTCAAGCCTCACCGAATACCTGAAATCCACGGCCATGGGGCGATAGGGGAGATGTGCAGCAGAGCGTGTGTGTGCGAATTGCTTTTAGATTTGACGGATGCGCACAGAAAATGGAGTGGGAGGGCTCGGAAGCCCTGCCGGGTGGACTTCCATTGGAATGAGCAGGAGCTTGTTTGATGCGCCGGTTCTTTTTTCCCGCTTTCTTGGTGATGCTGCTGTCTTTCTGGGTCCCTGGAGACGCGTTCGCTTTTCGTTGTGGAACGAGGCTTGTGAACATCGGTGATGCTACGTGGGAGATCCTTAGAAAATGCGGCCCCCCCACGTGGCAGGATGCGTGGGAGGAAGACCGCATCGACAGGGCTTTCGGCTACTCCTATCCGGATGACAGCGGCACATACGGAACCCGCGTGCCCACCGCCGTTGTCGTGCGGGTCATCATTGAGGAATGGACGTACAATCTTGGTCCCAGCCAGTTCATTCGTATTCTCAGGTTTGAAAACAACCGGCTTGCGAGTATCGAAACGGGCGAATACGGCTACTGACACAGATATCGATAGTGTCTTACGGGACTGGCAGGCGTTTGAAGCCCTCCCCTGCCCGATTCCAAGTGCGTGCGGCGGCCCCTCAGAAAGCCGCCCTGACTTTTTCCAGCATTTGGTCCAGTTGGCCCGGCGAATAGGATTTTGCCGGCCATGACCTCAGGAAATCGTCTTGCTCCAGGCGCGGAATGAGGTGGAAATGAGCGTGATCCACCAATTGGCCGGCAGCTCGAAAGTTGTTCTGGAGCAAATTGAGGCCTGGGGCTCCCGTGGCTTTCAGGACCGCTCTGGCCACTTTCTGACACAAAACGATGCACGCCTCGAGATCCGCTGGGTCCATTTCCAGGATTGTGGCGCTATGCTTCTTGGGGATGACCAGTGCGTGACCGGGGTTAATGGGTCCGATGTCTAGGAAGCTCAATACCCTCTCGTTTTCATGGATTTTGGCGCAGGGGATTTCGCCTCCAGCGATTTTGCAAAAGATACAGTCGGCCACTTCTTTCTCCTCGTCCTGCGGGTAATGAAGGGTTTCCACAAAACGGGTCCGCGTCGAGTCCCGGCAGAACCGAATGACTGAGCGCGCCCGAAAATTCCCGGTGCAAGGGGGATAGCGATCTTCGAGGGATCTCTCCGGGCCCGCCCCGTTTTGCAGAAAAAGGGAAGCCATTCCCTGAGCGGACGGATAGGCGGATTCTCTGTCGAACCCTCCTGACAAATGCGGCTGGTGGGGTAGGTAAGCCGCTGGTCCGCCGAGTCAGCCGGAATCAGCCCCTGAACAAGGCTTGGGGGAGAATCTACCAGAGATGATTTGGGCTGTAAAGAAACGGAATCCTCCCGAATCTCGTCCAACCGGTGATTTTTGGATAGGTGGGACTGGACTTTGGGTTTGGGACGTTCCACCATGAGTCCTTTTGGAAGGAGAATGGCGTCATGAAAGTGCTTGGTATCTATGGGTCGCCTCGGGAAAAGGGAAATACGGACCTCATGCTGGATGCGTTCCTGGAAGGAGCCGCCTCGGCGGGAGGCCTGATCCAGCGGGTCTATGTGCGGGATCTCCGGTTCGGTGGGTGTGTGGAATGCGGCGGGTGCGACGCGACGGGGGAATGCATTCAGGATGATGACCTGGTTCAGGTTTATCCCATGTTGGATGAAGCCTCTCACCTGGTGGTGGCATCGCCCATCTTCTTTTACGGCGTGACAGGGCAACTCAAGCTCCTGGTGGATCGGTCGCAGGCGCCCTATATGCGTAGAGATCTAATGAAGAAGCAGGGAGAGGATCCCATGCTCCAGTCTCGGCGCAGGGGCTTTTTGCTCAGTGCGGGAGCCACCAAGGGCAAGCGCCTCTTCGAATGTGCCATCATGACCGTGAAGTATTTTTTTGATGCGCTTTGCGTCCACTATGTGGGGGAAATCTGCTACCGCGCCGTGGAGGCCAAAGGTGCCATCCGCGAGGTGCCAGCGGCACTGGAGGAGTGCTTTCGTGCCGGCAGGGTCTTCCTGGAGACGTCCTCATAAGAGAGCTTTTGGTCTTTGGCCGGAGGGGGGTCAGGCTTTTTCCCCGCCGTCTTCGGAGAGATGACAGGCTTCATCGGCAAAGGGAAACAGGCAGCGGGTATCCAGGGTTCCGATAAATTCTTCGATGGACCGGATGCCTTCCACCTCCAGAAACCGTTTCATTCCTTTCACGATCTCCAGGGTAACCGACGGGCGCACAAAGTTGGCGGTGCCTACCTGGACGGCTTTGGCCCCAAGGAGGAGGAATTCGAGCGCATCCGTTGCATTGGTGATTCCACCGATACCGATGACGGGGCATTGGACGGCCCGGATCACTTCATGGGTGCACCGCAGGGCGATGGGCTTGATGGCCGGACCGGAAAGCCCCCCCACAATGTTTGCGAGCTTGGGGCGCCTCGAAAAAATGTCCACGGCCATTGCGGCAACGGTGTTGATGCATGAGAGCATGTCGCTTCCCGCCTGCACGACGGCTTTGGCAATCTCTGCGATTCGCGTGACGTTCGGGGTGAGTTTGGTGATGAGAGGCAAGGTCGTCGCCTCCCGAACCGCCTGGACCACGCGGCAGGCCATGTCCGGCTCTGTGCCGAAGACCATGCCCCCTTCCTTCACGTTCGGGCAGCTGATGTTGATTTCCAGGGCCGCCACCCCTGAAATGCCGTCCAGTCGAGCAGCCAGTTCAGCGTATTCCTCGACGGAGTTCCCGAAGATGTTCACGATGACGGGGACTTCAAGACGTTTTAGGTACGGGAGCTTCTTTTCCAGGAAGTGCTCCACACCCACGTTTTCCAGGCCGATCGCATTGATCATGCCGGCTGGAGTTTCGGCGATGCGGGGAGGCGGGTTGCCGGCCCTGGGCTCGAGAGAGAGGCCCTTGACGACGATGGCCCCCAATTCCCGGACATCCACGAAATCTGAGTATTCCTCGCCGTACCCGAACGTACCCGAGGCGACCATGACGGGATTCTTGAGGTGCAGCGGCCCTAGCTGTACAGAAAGCTCGGGGGTGGTGCCGGGTGCGCTTGAACTTTTGTCCATTGGATGGCTTCCGCTCGAAAAATGGGTCCGTCTTTGCAAACATGCACGTATCGTTCTGCAGACCGTCCATGGTGTGAGACAGCCGGCAGTGCACAGCCCAGGCACGCTCCGACTCCGCACGCCATGAGCGCCTCAAGGGAGAGCTGGGACTCGATGCCCCGCGCAAGGACCCACCTGGCCACGTGAAACTGCATGGCCAGAGGTCCGCAGGCAAAGACCCGGCGCGGCTCGCCTGTTTCCTTACCCACAGCTCTTTGGAACATGTCCGTGACGCGTCCGTGAAAGCCGCCGGTCCCGTCATCGGTGCTCACGTGTGAGGAAATCCCAAGGGATTGCAGGAAGTGATCGGGGAGGAGTTCCGATGCCGTGCGGGCACCGTAAAAGAGGTGAATTTCCGGACGCTCTCGTTCAAGGGGGGTGACCAGGAGACGGGAGACGAGCTGAAAGAGAGGGGCGATGCCGATTCCCCCGGCGATGAGGGCCACCGGGTAGGCGGCGGAATCTTGCACATCGAACCCATTCCCAAGGGGCCCCAGCAAATCCACGGTTTCCCCGGGCCGCACCCTGGAGAGCCACCAAGTGCCCCGCCCCACCACGCGGTAAAGGAATTCGATGCATCCTTCCCCGGGGAAGAGGCGATGGAAGGAGAGAGGTCTCCTCAGAAGAGGGTCCACCCCCTCTCTCACCTGGATCATGGCAAACTGCCCCGCCGTGGCACTTCGGGCGATCCCGGGAGAATGCAGCCTCAACCGGAAGGTCTGCCGTGCGACAGGTTCATGTTCGAGGACTGAAGCCGTTTCCTGAAGCTTTTTCACGGGAAAGATCTTCCTATGGCTTCCAGCCCAAGACCGCTGCATTACGGCCGGTTTTGCCTTCACCCCGGTGGGAGAAGAACCGGTCTTTCGCACAAACCGTGCAAATACCGGCGGTTTCAATGTGTTCCGGGTGTAATCCGGCATCGACCAGGCAGGCTCGGGTGATCCGCCAGAAGTCGAAATGCAGCGGCTTGGTCTCAAAGGGATAAAAGGACGGGGGAAGCTCCTCTCTGTAGTTCCTGAATTCTGCGCAGCAGGGACCAAGAGACGGGCCGATGGCTGCCAAAAGGTCCCCCGGCCTGCAGCCCAACCGTTCCTTCATGAACTGCACCACCTTCACAGGGAGTTGGGCAACACTTCCTCTCCATCCGCAGTGGACATTGGCGATCACCCCGTTAGTGGCGTCCACCAGGAAAACGGCTTGACAATCCGCAGTCTTGATGAGAAGTCCCACACCCCGCAGGCGGGTCACGAGGGCGTCGCCGGGTTGCAGGAGGAGAATGGGTTCGCGGTCTCTGGCCCGTGCAATGGCTGCCTCATCGATGAGGTGGATCCCGTCGCCGTGAACCTGCCGGCTCGAAACGAGGGTTTCCAGGCCCATGGCGGACTTCACTCTCGATAGGTTCTCCCTCACCGCTTCCAGGGAGTCTCCATTACTCCATGCAACGTTGAGGGTGGCGTAAGGGGGACGGCTCACCCCCCCATGGCGGGTGAACACGCCATGGACAAGGTCGGCCACGGAAGAGAGATTTCGGAAGCGATGAAAAGGGAGCGGCGAGAAGGGAATCGATTCGGACATGGACTGGACTCCGGTACAGGATTTATTGACACAATGAGTTTGATTGTTACATTTGATGGAAAAATTGACCACGGGAAAGGATAAAAATATCGTGCAACCGAGCAGCGTTAAAGAGTGCATGATGGTCACGATGGAGTACACCGTCAAGACCATTGACCCGTCTGGCAAAACCAACCAGATGCCCCCCACCACGTGCAGCTTTGTATACGGAGTGGATGCGCAATACAAGTCCGTAGAAGCGGCCATCAGGGACAAATCCCCTGGGGAGCGTGTAGTGGTGCGGGTTCCCCCCGAAGAAATCTTCGGGGCCTACGATAAGGGCCTCGTCCGCGAGTTGCCCCGGTGTGATTACCGGCAGGAGCGACTGCGCCCGGGAAAAATGTACAGGGAGATCCGGAAGAAATCACTGGTGCAGTTCATGGTGAGAGAAGTGAGGGATGATGTCATCGTCGCGGACTTCAATGACCCCAATGCAGGGACCCTTGCGGAATTCGACATCATCATCAAGGATGTGCGAGAGGCCACCAGGAGCGAAATGGCTCCATCCTGCAGCAGATGAGAATTCAGGGGACACTCCACATGCTGACGAAGTCCGTGAGATTCAGTGCCCTTCGAAAGAGAGCAAGGTATGTTCTCTGCGAACTACCTCCCATGAAGACCACTTTGGGCACCTCCTTAAGGTGAAGCTGGAACAGATGCTGCCAGATGTGGAGGGTGAAAAACCGGTCCCAGAAGGGATTTTCGTTCATTGAGACAAGAATCTCCGATTGGCGCAGGGAATCCATCACCTTATCTTCAATTTCCAGAACGAAGCGGAACTTATCATCGTGGCGGCCGGACCCCGCGGACCTTCTGCGAATGTCCTCAAGTTCGAGGCGCACCTTTTCATAATCGGGCCAATGGGGGTCGGGGTCCCTGAGACGCGTCACTTCCTCTTCGAGGAACCGCAGATCACGGTATTTCCGGGTGGAGATGGCCTCCATCTGGTTCCATGTTTTTTCGCAAGCCCATTGCACTTGGCACCATCTGCTCTGCCATCCCTGCAGTCTTCCACTCCCAAGAATCATGAGGGGATAGGGGCGACCCACCTGGTCGATGCTGTCCTTGAGGATTCCGCAGGAAATGGCGTCGTTGCCCGACCCACGAACCCAGAAGCGCCACGACAGCATGGCCCCCACGGAATCCTTTTTGGCTGCAATGGAGCGGTAGCCCTTTTCCACCCAATCCCCGAAGGCATCGAAAATAGTATTCTTGTGCCCAAGACGGAAATAGTCCGAGGCGGAAGGATGTTTGCCGCAGACTCCCCACTGCCAGTGCTGCTTGAATCCTAATTGTCCCAGCATACGGCGATCTTGTTGGGCGTGGCCAGTTTGGGCACCTCGGGAACCTTTGGAAGGACGGGTTCTTTGGGCTTTGGGGGACCTCCAGGGGACCCGAGAATGCGGTATCTTACTGTGATGTGCCGAATCCCCATCCGCTCCAGTTCCGGAACGGCCTCCGGGAAATCCTCCGCCCGGAAGGTCCTCTCCCCCCTGGGAAAAGATCTGAGGAACTTGCGAAAGGCTTCGGCTCCCCCCCAGGTCCGGACCAGTCGCACATTGCCCACGTCGATTTCCAGCATCACGTCCTGGCAGATTTCCGGGGAATACTTGAAAGTCTTGGAACAGTCGTAGTTGAAGTTGCTCAGTCGCTGCGGTCCCGTGTGACAGTGAAGGGTCAGGTGCGTGGCGTGAGGCTGCCTTTGTGCGTCGGGATTGGCGTGGGTGGGAAGTCCATAAATGGTGATGCCGGTACCGGTGTCAGGGCCGCCACCACCTCCCCCTGCCGTTGCTGCTGCCGCCTTGGCTGCCGCTTCGGCCGCAGCCCTGTCGGCTACCCCCTTCTTGTAGGCCGCGATGGCTGCAGGAATGGAACTCCCTTTGTTCAGGAACTCGAAAAAGACCTTTTCCATCGCGATGTTATCCCCTTTCACATCCGTGGCGTAATACCCTCCCCGGTTGGGATTCCGCCCCACGAAGGGAGCCGCGGTGCCCTTGACAAACTTCCACGCAAATCCGTTTTCCCCCACAAGACGCTCCAGTGCCGCCAGCGAATCGGAAACCCCCAGCGTTTCGGCTATGACTTCTTCTTCCCACCGTTTCTGGAGGTGACAAGCGGTTTCCTTGCGCATGTATGTCCACAGAAAATCAAGAGGGCCGTTGGCCACCTTCCAGAAAGGTTCCTCCTGGAGAGACCCTGCGGAGAGGACACTTTTCAAGGCCCCCCCCGCTCGGGTCGCGGCGAAGAAGGGGGCCTGTCCCGTGACCTCATCCTGGCTGAAAACCTGGAATGTGATGTCGTAGGACAGCTTGGTGGATTCCGACACTTTGGAGAGGTTTGACAAGGCCGCCACGTAATCACGGTAGGCCTGGACGGCCTTGGCCTGGGACTCGAAGGAAATCCCGGGCACCTTGCTCACCGTCTTCTCGAGATCGGTAATGATCTGCCTGCCTTTCTCCGCTGCTTTCCCCAGCAACCCTTTCTCCTGGGCGAGGGTTTCCGCGGAGAGTTGTGCCCGCACCAACTGGAGACGGTGCAGCAGCCGCTGCCATCCCGGCAGTTCCCTGTTCAGGGCGAAGGGTTCCAGTTCCTCACCGGAACGGGCGAGGACCGAGAAATAGGGGCCGTCGTCGGTCGCCACCCGGGAGGCCATCTTCTGCCATTCGTCGCGGCCTCTGAGCCTGTCGACTCCTTTTGGGAAAAAGACCAGAAAGTCGTTCCAAGCCTTCAGGTACTCCCCCTGGTACCATTCCGTAAACTCCGCCTTGGCCGGTGCCAGGATCTGAGGGGCCACGAGAGCCTCTTCCATTTCGGCGATGAAGGTGTCCATCTCCTTCTTCCCCTGGCGGGTGAAAGCACGGGCGACCAAGACCTCGTCCTTAAGTGGCTGGCTCCCACCCCAAAACTGCTCCATGGTCACCGGGGAGAGGGTCGGCAACGCATTGGCCCAACCCACCAGCCAATGGATGTTGCGTTCGACGGTGAGGACATGATCGAACCATTTCTGGAGCATTGTCGCCTCAGTGTTCAACTGGCTCAAATCCTGCCTCCACACCAGGTAATAAAGGTAAAGCAGGCCGAAGAGGTCTTTCTTGATGGGGGCGGTGACCGGCGTGGCGATGGCGAGAGCCGGATCGTAGGACGGCTGCGGTTTGCCCTGCAGGGTGGAGAGACCGTGACCCGCCAGGCGGGCTTTGAGGAGGTTGATCCGTCGAACCAGATGGGAGACGTGCTGCCCAACGACCGCATCGGGCGTGCTGAGGGAAAAGCCCGCAATTCGTGCAAACATCTGTTCATCGAAGGCTGAGAGGAAGCTCTTCTGAAACTGCCGGCAGTAGAATTCCTTGAGCAGGATTTCCACCTCGAGGCTCTGGTTCAGGTAGAATCGTGGAATGAACCATCCCCGGTTGGCCTCCTCGACCTTCAGGATGGCCAGGCGAAAGCGGTCCAGGGTCATCATGTCCGTGAGGATTTCGCCTCGAAACTCCGCCCGCTCGGTAAATTCGTGGGTCACCAGTCTGAGAGTCCGCAAATTCTTCACGAAGGAGAAACTGAGGAGACCGCAGATGGCAAGTCCTACCGCGATCCAGGACGTGAGGCCGAGATTCCTTGTGATTCGACTCCATTCCAGGGCGCGCTTCGTAGGGGCGAAGAGTCCCCTGTCCCGGGGCAGGATCTTGGAAAAGAAATCATGCAGAAACAGGCCCTTGTTCGTTCCCGGCAGGATGTCCTTTTCCTCCAGGAGACCGAGGGCGTTGAGGAAATGGGAATAAGGGGTCCCTTCCTGCCGCCCGCTGCTGAAGTAAAGCCCCCGGAAGATCGGCGTCTCCTGGTAGGGGTTCTGCTGAAACGCGATCTTCATGAAAGATTCCAGGCCCGGCCGCAGCTTTTCGAATTCCTCCGGAAAAAGAAGCAGGGGTGGGTCGACCTTCTTGGATTCGCAGTGGTGCAAAATGAGGAGTCGAAGGTCCCTCAGGCGCTCCCCGATTCTTTCGAAGGCGGTGTCCAGGAACGACACCACGTCGGTGGATAGGTCCTGATTGACATGCCCCATGGCCTGGTCCAGGGATTTCTCGGGGAATTGATTGCAGAACTGGGTCATTCCCTGGGCGAGATCGCACTTGGTCACCAGGAGATAGACGGGAAATTTGGCTCCCAGAACCCGCATCAACTCGTCGATGCGGCGGCGTACACTCCGGGCGTCTTCACCTAGGGTTTCCGGGGCGGCCGTCAACAGTTTGTCCGCTGCCACGCTGACGATGAGACCGTTGATGGGTTCCTTCTGGCGGTACTTGGCAAGGAGCGTGAGGAATCTCTGCCACTCCTCCTTGTCCCGCTCCTCATCCACCCGGATGGTGTATCTTCCCGCCGTATCGATGAGGATGGCCTGTTCAAAGAACCACCAGTCACAGTTCCTGGTCCCTGAAATTCCCGAAATCCTGGTGACTTCCGCAAAGGAGGAAGAAAGCCTGGCACTCTGGATGGCCGTAGTCTTCCCGGCGCCGCTTTCTCCGATAATGAGATACCAGGGGAGCACGTAGAGGGGATTTCCCCTCTTGCGCAGATGGGAGCGCTGCAGGGCTCCGATGGCCTCTTTCCAACGGTTCTGCAGTTCTTTGGCCTCTACCCGGTCCCTTTCAGCCAAGTGCTTCAGCTGGGCCTCATCCTGCTCGATGATCTGATCGACAAAATCCTGTTCTCTGCGCCTGGACCAGATCTTTTTCAAGACCCAGAGAGCGACACAGACCCCAATGAAGCCCAACAGAACAAAGAAACCCACCCACCAGGGCCAGTCGAGAAACAGGACTCCCCCAAAGATGAGGAGGATCACGATGACGACAACGGCCACGAAAAACAGGATCTTGAGAACCTTCAGCAAGGTCTGCTTCATCTAGATCACTTTCGTGAAGAAGTGCTCCACGATGTTGTTCAGGGCAAAGTTGTAAATGAAGAACAAAATACCGTAGAGGAGAACAGGGGCCCCAAGGCACAGGAGCACAAGTGCGGGGAAATGCATTCCGTGTTTCTGGATGACGGGTTCGGCCACCCCCGACTGGTAGGCGTCGGGAAACAGGTCCGCTCTCTCCAGAGATGGAATCCCGACGGAGCTGCCGAGAAGGAGTTTGAGGTTGGAAGATTCCACCTGGGAGAGGAGAAACTCGTCGCCGGCGTGGCAGTAACGCCCCATGAACCCCAGAGCCAGGCAGAGGTAGTAGACTTCACGGACTTCCCTCTGGTGCAGTCCCAGAGCATTGAGGCGTTCAAAGAACTCCTCCCCGGCATCCGTGGTCTTGTAATAGATGCGCTGGAGCTGTTCCCGCTTCCAGCGGTCCTTCTCCTTCCACGGGGAATTGAGGATGCTTTCGTCCACCCAGGCGCACACGGCAAATCGGGCGAGGTCGAAATCGTCCCGCACGAACGCATCCTTTTTCAAGCATTCCTCACTTCGAGTGAGGCTTCTCAGGACGTCCGCCTTCACCTGCTCGTAAGGCGGCTGTTTTTCTCCCACCGTCTTGAGGAAATACGCCGTGTAGGCGATGAGTTCCATGAAGCAGTCGGTCAAACGCATAACTAGGTCCTCCTCACCACCATCAGTTCCACTTCCAGGTCCTCAGGGGCCGTGTCCCAGTACATAGCGATGTTCTGGCCCCTTTCGATCATGGACCAGTGGTCCCCGTGGTGGTCTGCCTGGAAGTAGATGCAGTGCGCCCGCCTTGGGAGTTCCTGGGGGGGCACCGGGAGATGCTCCAGCTGAAGACCCGGCAGCGCCCGGGCGATGAGGATGGGCAGTTCCTCCCTGCAACTGATTTTGATGATGGTTGCCAGGGAGTCGAGCACGTGTTTGGGATCTTCGTCGGTCTTGAAGACCAGGAAATAGCGGTTGCGGCCCTCGAAGATCTGGGGGGCCAGTTCCGCGGCATAGTAGGTACCGTCGTAGACGAGGCGGATGACGTAATCCGGCCCCGCCGTAATTTCGTCCAGGAGTTGGGTGATGAGGGCCTGGGCAAAGGAGAAGCACTCCCAGATCTTGAAGTGGTCGTAGTCGGGGAGAAGCCGGGTGCCGTCCTCCAGTTCCCCTCGGACATTCACCCTGCTGGAGAAGGTGGAGAGTTCACCCACCAGCTGCCTCAGCAGCCCATAGACCATCCAGGGGTGAACCCGCCTCACTTCCGTGATGTGATGGAACACGGGGACGTAGCGGTTCAGGGAGCGCAAAGCGAGGAGGTAGACCATGTCTCTTGCGCCGAACTCTGCAGTGTGGATTCCCCTCTGAACCTTGTATTCCTCCAGTTGATGGCTGCGGGCAGTCAACTGGTCTCGGATTTCCTTGGTGATTCTGAGAAGGGTTTCCGATGCGAAGACGCTGACGGACGGTGGCACAAACCGGGACGAAAGACGGATTTCCTCGCCGAATCGTTCCAACTGGGCCACGGGGATGAGTTCATATTCCCCGAGTTGATCCTTCTCCGTTTCCCAGAACACTCTCACCACATGGTAGAGGCGCCTCAGTCCGGCCGTCGGCCCTCCCTCATGGATGTCGCTCAACTCCTCCGCGTCGGCTTCCGCTGCAAAGCGCGTCGTGATCCCGGCGATGCTCTTGAGTGACTCGAGGGTGGTGACATTTTCCTTGTTGAGGTTCCAGCGCTTCAACCCCAGGAAGACCGTGAGAGGTTTCCCTCCTTCCACCCAAGCTTCCTCGAACGACCGGGGTTCGACGAGGGCATTTCCAGGAAACGTGACGTAAGTGCCGTCGGGAAAAATCATCTCCCCCTTCAAGGGATTGAAGGATCGGGTCGCCAGGGCCGCACGGTGCACTTCCAGTTCCCCCACTCCCCAGAAGTAAGGCGAAAGGTAGTCGTTGAAAGGCGTGAGGAGAGACTGAAAGGAGAGGTCCATATACTGGAAATGCTGTGGCTGCAGGAACAGCCCCTGGTGCCAAAGAATGGGTCTCTGGATGGTCACGGTCTTTCTCCATGGTCGATCAGGGAGCGTGATCCCAGGTGCAGTCGGATCCTGAAGGGGCCTTGTCCGGCGCCCCGGCTGGATGCCTCCCTTGCGGGGAGCCGGTACAATCGGACGGCGTTTCGCTTCTGGATCGGGTAGTAGCCGGCAACGATGCCCACGTACCGTGCATCCTCGGCACGATCCATTTCCACCGTCTGCTCCTCCCCCGGTTGAAGCACGATCCGCCTGGCGGCGGCCACCGAGGGGTCGACCCGATCGCAGTCCATGAGTTCGATGAGTCCTTTTTCATCCCCGGAAAGCTGCTGGAAACGGTTGGAATCCGTGAGTTGATATACACAGAGGTGCAGGGCGTGGGCAAGGCTGTCGTAGAGGTTCAACTGGATGTCTGCGGTCACCTGGAGGATGATGGTCTCGGGAAGCACGACGGAGGGGGTGACAGCGGCCGGTTCCTTTTTCTTCCAGAACTGCCCGAAGCAAGGGACAACCCACAAGGCTGAAAACAGGATCACCATAAGGGCAAGCGAGAATAGCCGCACTCGCGCCTTCATGAAAAATCCCCTCCTTTCTCGCTCAGCAGTTGCTGGCAAACCCTTTCAAATTCTCTCGACAAGTCCTGCGTACTGCGTTCCGATTCGAACCATTTCCGGATCCGGTCGTACTTTTCCTTGTAAACATCCAGGAGTTCGGCCTTTCGCATGAAGCCGAACTTCAGGCCCTTTTCCGATTCCCCGGAGAGCTTCTCGGGGTCTAGTTCCTCAAGGACCTTGGTCATTTGAGTTCTCGCCGCCCTTCGAAAAGCCTGGTTGGCCGTCAGAAACGCTCCCTTGATCTGCTTCAGGTGCGTCTCCAGTGACGCTGATTCCCGGTCCCCTCTCAAATCGGCGCTGATGAAATGGCGGATGGTTTGAAGACCGGGATCCTCTCCCAGGAGAGTGCTTCGTATGACGGACACCAACTCATTGAGGTTATCGAGGATCGTGTTGAGGGAAGTGGCCAGTTTTCCCGAGATCTCCGGGGAGGGGGACGCGAGATCCAGGCTGGAAATCCTCTCCCCCAAGAGCAGCGTGAGGAGGTGGGCCAGGGGGTGTTCCTCGTGATCGGCCGGCCGAGTCCCTTGCGGTTTGGAGGAGGAGAAGCCTGCCAAGATCTTGTCCAGGTAAGCGATTTTTTCGTCGGGGGATGCTCCCGCAAGCTTGGCCGCAAGACAGGCTTCCACCCGCTCTTTCGCATTCTCCGGGTGGGAAGCGATCAGTTCCCGGATTTCCTCGGCCACCTTGCTGAGGGAACCCTCTGGTAAGAGGCCCATGAAACGCTCCTTTACAGCATTTCCCCAGGAGAGGTCCGTCTAGCCGTTTTCCCCTTCTTCCTGCTTCCTGTTTTTACGGGGGTGAATAATGACCGTCTCCATCAGGATTTCATCTTCAGGATGCCTTGAAACGGGTTTGCCATCATTGCCCTCAGCTTCAGCCCCGTCAAAAAGCACCTCTTTCTCCGCCTGTTCGTCCGTCCCCCCAGGCTCGGTTCCGGTGACCATGGGCGTCTTGGGTCCCCCTTTCTTGGCGGGTGAAAGGATCACCGTCTCCGGAAGGAGATCCTTCGCCTCGGACGGAGGGGGCCCCAGGATGACCGTTTTTTCCGACTCGTCGGTCTCGGGTGCTTCGCTTTCCCTGGATCCGGGAGGAAGTTGGGGACCCCCGGGTGAAGCAAGGGACACGGGGGGCGTTCGGTTTCCCTTGGGGGAAATGATGAGAGTGTCGGGGAGGCCCTCCAGCTCTTCTTCCGGCCTGAAGTCCAAGGGGAGAGTGTCTTCCATGGAAAACCGGCTCGGCACGACAACCGTTTCCGTTTCTACCTCCAGGTCCTCTCTGACCTCGGCCGCGCGCTCCGCCTCCCACTTCTTCTTGATTGCGAGGAGCACCCGCAGAACGGCTGCATCGCCGGTGTCCTTTGACGGCTCCACCTTCGGGGATTCTTCGGAAAAGAGCTGACCGACGATTCTCCGGCGCAGGGACCGCAAGGACTCAAGAAACTCAGGGCCGTTGAAGGTCAAATGGCCCGACGAGCCGGCCCGAATCAAGCTCCACCCCAGATCCAGGCTCTCTTCCCAGATATTTTGCCATTCCCGGGGAAGGATTTCCTCTGGGCGGGGAACCCAGTAGATGTTTCCTGGGAGAAAGACGGACGAGAGGCCGTCTTCAATCTTCTCCCCCTTGCCTGTCGATTGTGAGGCGACCCGGCTGTCCAGAACGAGGCGAACGGTCCGGCAGACTTGCGCGGGGTTCTGAGCCGAATTGGAAAGGAGGGTGCAAAACCAGGTCATTCCGAGGGAATACAGGGGGTAGGAAGGGGGGAGGTTTTGAGCCGACAGGGAGTCGCCGATGCTTCCCGAAATGTCGATGCATCGGATCTCGAAATTCCAGAAGTAGGGCAGTTGGCTGTTCTTTCCTGTGAGCTTGACCCAAGTCCGGTCCAGGGAGGCCGCAGGCTGAAACATCCGCTGAGAATGACCCGAGCCCAAGATTTCATCGGCGAGCTGAGCCAGAAATGTCAGCTTGAGGTAAAGCGTCTCCAGGAAGAACCGGGCGTCTTCGCGGAAAAGAAAGGACGATCGTCCTTCCACCTCGTCCCTGTACTGGGTCAGATGCCCCATCCTGCCCAGGGCCCTCTGTTCCCGCAACCTGCTCTCCAGTTCGTGCCAGGATGCTCCGGACACCAGGGCCAGGAAGTCGGTCGCTTCCAGGGGCATGGATTCGAACATGAGGAGAAAGAATGGGTAAAAGGAAAACGGCACGATCCGCCACGATGCCTTCTGCTCGGGGCCGTGGCACGAACCGATCTCGCTGCAGCCGCGGCATGGAAACCCGTCGGGCGCACGCCCGCTGTCCAGGAGACGACCCCATTCACGAACCAGGAAGGCACGGTCCTTGACAATGGGAGGGTCGTAGCTCCCCAGTTCGCTCGCATAGAACCGTAGAGTGCTGGAAGTCTCGCTGCAGGAGGAACAAAACAGGTAGCGGTTGAGACTCGCTGAAAACCCGGGAAGCCCGGCCTTTTCGAGGAGGGAGTCTGTGCGGCAAAGTCCCAGGATGGACCCACAATTGGGGCACGGAGGGGGGAAAAAGAATTCCCGGGTCTTGCAAAAGAAGAGTGATCCAAATGGAAGCAAACGCCCTTCTTCGTCCGTTTGCGCCGCAAAGCTCATGAGGAAAAACCGGGCGGGTTCCTTTCGATAGAAGGCGAAGGCATTCCGCCAGAGATCTTCTACGGCGGGGTTGTTCCATGGGGAAGCGGGGTCTTTGCCGATCCCGTAACAGTCCTTTTGCACCAGGAGCATGATGTCCCTGAGAACAGATCCCGAGTCCGTGAGGAAACGGCCGTGAAGCATGCGGCAGATGGGGTCCCGGTCGGACAGAATGAGAAACGGAAAGGGCACCTCTTCCAGGGCTGTGGAGCCCCCCGAAAAAAGAGACAGGTTCAGGTGGGCGCATTGCCCCTCTTTTCGGAGATAAGGAAGCAACGACGGGGCATCGCTTTGTTTCACGGCGGAATCCTTAATGGAGGCCAAGGGGAGCGCTTTCGCTCCAAGGTCGCGCGGAGGCGAGGGACAGGTCGTAACCGTTTGAGTATTATGGTGAAGCGGAAAATCAAAGTCAAGGCGCAAAGTGGGTTGCCATCACTCTTCGCGATCCAATCTTGAAGAAGGCAATGTTTGTTTGAAAGCGATGGGGATTTTGAACAATACCCCATCGTGTCGGTCATCCACAAAGGGGTCACCGAGCTCTGGCCAGGCAAAAACCCGACCGCCGCACGCTCTACCGGCACCGCCTCGCGGTGGCGGGCAAGTATCGCACCGGGGTGCACAAGGTCGCTTTGGAACGGCGTTGAAGCATAAACCAGGAGGCCGTTTCAAAGACGTTCCCCTCCCTTCACCGGATGCGGCCGCTTACATGGAACGTCCGTTCCAGGTAGATGGAAATGCGCGAAGCGGCATAGGTCATGATGAGGTAGAGCAGTCCCACCGCAAGGTAGACTTCGAAAGCCCGAAAAGTCCGCGTGTAGATCAACTGGCTGACACGGGTCAACTCCGTGATGGCCAGAACGGAAACAAGAGAGGATTCCTTGAGGAGGGCGGAGAAGGAGTTGACGAGAGGGGGGATGGCCACGGAAACGGCCTGGGGCAAGATCACGTGGATCATGCTCCTGCCCCAGGAAAAACCCAGGGCATAGGCCGCGTCCATCTGGCCTCGGCAGACGGAAATGAGTGCCCCCCGGATGATTTCCGAAATGTAGGCCCCCCCGTTCAAGGAGAGGCCGATGATGCCCGCAGCGTAGTTGTCCAGGGTGAAACCGATACTTGGCAGGCCATAATAGATGAAAAAAAGCTGGATCAACAGCGGAGTGCCCCGAAAGACCTCCACGTAGGGTGCCAAGAGTTTCCGGTGGAAATCGGATTTCGACCGGAAGACTCCGACAAAGAGTCCGATGCACAGGGCACAAATAAACGAGACCAGGGACAGCTTGATGGTGACCCAAAGACCCTCGATAAGCAGAGGTGCCGCATTGGCCAGAATGTCGGGGCGCAGTCCGTCCATGCCGTGGTGAAAAAACTCACTCGACCTTCAGCCATTTATCGTGGATCTTCTGATAGGTTCCATCCGCTTTAATAGCAGCCAAGGCGGTATTGATCCTCTTTGTCAGTTCGTCCGAGCCCTGCGGCATCACCATGACGATCTCGGCTTCGGCCAAGGGTTGCCCGACAACCTTGTAGGAAGGGTCGGTCTTGATCTGGTTGACGGCATACGCGTATCCGACAATGACGGCGTCAATGCGCTTGAACTTGAGGTCGGTAAACGCTTCGGGATTGTAATTGTATCGCTTGATCTCCTTGAACATGTCCTTCATCTGGTCGGCCATCTGCTCACTGCCCGACCCGAGCTGAACCCCGATCACCTTTCCTTTCAGATCCTCCTTGTTCTTGATCGCGCTTTCGTCCTTTCGGACCACGATCACGTCGGGGAGCTTGTAATAGACATCGCTGAAGCTGACGCTTTCCGATCGGGCCTCAGACTTAGACATGCAGGTGATGAGGATGTCATAGTCGCCTTTTTTGAGCCCACCGAGGAGACCCTGCCATTCTGCGTCCATGAGTTTCACCTTGACGCCGAGCTTCTCCCCCATTGCCTTGGCCAAGTCGATGTCAAACCCCTCAAATTCCCCTGTTTTTTCGTTCTTGGACTCGAAGGGCGGATATTGGGCGCAGAACCCGACAACCAGTTCCCCTTTACCCTGCACCTTTTGCCACGAATTGTCCGCGATCGCCGCCAGGGGCAGCAAAAGGGCCATCAGACAAACTGCCGTGAAAACCGTTCTTTTTCTGAAAATCATTCCCTTCTCCCAGTTTTGCTATTCGCTGTCACATGGGTTTTCCTCGTCCACGGCCAGGAAGGGGATATGGATCCCTCTGCCTTTGAGAAGCGTTGCAAGGACCTCCATGAACACTCCCTGGCTCTCAACCATTACCAGTTGGCTCAACTGTCGCCGAATCCCTTCCCCTGTCCCGATTTCTCCGCCAGTGTACCCCATGCACGTCCGATGAACGCCACAATTGGGGCTGCCATCCATTCCGAGAATCCCGACGATCTCATACCCGCCGCGGATGAACGCTTCCATTTCCGTCACCGCAGCCCGGAGAATCGCCTCGCAATGACTCCTGAAGTTTGAATGGTCATACTGCTCTCGGGTCATTCCCCAGCGGTTGGTGCCTAGGTAGGTGAGTTCAGGACATGGCAGTTGGATGAGCCCAAGTCCCGCGTCCAAATGTTCCTTCACCACCTCCTTGTGAACGCCGCGGACCTTGGCCAAGGGATAGACCTTTGCGTTGGCATTGAGGATGCAATGCACCACCACAAGGATTTTTCGGGCGCGTTTCATGTTGGTCCCTCTGCACCACCGCAATTCCTTCCGGCGAGTCGCGGTGCATGGCCGGATGATGTCACGGAGCAGTGATCCCTTCCGGGTGAAAACGAGCATGCAGCTCTACCGGAACACTGGAAAAAGGCGATCATGGTCCACATAATGGTTCAAATGCAGCGTGTAAAATCGCAAAAATCTATGGAAGTTCCCGCTCTCATCAGGCGATTCCAGTGAGGAAGCGTGACAGCTTCTCGAGGAGCCGACCTGGAGCGAGCAGAATCAGGCCATTGGGGTGTTTTGAAGCACGTTGATCGAGGTCCGTTTGTTAATGCAACTTCAGGCGCCGCTGAAAATCAGGGTGCCTGTGGACCGGCTCAGGAAAGGTGGGTGTGCGGGAAGCGGGACGCACTTTGTTTCGTTGAATGTGTTTTTCTGCGTGCCTTTCCCATTCCACACGGTTAGAAGAAAGGCCTCGGTCACTTTGCAGCAACATACATGGCCAAGGGTTAAAGGATAATCGGTGCATGGAAGGAAGCCGGTGACAAAATGAAAGCGGACGATATGCAACAGGTGAACAGGACCAGGAAATGGACCCGGGTGGAAGTGCCGTGCCGCGGGGAAGTGGCGGAAGAGCTGGGGGCCTTCGTCGGGGAACGTTTTTCTGCGGCGGTTGAAATCACGGAGGAGGGGATCGTCTTTTACTTGGAGGAGGCGGTGACGGAGGGCCGCTGGGAAGAGGAACTCCAGGAGATCCTCGCTCTGGAAGCATTCAGGCCTTGCAACGGCGTGTCCCCCCAATACACGTTCCGGGATCTGCCGGACGTGAACTGGCAGGACCGCTGGAAGGAGCATTTCAAACCCCTGCGGGTGGGAAAGCGGTTCGTTGTCTGTCCCACGTGGGAAGCTTTTGAGCCCCGGGCGTTGGACCGTTTGATCCTCCTGGACCCTGGGCGTGCCTTCGGGACGGGACACCACGAGACGACGAGACTCTGCCTGGAGTGGCTGGAGGCTTTGGCTGAATGCTGCGGGGATGACGTCTCGCGCATGTCCGTCCTGGACGTGGGGACCGGTTCCGGGATTCTCGCGGTGGCATCCGCTCTGGCGGGGTTCGGTAGGGTGGTGGCCGTGGACAACGATCTGGAATCCATTGAAGTGGCGTCGGAGAACCTCGCCATCAACCGGGTGGCGGACCGGGTCCAACTGCTCCACGGGACCGTGGAGGAACTGGAAGGGAGCTTCCATGCGATCCTGGCCAACATTCAAGCCCAGCCGCTTCTTCTTATGAGATACGCCGTCGTTCAGCGGCTGAAGGAAGGAGGGCAGCTTGCCCTGAGCGGGTTGCTTGTGGAGCAGACGGACGAGGTGGGAAAAGCCTACGGGGAGATGGGTTTGAATAGGGTCGGCACACAGATCGCCGGTGAATGGTGTCTCCTGCATTTTGAAAAATGAGGGAGGGATGGAAGAAAGAGGCATGGAAACGAACCAGGAAGTGATGAAAGGGAGCTGGATCCGTGTTGGAGATGACGGTGGACTCCTTGTCCCGGACGATCCTGTGGTCGGTTTCATCGAGGGGGACGGGGTGGGACCCGACATCTGGGCCGCCACCCGCCTGGTCCTGGATGCCGCCGTCGAGAAGAGCTTCGGGGGGGCGAAAAGGATTTTCTGGCGGGAGTTGCTGGCCGGTGAAAAGGCGTTTGAGGCCACTGGGGAATGGGTGCCCCAGGAAACGCTTGAGATGCTCCGCAGGTGCGTTGTTGCCATCAAGGGGCCCATGACCACCCCGGTGGGAGAGGGGATTCGCAGCCTGAACGTCATGCTGCGGCAGGTGCTGGATCTATACGCTTGCGTGAGGCCCGTGCGCTATTTCAAGGGGGTCCCGTCGCCAGTGAGGTATCCTGAGAAGGTGAACATGGTCATCTTCCGGGAAAACACCGAGGATCTCTACGCGGGGATCGAATGGGCCTCAGGGTCCCCCGAGGCGAGGCGGTTCGCCTCCATTCTGAAGGAGGAGTTCGGGGTGGAAGTTTCCGGGGAATCGGCGTTCGGGGTCAAGCCCATGAGCCGCCGTGGAACGCAGCGCCTGGTGCGCAGTGCCATTCGATATGCCCTGTCAAGGAACCTTTCTTCGGTCACCTTTGTCCACAAAGGGAACATCATGAAGTACACGGAAGGGGCCTTCCGGAAGTGGGGCTATGAACTCGCTGCTGAAGAGTTCCCGGATGCGACGGTGACGGAAGCGGAGGTCTTGGAAGAGCACGGGGGCAAGGTGCCCTTCGGACGTGTCGTGATCAAGGATCGCATTGCCGACTCCATGTTTCAACAGGCCCTCCTCCGTCCGGAGGAGTACCATGTGCTGGCTACGCCCAACCTCAACGGGGATTACCTGTCCGACGCCCTGGCGGCCCAGGTGGGAGGGCTGGGAATGGCGCCCGGCGCCAACATCGGGGATTCCTGCGCGGTGTTTGAGGCCACCCACGGGAGCGCCCCCAAATATGCCGGCCTCGACAGGGTCAACCCTGGTTCGCTGATCTTGTCGGGTGTCATGATGTTGGAACACCTGGGGTGGGACGAAGCGGGAAGAATGGTCACGGGGGCTATGGAGAAAACCATCGCCGACAGGGTCGTCACCTACGACCTGGCCCGGCAGATGGAAGGAGCCAGGGAAGTGAAATGCTCCGAGTTCGCCCAGGCTGTTGTGGAACGCATGTAGCCAAGCGCTGAGGGTGGATCCCTTGAGGCAATGGTGGAACCGTTTGGTCAAGGCGGTGTCCTTGATGGGGCTTGGGGCTGCGTGGCTGGATCTCCTGCTGCCTCGGGGATGTGTCGCCTGTGGGGAAAACTGGCCGTCTTCCGCGGAGTCTTCCTGGTGTGACCGCTGCCTGGAGAAAATCCCCTGGATTCGTTCCCCCATATGCCCCCACTGTGGGCGGCCCTTTCACAAGAGCCCGTCTTGCGGGAACCACCTGTGCGGCGACTGCGAACTGGCCCGCTATCCATTTCAAAGCGCCCGGTCGGCGGCGCTCCATTGGGGTGTCGTGCGGCAGGGCATCCACAATTTGAAGTTTGGGGGGCAGCTCCACTGGATTCCTCCCCTTGTGGAGTTGCTCGAGTCGGCCTGGACCGACGAGATGCGGAAAGGCACCGACTGCATTGTGCCCGTTCCACTCCATGTGAAGCGGCTCAGGCAGCGGGGGTTCAACCAGGCCGCCCTCCTTGCCCGGGCCCTCGGCAAGGCGGCGGGGATCCCTGTGCGTTACGATGTTCTTGCCCGAAGCGTGTGGACGGAACCTCAGACCCGCCTCAAGCGTGAAGAGCGTCTGGAAAACGTGAAGGGCGCCTTCGTGGTCTCAAGGCCGAGCGATGTCCGGGGGAAGAGAATCCTGCTGCTGGACGATGTTTTCACCACCGGGTCCACCCTGTGCGAATGCACGAGAGTCCTGAAAAAGTGCGGTGCGGCGCAAATCCATGCCCTCACCGTCTCCCGTTCCCTTCCCGACTGGCGTCCCCCGTTTCCTTCGGATCTAGACGATCCCCAGGGATGAGGACTTTTGGAGAACGCCTGATTCCCTGAGCCAGCGAAGGCTTGAAGCCACCAGGAACGGGCCGTTGATGAGGCTGGACTTGTTGTAGACGAAGGGATTTCCCTGGAAGTCGACGACGACACCCCCTGCGGCCTCGACGATCGCCTGGCCGGCAGCCGTGTCCCACTCCCATGTGGGGCCGAAGCGGGGGTAAAAGTCGGCGTCTCCGGAGGCGACGGCGCAAAACTTGAGAGCGCTTCCCTTCTTGATCACGTGGCATGGCGGCAGGATTTCGAGGATGGCTTCCAGGTTGGGGGATGGGTGGGAGCGGCTCTTCACCATGCGGATGGGACGGCCGTCGGGATATGGGGCCACGTGCAGGTCCCGCTTTCGGGTCCCGTCCCATTCCCAGCAACCGTCCCGGACCCTGGCGGTGTAAAGGAGTCTCGCCACAGGCAGATAGATGACTCCCAAAGCCGGGCGCTTTCCCTCGATGAGGGCGATGTTCACGGTGAATTCGCCGTTTCGTTTCACAAACTCCTTGGTTCCGTCTAAAGGGTCCACCAGCCAGAACCGATCCCATTCCCTTCGGGTGGAGTATTGGACCTGCTTGCCTTCCTCCGACAGGACCGGTATGGAGGGAAACGCCTCTCGGAGTTCCCGGGTGATGAACTGGTGAGACCGCCTGTCCGCTAAGGTGATGGGTGAGTTGTCTTCCTTCCGGTCCACTCCGAAGTCCGTCTCATAGACTTCCAGGATGGCCTTTCCAGCTTCCACGGCGATATTCCCAACGAAATCCAGGTCGATCATGGTCATCCTCGCTAAGGGTGAAAATGCGCTGCAGTCCATCGCAGCCAAGGATGACTTTAGCATTCTCCGGCACGCGGGTCCACTTCAGGAGTCCTCCCTGGAAATCCGGCAGGGCAGCCGGGTCGGTTCCCATCGACCAGAGGACTCATCCCCATGGGGGTCTTCCCCATGATGAGAGAGGTCCACTAGAGCGCCTCTCCTTTGTTTTTCCACCTTCTGTTCTCCTCAGTGAAACCGAGACCTTGGCAAGAGTTGCTTTTCTTGCCGAGATGCTGCGGTTACTATGGATCGAAGAACAACGCAACGAGCGGGTTCTGCGGGGAACCGGAGGTGCTCCCTGACGGGTCTGCACGACGGCGAGAGGGGCCCCCGTCATCCTTCTTTGCACTTGTCTGACAATGCATCGAAAAAGAAAGGAGTCTCTTGCCCGGGACCAGAGCCGGTAAAATCGAAACCTCTGTCGGTTTGCTGGTGTTGATGCTGCTGGCGGGGATCGCCGCCTGGGTCTATTCCAGGCAGTTCCAATTTGATCCAACCGTGTATGCTCCCGTGCTTTCCGGAGAGGAGGGGCGCCCATCCGGTGCCGGGGGTCCGGTCCACGTGTCGTGGTTTCTGGAATATCTTCCCGAAGGTATGGAACCCTTCTCGTCGGCGGAGGTCTTTGGACCCGAGACGCTCTCGGAAAAAATCGACGGAAAAGCGGAGCTCTACCTCTCCGCCGGCTTTCAGGGGCTCATCTGCCGCCGGTTTGTGCTATCAGGACTCCCGGATGCGTGGATCGAAGTGTTCGTCTATGACATGGGAAACACCCGCAACGCATTTTCCGTTTTCAGCAGCCAGCGCCGGACCGAAGGTGAGGACGCCGGGTTTGCCCCTTTTGCCTATCACTCCAAAAATGCCCTCTTTTTTGTCCACGGCCACGAATACGTGGAAATGGTCGCGTCCAGTGAACGGTTGCTGGATCCCATACTCTCCATGGGCCGAAACTACGTGGCGGCACGCCCTGGCGAAACGGGTCGTGTGGAAGAAATGGCCTTCTTTCCCAAGGAGGGATTGAGCAGGGAAAGCATCACTCTTCTCTCATCGGATGTCTTCGGATTCCAGGACCTCAACCATGTTTTCACCGCACATTACGTCTTGGATGGCCGGGGATACACCCTCTTTCTGTCTGAGCGGAAGGATGCCCGGGAAGCCTCGTCTTTGGCTGCGTCCTACGTGCGTTTTCTGCTGGAAAACGGGGGGGAGGAGCGCGGGGCCGCCTCTCCCATATCCGGCCTCAAGGCCGTGGAGATCCTGGACAGCTATGAGCTGATTTTCAGCCATGGCCGTTTCTTCGCCGGCGTCCACGAGGCCGAGGACCTGGAAGGGGCGCTGGAGCTGGCCAACAGGCTCCATGAAACCCTTAGGGGAGTGGGCCCATGAACGACTACCCTCTGAACAGGGTATGGAGTCGCAGAGAGTTCGTCGTGCGTTCCGCCAAGGCCGGGGCGATCCTTGCCGCATCGGGCCTTTTGGGCTACGGCTTCTATGATTCCATAGGGCCTGGGCCGGATGAATCTCCCGACAAATCTTCCGTGCTTCTGCCGGATTTTTCCATCCCGGCTGCGGGGCGGAAGATGGCTATTGCAACAGGAGATAACAGGGTCCAGACGATCAACCTGGCCCTGAAAGCCCTGGGAGGCGTGGAGTCGTTCATCCGGAAAGGAGACCGTGTCCTCGTCAAAGTCAACGCAGCATTCGCCACGCCGGCCATCGTTTCCGCCACGACCAACCCGGAACTCCTGAAGGAGTTGATCCGCCTGTGCTACAGCGCAGGGGCTTCCTCGGTCGTGGTGACGGACAATCCCATCAACGATCCCGGGAGTTGCTTTGCACTGACAGGCATCGGGGAAGCCGCCCGAAGCGGGGGGGCCCGCCTGATCCTGCCCAGGGAGGGCTTCTTCAGGGAGACGACGGTGCCGGGGGCGGCCCACCTGGTAAGATGGCCCCTCCTGTACGAGCCGTTTCATGGCATCAACAAGCTCATAGGAGTCGCTCCCGTGAAGGACCACCATCGCAGCGGTGCGTCCATGACCATGAAGAACTGGTATGGCCTGTTGGGGGGCAGGCGCAACATTTTTCACCAGGACATTCACAACCTCATCAAGGAACTCGCCATGATGGTCAAACCGACCCTCGTCGTCCTCGACGGGACCACCACCATGATGACCAATGGCCCGACGGGCGGCTCATTGTCGGATCTCAAGCAGACAAATGTCATGATCGTGTCCACGGACCAGGTGGCCGCCGATGCCCTGGGGGCGACTCTCCTGGGTCGCTCCCTCCACGATCTGCCTTTCATCGCCATGGCGGAAGCCGCCGGGGCCGGGAGTTGCGACCTCGAGACGATCCGCCTGGAACGGGTGAGCAGCTGATGTCCCGCGCCTTTTCCACATACCGGGCGAGATGAACATGCGCATCGCCACGGTCAGACGCGCGAGCCAGGTGTTCTTCCTGGTTCTTTTCCTGTGGTTCTGCGTGGTCGCCTCATTCGGTGTCCATTGGTGGCAGCTGAGGGGGTGGCCCGTTTCCTGGTTTCTGCATTTGGACCCCCTGGTGGCCATGGGGACCCTCCTCACCACCGGCACCCTATACCGCGATCTGTTGTGGGCCCTGGTCACCGTCGCCCTCACGGTGCTCCTGGGAAGGTTCTTCTGTTCCTGGGTCTGTCCCTTCGGATCCATGCACCACCTGGTGGGATACCTGGGGAAGCGGGGCAAGCCACATTCCCGGAAAGTCGAATTGAACCGGTATCACCCGGCTCAGTCCGTCAAATATGCACTCCTGGTGGTGCTTCTTTCCGCCGCATCTGGGGCCATCCTGGCCCGTTTCATACGGGATGCCGTCAGGCCGTCGCTTCCCCTGATCATGCTCTTTGTCGCCACGGTGGGACTGGCTTGGGCCGTTGTGGGGAGGGCAACGGCAAAAAAGAGGGGGATGTCCGCATTCCTTGGGGCGTTCATCGGCCTGTGGGCGTTCATCGGTTCCATTGCCGCCCTGGACCGGATGATCACCGCGTCCCTCCAGACTGGACTCCTGGATCCCATCCCCCTCGTGTACCGGTCCGTCAACCTCGTCCTGCTGCCCCTTGCCGATTCGACTCTTCAGGTCCTCTCGGTCAGTCAGCGGCACTACGAAGGGGCATGGTTCATCGGCGCCGTTTTTGTGGCGGCTATTTTGCTGAACCTGAAGGTTCCCAGGTTCTATTGCCGGTTCATCTGTCCCTTGGGGGCGCTCATGGGTATTTTGGGGAGGTACGCTCTGTGGAGAATCGGCCGAAAATGTGCCGAATGTCCCCAATGCAGTCTCTGTGAGGCCGATTGCGAGGGCGCGTGCGAGCCCACTGGGACTCTGCGGCTGAACGAGTGCGTCCTTTGCATGAACTGCCTTGTTGCATGCCGCCATGACCAGATCACCTTCAGCCTGCAACCGTCCGCCGGGGGCGAAATTTCCGTGCCCGACCTGGGCCGCAGAGGCCTGATCCTGTCCATGGCTTCGGGCATTGCCGCTGTGCCCGTCTTGAGGCTCGAGGGGCATATGGGGGCCAATTGGAATCCGAGAGTGATCAGGCCTCCGGGGGCCCTTCCCGAGGTGGATTTCCTCTCCCGCTGCATCAAGTGTGGCCAGTGTATGCGCGTCTGCCCGACCAACATCATCCATCCTGCGGGCTTGGAGACCGGGTTGGAAGGAGTCTGGACCCCCATGCTCAATTTCCGCCTGGGAACCAGCGGCTGCCAACTCAACTGCGTCGCGTGCGGCCAGGTGTGTCCCACTGCGGCCATCAGGCCCCTGACCCTCTCGGAAAAGAAGGGCATCGGCAGCCATGCGGGTTCGGGCCCGATCCGCCTGGGAATGGCGTTTTTGGACCATGGCCGCTGCCTGCCCTGGGCCATGGACAAACCCTGCATCGTCTGCCAGGAGAACTGCCCGGTGAGCCCTAAAGCCATCTTCGTGCGGGAGGTTTTCAACACCGTGAGAGGCGGTGTGGTCACCCTGGGGAAAACCGAAGGCTCCACGGTCGAGGTTCGGGGGGCCTCTCTCGAAGCCGGTCGATACGGAACGGGGGACTACTACCTCCATGTGCCCGGTGCGAAGGAAACCACGAGAATCCGTATTGTCGCAAATACGGACCGGACCCTGTCCCTCGCTCCGGTTGCACCCGCAGACTTCCTCTCTCTTGTCGGGACACAGGTGCACATCCAGGTGAGGCTGCAGCGGCCGCAGGTGGACCCGGATCGTTGCATCGGCTGCGGCGTCTGCGAGCACGAGTGTCCGGTGACTGGGCAGAGGGCTATCCGGGTCACGGCTGAAAACGAGTCCAGGAGCAGGAAACGTTCGATGCTGCTGTGACAGGGAGCGGTTGGTGCCGCGGCCTAATTCAAGCTCGGGTGGATGACGGATGGGAACCCACCCCGGAAGGAGAACAAGATGAAGAACAAAAAAGAAATCTCTCGTCGTCAATTCCTGCGGACCGCCGGAGCGGTGGGAGCCGGGTCGTTCTTGACGGCCGCCGGTGCCGTGGCCCAGGTTTCCCAGGAACCGGGTGAAACAAAAGCAGAGCCGGGAAAGGTCCCAACACGGCCATTTGGTAAAACGGGCGTGAATGTTTCCATCCTCTCCCTGGGTGGGATGTTCGACATCCCGTCTAATCAACTCCTCCTCCGGCAGGCGCTCAAGTGGGGAGTCACCCACTGGGACACTGCCGACTGCTACGAAGGGGGAAAGAGCGAACTGGGGATCGGCCAGTTCCTCACCAAGTTTCCCGAGGCGCGCAAGGAAATCTTCCTGGTGACCAAGTCCGACGCGAGAGACCCACAAG
Source organism: Deltaproteobacteria bacterium (assembly GCA_012517315.1). Lineage (GTDB taxonomy): Bacteria > Desulfobacterota > Syntrophobacteria > Syntrophobacterales > Syntrophobacteraceae > JAAYUJ01. The sequence goes on from JAAYVE010000034.1 coordinate 72,985, forward strand.
GGATGACACAGCTCCTGGAACGCTCCCTTGAGAGAATGAAGACCGACACCATCGATCTCTATTTCATCCATGGAATGAAGCGCATCAACGAACTGGACAACAACACCAGGATATGGGTGGATAATGCCAAAAAGGCGGGAAAGATCCGATTTTTCGGCTTCAGCACCCACACCAACATGGAAGACCTCATGGTGGAGGCTGCCAAACTGGGCTGGATCGACGCCATCATGATGACCTACAACTTCCGCATCATGCACCAGGACAAGATGAAGGCCGCCGTGGACGCCTGCACCAAGGCCGGGATCGGTCTCACCGCCATGAAAACGCAGGGGGGTGGTTCCATGAGCGTGGAAAGCGAAGCGGAACTCGAGATGGGGGGAAAATTCCTCAAGGAGGGATACACGGACAAGCAGGCCAAGATCAAGGCCATCTGGCAAAACCCCCTTATCGCCAATGTGTGTTCCCAGATGCCAAACATGACGATCCTCATGTCCAACATCGCGGCGGCCCTCAACCAGACGAAGCTGTCAGGGGAGAGCATGGACTGGCTCCGGAGATACGCCGAGGAGACGGCATCCACGTATTGCGCGGGCTGTGCCGACCTGTGTGAATCCGCCGCAGAGGATGGAATTCCCATCAGGGAAGTGATGCGTTATCTCATGTATTACAACAGCTATGGGGAATGCGACCGGGCGAGATCCCTCTATGCGGAACTGCCCTCAGAAATGCGGGAGCGCCTTGCGCAAATGGATTTCTCGGGAGCTGAGAGGCGATGCCCCCGGAAACTCCAGATCGGCAGGTTTATGAGGCAGGCTGCCACCCTGCTGGGATAGCTCCGGGCTGCCCAGGGGCGCCCGGCGCTTCCCGGAATGGGAGATTAGAGGAGTAGAGGAAGGATTTCTCCCGACTTTCCCTGGATGCTCAGGTCATAAACCCCCGTGTAGGGAGTCGCTTCCAGGTTGATCTCCACCACGAAGGCCCCCTGCTGCTTTGCATTCAGTCCCATGGATGCGGCCGGCTGGACGACTCCGGAAGTACCCACGACCAGCATCACCTGGGTGAACTGCAGGGCCTCGTAAGCACTTTCCAAGATCGCGGGATCCAGCATTTCCCCGAACCACACCACGTGAGGCCGAAGAAGGGCTCCGCAGGAGCCGCATGACGGGCGTTCGGGCAAGGGAACGGTCCGGTCTTCCGTCACCCTGCCGCAACCCGTGCAGCGCACGTACCAGATGTTCCCATGGAGTTCCATCACCTTCTCACTTCCAGCCGCATGGTGCAATCCGTCGATGTTCTGGGTGATGAGAGTGAACCGGGGAATGCGCTTTTCCAGTTCCACCAGGGCCGTGTGGCCGGGGTTGGGAGCAAGAGGCTTCAGAATTTCCCTTCTCCAATTGTAGAACTCCCACACCAGTCTCGGGTTCCGGGCAAACGCCTCCGGGGTTGCCAGTTCCGTCGCCTGGTATTGCTTCCAGAGACCGTCCTTTCCCCTGAATGTGGGAACACCCGATTCCGCCGATATCCCCGCCCCCGTGAGGACGGCCGCACTTTTTGCCTGAGCCAGTTTCTCCCGCAGAAGGCGGATTTGCTCATCTCGGTTCGATGCTGCTGACATGGGCGGATCCTTCATTCAGGGATGCTTTTCTTCGAGAACGACCGCCTGGCTTCGGAAGGAGATGCCCTGGGTGGAGATGGTACTGATCATGATGGTTTCCACAACGGGAGGGGAGACCGGTTTCCCGCTTTCCCACTCCACGATGAAACTGGCACTGATCCCCCCGCTGCGGTCCGACTCCTTCACGGCGAACTCGGCGGACGAGAGGGGCTGGACCACATGGGGTTCCTTGACATAAGAGCGCACCAGACTTCCGCTTGCACTGTGATACTCAACGAGTTTGATCTGGATGGGATGCTTGCGGTCGGTGTTTCTCACGCTAAGGGTGACCGTGAGATTGAGGGTGTATCCCCGATCCCCGTAGGGAATCTCGGAGTAAGCCGGCACGTACAGCACCTGACCCCGCGAGGTTTTGCTCTCCGCTGGGACCGACGTTGCAAACGCACAAAACAGCATTAAGGCCAACCCGGTGATGACACGGCGGTAGTGACTCGGGTTTCGCATCGGCACCTCCTTGCTGCTCTTCCCTTTTTCCCCCTCAACCCGACCTTCGGACCCCATCAGAACTGCCCGGTTCTGAGCATGACCAGCGTGCAGGCCTCCACCACTTCGATGCCGGCGTTTCGCAGAGCGTCATATGCTTCCGGATTTTCCGAGCCCGGGTTGAAGATGATGCGCCGGGGCCGCAGGCGCAAAACGTCCTGGAGAACGGGATCCTGGCGTGCAGCGCCCACGTACATGGTCACCGTATCGATCGGATCCGGCACCGCACCTAGGTTCGGGTATGCCCTCCGTTGACAGATTTCATTCCGACCCGGGGCAACGGGAATGGGGTTGTGCCCCTTTTCCTCAAGCATCCGCATGGCCTGGTTGGAGTAGCGGTCCGGCTTAGGGCTTGCTCCCACCACTGCGACGTTTTCCATCCCTCGATCTCTCCAACCTGTGATTCGTCATGAGTGTTGATGAAATCCTCATCAATCTTTTCCCGGCATCCTACTCGAAAACACCCGGTGAGAAAAGACAGTTCAAAGAAGCCACAGCCGGATTGACAATGCTGGAGCTTTCCTTGACGCCGCTCCCAGGGATGTCGATGTTTATTGAAAGATCAACGACGTAGCGAATGGAGTTCCCTTTAGGAAGTCCGAATCCACCCAATGAGCGCAAGCGCTGGATGGCGAGGTGACGCCATGATAAACATCTATTTGAATTCGGTATTGAGGCGGAGGTCAGGAGCGATCCAGCCGGCTGGGTCCAGGAAGTGGATGATCCCTGCAATCTTCTCCGTTGCATGGGTATTCGTGTCCCTCGAGAAGGGGCAATGTGCCCTGCAGTTCCAGACTGTCGCCGTGGGGCTTTCTGTCCCGGTCGCCTTGACCCATGCGGGCGACGCGTCGGGCAGACTGTTCGTGACCCTCCAGGACGGAAGAATCCTCGTGCATGAGGGAGGGCAGATCCTTCCCGTGCCGTTTCTGGATATCCGCCCACTCGTTTCCTGCTGCAATGAAAGGGGCCTGTTGAGTACGGCGTTCCATCCCGACCATGCCTCCAACGGGTTCTTCTTCGTCAATTACACGAACCTTTCCGGTAACACGGTTATCGCCCGTTACCGGGTGTCGGGGGACCCCAATCGAGCCGATCCTCTTTCGGGACAGCCCATTCTCGTGATACCTCAGCCCTTCGCCAATCATAACGGGGGACAGCTGCAGTTCGGGCCTGATGGAAAGCTGTACATCGGCGTAGGGGACGGAGGGGCGGCGGGAGATCCCGGCAACCGGGCGCAGCACCTGAGAACACTCCTCGGAAAAATCCTCAGGATTGACGTGGATCGGTTTCCTCGCTACTCCATTCCCGTCGACAATCCGTTTTCCAGGTCCAACAGGGTCCGACGGGAAATCTGGGCCTAAGGCCTGCGCAATCCATGGCGGTTCAGCTTTGACAGGCAGACGGCGGACCTATACATCGCCGACGTGGGCCAAGGAGACTGGGAAGAGGTGAACTTTGAGCCTGCGGGAGGCCCGGGAGGGGTCAATCACGGTTGGAGGCGCATGGAGGGGAACCACTGCTTCAATCCGGGGGTGAATTGTTCCGACGGGACCTTAACCCCGCCCATCGTCGAATACGATCACACGGTGGGCTGTTCCGTGACCGGCGGGTATGTGTACCGGGGGACCTCGCTTCCCGGCCTTACGGGGGCCTATGTGTGCGGGGATTTCTGCAGCGGAGTCATCTGGGGTGCGAGGTTCGCTCCCGCGTCGGGGTGGTCGAGCACCCTTCTGCAGGATACGGACTTCTTCATCTGCAGCTTTGGGGAAGACGAAAACGGCGAAGTGTACGTGGTCGACTACGTGACCGGTTCCATCCATCGCATCATCGGGTTCACGCCCTGATTTGTCCGGTTGGTGGATGAGCGTGCCTCAGCTTGGGTATGCCGCAACCGGATGTAGAGGAATGGTCGAAAGGGGACCCTTTTATGGATGACCGCCTCATGATGTTGTATTGAGTGTGTTTTCGGGCGTGGTACGTGCAACTTCCCATGCGGGTCGATTCTTCAAAGGCGGGATCATCGTGCTGAATCCAGTGTCACCACCCAGTCGAACAACGCGACAATCCTTCCCCGATACTCTGGTCTCCTTCAAGCTGGTCCTCACCGCCATCTTCTGGGGAGGTACGTTCATCGCGGCACGGGTTATCTCCCGGGAGGCCGATCCATTCTCCGCCGCGTTTCTGCGCTTCGTCTTCGCGTCGCTTTTCCTGTTGGCTTTTATGGCCTGGGCCCATGGCAGTCTCCCCCTGCCGGGACGCAGTCAGCTTCCACGCGTTGTCCTGTTGGGTCTGACCGGTGTGTTTGCCTACAACTATTTTTTCTTCTCGGGACTCCAGACGATCCCCGCGGGACGCGCATCTCTCATCATCGCTGCCAATCCTGCGTTCATCGCCCTCTTTTCCGCCTTTTTCCTCGGAGAACGGCTGACCCCTCTCAATGTCTTCGGAATCATCCTCTCCGTGTGCGGAGCAGCCATCGTGATGTCCAGCGGCGATCTCTCGGCCATCCTGGCAGGAGATCTGGGACGGGGGGAATGGTTCATCTTCGGCTGCGTCGCCAGTTGGGTCGCCTATTCCATCATGGGCAAGGCCGCAATGAGAGAACTCTCGCCGCCGGCGGTGGTGACCCACGCCTGCGTCATCGGCGCTTTGTTCCTTTTCCCGGCGGCCGTGAACGAGGGTATGATCCAGAGCTTTTCCGGTTACTCTTTGTCGGTGTGGCTCGGGATTGCCTACCTGGGACTCTTCGGTTCCGCACTGGGGTTTGTCTGGTACTACGAGGGAATCCGTGCCATCGGGCCATCCAGAGCCGGAGTGTTCATCAACTTGGTTCCCGTGAGCGCCATTCTTATGGCTTCAATCATCCTCGAGGAGGCTGTGGACGGCTCCCTTGCCGTGGGTTCGCTGTTCGTCGTGAGCGGGGTATATCTGACCAATCGGTCACGGCCTGCCTGAGGGTAGCCGGAAGGAGTGGGGGCTTGATCCCATCTGCTTTACTTGGGCAGCCATCGGCTGGAAAATGGGAGGATCGCGGCATGTCTCCTTTCGATGCCGCAGCCCCCTTGTGTGAGCAATCGTCATTGTGATCGCCCTTCCCATAGTTTGAGGGCTCTTCGCCCATGCCGCGATCCTCCATCTGCCGGACGGCCCCTGAAATGATGGACCTTGTTTTGAATTGAATGCAATTCCCGTAAGTTGTAAAATCACTTTAAACAGACCAAACGATTGATAGACCTCAACAACACAGCAAGATCCCAACTGCCTGAGGTGAAAGTTTTCGTGGAGGAGGGGGGATTCACTTGGCCGCAAGCCGGCAACAAACCCCTTGACTGGAATGTCTGTGTGTCTCAGTCGGGAAAGGCGAGAAAAACAGGTGGAGAGAAGCAGTTGAACCCAGGGAAAAGTCCCAGGGAGCGACCATACAGGAACCCGAAAGGAACAGTGCCCTGCGAAAGCTCAGGTATCAAAGGAGTGGTCCATGAGGAGACAAGGGATCGGAGGGTGTGCAGGAAGCCTTTTTCTGTTGCTCACGCTTTGCGGTACTGTCGCTTTGGCTCAGGACCAGGCGACATCCCGGAGGGTGGAGGGACGGCGGCAGGCTGCAGGCGCGCAGGTGGTCATCAACCAGATCGACACATCGGCTTTTCCCAGGGTTACCATCTTTGCCCTGGTGTCCAGGGAGGGGGTTCCCCTCAAAGGACTCGGGGCGAACGATTTTCGCGTTCGTGAAGACGAGGTGGACCAGTATCCCATTACGGTCGTTCCAAAGCTTTCACCCTTGAATGCCGTGCTCACCCTGGACACAAGCGGGTCCATGAGACAGCGCATGAAGGATGCACAGGCGGCGGCCAAGAGTTTCATTGACCTGCTCCATCCTGAGGACAGGGTGCAGGTGGTGGGTTTTGCACGGGAGGTGAAGGTCTTGAGCAGCGGCGGCGATCGCTCCGCCGCCAAGGCTGCCGTCGATGCGACGGTCGCCAGGGGCGACACGGCCCTGTATGATGCTCTTTACAAGTCAGTGGAACTCCTCAAGGGAATTCCGGGGCGCAAAGCGGTTACCCTTCTCAGCGATGGTGCCGACGACAACGGTCAGGGGAAACCGTTGAGCAGACATTCAGTGGAGGACGTGCTGGCTCTGGCGCGGGAAGTCAACGTGCCCATTTACACCGTCGGTGTGGGGACCGAGATCGACGAAGCTGTGCTCCGAAAGGTGGCCCTTGAGACCGGCGGGGCCAATCTCATCACGCCGCAGCCCGGGCAGCTCAAGGAGCTCTATGCCCGCATCGGGGAACAACTGGCAGGGCAATACCACATTGATTACACGTCAAACCTTCCGGGTGACGGCACGGAACACCGGGTCCAGCTGAAATACGCAGACGCTTGGGGCACGAAGGAATACAAGGCGCCCCTCCTGCGGGAGACGAGCTCCGAGGCGAAACCCACTCCCGCGCCTCAAACCCTCCCTCCGCAGCCAGCTGCGAAGAAAGGGGAGGACATCCTCACGCCTGAGACCGCCGAACTGGTGACGGCGCCCTCGGGGAAATGGGAGAAGCTGCTCACGGGGGACGTGGAACTGAAGACGGGTGAGAGCGACAAGGCGGTGTTCGGTTTCAAGGGGGACCGGGCGGCCACCTTCGACATGGTGAGGATCTGTATTGAGGAGACTGACTCCACGAACATCCAGTCGGTGGAAGTGCTTGTGTCGAGCGATTCCCCGACGGGACCGTTCCGGTCCGTGGGGGTGTTTCAGCCGCAGAACGTGCGCATCCACAAGACGGGCGGTTGGCAGGAGTTC
>JAAYVE010000035.1 GCA_012517315.1 Deltaproteobacteria bacterium
CAGCGAGGAGGCCACACCCGTTCCCATCCCGAACACGGTCGTTAAGCTCCTCAGCGCCGATGGTACTGCGTGAGTGATTGCGTGGAAGAGTAGGTCGCCGCCGCCCCAATCCCCATAACAAAAGCCGGTCGGCCCATGGGCCACCGGCTTTTTTCGTTGGATCCAGACACGAAACCTCCAAAGGGCGATGGCTTGCAACGGGAAAGGTTGTTAGGGGTCACTCGCAGTACCGCCGCAAGACGTCTGATCGAGGCAGGCCGGCGTGTTGGCAGATGGTGCACAAGCGCTCTTCCAGTGGGTGCCGGTAGCGGCGAAAGTGCGTTTTGCCGTAAAGCGTGAGTGCTCTTGTGGCGGCTGTTTGCCGAGTGCAGGACGTCTTCTGAGGAAGCATGGGGATGACTTGAGGCGGTGGGACGGAAGCCACTGAGAGACAAGGAGCAGGCCAAGGGTTCTCGCAAGAGCCATCCCTCCCAGGAGACCACCGGACGAGGGGCAGGGGGTTCGTTGCAGGTGTTGGTTTTCTCCCTTGTCTGTGCCGCCTTTACGACCATTTACATCACGCAGCCTGTGCTGCCGGTTCTGAGGCAGGAGTTCGGGGTGGATGCCACGACGGCCTCATACACCATCGCTGCTGTCGTCCTTGGAATCGCCCTAGCCAATCTGCCCTTCGGCGTGCTCTCGGATCGCTACTCGGTGAAGCCGATCATCCTGGTGGGGGGAGTGGTGATCTCTGTCTGCGGCCTTGTATGCGCCGTGAGCACACGTCTTTCGTTTCTCGTGGTGGCCCGTTTCGTACAAGGGCTGTTCCTCCCCTCTCTCACGACCTGTCTGGCTGCTTATCTCGCTCGAAACCTTCCTGTAGACTCCCTCAACGTGGTGATGGGTTCCTACGTTTCCGCAACGGTGGCGGGAGGTCTCGGCGGCCGACTCCTGGGGGGCTGGATCCATCCCCCTCTCCACTGGCGCTACGCATTCGTCAGTTCCTCTTTGTTGGTTCTTGCATCGGCATGGGCAGCGTATCGAAAGCTGCCGGCTGAAGAGCGCAGAGCTTCCGCCACCATGCCCCGGGCTGGTTTTCTTGAACTCCTTGCCAACAGAGAATATCTCCGGATGTACTTGGTGGCCTTCGGTGCTTTCGCCGTTTTCTCATCTTTGTTCAACTACCTTCCGTTCTATCTCGCTGGTCCCCCGTTTGGAGCATCCACGGAGCTTATTACGTTCATGTATCTGTCGTACGTCATCGGCATCATCATGGGACCGCTGTCGGGGACGCTGAGTAACCGCATCGGCAATGGTCTGACCATGGTCGCCGGCTCCCTCGCCTTGGGCCTATCTATGGGCTTGACGCTCGTTCCGTCCATTTGGGTTATCCCCTTAAGTCTTGCGGGCATCTGCGCCGGTTTTTTCGCCGTCCATTCCGCAGCCGCCGGTTCACTCAACCGAAAGCTGGCTTCCAGTCGAGGCCGGGCCAATTCCCTTTACGTCCTTTTCTATTACCTGGGGGGAGCCGCTGGGATTTCCGCAAGTGGTCAAGCGTATGCCCTCATGGGCTGGACCGGCGTGGTGACACTGGCTTTCCTCATCCTTTGCATCCCAGGGGTGATCGGGCTGATAGAGACCCGAAACGAGAGGGGGACAGGCGCATGTCGGCCCTGATGAACCTGCACGGGCACCGAGTTTGCGCACCAGGTGCGCGGAAGAGCCTGGTGGAATCTGGTATGAATGGATTTCGCGAGGGTCGTTTGCGATTTTCAAACAGGGGAGGAGGGTGACCTTTGAAAGCGGTCATTGTCGGTGCCGGCGAGGTCGGTTTCCGCATTGCGCGGCGCTTGGGGCTGGAGAGCAAGCACGTTGTGGTCATCGACAGGAATCCTGAAGCGCTTAAAAGGGTTGCGGAACTCCTGGATGCCAAGACGATCCTGTGGTCGGGGAGCAACCCGAGATCCTTGGATGAAGCCGGGGTTCGGGATGCGGAGACCTTTCTGGCCGTGACGGACGGTGACGAAACGAACCTGGTTGCACGCCTCTTCGCCGACGTCATGTCGCCCGGATCGTCAAGCCGGTGAAGCTTCGCAACGCGGATTACACGCAGTACCGTCCAGAGTTGATTGAAATGATCATCAATGTGGCCCGCATCATCACTCCCGAGCTTGAGGTAGTGAAGACCATCGAGGGCTTGATGACGGTTCCGGACGCGGAAGAAATCATTGAGTTCGCCGATGGCCGGATTCATCTCATCGGCATCCGCATCCACGATGAATGCCCGGTCCTTGGAGAGGAGTTCATCGATTTGAGGCGAAGAACCGGTGAACTTCGATTCATCGTCGCGGCAATCATTGGACAAAATCGCCTCATTATCCCCACGGGAAGGAGCCACATCCCTAGGGGGGATCTCATCTACTGCGTGTGTGAGCGGGCGGAGCCGACGAATGTCCTGACGGTCTTCGGCAGTCGGACGGAACCGGCGAAGCATGTGCTCATCATTGGTGGCGGAAACATCGGGCTGGGTCTTGCCCGGAAGCTCGAAAGAATATCGATGCATGTCCGACTGATCGAGAGAGACCGAAAGCGCTGCGAGTCGCTTGCCGAACATCTTGATCGCACCGCCGTGTTGAACGGAGACGGGACAGACCAGGAGGTCCTGGAGGAAGAAAACGTTCAGGGCATGGATGTGGTCATTTCTGCTACGGGGGACGAGGAAAGCAACATTCTTTCCTCCCTACTCTGTGGTCAGCTGGGTGCTAGGCGAACCATCACCAGGATCAACAAGATCGCTTATATGCCCATTGCCGAGGCCATCGGCCTTGGACAGATCGTGAGTCCACGGTTTTCGGCTGTCAACACGATCCTTCGGCACATCCGGAAAGGCAAAGTGGTGTCTGCATTTGTATGGAAGGGGGAAGGGGGAGGTGCTGGAGGCGGTGGCCCTGGAGCATTCGGGAGTTGTGGGCAGGCCGCTCAAGGACGTGCGTTTCCCCAGCGGCGCCCTTGTGATCTTTGCACTGAGGGGGGAACAGAGCCTTATCCCCACAGGGGACACCGTCATCGAGCCGCAGGTCCGCATCATCATCCTGGTGATCCGAAAGAGCATTCCCCATGTGGAACGCGAGTTCATGTGATGAATGAGGAGATTCCCATGGTTGATCCGAAGAAAATCCAATCTGTCGTCACGCACCTGGAAAACGAATTCCCGGGCTGCACCGTCGAAGGGCATCACGATCTCGCCCAGCGTGTGCACCGCTTCGTGATCAAGAACGGAGCCACAGCCTACCGGGCCATCGTGCTGGAGGAGTTCCTGGAAACTCACAAGGCGGAGGAAATCCCCCCTTTGCTGACCATGTTCACCTTGGCGGAGCATCTCAGAGAACTGCCTTCGGCTGGCTTTGTCGTTACCAAACGTGGCTTGAAGCTGGAGCATGAATAGTGAATGAGGTGGGAGTCGTGACCGTCGGCTCTCTGTTGCTCACGAGCCGATGGGGCTCTTTCTGCGGCGCTTCTCCTGGAAGAAACGGCGCACCATCTCTTCATGCAGACGAAAGGCCAGTGGGCATGGCTCCTCTGCAATGACCCGTTCCGTGGTTTCTTCGGTGGCGAAGAAAGAGGGAAGAGCCCGGGAATCCCTTTTGTGTGCCAATCCAAAGATGAGAATGGTTCCGTCCTCGGCGCTTCTCACCGCGAACTCCCGGATTTCTCCCGGGTCGAGATGAATTCCGGTTTCCTCCAACACCTCCCTCGCCCCCGCCTCCTGCCAGGTTTCACCCAGGTTGATGTACCCACCCGGCAGGGCCTGCATCCCCTCGTGAGGTTCAATTCCTCGACGGATCAATACCAGTCCCTCATCAACGGGAACCAGGACCACAGCGACGGGAATGGGATTGAGAAAGGTGAAGTTTCCGCAACGGGCGCATTGTCTAGGCCATGGCATGCAGGCAGTGAAAAGATGTCCGCAGTAAGAGCAGTGGGAGTTTTTGGAAGCCACCCGGTTCATCTTTTTTGTGAGAGCGCACGCTGTAGGGAAGGCGGAGAGCACGGGCTGCATGCGGCAGAATCTCGAACTTACCAAACAGATTCCCGACAAAGCACTGACCCGCCCTCTCTCGAAGCCCCACACCTCCATTTCTGGGAAAGGGGCAATCCACAAATGAGAGGGGTCGGATGACGGCCTAGAGCTCAGGTACCATCCCCTGCAGTTGCGCGACGCTGAAAACGGGACCATCGACGCACACGTAATTCGTGCCGATGTTGCATCGGCCGCAAATGCCGATGCCGCACTTCATGCGCTTCTCCAGGGTGGTGAGGATCTGGTCGCTTTGGAACCCCAATTCTTTCAGGTTGAACAGGACGAACTTGATCATGATGGGGGGACCGCACACGATAGCCACCCGGTTGTGGGGCGACGGGGCTTCCTCAGTGAGGACCGTCGGGACAAAGCCCACCCGGCCTTTCCATCCCGGGAACTCGCTGTCCACGGTGAGAACCAGGTCGACTTTGCCTTCCCTCCATTTGTCGAACTCGTATCGGTAACAGAGATCCTGCGGGGAACGGGCCCCGTAGATGATCATGATATCTCCGTAATCGGCGCGGTGATCGATCATGTGAAGGAGCAGGGTGCGCAGGGGGGCCATGCCGATGCCGCCGCCCACGAACAGGATGTCTTTCCCTTTCAACTCCTCGAAACAAAAGCCGTTGCCGAGGGGAGCACGGACCCCGATTGGATCGCCCGCTGAGAGCTGGTGAATGCGCTGTGTCACTTCTCCCGCCCGCATCACGCTGAACTGCAGGTACTCTTTACACGACGGGGGTGAGTTGATGACGAAAGTCGACTCGCCGACCCCAAAAACGGAAAGTTGTCCCACCTGTCCCGGGCGGAAAACAAACCGGCGCATTTTTTCCTCGTCGTCCAGAACAATGCGCAGGGTACGGATGTTGTGCGTCTCCTGGATGACTTCCTTGACCGTCGCCAGTTCCGGCAGGTATGGATTATGAGCATGCACAGGCATTCTCCTTGAGGTTCTCGACGACCTTGCGAATATCGATGGAAACAGGACAGCTGCGGATGCAGCGACCACAGCCGCAACACCCGATCATGCCGGCGTACTTTGCGGGGATGAAGCTGAATTTGTGCCCGATCCGGTTGCGGTAGCGTTCGAATTTGCTGGGCCTGGGATTATGGCCGCTGGCCTCCAGGGTGTACTGGTAGAACATACAGGAGTCCCAGGATCGCAGGCGCTCACCCTCCAGTCCCTGCATCTCGTCGGTAATGCTGAAGCAGTAACAGGTGGGGCAGACAAAGGTACAAACGCCGCAACTGATGCACTGGCTCACCATGGAGCGCCAATATTCCAGGTCCTCAAAACGTCCTCTGAAGTCATCGCCGCTGTGAGTCAAGTCCCCAGTTCCCACCTGTTCCTCGGTGGTCTCCTTTTGCAGGTTCTCGGCGGCCTCCAACTGGGTCTTCGTGGGTTGCTCGCCGCCCATGAGTTTCAGGATGGGGTGAGCTCTCCGGTTGATGGCTTCCACCAAGAATCCGTCTTCCAGGGGGGTCAACCGCAGGTCACTTCCCTCCATGTCAGCGGGCCCGCTGCCGACGGAGGAGCAGAAGCAGGCGGCATCCCACTGGCGGCACACGAGGGTGGCGAAAAAGGTGTTTTCCCTTCGCTTTCGATAGTACTCGTCCTGAAAGGGTCCCCCGGTGAAAACCCGATCGAAAAGGAGAAATCCCCGCACATCGCAAGGACGTGCCCCGAAGACGACCGTCGGTTTCGCCGCGATTTCTGCCTGCAGGTTGATCTTCACCCGGGAAGCATCCTCCGGGTCCTTCACATATGCGTATGACAAAAGGCTCTCCACCTGGGGAAGGAGAATTCTCTTGGGTGGTGTCGTGCTTTGGCGCTCCAGAACGGGGACTGTTCCGGGCACGTAGCGAACGAACTCGCCGCCGCACTTCTGGGGGCCGGAGGCTACAGGGACCCAAACATCCATCTCGGCGGAGAGTCTGTCCAAAACCGGGTGCAAACCGTCCCGGGGGATGAAAATTGCTCGACTCATGGTCTATCCTTATAAGGCATGCGTTTTGGCTCCGGCGATTCGAGACCTGTGCGGAGCGGATGCACTGCGGTCCCAATCCCTCCATGTGCCCACTCACTCCCGAAAAGGCCGGGTGAAGGTCATATCCCTGCTTCGTTTGGGTTGTATGTGAGCAGTGGGGGCAAAGCTTCTGGATCGAGGCCGGCCTCATAATGCAGCAGGTCTCGGGTGATCTGGTTGAGTTTCTCCTTGATCAAGGTGACGGGAATCTCCATGGGGCAGACCCGTTCGCATTCTCCACACTCGGTGCAGCGCCCGGCCAGGTGCAGGGCATGGATGAAGTGATACAGGAATTTCTCCGGCAGATTCACCCGCTGAGTGAGCCAACGGGGTTCTCTGGTCTCGGCGATGCACCGGTCCTGGCAGATGCATAAGGGACATGCGTTGCGGCAGGCGTAACAGCGGATGCAGCGGTCCAGTTCCGATGACCAGAAAAGATGCCGTTCCTGTAGGGAGCGGGCCTCCATGGCCTCAACGTCCCGGTAGGCATCCTCGGGCGCTGTTCGGGGCGTGATGGGTTGGTACACCAGTTCGTCGTAAATGACCGGATTGGGATGACGGCATCGAAGGCATCGCCTGGCCAGGAAGCGCTCCAGTGGAAAGCGGTGAGCCTCTTCATCGTTTTGGACCACGAGGTGGTCGCCCTGGATGGTGACGGATCGGATTTGGGAAAGTCCCGATTCGTTCATGAGGCGGCGGACATCCAAGGTGCCTCTGCACGGGATGCCGAAGATGTGGAGGCTTTCCCGGGAGAGGAGTTTCTCCTGGATGAGGGCCACGAGAGAGCGGCTGTCGCAACCACGCACGCAGATGCCGATTTTTTTGCCTTCTTCGAGAGGGGGAGTCAAGGCCCCCTTCACGAGGTACCCCGTCAGGTTCTGAACGCAGAGGGGATTCCAGATAAGCCTGGAGACATCTTCAAGGCCCCGGAGGAACACGGGGGTCACATGCAGCGGGTCATAGCCGGTGCCCCACCCGATCACCATGCTCAGTCCGGAAAAGGAAGCTGCCACCTGTTCATGCAATCGTTTTGTTGCAGTTGAGTCCACGGTTCACCTTGACTTTCGAGCTTTGATTTCCCCACGGACCATGGTCCATGGTCTTTCTTGGGTTAGATGACGGAACAAGATGACCTCGGGGTGGGTCCCAATCCAAAGGGGCTCCAACGGAAACTGGAAGCAGAAGGATCTTCTCACTTCCTGGCAAGGGGATTCGGTCCCACTGCATGGATCGTTTCCGAGAATTCGCTCACCACCTGTTGCCATCTCTGTCCTTCAGAGGCGGAGACCCACGTGTAGCGAAAACGCCTCTGGTCGATCCCCATGAAAGAAAGGAAATTCTTCAGAACTTCCAGTCGTCTTCGGGCATAGAGGTTGCCGACGGCATAGTGACAGTCCTTGGGATGGCATCCCGAGACCAGCACGCCGTCCGCACCGTAGATCAAGGGCTTGGCCACGAAAAGGGGATCCACCCTGCCGGTGCACGGAACACGGACGACACGGAGATCGGTGGGTTGTTTGAAACGGCAAACCCCCGCCGTATCAGCGCCTCCGTATGAACACCAGTTGCACAGAAAACCGATGATCCGGATGCTGTCAACCAAGGCACCGGACGCTGCGGATTGGTCCATCGCTGTCATTCCTTTCTAAGCGCAGAGGATGTTGAGCTCAGCCAGGATTTGGTTGTCTGTCGCATGCTGCAGCTGGATCGCCTTGGGAGGGCAGGTAGCGTTGCACAAGCCGCATCCCTGACAGACGCTGGCCAACACTTCCGCCTTGATGGAGCCGTCCCGGAGCGTTTTGGACTGGATGGCTCCGAAAGGGCAAACCATGATGCACTTGAGGCAACCCACACAAGTCCTTTCGTTGACAAGGGCCACCTGGGGATCCGTCTCGATGGCATCCCGCGCGAAAAGAGCCTGCACCTTCGCCGCCGCGGCGCTTCCCTGAGCCACCGAGGCGGGGATGTCTTTCGGGCCCTGGCATGCGCCCGCAAGGAAAACGCCCGCGGTGTTGGTTTCCACTGGCCTCAGTTTCGGGTGGCTTTCCATGTAAAACCCATACTGATCATAGGAAATGCGCAGTTTCTCCGCCAGTTCCCCCGCACCCGCGGAAGCTTCCACACCGGTCGCCAGCACGACCAGGTCCGCTTCCACCTCGACCTGGATACCCAGGAGCGTGTCTGCCCCCTGCACCACCATGCGGTCCCCCCGGGGGTAGATTTTGCCGACTCTTCCACGGATGTACTGGACCCCGTATTCCTCCTGGGCACGGCGAACGAACTCGTCGTAATTTTTCCCCGGTGAACGAATGTCCATGTAAAAGACATAGCAATTGGAATCGGGCAGATGATCCCGGGTGAGGATCGCCTGCTTGGCAATGTACATGCAGCAGACTCCGGAGCAGTAGGGCCTTCCCACGGAGGCGTCCCGGGAGCCGACGCACGCGATGAAGACGATGTCCCTGGGTTCCCGACCGTTGGAGGGCCTCCTGATATGGCCGCCGAAGGGTCCCGAGGCGCTCAGAATCCGCTCATACTGCAGCCCCGAGATGACGTCCGGGTAGCGACCGCCGCCGTATTCCCCGTAGACGGAGTGATCGAAGAGATCGAAGCCGGTGGCGACGATGATGGCCCCCACCTCTTCGCTCACCAGTTCATCCTGCATGTCATAGTCGATGGCATTCACCGGGCAGATCTTTTTGCACACGCCGCATTTTCCCTTGGTAAAGTGCAGGCAGTAATCCCGGTTGATGGCCGCCTTCTTGGGAATGGCCTGGGGAAAAGGAATGTTGATGGCCCTGGCGGTGGCCAGGTGCTCGTTGAAGGGATCGGGGGCCTTCCGGGAGGGACATTTCCGCACGCATTCCCCGCATCCCGTGCAGGCATTCCAGTTCACGTAAGTGGCCTTCTTCCTGATCTGGACCTTGAAGTTCCCCACGTACCCCGACACCGACTCCACTTCGCTGCACGCATGGAGAGTCACGTTCTCCTTCTGGGAAATATCCACCATTTTAGGGCCGAGGATACAGGACGAACAGTCGATGGTAGGAAAGGTCTTGTCCAGTTGCGCCATTTTGCCGCCGATGGAAGGGTTCTTTTCCACCAAAACCACGTCCAATCCACCGTCGGAGCAGTCCAGGGCTGCTTGTATCCCGGCGACGCCCGCCCCGATGATGAGGACTCTCTTGTTGATGGGTACCTTGGAGGAGAAAAGGGGCTGGTTGAAGCGCAATTTGGCCACCGCCATATGGACCAGTTCCATGGCTTTCCGGGTGTTGGCCTCCTTGTCGGTGCTGATCCAGGACACATGCTCCCGGATGTTGGCCATCTCGAACATGTATCGGTTGAGACCGGCCCTTTCCACGGCCCGTCGGAAAGTGGGTTCGTGCATCCGCGGCGAGCAGGCCGCCACGACGACCCCCTGGAGATTCATCTCCTTGATGCGCCGCTGAATCTCCTGTTGGCCCGGCTCGGAGCACGTGTAGACATAACTCGTCGCATAGACCACGTCTGCGTATTCCATCGCCCTGCGGGCCACCGCTTCCGTGTCCACGGTGCCGGCGATGTTGGTTCCACACTGACATACGAACACACCGATACGCATACAACGATCCTTCTTTCACCTCAGGGGCGAATTGTGCCCGAACAGGGAAAAGAGAAGCCGGCCCTGCCCCCTTTCAGCAACGTTTCGAAACTTTCAGTTCTCTCGCAAAGAGGGAGGAGTCACTCCGTTTTCTGACCGTCCCGTGGTGCCCCTGAATCCAATCAGAAAGTCAGGGGGGGACCCTTTCAGGCCATTTTTCCCCCGACGGATTGATCCCTTTCCCCTTCTCTGCTCAAGATATCCAGCAGGGAATCAGCCTCTACAAAGAGCTTATCGATACCGAGTGACTCGGGTTCCACGCCGAAAGCCAGTCCCATGAACTGGGAGATGTAAAGGACGGGCATGTGAAAGTCCCGCCGCCAGTATCGGTTCACCTGGGCCTGCCGCAAATCGAGATTCTGCTGGCACAGGGGGCAGGAGACGGCAATGGCTTGGGCGCCCACACGATTGGCCATGTCCAAGATGCGGCCTGTGAGTTTCCCCACGATTTCGTTTCGGGTCACACCGTAGGTTGCTCCACAGCATTCCGTCTTGAACGGAAATTCCGGCACGGAAGCTCCCAGGGCTTCCAGAATGCGGTCCATGGAGATGGGATTTTCGGGATCGTCGAATTGCATGAAATCCGGGGGCCTGGAGATGAGGCAGCCATAGTACGGGACAATCGACAGACTTGTGAGGGGTTTTGTGACGCGGTTCCGGATGGCCTCCGTTCCAATGGTTTCAAAGTAGAGCTGCAGGTTGGAAACGGCCTGGATGTTTCCCTGGAAAGGCATCTGCAAAATTTCCAGGAATGCCTCCCGCTTGTTTGGATCCTTGAACACCTTCAAGGCTCCTTTGAGCGCTTTCAGGCAGCCGGGGCATGGAGTCATGACCACGTCGAAACCCTGCTGTTCGGCGATGGCGAGGTTCCTACCCGAGAGGGCCGCCGAGAGCAAAGGATCATAGGAATGGGCTGGTGTGGACCCACAGCAGCTCCAATCGGGAATTTCAACGAGCTCCACACCCAGCGCATCGCAAACCACCCGGGTGGAGACGTCGAACTCAGACGCCATCTGCTCCAGCGAACAGCCCTGGTAGTATGCTACTGTTGTCTTTTTCGGTTTCAGTTCCACAGGCATCCGTCATCAACCTTTGTCTTTTTCCCGTCTGCTGCAGTATGCTTCAAATCTCTCGAAGATCCCCTCCACGTGCTTTCGCCCTTTCACCTTGTGCGGGATCAGACCCAGCTTGCCCTTGCGAATCACACGAGGTGCCAGGTCCATGTCTGTGAAAGGTTTCTTCGCCTTCATGCCGAAGAGGGGCAGGAGTCCCGTTTCGAAAACGCGTCCGAACCGTTTCACAAGCTTGAGGAACTCATCGTAGAAGAGCTGAATGTCTCGCCCCGACACTTTCTTTTCCTGCCGTGATAGGACCCGAAGGCTTTCCATCACTTTGGCCACGTCGATGTTGCACGGGCACCGGGTGGTGCAGGCTTGGCATGCGGCGCAAAGCCAAATCGCCTTGGAGGTGAGAACGATGTCTTTCTGTCCCAGTTGTACCAGGCGCATGATCTGGTTGGCAGGGTAATCGTACACGTAGGTATACGCACAGCTTGCCGAGCAGTTGCCGCACTGATAGCAGTGACTGATTTGCTGCCCGCTGGCCCTCTCCACTTCTCCGATGAATCGGGGATCGCTTGTCGCCTGAATTGCCAGAGTGTGAACTCGTTCCATCATGGCCTTTCGTACGACGTGGGTTCCACGCTTCGGGCTGTCGTGCCGTTCTCCCCCTCAAAAAATCACGGATCCCTTCCCTCCAGGGCGACACCGAAGAACCCCCCTGAGAAGGCCCGCTGAATCAGTTCCGTATCCTTTTTCTTGCGGGAATTGCTTTCAGAATCAATTCCGGGGCAGGTTCCCGAAGTTTTGGCCGGAGAGAGGAGGATAGCGGACGATCAGATCAATGGCTGCTCCCGGCGTAACCCAAGTCGGTGAGAAGTTGCTGGTACTCGTACTTCACCCGTTCGTAGATCCGGGCGTTTTCGATGGCGAATGCGCACTGCTGTGCCAAAGCGGAGGCAAAGTTGATCTCCCGGTTGGTGAAACGCGGTCTGTCCGAGGTGAATACCCTGAGCACACCGATCATTCTGCCTCGAATCATAAGGGGAATGGACAAGACCTTGCGGATGCCTTCCTCTGCCGTCTCCGCCGGATACTGGAGCCGGGGATCGGTCAACACATCGTCCACCACGACGATCTTACCGGCAAGGTTGTCGGCGATACTCTTCTGTGCGTCTACGGGTCCCTTGTTGAGGAACTCCTGAGAAACACCGTAGCCTTTGGCCAGGTAAAGTTTCTGCGTTTTGGGGTCCAGGAGTCGGACGACGCTTCCTTTGGCCCTGAGTGCTTCCGTCACCTTGACCACCACCTTGCTCAGAACCTCGTTCACGTCGAGGGTCGCATTGATGGTGCTGCTCACTTCCTGAAAGCTGCTCAGGTAATACCGCTCCCGATCAATATGCCGGTCGAAGCGTCTTTTCCAGAAAATAGCCAACACCCCGCGGTTGGCCATGGCCTCGGCAAAAACCAGTTCATCTTCCGTGAACGCCTTGGAGACACCGGCAAAGAGGCCCACCATAGCGAGGATTCGATGTTCGATTTCGATGGGGATAACGGCGAAGGCCTTGATCCCCTCCGTCAGCAAGGCATCCCGGTCCAGGTAAGCGTCTCCGTTTTCGAAACGGGACACGCAGACGATCTTGTCGGGGAGTTGGAAGCAAACGCCCTCAGACGCGTTCTGTCCCACGCTGAAAAGGAAAGCCTCGCTCAACCCCCAGTTGGCCAATATCTCCAGGCGATCTCCCTGAGCGTTCACCATCTTGATCAGACACCCCTTGATCTCCAACTGCTCTGCGATCCGCCGGGCAATGAGGTTCATGACGGTATTTGAGTTGGCGCCTTGGCTCATCAAACGACCGATTTCCAGAAAAGACCTCAGATAATCCGATTGAGACATTTGTGTTGGCTCTCCTTCCCCTGGGAGAAAATGGGACGTGTTTACCTCGTCATGTGATGAAGATCAACGTTTCAGCAGGCGGCTCATGACTCTATCTGAGCGCTGTGATTTTAACCACGCCCCTATGGAGGGACAAGTGCACAGGGGCACTTTATCGACGGGACGGCAAATTACCCTCATTTCATGCAGCAATCAAGTCCCATTGTCGACTTTTTGGTTCTCCCGGTTCCCTGCTTCCACTCGAAGGGCAGAGGCGCAAGCGGCCGCGCATTCGAGGTCCGGCGAGGGAACAGGGCGGCTTTTCCCTGCGAGGTCAAGGAGTTGTGGACAAGGCATCCAGGGAAAGCTTCACTGCAGGAGGGGAGTCTCCTGTGAGCGCTTCCGGATTCCCAATGGCCAAGCGTTCCGAACCGATGCCGATTGTGCCGCGCAGCTCCTGGGCCACGGTTTGACTCCGATGGGTAGCCAGTTGCCGGAGGGCGGCTTCCGGCAAGGGTTCACTCTCCAGAAGCCGGAAGTACATCTCGGTGGCAAAATTCGCCGCCTGGTCGGAACTCATGACACCCGGGATGACCTTGTGAAGTTTCATACGGTCCACTACTCGGGACAGGGCGGAACCTTTGGAGGCTTTCTTATTGCCCTCCCCTTCTTTGTCCAAGACGCGGGGTGCAATGGTTCCCTTCTTGATTCCTTGCTCCAGTTCTTGGCGGGCATTTTTTCCCAGGCGCTCCTCGAAAAGGTTCTTCAGGGCGTTGCGCACTTTCGAGTCGGAAAAGTCCAAGGGTCCGGGATCTTCTCCATCCGGGACCTGTACGCCCATCCGTTGGGTCAGGGACCGACGGAGGTTGAGGTCTTTGTATTCGGCTCCATCCAATTCCGGACTGTACTGACCGTGGAGCACAAGACTCAGCCGAGGGCGTTTTTCGAGCAACTGGGCAAGCTTTTTCAGTTTCTCCTTTTCAGGTGGCAGGAGATCGGCTTTGCCCGCTTCGAACTCGATGGAGTTCAATTCCTTGTCTTCCTTTCCGGCCAGTGCCCCCAAAGCGCGAAAAGGGGCGGTCACGATGCGTGTGAGAAGATTGGTGAAGGCTTTCCAAAGGATGGGTCCGAGCTTGAATTGCGGGTTGTTGAGGTCGCCGCTCACAGGAAGCCCGATGTCGATACGACCATTGGAGTCCTGGAGCAGGGCGACCGCCAGTTTCAGGGGAAGGTTCACGGCATCGGGACTCTCCACCCGTTCTCCCAACAACAGGTTGTCCACGATGATTGTGTTGTCCCCCTGCAGTTTGCTGTCTTTCACCTTGTACTTGAGATCGAGGGAGAGCTTTCCGGACTTGATCCTGTGACCGGCGAACTTACCTGAGTAGGGAGAAAGGTTTGCCATTTCCACGTTGCGAAAGACCATCTCCACATCGGTTGAGCTTCTTGGGTTATAGGGGCTCAAGACGCCATCGATCTTGGCCATGCCATATTGGTCCACGTTCCCGCTCAACTGGATTTTCGCCTGGGAGTCAGGGGAAGAGGAAATCCCCATGACAGCCCCCTTGAGACCATGGATCCGTGTCTGAAACTTGGGACGAAGGCTGAGATCCGCGAAAACCACGTTCCCGTCATCCACACGGAGTCTGCCGATGCGAAAAGGAAAGGAGGCCGATTCCCCCCCAGGTGTGGAGCCCGCCGCTGCAGCCGCCTTTTGGGCATCGCTTCCTTTTTTGAGGATTTTTGAAAGGTTCACGGTTCCGTCCTCAGCGATGATGAATTCACCCGCCGGCTTGACCAGGGTGATCTCGTCCGCTTCCAGTCCGTTGGGCTCCAATGTCGCGCGCAGCCTGGGAGTGTTCAAGGACTCGAAACCGAGGTAGGTGGCTTCAGAGCCGAGTTCGCTGAGGCTGAGGCCGTGCAGGGTCATCTCTCCCTCATACGAAACCGAAGGTGCACTCCCTTGGGCATTGCGGCGGAGGATCCCGTTGGCGGAGAGGGCCAGGGATCTGAGCGTCAGCGTGATGTGCGGTTCCAGATAGGGCTGAAGGGGTGTGAGGTCGACCGCGGCAGCGCGGATCTCCGTTTTCAGCGACCCACTGGAGGGATCGAGGTGCCCGTCCAATTCGGCTCTTCCCCCCTGCCGCACCTCGAATGCCGCTTCAAACGAAAGGGGGGAGACGCCGTCCACGTTGGAGAGTTCCACGCGAATTCCGTCCAGGTTGTACAGGGGTTGCTGCGGCCTTGCCGCGAGATGGGAAAAAGCGGATTGGAAGTTCTCGAGCAGAAGGGATTTCACGAAGAACTTCCATCGGGGTGTCGCCTCGATGGAATCCCTTCCTTCCATATCGGACGGGGCGGAGGATCCGCCTCCCGCTAACTGGGCCCAGTTGAGCCGACCGTCTGCGTCCAGGATAAAATCGGCATGACCGTCCCCCATGAGGACACGGGACGCACTGACGGAGCGTTTGCCCGAGTCAAGTTCCCCTCCGTCGACGGCAAATCGGGAGGCGCTGAAAAGAGCGGGCCCGTTTTCCGAACCCTGCAGGCGCATTTCGTTCACATCGACATGCAGTTCTGTCAGGGCCACGCGGCTCTCCTGAGGCGATATCTCGACGCCCGCCTTGAGGGCCAAGTTCACTTCGGCGGCCTCGGCCCTCAGAGGGGTTGAACGGCTTTGGTCCGTCAGGGTGAGAGCAATATTTGCGATTTCAACGGAATCGGCCCGAATGAGGAAGGGAGGGGTTGATGAGCGACGGTTTGCCGATTCGTCCGGCGAATCCTCTCTGGCTTGAGAGGCGGGCTTTTCCTCCGCCTTCTGCCGGGAGGGAATCGTGCGCAGTATTTTCTGCACGTTTACGGCCCCTTTGGCATCAATTTGCAGGTCCAGTTCCCCACCTTCCACAGTGATCTTGTCCGGTTTCAACTCCCCCGCACCAGTGTCGAAAGACGGCACCGCCGCCTCGATCCTGTTCAACTTCAGAAATGGGGTGTCATTGTCAGCCAACCGGAGCGAAAGGTCGGACACGCGCCCTTGCGTGCCTTCCAGCAGGAGTTTGACGGGGCTGGTGGATGCGTCCATGCGGTAACGGGTCTCGAGGTCCAGGGTGCCTCCTGGAGCTTCGAGGTTCAAACGGTCTTTGATGAACTCCCAGAAGGTTCTTGCCTGAACCGCCTTGAATGCGAGAGTACCTGCGGACCGAAAAGGAGAGAGGGCAATCTCCCCCTCCCATTGAAAGGTTTCTCCTTCGGGGCTGGCTGCAGCCAATGAATAGACTCCGTTTCGTCCCTGAAGGGTCGAGACTTCCTTCAGTTGCAGATTTAGGCCTACCAGGTGGAATTCCGCCGGTGTACTCTGCCTCATGTCGATGAGGTGAAGGCTTCCCCCGACCAAATGGACGTTGCGGAACAAGAGGCGCGGCGTTTCAGACGGCTGCTCCCCGGGTTCGGGACCTTTGCCGCCCGCGAGCTTCAGGAGGTTGATCCTTCCCTCCCCGTCGATGACTATGGAAAGGGATGGATTCTCGAGGCGGATCTCCCGGAA
The DNA here is from genome assembly GCA_012517315.1 of Deltaproteobacteria bacterium. Lineage (GTDB taxonomy): Bacteria > Desulfobacterota > Syntrophobacteria > Syntrophobacterales > Syntrophobacteraceae > JAAYUJ01. The sequence continues at coordinate 16,209 of JAAYVE010000035.1, forward strand.
TGCGCCCACCCAGTTGTTGATGCCGCTCCATTGGACGTCCACGAAGAGTCGGTCGAAGGAGGCGACGGGCTTTCCCTCGGGATCCTCGAGGTGGAATGCTTTTGCCTCAAGGGTGAGGAGATAGGGGTCGGTCCTAACCTCACCCAAGCTGAGGGAGCATCGGAACCTTTCCTTTACGAAGCGGGGGAGGTAGGAACGGACGGCAAGCGGAACTAGAAGGAAACCTGTCGCTGTGTACAGAAGGAAGAATGCGACCAGGGTGAGTAGAAATCGGTTGGTGAGTACGCGGAAGAAGACTCTCTTCATTTTCAGCCCTTCAATTTTGCCGGCGATTATTCTGCATGGGAGGATCCCCCATGGAACGTAAATGAGAACCTTCTTGTTGACAACTCCTTCCATCGTTTTTCCGTGTTTTCCATGGGCGGGGCCACCGTGCGCTGCTATACTGCGTCCGGGAGCAGAGGGGTTGGAGGCGCCAATGCCGGAATGGGATTGATGTTACAAGGGTTTCCGCCGTTTTTGAAGGGAGGGAGTGAAGGGATTCTTGCAGTTCGGAAGCATGCGTTCCGAAGGGGACGAAACAAAGGGGGCCAGTTTTCCCCCGTTTCCCATTGCAGCTGAGCAGGTGCAGGGGACTGATCAAAGGGGGCCGAAGAAGCAATATGAGGATCGCCAGAATTCCATGGACCCTTTCGTCTGTTGTGTGCTTGACCTTTATTCTGTCCCTCTCACCCGTCCGGGCGTCGGATGATCTCCAGGTTTCGCCGTTTTATCAGAGATGGCAACTCATGGAGAAAGAGATCCAGAAGTTGAAAGGCTTGCTGCCTGCGGGAAGGGAACCGGAATCATCCCGGGATGCGATGGAGCGTTCGGACATCATGAAACGGATCATTGTCATTTATAATGAAGCTGCCGGCATGTTCTCCAGCGGGGAGACCTTCACCGACTATCCGGAGCGGGAGCGACAGTGGTACGCACACATGAGGCGCACCTGCCGCATTTACTCCGACGCCTGGAGGAAGCAGGCCACTTCCATGGAGGAAGCGGCGGTGCGGTTGAGAGGTGAGGGCAAGTGACGTTTTCCTGCTTTACCCGCACTTGAGAATTCAATATCTTGTCATTCACAGCATTGGCTCGGCGATTCCCACGCAGACGGCGCGCCCATTCGGGGAAACGCTTCTATCCGCTTTTGTCCACCGAGGTCCGGGGAGTGTTTGCGTAACACAGACAGGACAAGAGGAAATCGAACTCATGGAAAAAACCACTCGTTTCTCAATCTGGTACGTGGTGGCCGCCATCTGGGGGGTTCTGCTCCTTCAGGATTTCATTGCCTCCCAGTACCAACCCCGAATGATTCCCTACAGCGCTTTCCTCAACGCTCTCAAGGCAGACCAGGTCATCGAGGTGGTCATCACTCAGGGGGCCATAGCCGGCAAGATGAAGGTGACAGAGGAAGGTCAGACCAAGGAGGTCCGTTTCAGGACATTTCGAGTGGACCAGGACCTTTCGGATGAACTGGCGAAGCACAATGTCATTTTCCGAGGTCAACCGGAGAACACCCTCCTGCGCGATCTTTTTTCCTGGGTGTTCCCCGCCCTGATTTTCTTCGGCATCTGGTACCTCCTGATCCGGCGCATGGGGTCCCAGGCAGGTGCAGGTATCATGTCTTTCGGGCGCAACAAGGCCAAAGTTTTTGCCGAGAGGCAGATCGAGACGCGATTTGATGATGTGGCTGGTGCTGACGAAGCCAAGGCGGAGCTTCAGGAAATCGTGGAATACTTGAGGAATCCCAGGCGCTTTCAAAACCTGGGAGGGCGCATGCCCAAAGGGGTACTCCTGGTGGGTCCCCCCGGCACGGGCAAGACCCTGCTGGCCCGGGCCGTTGCGGGGGAGGCGGGAGTTCCCTTTTTCACCATCAGTGGTTCCGAGTTCGTGGAAATGTTTGTGGGTGTGGGGGCCGCCCGTGTGAGGGAACTCTTCGAACAGGCCAGGGAGAAAGCCCCCTGCATCATCTTCATCGACGAACTGGACGCTATTGGAAAGTCCAGGGGGGGGTTCACCGTGGGGGGCCATGACGAAAGGGAACAGACCCTGAACCAGCTGCTCGTGGAAATGGACGGGTTCGACCCCCAGGTGGGCGTGATAATCCTCGCCGCGACCAATCGCCCTGAGATTCTCGATGCGGCCCTTCTCCGGGCCGGGAGGTTCGACAGACAGGTACTCGTGGATCGCCCCGACGTCAACGGGCGGGAAGCCATTCTCAAGATTCACGCCAAGAAGGTGAAGCTCGGCGCGGATGTGGATCTGAGACTCATCGCCCAGAAGACGCCCGGCTTTTCTGGAGCGGATCTTGCCAACATCATGAACGAAGCGGCCCTCCTAGCCGCCCGCAAGAACCGCGACGCCGTGGCCATGGAGGACCTGGACGAAGCCGTCGACCGCATCATCGCCGGCCTCGAAAAGAAAAACAGGGTGATCAATCCCAGGGAGAAGGAGATCGTTGCCTATCACGAAACCGGGCATGCTTTGGTGGCCGCGTTCACCCCCGGTTCCGACAAAGTCCACAAGATCTCTATTATCCCGAGGGGGATCGGAGCCCTTGGATACACACAGCAACTGCCGACGGAAGATCGGTATCTCATGACACGACAGGAACTCCTAGGAAAAATCGACGTGCTCCTGGGAGGCCGCATGGCGGAGGCCATCGTTTTCGGGGATGTTTCCACGGGGGCTCACAACGATCTGCAGCGGGCGACGGATGTGGCCCGGGCCATGGTTTCCGAATATGGGATGGGAGAGACTCTCGGGCTCTCCACATATCCCCGGCAAAAGCAACCCGTCTTCCTCGGGGCGGAACACATGGGGTACGGCGTGAAGGAGTACAGTGAGGCAACGGCAGCCAGGCTGGACGAAGAAGTGAAAGCCCTTATGGACGAGCGGGCAAAGCATGTGCGGGAGTTACTCACCGAGAAGAAGGCGGTGATGGAGGAAATCGCCGGCCGCCTGCTTTCCAGTGAGGTGATTGAGGGGGAAGAGTTCTACCGGTTGATTGCTTCCTGACGGTAGGGGACTGAATCGAGCCCGGTTTTTTTCACTGCAGACCGACTTCTGCCCCGGATAGATTCAAGGCCGCGCTCAATGGGCTGTGGCGGATGTGAGGAACAACGATAGCCGCCACCTCTTGAAGGAGTCTGTGCCTCCGATGTTTTTCTTTTGTCTGTTGTCTGCGGTCCGGCCTGGCCAGGGGCGGTTGCGGAGGTCCTGTTTCTTGATCGGGGGCGTTTCCACTCTATCTTCGCCTTCCCAGTGGTCACCCAGTGAAAACCTCCCGCCAGGAGTGCATCATGCTTGAGAGCTTGGAAGAATTCTGTGCCCGTTTTCAGATCCGTTTCCAGGAGAACCCCAGTCCTCTGCGCAATTCCCGGGACGCCTGGCTGGTGAGGGATCTCTCCGGCAGGCTTTGGGTTGTCAAGTCCAAGCCTTCCCGAGACGCCTCTGGAGAGTTTCTCAAAAAGCTTTCCGTCCTCCATGGCCCCTTCGTCTGCCCTCAGCCCTCCTCAGATCATGAGGATGCGTTCCTGCTCTATCCCTACATCGAGGGGCAGGTGCTGGCTGATGGACCGTTCGAGGAACCCGCCTTGGTGGAGCGCGTGGAAGAGATTGCCGGCAGGATTCAGGCCATGATGCGATCTCTCATCCTGGTGCCCTTCTACCAGGAAATGATTCGTCTCAAGGCCCCTGGAACGAACGAATCCTTTCCCATGGTGGACCGATATTCAGCGGAAAAGGTGGAGCTTGCAAACATGGAGAACAAGCAGGCTCGTCAGCGGGAGATCGCCGACTCCTACCGTTGGATGAACGAGAGACTCCCCGCGTGTTGTGAATTCGTACAGTCAAGGGGTTGGTGGCCGAGGACGCCTCTGGAGACCTACCGGGAGAAGATGCTCCAGTCGTTTGCCATTCATGTCCCTATGGTGGGAAGCAACCTCGCCCATTGCGCCTTCCACCCGGAGCACCTCATCCTGTGTCCCGAAGGCGACATCGCGATCGTCGGGTGGCATGTGGAATCACGACCGCGGTTCTACATGAAGTACACCTACTGGGCTTGGAGCTTTCTGCACTCCAGGCATCCGGATCAAATGGATCATTACCGAAACCTTGTGGCCCGGGAGATGGCAGGGGCTTTTCAGCGGGAACGGAGCCAGGTTCTCAGTTTTTGCATCATGGAACAACTCGTCGAAACCTGTGAAGGAGGGCGCGAAGAAGCCTTGACCGGCCATAGGGTCGATCTGTCGGAGACTCTCTTTCTGGAGTGCACGCAACACATGCATCCATGACCGGGCCGATCCCGGTGTTCCATCCACTCTTGATACAAGGCTCCCTGGAAGGGGTTTTTTCATCTCCGTGCTTCATTCCATAGGAGCGGTCCATGAAGAAGACCGGTTTTCTCTACGACGAGCGATTTCTCCTGCACAAGACAGGTCCGGGTCATCCAGAGTGTCCAGACAGGCTCGAGGCGATTTACAAGGGGCTCGAAGAAGCCAGGTTGCTCCCCAAACTGGTAACCATCCAAGCGAGCAGAGCCAAACAGCGGTGGGTTGAAGCCGTGCACACACCGAGGCACCTCATCCGCTTCGAAGAGGCTTGCATGCTCCATCTCCCCGAATACGGCTGTCCCGACAACCAGATGTGCCCCGAGACGTTCGACATTGCCATGCTGGCCGTGGGGGGGGTTCTGAAGATGGTGGACTGCCTCATGGAAGGGAAAATCGACAATGGATTCTGTGCGGTAAGACCCCCGGGACATCACGCGGAAGTGAGCCAGGCTCTCGGCTTTTGCTACTTCAACAATGTGGCCATCGCAGCCCGCTACTGCCAGTTGAAGTGGGGGGTGGAGAAGGTTGGGATCGTCGATTTCGACGTCCATCATGGCAACGGGACCCAGCACATTTTTGAACAGGACCCGACGGTCTTCTATTACTCCATACACGAGCATCCGTCCTTCTCCTTTCCCGGCACAGGGCGGGAATTCGAAACGGGAACTGGGGCGGGGGAGGGTTTCACCCTCAATTCCCCCGTTCTCCCCGGCCAGGGAGACAAGGAATACAAGGAAATCCTGCAGAGGGATCTCATGCCCGCCTTCGAGTCGTTCAAGCCGGACGTGATCCTCGTTTCCGCCGGGTTCGACGCACACGAGGACGACGACATGTCGGACATCCGGCTCACTACTGAATGCTTCACATGGATCATCCAGCGCATACTCCAAATGGCTGAAAAACACTCCCAGGGAAGGCTCATCTCCGTGCTGGAAGGAGGTTACTCCCTGGAACGACTGCCGGAACTCGTTGTCAATCATGTCCGGGTGCTTATGGGAGAGGCCGAGTGGATGGGATGAAAGGAACCGGAGTCATCAGGGCCCGGCCGACCCCGTAATGCGAGGAATGCCTCCGCCGCCTCTGATTCCTAATGGACCTGAACCTGCGAATATCAGTGAATCTATCTCAACGGGAGGGGATCTATGTTCATCGACAAATCCATGACGAAGAATGTCATCTCCGTTGGTCCGGACACGCCTGTCTCCGAGGCAAGAGAACTCCTTGCCAAGCACAAGATTCGCCATCTGCCCGTCGTAGACGAGGAAATGAAAGTGATCGGGATCATCACGGACCGTGACATCCGAACGGCCCTTCCATCCCCGTTCCTTGCAGAAGATGAAACCAGGAGAGGAATCGAACGGTTCGAGAGACTGCTGGCGAAGGACGTCATGACACGGAACCCGGTTACCATCACACCTTTCAACACATTGGAAGACGCCATTCTCCTCATGCAGAAGATGCGCGTGGGGGCCTTTCCCGTCGTGGATCACGAGGGAAAGCTCAAGGGCATTCTCTCCATTCGCGATCTCATGCGGGCCTTCATCAATGTTCTCGGCATTGAGGAGCCTGGTTGCCTCTTCTGCATCGTCGTGGAGGACAAAGTGGGGCAAATGAAACGGATCGTGGACTGCATCACCGAGGAACACATCTCGTTTGGGAGCATTCTTGTTGCGAGGCATTGGGAAGAGGGCAAACGGGCGGTTTTTCCGTATCTGCTCACGAGCAATGCAGCCCTGGTGAAGCGAAAGCTCAAGAGTGCCGGTTTTGAGCTGCTGGATCCCCTGGAATGGACCCTGGATCAAAATCCCACTTCCGACGAGTGAAACCGTCCACGGGAAGGACCCACTCATGATCAGCCCCGCGGTGAGAGGACACGGAAACGGTTGCACGAGGGCGGACCCGTGAACCCTTCCTTGCTGCAGGCGGCATCCGACTATTTCAGTCATCTGGCCCGCCATTTCCCTGTCATGTGTGCCAGTGACGAGTTTCACTTCATGCCTCGCGTACAAGAAGCGGCGCAGTACTATGACCGCGTGGAGGATTTCCATTCGGGATTCGTGGAGGAACAGCTTTCCGTTCTTGCGGACTACAGTGCCCTGTTCCATCGTCTGAGCTCCGCCGATCTGCCCTTGGAAGACGCCATCGACTGTGAACTCCTCAAGGCCAGTGCAGCAGGAATCTGCCTTGAGTTTTCCCGGTGCAGGTCCTGGCGGCACAATCCCCTCTTTTATCTCAAGATCGCCTTTATCGGCCTGGACCATGCCCTGAACAAGCCGTGCGGCGGCTGCGAGGAAAGGTCCCACCGGGTCAGATCCCGCCTGGAGCAGCTGCCGGGCCTGCTTCGGCAGGCCGCCCGGAATCTCTTGCAGGTTCCCGGCACTCACCGCCGGGCGGCTCTTCAAATGGCCTCTGACTGCGACAGGTATCTCGAGGAGATCCGGTGGAATGCGGAGCATCCGCTGCAGGGGTGTGATCCCGGATTGGAGGCGACACGTGCGGCACTGGTGTGTTTTGTCAAATACCTTGAGTCCCTTGCGCCCGTCGGGGACGGGGAATGCCCGGTGCCGCCCGTGAGGGAGATCCTGAGGGATCACCTGGCATCCGTTAGGAGTTTGACCGAGGTCTATGAGTTGGCCGGGGAAGACTGGTCCCGGTGCCTTGAAGAGCTGAACCGACTCCAGAGGGAAATCGGAAAGGAACGAAGCTGGCAGGAACTCTACCACGGGTACATGCCTTCGAGGATCAATGAGGAGGATATCCTGGACCTTTACAGGGGGGAGATGGAATCCCTGAAGGCGTTTTTTCGGGGGCACGGTTTTGAGACGCCGACCGGCAGCGATCTCCCCGTGGTCTGTGCCACCCCCACCTATCTTCGTTCCACACGGAGTTCCGCCTCATTTAGCGCCGCGTTCACCGTGGACGAGAGGGAAAGGGACTTTTTCTACATCACCGCGGACGTTGCGGAGACACGGGGCCCGGAAGCGGCCGCGCTTCTTCGAAAGCGCATCCACCGTGAGTTTCGTTTTCTCACGGCCCACGAAACGTTTCCCGGCCACTTTCTGCTGGACTCCACCCGCAGGAGACTCCCCAATCCCGTGCGCAGCCAGATCGAGTCTCCACTTTTTTACGAGGGGTGGGCCTACTACTGTGAATCCCTGCTCACAGAATGCGGCTACGTGGAAGATCCTATGGAATGTCTCGTGGATTGGAAGCGCCGCTTGTGGCGCGCAGGCCGCTGCCGGGTCGACGTGGGGACGAGCATCGGCCTTATGTCGTGGGAGGATGCTGTGGAACAAATCGCTCAGGCCGGTTTCGGCCGCGAGGAGGCCAGAAACCAGGTGGAGCGGTATCGGCTGAACCCCGGCTACCAGTTGTGTTATGCCCTCGGTCGTTTTGAAATCGCAACGCTGAGAGAGCGTTATGCCGGGAGAATGGGAAGAGACGGTTTTCACAGGACTTTGCTGGAAGGGGGTGAAATTCCTTTTCACCTCCTGGAAAAGAGGCTGCAGGGCCTGATGTCGACGGACCTTTGAGTGCCGATCTCACGAGGTGTTGAGGGAAGAGGTTTTCGGCGTTGCAACGTTCCAAGGGACTCCCGGCAGGCTTTCGGGAGAAGCGGGTCCGTCTTGCGTGTTCGCTTCACATGACACCGCCGGTTCTGGCTGGCGGGCAACTCCGCCGCAGAGGAGCGCAGGTTGAAGGAATTCTTCGGATATCATTCGGAATGGAACCTGGGGAGCCCGGGGGGCTGGGATTATCAACGGGTCACTCAGATCATCGGCAAGGCGGTTTGGGAGAAGCTGGGGACCTTCCGCCCCATGCCCGTCCGGGTCGATTTCGACCACCCTCTCCTCTATCCGGTAAACGGTCTGGTGGACATGCTCATCGGCGCCCACAGAACCCGGGAAGGGAAATCCCCCGGACTCATCGCCGTTGTGGCAGAAGAGGAAACCCTTGAGGACGTAACGGAGAACATCAACTTGGCAAAACACCTCAGTGCGGTGGAAGGCATCACGGGGGTGCTCATCCCCCCTGAGGATCTCGAACTGCGCGGCCGACGGGTCTGCTGGCGGGGAACCCCCGTGTCCATCCTGTTCGTGGATTTCAACTCGGACGTGCTTCTGTCTCTCCATAAGAAACACGATCTCAGTCCTCTTCTGGAGGCGGTGAGGCAGGGGCGGGTGATCAATCCAAGGGGCACTGAACCCATCAATGTGAAAAGCATGTTTGAAGTTCTCACCACCGACGCCGCGGACAGATTCCACGAGGAAGTCGTTGCCAGGACTCCCTGGACGCGCCGGTTTTTGGAGAGAAAGACCACCGGCCCCAAGGGTGAACCCATAGAAGATCTGGTCCGTTGGACGATGGAGCATTGGGACCGATTGGTCCTGAAACCGGAAAGAGGGTATTCGGGAAAAGGAGTCAGGGTAGGGGGGATCCACCCGGATGCGGCGGGTGCGGTGAACGAGGCCCTCCAAAAGGGACAATACATCGTCCAGGAAAAGATTCCGCTGCACCTGTGGGCCGAGGAGATTCCCGTCCTGGATCGAGAAAAAGGCGTTGTCCAACTGGAACGGGTGCAGACGGACTTTCGGTGTCTCGTGGGGCCTGAAGGCCTCATGGGGTTTCTCGGTCGGTTCGGCGGAGTCCCCACCAATGTGGGAAGCGGCGGCGGCGTTCAGCCTCTTGCGATCCTCCGGTCCGAAACGACGGTCCGGGACGCGGTGGGACGCGTCAACGAGGCCATCCTGAAAATGTCGCCGGGGGATGTGCTGGAAGCGGTGGAGGTGCAGAAGGAAATGGCCCTTGAACACCGATTCACGTATCTTCTCGGGCCCATCAAGATCGCTCTGAGACCCCGGCTGCTCGGTGCGGGGCAAGTGGAGGCGCTGGGGCATTACTGTGCTGCCCTTTGGAGAGATTGTTTGACTCTGGAGAGCATGTGGTTGGCCGGAGAACTGGATGAGGTCGTGAAAATCGAAGCGGACGAATTAGAAATTGCCCGGATGCAGCCATGGCGGGGGTCTCCGGCGATCATCGCATCAGACGGCCTGTTCAGTTTTGGGGCCAACCCGGAGTGACCATGGTCATCTCGGTTGACCCGGAATGGTGGAAAACCCTTTTTGACGAAGTCTACCTTCTGACCGATGCCAGGTCGGTGTGCGACGCCGCCGTGACCGGGAAAGAGGTGGATCTCGTGCTTGCCCTGATCCCCCTCCTTCCACACCACCGCCTCCTGGATCTTTGCGGAGGACACGGAAGGCACGTCTTGGAGCTCTGCTCAAGAGGCTTAGAGCACTGCGTCCTGGTGGATTACTCGCGGGTTCTGGTGAGACGGGCAAAGATGGAGAGCCTATCCCGGCGACTCCCACTCAGCTGCCTTGTGGCGGACGCAAGGAGGACGGGGCTTCTTTCCCGGTCCTTTGACCGCATCCTGATCATGGGCAATTCCCTGGGGTATCTCCGTGATTCCGAAGCCGATCTGGAGATTCTCCGGGAGTGCCACAGGCTCCTGCGATCCGAGGGCCGTCTCCTGGTGGACCTGGCGGATGGCGAAAGTGTGAAGAAACGCTTCAATCCCGAGGCATGGCATGAAATCGGGGAGGACATCCTTGTGTGCCGGCGCAGGGAGATGCATGAGCGTTCCGTATCGGTCCGTGAATTGGTCGTGAGCAAACGGAAAGGGCTCATCCGTGATCGGAGCTATTCCATCCGCTTCTACGAAAAAAAGTCGGCAGAAAAACTTCTCGCCGGGGCCGGATTCGAACAGATTGAAATCACAACGGATTTTTCACCGCATGTTGAGGCGGGGGATCACGGCTTCATGGATTGCCGGATGATCGTCGTAGGTCGTAAGCCTTGAGTGGGGTGGGAAGGATGCGCACCTCCCCCTTTCTCATTGTTGAGGACAGGATCGGGGGGGCACGGGAGGCGAAAACTGCCGGCGGTTCCTACGAAGAGTTGACGTTCTTCGCCTTCGTTTCTAACTTCGCCCTGTGGAGGGGCAGGCCGCAGGCCCTCGTAAGATTCTGCGTTGATTACCGAAACCATTGAGGGCATTTTCTGAACCGGAACATTACAATGGAAAACTCACGAAACGAGGAGGAAATACCATGGCAGAGCGACCCGGTGCGATCACATTTCAGGGGAATCCATTGACCCTTTTGGGGGATGACATAGGGGTCGGCGCCAAGGCTCCGGATTTTGAAGCGCTGGACACCGGCCTCGCCCCGGTGAGGCTTTCGTCATTTGCAGGTAAGGTGGTGGTCCTTTCGTCGGTGCCATCCCTCGACACACCCGTGTGTGATATGGAAACACGCCGTTTCAACGATGAGGCCGGAAAGCTGGGGGACGGAGTTGTCATCCTGACTGTGAGCATGGATCTACCGTTCGCCCAGAAGCGCTGGTGCGGGGCGGCCGGCGTGAACCACGTGAAAACGCTTTCCGACCACAGGGACGCCAGTTTCGGAATGAACTTCGGGGTCCTCATCAAGGAACTCCGCTTGCTGGCGCGGGCGGTCTTCGTGGTCGATCAGGGTGGGATGGTGCGCTACAAGGAACTCGTGAAGGAACTGACACACGAACCCGACTACGACGCCGTTCTCGAGGCCGTCAAGAAATGCATGGGCAAGTGATGCGTGACGGGTGTGGGTGGTCAGTGTGAGCGGCCCCGGGTTCCCAGAAGGCGCTGTGTGACCTGCTCCGACGCGAAGACGAGCGACTCCAGGTCAACGGTCTGCAGGACCCGGGAGTCGAAGAGAAACTTGGTCACACAGCCGAAACCCTCCCGGACGTCCTCGTCCCACCAAAGGATACGTATGCACAGCTTGGGGAAAATGGTCACCTGTGCTGCGAAGTCCACTCTCTCTTCCGAAAGGTGGATCCTTTCTCCGATTTTTTCCAAGGCGGGCGGGAGTTCTTCCAACTTCCCGGCAAATCGTTCTGCCAGCGGGATCTCACAGTGGGACTTGAGACTCTTGATCTTGGAAACGGAATTGGGGAGGCTCTCCATGCCGACCCAGATTCCTGAAGGTTCTGCAGCCCCTCCGATGACATAATTGAAGATAAGAATTTTCTCCCAGGGATCGATGGGTTGGCCGGATTCAAGGATAGCATCACCTCGAGAGACAATCACATTGTCCTTGAAATACCCGAAGCGCAACCCGGTCCCTTCGTTTCCCCGGATCAAACTGGCCCCCAGGCTGTCCGCGACACTTTCCGGCTCCCATCGCTCCATTTCCTTGCGAAGAAATTCCAGGGTCTTTTCGAAACTCTCCCGGCTTACCCCGATTCCAGCGCGATGTTGCTCCCGCAGCCGCAATTTGAATGGTTCCATAAGAGCACGATCCAGGTAGGGACATGCGTCGATGGAAACTTGTCCGACGATCACCTGGGTGGCGAAGGCGAGACATGTCTTCAAGCCGCATTCGCCGCAGTTCGTCTTTGGGGTGAGTTTGTAGAGCTGAAGAGGAGTGAGGCGGTTATCCAGCCTCTTTCGTTGGTTGTCGTCCATCGGGGAGCCCGCTTTTCAGTCCTTTTTCTCGGATTTCTCGAAGGTTTTTTTCTCTCCGCACTGGGGGCACTTCTGGGGTTTGCACTTGGCGTCCTTTTCGAATCCACACTTGCTGCATTTGAAACCGGCCATTTCCTTTTCCTTTCCATTCTGGAGAAAACGGGGAACCAACGCCGGGAATCAGGGAGTCCGATTGCTGTCCCCACTGGATGTGCCTGTCTGGCCTACCAGGGCCATGGCTGCGGCGTCGGCAAGAAGAGCCCCCACCGTTTCGATGCTTTTCCGGAACCTGGTGTTGCGTATGGTTCCCCACCGCATGTCTTGAGGATACCTCTCGGGCCTGGAGAGATTATACAGGACGGGCGGCTTCAGTTCGCGCAGGCTTCCTGCGTGGACCCGGAACCATGCGTCCCCCGAGGGCAGGACGTCGGTAATATATTCCACAAGCACCTGACCATTGTCAAAAACTGCGGTGGTGAGTTTTCTGCCGGAGTCAAAATTTCCGATGGTTGCATCGGGTACGACTTCCATGAGGTTCCAGCCGGCGAGAAGCAGGTTCTTCCCCATGTGGTTGATGCTCCCGGAGACACCTCCCACCAGGTCTCCCAGCAGGGCCTCCCTCAGCTTGCCCAACGCATGTCCTACTCTCCCTGCGACTCCCTTCGGGGAAGCATCCCTGCCTTTGCCCAGCAAACCCAGGGTGAGGGCGCTTCCAAGGTTCCTGAGGAAGTCGCTCAGAGACCTGACAAGGCCTCTCTGTTTTCCCTCCCTGATCTGGTTGTCTTCGTCCCGGTAAAGGATCTTGGAACCCATGAAAAGGTTCTGGAAAAAACTCCTAATGTTCCCCGCCGCATCCGAGAGGTCCTTGCGTAAGCGCACGGTAAAATTTTCCTGGTTTTCAGGGAAGGACTGCGCGGTCGCCCTTGCATGATCGTAGCAGTCTCCGCCGGGATTGCGCAAGAGCTGGTCATCCTTATAGATCTGCCAACCGGTGACGCCGCGGACACCCTTTTCCGGTTGGGCCTGTCGCCTGTAGGTCGCCGCAGCGTGGGTCGGTGGGGAGGTCTTTTCACGGTAGTCTCCGAGCGGAGTCAGATGCGGTGAAGTCGGATGTGAGTATTCAACGCGAAGAGGGACGGATGGCGGGTGGGCTTCGGGGGTGTCGGCTTCGGCACGGAGGAGTGCTTTGAAACCGGAGGGGTCTCCGGTTTCCGGAGTTGCGTCCCCCTGCCCGGGGGAACAGGCGCCGGCGCTGGCTGCTCAGCGGACTCTCATGTCTAGGGCTTTCCTGCAGATTCCAATGGACTCCACCAACGGGGCGTTTTTTAGCAAGCAATGTACCAACAATATGAGGGAGGGTCGTCCGAGGATGAGCAGAAGGTGCAAACAGTTTACTCTGCATGTTGCCGGCGCATTTTTTTCCGAGTGACTCCTCAAAAGTGTCTTTTGTGTTATAAAATGAAACGATTTTCCAAAAATTCGCACGGAATCGTTGCCCGGTCATGGGGATTCCTTTCCCTGCCCCGAGCGGGCAGAGAGGGGGGATCCTGTGAATCTGTGGATTGGGGACGGCGGAATGGGCTGGTGGGGAGGTCGATCGAAAAGTCGGAGTCAGGGCCCCGAAGGACCTCCCCCGGCCTGATCCCTGCGCGCCACCTCACTGCTGGAGACAGTTTCCGGGGGGCGCACGGCCCTCTGCCGCCGGGGCCGATGGCTTTGAGCAACGGGTTCCACCCATAAAGGACGAAAACGCATTGCCGGTTCCTTCAAGCGATCATGTGTCTGAAATCTATGCGGGGTTGACGCCCCTGGGTAAGTTCCTGGTCCAGCTTTCCTCCGTCGTGTACATTTCCCCGAGTCTCTCCGGCCTCTACCGCATCTACTCCGAGGCAGCTTCGGTGGCTCCCGGCAGGCGAATCAAATCTGCCAGAACCCTGGAAAGGCACCTGAGGGACCTTCAGGATGTGGGCATCGTCGATCAACATTTCCGGTGCCGCAGGGAATTTGTTGAGAGGGCTTCCAGACTGGCCCTTGCCGAGGGGCGCTATGAGGTTATGGCGAAGGCGGTTCTGAAGCTCTTTCCTCGGAAGAGCCATTTCTTCGAGAGCCGTGCGAGACTTTGCGGGATGCTCATGCGGGATTTTCGCATCGGCTTTCACACTGGTGACACGGCCCTCTGCAGCCGCGCCTACTCGGAGCTTGGCCATCGGTGCAGGCAGGGCCACGGGGAAAGTGATCCCTTTGTTCAGGTGTGCATGGAACCCTTCGACCGGCAATGGTTCCGGACCGTTCCCCTTGAGCTCCAGGTGACAGGACTGACTGCGGTGTTTCAGGAAACCGTCGCGCGCCTGACGCCGGATCATCCGGCTTTGGAATACGCCTTGGATCCGGGTTTTCTCCGCAGTGTCCCCAGGACTCACCGATTGGACTTCTACCGTAAATTGGCGGAGCGGTTGCTGGTGGGGGGGCGTTTCTCCGAAGCCGCTCCATTGATTGACGCCCTCAAACAGGTGCATGCGACGGAAGGTCTCCTGGGGAGCCTGACCTTCATGGAGGGGCGGCTGGAGAAAGCATGTGATTTGTTCGACATGGAACTGGCGTCACTTCGAAAGCGGTTGGGTAAGAGGAACGTCTCCATTAGCGGACTGCCGGGTTTGTTTCATGTCTTGGCGCTGCTTCTCCGGCAGGATGGGGCTCTCCTTCGCCCGTGTGATCAACTCCTTGCCCGGGCGGAAGCAAGACAGTGGGAGGATCCGGGCATCAGCGCGGCTTACCGCGCCCTTCGAGCGATCTACTGTATGCAGAACTGCGAACCGGAAAATGCCCGTGAATTGCTGGTAGCAAGCGAGAAAAGCCACCATAGCTTTGCCGCTCTTTTTTCCGTTCTCGCCTCCTACTGGATCGACGGCCGCCTCACCGCTGCCAAAATCGATGTCCTGAGCAACCTGTTCATCCGGTCCAGAGAGGTCGGACTCAACTGGTTCGCCATGGAGTGTGCCATGCTCCTCAGCCGTGCCGAGCGGGACACCCCGGTGCGGCGCAACTTCATTGAAAAGGTGGAGGAGAGCGGGGCAAGATCCTTTGTGGGTGCGATCCGCCTGGAAGAGGAGTGGCGGAAGAGCTTGCGGGCGCTTATTCTCACAGCATCAGGCCACGAGGATTTCACTCCGGAAAGATCCGGGCACCGGCTTGTATGGCTGCTGCAGTACGCGAACGGATCACTGGATCTGCAACCGGTGGAACAGCGAGTAGGGGCAAAAGGGGTTTGGACAAAGGGCCGTCCCGTTTCCCTGGCCCGGTTCTATAGCGGCAGCAAGCTGGAATTCATGACAGCTCAGGATGCCATGATCCGTTCGGCTCTCAGCAGGAGTGCCAATTACTTCAGAGGCTACAGCTATCGCTTTGACATGGAGAGAGTACTGCCGGCCCTCGTGGGACACCCGTTGGTGTTTTTGAAGAGTTCCCCATGGATTCGTGCGGAGGTGGTCCGGGGAGAACCGGAGGTCCTCGTGACCCGTGAACGCAATGATCTGAGGCTTCAATTCTCACCAAGGGTTGGCAATGCCCGCGTCGCCCTGGTTCATGAAACCCCCACCCGTTTCAGGGTGGTGCAGCTGACCGAGGATCAAATGCGCATGGCGAGGATCATCGGGGAGCGGGGGCTGAGCATACCGGAATCGGCGAAGGAAGAGGTGCTATCGGCCATTTCCGCCATTTCTTCCAAGGTGATGGTCCATTCAGCCATCGGGGGACCTCTGGGGGCGATCACCGAAGTCGAAGCCGACCCGACGCCTCACATTCACCTGTTGCCGGTGGGGGACGGGTTCAGCCTGGAGATGTTCGTGTTGCCCTTCGGAGAAGTTGGTCCCTATCTGAAGCCCGGCCTGGGAGCGGAAAACGTTATCGCCGAGGTTGAAGGACGAAGGCTGCAGGCGAGGAGAGATCTTTCACAGGAAGAGGCCATGGCGGACAGGGTGGAGAGCAGCTCTTCCATTCTTTCCGGCCTGCCTGAACGGGATCGCCGTTGGCGACTTGAAGGTCCTGAGCAATGCCTCCAAGTGCTTCTGGACCTGAAGGAAATGCAGGAGAAGGGCCATGCCGTCGTGAAATGGCCTGAAGGGGAAAAGCTCAAGGTCACCCGCCCCGTCTCCTTCGATCGGCTGCATCTATCCATCAGGGGGAAAAACGATTGGTTCGAGGTGGACGGTCACTTGGCTCTGGACGACGGAATCGTCCTTGAGATGCGCAAGCTCCTGGACATGCTCCGTGATACCCCGGGCCGGTTCATCCCCCTGGATGAAGGATGTTTCCTCGCATTGACCCACGAACTCCGCAAGAGACTGGAAGAGCTGGAGGCCTTCAGTGAGAAGCGGGGCAAAGAGTACCGACTGCATCCCCTGGCTTCCCTTGCCCTTGAAGATCTGCTGGACCGCATCCCCCACCTGGATGCGGATATCCAATGGAGGTCCCGGATCGCCAGTTTCCGTGCGGTGGATGACACGGCGCCGATCGTTCCATCGACCTTCAAAGCGGAGCTGCGCCATTATCAGTTGGAGGGATTCAAGTGGCTGGTCAGGCTGGCCCGCTTGGGGGTGGGAGGGTGCCTGGCGGACGACATGGGACTCGGGAAAACCATTCAGGCCCTTGCTCTGCTGCTGTATCGGGCTTCAGGGGGACCGGCCCTGGTGGTCGCTCCAACCTCCGTATGCATGAACTGGCTGAAGGAAGCCGCTCGGTTTGCGCCGACCCTTAACCCTCTCTCTTTCGCTGCTGGAAACAGAGAGGAGATGATCCGCAGTGCAGGGCCCTTCGACCTGGTGGTGTGCAGCTACGGCCTGCTTCTGCAGGAGGCCTCCCTGCTGGCCTCCATCCGGTGGAACACCATTGTCCTCGACGAGGCCCAGGCCATCAAGAACATGTCCACCAAGCGTTCCCAGGCGGCCATGAACCTCAACGGCAACTTCAAGCTCATCACCACCGGAACTCCCATTGAAAACCACCTGAGCGAATTCTGGACCCTTTTCAACTTCATCAATCCCGGTCTTCTGGGGTCTTTCAAGCGATTCAGCGAGCGCTTCGCCTTGCCCATCGAGAAATACGGCAGCCGCGATGCCGCAAAGCGCCTAAAAAAACTCATCATGCCTTTTGTGCTCAGGAGGTTGAAATCTGAAGTCCTGGAGGAACTGCCGCCCCGCACGGAGATTGTCATGCAGGTGGAGATGACGCCTGGGGAGGCGGCCTTTTACGAGGCCTTGAGAGAACAGGCGCTGGAGAGGGTCGGAAACATTGCGGCTCCGGCGGGAGAGAAGCAT
The DNA here is from genome assembly GCA_012517315.1 of Deltaproteobacteria bacterium. GTDB lineage: Bacteria > Desulfobacterota > Syntrophobacteria > Syntrophobacterales > Syntrophobacteraceae > JAAYUJ01. The sequence goes on from JAAYVE010000035.1 coordinate 33,410, forward strand.
TTGAGGATCCTTGCCGAAATCATGCGGTTGCGACTTGCGTGCTGCAACACACGCCTGGTGACCTCCGAGAGCCGCCTGCCGAGCGCCAAGCTCGACCTTTTCGGGGATATCGTGGCGGAGTTGCTGGAAAACGGGCATAAGGCCCTCGTCTTCAGCCAATTTGTGGGACACTTGGCCCTCATTCGGGAATACCTCGACAGGAAGGGGATTTCCTATCGATACCTGGACGGGAGCACTTCTGCGAGGGATCGGGAGAGGGAAGTCAGCGCCTTCCAGCTCGGGGACGGAGACCTTTTTCTCATCAGCCTCAAGGCGGGTGGTCTGGGATTGAACTTGACGGCGGCCGATTATGTCATCCACATGGATCCCTGGTGGAATCCTGCCGTCGAGGACCAGGCGGCGGACCGGGCCCATCGCATCGGACAAAGACATCCCGTCACCGTCTACAAGCTGGTGACGCGTGGTACCATTGAAGAGAAAATCTTGAACCTGCATCGTGAGAAAAGGGATCTGGCTGCCAGCCTTCTGGACGGAACCGACGTGAGCGGAAAAGTCTCCGCCGAGGAACTCCTTCAATTGATCAGAGAAGACTGAAAAAAAGGGGCATCATGGACATGAGCGGAACAACCGACCTGTCTGTTCTCGACCGACCGGAAGTGCTCTCGAGACTGTTTCATCCCCGCAAGGAATGGAGTCCAACCGACCGGGGAGGTCCTTCCATGGACGTGCTCATCCCCGTGGATGAAGGTGTGGAGATTGGGGCCCGTTTCCACATGGCGGACAAGGAGGCCGGCAACCTTCTTTTTTTCCACGGAAATGGGGAAATCGTCGCAGACTATGATGACTTGGCGCCTCTGTACAACCGGATAGGGATCAATTTCCTGGCAGTGGACTATCGGGGGTATGGCCGGTCCACAGGCAACCCCACCGTGGTGGGCATGATGCGGGACTGCCACGCCATCTTCCGTTTCGTGAAGGATTGGCTTGGGGACAGAGGGTACAGCGGAGGGGTGATTCCCATGGGAAGGTCCCTCGGAAGTGCTTCCGTCCTCGAAATCGCTGCGAACCACGGAGACCACCTCCGCGCTCTGATTGTTGAAAGCGGCTTTGCCTTTGCCGTTCCCCTCCTGAGACTTCTTGGAGTGGACGCCGCATCCCTCGGGTTCCGTGAACAGCAGGGTTTCCGAAACCTGGATAAGATCGCCCGATGGGAAAAGCCTCTCCTGATCATTCACGGGGAATTCGATCACGTCATTCCGTTTTCCGATGCCCAGGCCCTCCATGATGCGTGTCCATCGAAGGAAAAGACGCTCCTGAAGATCAGAGGGGCCGACCACAACGACCTGTTCGCCCGTGGCCTGATGGAATACATGGGCGCGGTGAAGAAACTCGTGGACACGGTGCAGGGGAAGGGAGGGATAGCAGGCGTGCAGACCTGAGAAGCGACCCGGTGGAAGGGTCCCTCAAAATCCCATCAGTTTCCTTTCGTAAACCACCAGGGGTTCATAGCCGAAAAGAGCGTTCAGGTGGTGCAAAAGGGCGTGCCGTCCCTCGTCCCTCCAGGACTGGGTGATCTTTGCGTTGACCTGCTGGTAGATGGCGAGTCGCGCAGGCAGGGAGCCTGGGGGGGCGGTTTTCTCCATGGAGGCCCTGTGTTCCTGGATGAGTCTGAGCCACATCTCGCTCACCCCCATGATGAAGTGGGGCCAGGCTCGCTGGACTGCAGGGGACCAGCTGCGGTCGCTGGTGTCCTCAAGGCGGGGTTTACCGACGGTCGATGTCTCATCACATCCGGTGCCGACGACCATGCCGGCGTCGGAGATCGCCTGCAAGTCCCTGCTGGAATTGAGATCGTTGAAAACATCGCGGGCGTTCCGGGCGGATGAAAAGAAAATGAAACTGAACTGATGACCGGCCTCGTCCCGCGCCGCTCTTCGATGGAACCGCCACAATGCGATTCGGCCCCTGTGCTTTTCCAGTACGGGACTCACAACCCGGTCGGCGAGGTAAAGGTCCACACTCCAGTTCGGTTCTGCGTTTTCCGGCCACAAAATGCGATAACGGGCGTACCACCACCCTTCCTGCCCCAGCCCGGCATCCCGATCTTCCTGTATTGCGGTCCCGGATTCTGATGCCCGGAATGCGGCGCATCCGGACAAGAGAAGCGAAACGGCAGTCAGCGTCGCAAGCTTCGCAAACAGTGACCCCCTCCCCATGGACACCCCCGGCTATTGCTTGTTCAAGAATTGACCCAACCCCACCGATTCTTTCTCAGTCACGCCCGTTCCGATGCGCCCTCGCCACAACCGGCTCAAGAGCATCCTTCCCCAGGGGGCAACATTGGGGCGCCGGGCCTGTGAAATGAGAGACAGCCCCTTTTTGTGGAGCGAACATTGCCAGGCTCTCTCAAAATGTCTGCAAATGCAACTTGATATTGACCGTTGCCGGGCATAATCTCAGTGCCGCTGCTCTGTGGTGAGCACACGGCATCCGTCAAAAGGGAAATCAATGAACGATGAATCGAGCCCTCCAAGAGTGGAAGGAGCGCATTACCCGGAAAGGAGATCGGGCAAGGATCGGAGGGCGAAACCCACCAAACCGTTCAGTTGGTCCAGCCTTTCGGGCTCGAGGAAACACATCCGGAGAGCGGAGGACAGGGAAAAACACCGATTTGTGGACGTGTACAGCACGGGTTTCCTGGTGGTCATTCTGGTCGTTCTCTGCTTTTCACTAATGGATGCATTCCTGACGGTGCAACTCATCGCCCACGGCGCCCAGGAACTCAACCCCGTGATGGCGTATTTCCTCGAAATGGGCCACCTGCCGTTTCTCATGGTGAAATACTCCCTGACCGCCTTCGGCGTGGTGGCATTGCTCGTCTTGAAAAATTGCACCCTTTGGGGCGGCAGGTTCAGTGCCAGGGTTGTTCTCCTGGCTGTCCCCTTTCTCTATGGAATGCTCATTCTCTACGAGCTTTTCTTGCTCAGAAGCGTCGGTGCCACCTTCCTCATGGGGGCTGTCTACTGATCGCCGTTGATGAGGGATCGAGGCCGCCGACGAGGTTTTGGCCCCACATCTCCCTACCCGACGGGCCAACTGGCACATACCTCGGTTCCTTGCCCCACGCCGGAGTCGATGAAAAAATCCCCGCCTGAGAGTTCCGTCCGCTCACGCATGCTTCCCAGACCGAGTCCGCCCCCACGAGGGGACGAACGGTTGCCGTTCGCCATGGTATCGAATCCTTTTCCATTGTCCCGGACCCTGAGTTCCAGGCGCCCGCTCGTTCTGCGAAGAGTGATTGTGGCGGTGTCGGCCCCGCTGTGCTTGACGAGGTTGTTGAAACTCTCCTGGATGATCCGGTACATGACGATTTTAAGAGCCTCCGGGACGGCATCCTCCTCAACGGAAATCTCTTTGTGGATGCGAATGCCCGGGTGGACCTTTTCCATCTCCTCCACGAACCAATCGATGGTGGCGACAATTCCCAAGTCGTCCAATATGGAGGGCCTGAGATTCGTGTAGATTCTCCTCACCTCCTCGATGGACTGCTGGGTCATCTGGATCAGGGGCTCGAGGGACTGGTAGCCTCCTTCACCCCGCCTGAGACGCCGGGATGTTTCTTCAACCCCCATTTTGATAGCGCTCAAAGCCTGACCGATGCTGTCGTGGAGGTCCAGGGAAAGACGCTTCCGTTCTGTTTCGTGCGCCAAAAGAAGCTGAGCCGACCGGAGTTTGAGCATGGACTCGGACTTCCTGAGGGCCTCTTCCATGCGTTTTCTCTCAATGATCTCGCTCTGGAGCACTTCATTGGCTCTCACCAGTTCCGCGGTGCGCTCCCCCACTCGCTTTTCCAGTTCATCGCGAGCCTGTTCCATCGCCCTTTCAACCTCCCGGCGCACCGTGATGTCCCGGATGATGCTCTGGACATAATTCACACCTCCCAATTGCACGATGCGGGAACTCACCTCCACGGGAAAACTGGAGCCGTCTTTCCTGCAGTGCAGGGTTTCATAGACGATCCCTTTGTTCTCCCCGGTCTTCCGGGATTGAAGAAGGCTGTCGGCCGGTGATTCGACACTGCCGCAGCGGATGTCCTGAATCCTGAGCCGAAGGATTTCGTCACGCCCGTATCCGTAAGCCGCCGTCGCCCGTTCATTTGCTTCCAGCAGGTTGCCCTGGAGATCTTCCAGGAGAATGATGTCGTTGGCATATTGAGTGAGAAATTCATAGCGCTTGGCCATTTCATGGCGTCTCAGCTCTGATTCGTATTGCCTCCTGAAGAATTGAGAATGCTGCTGACTCCAGATGAAACCGATGCTGACGGCAGAACCCATGATGAGGACTCCCACCAGGCAGAAGACCAGCCACTTGCGCTCCGCCGCGGGCGCAAAAACCTCCTCCTCGTCCACCTTGGTGACCAGAAACCAGGGTGAGTTGGGAACGGCTTTGACGGACGCCAGGACACGCTTACCCCTGTAGTCGATTCCTTCCACGATTCCCTCATGACCACGGACCGCCTTGACGGCGACAATCTGCTCCTGGTTCAGGAGGATGTGGTAGTGGAGAGGCGGCTTGTTCTCGTGTCGAAGTTGATTGAGGAAAACCACACTGTCTCCCGCCCGCCTCACGAGGAGCGTCTCTGACGTCTTGCTCGGTGTCGGCCAGGACTGAATGAGAGGAAACAGAAATTTCTTCGGGTCGATGGTGAGGATGAGGAAGGAGAACGCTTCCCCGTTTTTTGTCCGGCGGATCAAAATAGGTGCCACAAGGGTGAGTTCCGGCTCCTGCGAGCGCTGACAAATGAAAAGGTCCGAAAGAAACGGCTGGTTTTCCCTAGCCACTCCGGGAATGAGCTCCAAGACTTCCAGATCGATGCCGTGGTTATCATTCGGAACACTGAGGAAGACCTTTCCGCTCGAACCCACGAGCGTGACCCGGCTGAAGCCGTAGTTGTTCCTCAGGGAAGTCAGCCAAGCCAGGATATCGTGCTCCTCCGTTCCCGCTGAAGGGTTCTTGCTGTAGGATTCAAGGAAAGCAGCCACCATACGGTTCTCCATGATCCCTTTCGCATCCGCGAGGAACTCTTCCCTCCACCGGACCAACTGATCGACCTTCAACGCCGAAATGGCCGACAGTTCGTCCTCCTTGACAGCCTTGATGCCGGCTTTCTGGGTTTCGTCGTAAAAATACCCGGCAGCGGCAATGCCTGAGGAGAGCAGCACGAACAAGGCGATGAGATGAACCGGAGTAACCATCCGTTGCTTTTTATGAACCATCACGGAATCCCACGGATTTTCAAATAACGCTTCCCCTGTTTTCAACAACTGACGACCATGGCAGAAATATGTTCAGGCATGCCCCTCATTCCCAAAACGGAACACGCCAAACTAGCCTGGGCCGAGATCGAATTTCGTCCCTGTCCTCCCTGATCACCAATAACAATATAGGAAGTGAAGAAAGCCGTATCCACAACTCTCCGCAGCATGATGAGTTTTTGGCGAATGCCCTGCAAGGATTCTGTGAACCGCTGTTCCGTTCTGTCGAACTTCTCATCATGCTTCTTCAGTGGGGGTTCTGCAGCAAGCGGGTGAGAAAGGCCTCCTGGGAGACCGATGATGATTTCCACCGGCATGGCCCAGTGGAGACACGATCAGGAGTTTCGGTCAATGTGCTGAAGGCTGCGGGAAAAACACAGTTGACACCCAGTACCGTGCAATTACCTTACTTTTCCGTGTGGTATGAAAAAAGCGGTCATTTGTGAAAAGGACTGAGACTGAGAGGGGTATTCATGGGCACTGAACAGGATTTGAAGCGAACCTCCTGGCTGATCAAGCAGCTTTATGCACCGGACGCATTCGCGCGACGCGACGAAACCGACGACAAAATCTTCTACTCCGTGGACCGCTTTGTGGAGCATTTGGATTCGGTTGCCCTCGCCACGGTGGAACGCGTCGTCGGAAGCCTGGTAGTGGAAAAGGAGCCTGTCATTCTGGATCTCATGGCAAGCTGGGATTCTCACATCCCTCCAAACACGAAACCTTCGAGCGTCACCGGCATCGGGCTCAATAAGAATGAATTGGCGGGAAACCCGGCCCTTACCCAATACCTTGTCCATGATCTCAACGACAATCCTTTTCTGCCTCTACCCGACGACACCTTCGATGCGGTCCTGAACACCGTCTCCATCGATTACATGACGCAGCCCGTGGAGATCTTCCGGGAAGTGGGCAGGGTCCTCAAACCCAATGGGGTTTTCCTGGTCATTTTCTCCAACCGCATGTTCCCGCAGAAGGTGGTGAAGGCATGGTGGCGCATGAACGAGGAAGAGCGGGTGACTTTCGTGGAGGAGCTTTTCAAATACGTGGACATGTTTGACCCGCCCAAGACATTTGTGAGCAGGAACAAGGCGAGGCCTCCGGATGACAAGCACGCCCACCTGGGCATTCCCAGCGATCCGGTTTATGTGGTGTATGCGGACAAGAAAGGCCCTTATCCCCTGCCTAGGCCGGAACTGTTGGACGATTGACCTACGGGTTGCGACCGACGAGACCTTTCCTTGACACCACCAATTCAGTATGGTCCCGTATCGCTGGGGCTGCTTGGGCTGACCATTCAGGGTGAAGGCGCGGTCGGGCCCTGTTTTGCCAAGGTCTCTGCAACCTCGACGAGCTCCATGAACCACTGCTCCCTCGGTCGGCCTCTCTTTAAGTCCATTTCGGACAGAGCTTCCAGAAGAGGTACCCGGTTGAGACCCCTTCCCCGCAGACCGAGAACCGATACGGATCTGTCCCCCGTCTCCATGGCATCCAGCAAGGTGAGAGCCGCTTCCGCCCCCATTCGGCTTGCGGTGATGCGGTCAAAGGCCGTGGGGATGCCGCCGCGCTGCAGATGGCCCAGGATGGCTGTGCGCACTTCGAACTGCTCCTTGCTCTCCTCTTCAAAAAGCCGGCGGATGAAATCCGTGGTGTAGTGGACCGAAGACTGCTCATTGCGCAGGTAGATGAACATGCGCTTTCCCTGGGCAAAGCTCTCCTTCATGATTTCAACGTCCCGGTTGAGGTCTGCCAGGCTGATCCCGGTTTCGGGCAGGTAAGCCTTTTCCGCTCCCGAGGCGAGAGCCCCCATCAAGGCGAGAAACCCGCATTCCCGCCCCATCACCTCCACGATGAACGTGCGTCGGGTCGCACCGGCCGTGTGGCGTATCTTGTCCACCGCATCCACGATGTTGTTCAGTGCCGTGTCAGAGCCGATGCTGAACTCCGTGGCGGGTAAATTGTTGTCGATGTTGGCGGGGATGATGACCATGGGGATGTTCAGGGCGGGGTAGGCCTCGCGCCATTCCATCAATTGGCGGACCTTGAGGTAAGTGCCCAGACCGCCGATGGCGATGATGGCCCGAATACCCCGTCTGCCCAGATTCTCCGCTATCTGGGGGAAATGGGAGTCCTCGAAGGGGAACCGAGCCGTGCCGATTTCGGATGCGGGCCGATTGACCCAGCTCACCAGTTGATGCCAATCCAGTTCCATGAATTCATCACGGATCAGGCCGTGGAAACCGTCTCTGGAGCCGTAGACGGAGACACCGTGGTTGAGGAGGCATCGGGCGGCCACACTCACGGCCGCGTTCATCCCCGGCGCGTCCGCGCCTCCGGTAAGAATGGCCACAGCCCCCTCGGACGCCCTCTCCTGGGCGGGGGTGATGCGGGTGAGGGTCTTGACCAGTTCCAGATAATAGCGAAAGCTTTCTCCTCGAAGTTCCAACGCCTTGCCGTAATTCCCGTTTTCGATCTCCTGGCGCACCGCCTGGCTCTTTTCCACCACCTCCGCGAGCGGGGTCGCCACCACCCTGTTTTTGACCAGGCCGACCATGTGCTTGTGAAGGCGGTTGGGTTCGTCCAGCAGCAGGTCCACGGCGGCGACGCCGAGACGTGTGGCCAGAAGGCGGTCGAACGCCGTGGGAGATCCGCCCCGCTGGACGTGCCCGAGCACCGTGACCCGGACGTCGATGCCGAGCCGCTCACTGAGAATCTTCCTGATGTCGGTGGAATTGATGAGGAGGCCATCTGCGTGCCGGGCCCCTTCGGCCACGATCACCATTTGGTGGGGTCGGCCCAGCTCTCTCGCCTTCTGAATGGAGGCGACCATCTTCTGGTGCCAGCGCAGTTCCAGCTCTTCTTCCGGCACCAGTACCCAGGATGCTCCACCGGCAAGGGCACCCGCTAAGGCCAGGTACCCGCAGTGACGCCCCATGGTTTCCACGACGAAGGTCCTTTGGTGAGAGGCGGCGGTGGAGGCGAGATTGTCGATGGCGCGGACGATGTGATTGAGAGCCGTGTCGGCCCCGATGGACATGTCTGTTCCGTGCAGGTCGTTGTCGATGGAACCCGGTAGCCCCACCACCTGCAAAAGGGGAGCGTCGGAATCGGTGAACAGATCGGGATGGGTTTTGCGGATCACGGCCACGTGCTCGGACCATTCTGAGGAGAGAATGTGGGCGCCCATGAGCGAGCCGTCGCCGCCGATGACGATCAAGGCTTCGATGCCGCAACGGAGGAGGTTTCCCACCGCGAGCCTTCTGCCCTCCAGCGTTCGGAAAAGCTCTGAGCGGGCCGTACCGAGAAATGTGCCCCCCTTTTGGAGCGTACCGCCCACATCGTCCCAGCCGAGAGGGCGCAGGTGGTTGCCGCCGTTCACCAGTCCCTCGTAGCCGTCGTAAATTCCCCAGACCTTCAAGCCCCGGTCCAGAGCGCGGCGGACGATGGCCCTCACAGCGGCATTCATGCCGGGGGCGTCACCACCGCTGGTCATCACTCCGATCGTCGTCGTCATCGGTTCAAACCTCCATGGACGAACATTGAAAATCCGGCGGTCGATCGCCCCCCATGCGCCGCCCCTCCCAGCCTGCAGGGCGAAATGGGCCTGGGGCCTCCCAGCCACCCGCTCTCATCATGCACAACCCGCGCACCATTTTGCAAGGATCTTGGGCAGGTTTGATCACAGCAAAAAAATAGTGAAAAGAATTCTTTTCTCAAATACCTTGACTTCCCAACCTTGTTTGGATTATGAGGTTTTTCGTATCTGTTTCTGGGCTTGGAGAATCGTTCAGTGGAATGTTGGGTTGTCATCGCTCTGCAGCAGTGCTCAGGAAGAAATCAGTCCCAGAAATTTCCCTCGAAGGCGTATCACCACAACCTGGTGCTGCACGGGTGAGTGCGGAGCCGCTTCCCTTCCCAGGCGGCCATTCAGGCGGGCAGTCGCCGTGCCTCTGGTCCCAAAGGATCCTTCTTTCAAGCTCGAAAGATGCGACCAAGCCATCAGCAGGTGAATTGAATCCGGAATCTATCAGCCCCCGCCGGATCTGGGGGCACGGGTCTTGTGCGCTCCCCCGGGAGAAAGGTCTTCCCGGTGCAGTCTCTTTTTTGGGCCCGGTATTGTGATTGTAGTCACATGGCTCTCTCGCGCCACCAGCGAAGGTTCGGTGGTGGCAGAGGGCGGCGAGGGGCCCGGTCGGTAGGGCGGATCTTCGGCGAATCGTTTGCTTACGGAGTGGATGTTCATGAACGGAAATCTTGGATTGGAGCCATCGGCAGGTGCGGTCATGGTGGTCGGGGGGGGAGTGGCAGGCGTGCAGGCAGCCCTCGATCTGGCCGAATCCGACTTTCAGGTTTATTTGGTGGAGAAAGGCCCCTCTCTAGGGGGTGTCGTCCTCCAGTTGGACAAGACGTTTCCCACCAACTGCGTGGGCTGTCTGGGCTGCCGGGCCCAGCATGTCGGCATGGCGCAGCTGGACGAGAGCATCCCGGTGAACGATTGCTCCACATGCATCGTTTCTCATAAGCTGGAGGAGAGTGGGCGCCACCGCAATGTTCAGATCCTGACGATGGCCGAAGTGGAGTCCGTTGAGGGGGGAGCGGGGAATTTTCAGGTGCGGGTGCGCAGGAAGAGGCGCAACCTCGACTGGTCGACGGCACCTCCTACGGTTTCCTACGGAGCTGACGAAGTCGTCTCGCTCCGTGTGGGGGCCATCATTTTGTCCCCCGGGTTCAAGGTGTTCGATCCCAGCATCTACGATACCTTCGGATACGGTGTTTATCCCAATGTGGTTTCCAGCCTGGAGCTGGAGGGCATTCTCAATCCATACGGACCCAATCACGGGCGCCCCGTGAGGCCGTCCGACGGCCGGCCGCCAAAGCGGGTCGCTTGGTTGCAATGCGTTGGTTCCAGGGACCTGCACAAGGGCGCCCATGGCTACTGTTCCAGCGTTTGCTGCATGTACGCCATAAAGGAAGCTCTGGCCGTGAAGCAGCATGACCCCGAGATCGACACCGCCATTTTCTTCATGGACATGCGCACCTTCGGCAAGGAATACGAGGAATACTACAACTGCGCCAAGAACGAAGCGGGGGTCCGGTTCATCCGGTCCCGGATTCACAGTGTTGAGCCTGCAGGAGCGGGCTCGGGCGACCTCAGGCTCGACTATATTGATGAAAGTGGGCAGCATTGTAGTGAGATCTTCGACATGGTCGTCCTCTCGGTGGGCCTCGAATCGCCTTCAGGCATTCAAAGTCTGGCGGAGAAACTGAACATTTCGCTGGACGACAACGGTTTCGCTGCGGTGGGTGATTTCACCCCCGTGGAGACGAGCCGTCCCGGGATTTTTGCATGTGGTGCCTTCGCCGGTCCCAAAGATGTGCCGTCTTCCCTCATCGAGGGATCGGCCGCTTCCGCCGCGTCCGCAGCTATTCTTTCCAACTCCAAGAAAGCCGGATTTCAAGGGAACACTTATCCTCCGGAAAACCCCGTCGTTTTCGAGCGGCCTCGGGTGGGAGTGTTTTTCTGTGTCTGCGGTTCGGAGGGAACAGGGGCGGTGGATGTGGCATCCGTCCGAGAGTCCGTGAAAGGGCTGCCCAACGTGGTCTATGTTTCCGAGGAGATGCTGAGCTGCGGTCCCACTGCCCAGGAGGCCGTCGTGAAAGCCGTCGGTGAGAGGCGCATCAACCGGGTGGTAGTGGCCGGTTGCAGCCCCAGGACCCACGAGAAATTCTTCCAGGAGACCCTCCGAAATGCGGGCCTGAATAAGTCCCTTTTGGAATTCGCCAACCTTTGGTTTCAAGACGCATGGGTCCACGAGGATCAACCCGCACCGGCGACGCAGAAGGCTGTGGATCTCATCCGCATGGCGGCGGCCAAGGCGGTTCTGCTGGAACCGTTTCCCCAGCAGGAATACAAGGTCAATCAAAAGGCTCTTGTGGTGGGAGGCGGTGTCAGCGGCATGGTGGCGGCCCGCTCTCTTGCGGACCGGGGGTACCCTGTGGTGCTCGTGGAGAAGTCCGACCGTCTCGGGGGCTATGCCCTCAATTTGTTCAAGACGTGGAGAGGGAACGACGTTGGCCCGTACGTGAAGGAACTGGTGGGGAGCGTCGCCAATCACCCGAATATCACTGTCCGTCTCTCCTCCATCGTTGATCGTGTGGAAGGGTACGTGGGGAATTTCAAATCCACGCTGAGTAACGGTTCGGAGTCGGAGGTGGTGGAACATGGCGTGGTGATCTTGGCCACAGGCGGCAAGGAGTTCGAACCGGCGGAGTATCTCTATGGAAAAGACAACCGGGTGTTGACCCATCAGCAGCTGGATGCACGTTTCAAGGCTGCGGATCCGGCTCTGCGCTCCCTTGAGTCCGCCGTCTTCATCCAATGCGTGGGGTCCAGGGAGCCCGAACGTCCGTATTGCAGCCGCGTGTGCTGCACCCATTCCATGGAAAGTGCCCTCCAGTTGAAGCGGATCAACCCGGATGCAGACGTCTACGTGCTCTACCGCGACATGAGGACCTACGGGGACCGGGAAAAACTCTACCTGGAAGCCAGGAAATCGGGTGTGGTGTTCATTCGGTTCTCCCTGGATTCAAAGCCCCGTGTGGATAGAGTGGACGGAAACCTGCATGTCACGGTCTTCGATCCCATTCTTCAAAGAGAGATCACCATCGTGGCCGACCTGGTGACCCTGGCCACCGCCATCCTGCCAAACGATGCCGGGATCCTTGCAAAGGCCCTGGATGTGCCCGTGGGGAGGGAGGGGTTCCTGTGCGAGTCCCACCTGAAAATGCGACCTGTGGACTGTGAGACGGACGGGGTTTTTCTTTGCGGACTGGCCCACTTCCCCAAGTCGCTGGACGAAAGCATTGCCCAGGCGATGGCGGCGGCATCCAGGGCCGGCGCCTTCCTGTCGAAAGAGTCGGTCCGGTTCAGCGGCGCTGTGGCCTACACCAATCAAATGATGTGCAGCAGTTGCGGCACCTGTGTGTCCATCTGCCCCTTTTCCGCTCCCCGGTTCAATGACAAGGGCAAGGCCGAAATCAACCCGGCCCTCTGCAGGGCGTGCGGCCTGTGTGTGGCATCCTGCCGCTCCGGGGCCATCCGGCTGCGCGGATACGAAGACGCTCAAATCTATGCAATGATCGAAAGCATTTAGGAAACCTGTTTGCGCATATGCATGCATGACATCAGGAGAGAAAAATGTCCCAGTGGGAACCGAAAATCGTCGCTTTCATGTGCAGCTGGAGTTCTTATCCCGGAGCGGACTACGCGGGGCTGAGCCGGCTGGCCTATCCGCCCAACATCCGCATCATCAAAGTGCCCTGTGCCGGGCGCATCAATCCGAAATTCATTCTCTCGGCCCTGCGACAGGGTGCGGATGGGGTGTGGATTTCCGCGTGCCATCCCGGGGACTGCCATTACATGGAGGGAAACCTCTATGCCAGCCGCAAATTCGCCCTCATGAAGAATTTTCTGGAACACACGGGGATCGAACCCGGCCGGGTTCATTTTTCATGGGTTTCCGCAACGGAGGGACACAAATTTGCGCAGACGGCCAAAGAGGTGGTCGATTCGGTGAAGGCTTTGGGACCTGCCAGGCACATGATCAAAAAAGAAGCTGAGGTGGCATAGATGCAAGGCTATACACAACGGATCCGAGAGGCGGCCAAACGCCTGCTTGCCGAAAAGAAGGTGGATGTGGTGATGGGCTTCCGCAAGGGGACGATCCCCTTCATGAACGAGCCCTTTTTGGCCAAAAGCCCTGAACAGGTGGACCAGCTTCTGTGGGACGGCAACTGTGGGATCAACCTGGCCAATTATCTTTCCGGGAGGAAGGACAGGATCGGGATCGTGGCCAAAGGGTGTGATTCGCGAAACATCGTCGTCCACCTGCTGGAGTACCAGATCAAGAGAGAACAGCTCTACATACTGGGTGCCCCCTGCCACGGCATGATCGATGGACGGCGCATCACAGAGGAGCTTGCGGGAAAAGAGCCTTTGCAGGTGGAAGAGGAGAACGGCCGGATTCGCGTGAGCGGCAAAGGCTTCGAGGAGAGTTTTGACCGGAAGCAATACCTCCAGGAAAATTGTGCCATTTGCATGCATCGCAACCCCGTCGTCTATGACGAGCTCGTGGGCGACTTGGTGGAAGAGCAGAGGGACGTGGACCGGTACGCGGATGTGCGCGAGGTGGAAGGGTTGTCCCCGGAGGCCAAATGGAAGTACTTCGAGGACCTCATCGCCCCCTGCATCCGCTGCTACGCCTGCAGGAACGCCTGTCCCGTCTGCTACTGTCCCACCTGCTTCGTGGACGAGTCGAGGCCCCAGTGGGTGGGCAAGACCGTCGACCCCACGGACACCCGCACCTTCCATTTCCTGAGAGCATACCACGTGGCCGGTCGCTGCACTGACTGCGGGGCGTGTGAGCGGGCCTGCCCGGTCGGCATCAAGATGCGTCAGTTCACAAAGAAGCTGGAGAAGGACATCAAGGAGATGTACGGATACGAAGCGGGAGTGGATCCGGAATCGAGACCCCCTCTAGACACCTATCGGCCGGACGATCCGAGAGACTTCGCCAAGTAGGCACGGGGGGGCCCTCCAGCGCCGCCCCTCCTCCGGAAGGGACGGCCGGGTTCCATACATGCTGTGCGCCTCGTTGTCAACGCATGGGTTCGCTCTGCATTCGAATTGGATACCGAAAGGGACAGATCATGTCGGAAATATACATTGCCAAAGACAAGTTCCCCTCAGTCCTCGGGCAGTTGATGGGAAAGTGCCCCGTGTTCGGACCGGTGCTTCAGGGGAAGTTCCACGAGTTTGGCCGGCTCGAAAGGCCCGAGGACGTGGACCTGGGATATGGGAACACCCGGCTTTCGCCCAAGGCGCTCTTCCACCCCCAAGCGGAGAAAATGTTTGATTTCAGTCTCTCCAAGGGGGACCCCGAAGCGGGAATTCTCAAGGAGACTCCCAAGGACTTCAGACCCCGTGTCATCTTGGGGATCCGCCCTTGTGACGCCCGAGCCTTTCAGCTGGACGACCGCAACTTTGACACCGATTCCGTGCGGGATCCCTGGTGGGTGAGGCGGCGGGAGACGACCACCCTGGTGGGACTCGCGTGCAACACTCCCGGCAGCACCTGCTTTTGTACCTCAGTGGGGACAGGGCCCTTCGACAAGACAGGCCTGGACGTGCTTATGGTGGACGTGGGTGAGGGTTACCTCTTCCAGGCGTCCACGAAGAAGGGGGAGGAATTCCTGGCTGGCCTTTCGGCCGGCGAGGCGGTTTCGGGATCCGTTGCGGAGAAGGCGGATGCCCTGAAGAAGGGTGCGGAAGGGAGCATGGGGACGCAGTTCAGCGTGGATGCCATCGTGCAGAACCCCACCCTGGACCTTTTCAACGCCGCCTTCTGGGATGAGGTGCAGTTTTCCTGTATCAACTGCGGCACCTGCACTTTCGTATGCCCGACGTGCTGGTGCTTCGATATTCAGGACGAGGTTTACCAGGAGAAGGGAAGCCGCATCAGGCTTTGGGACTCGTGCATGTTCCCCCTTTTCACCTTTCACGGTTCCGGCCACAACCCCAGGAGCCAGAAATTGCAGCGGGTGCGGCAGCGGTTCATGCACAAACTGAAATATTATCCCGAAAAGTACAAGGGGGGGGTTGCCTGCGTGGGATGCGGCCGGTGCGTGAGACAGTGCCCCGTCAATATCGATATCCGTCACGTGGCGCGTCTCATGTCCGCCTCCTGTGTGTGTCCGACCTGATGCACACCGGGATGTGACCGGCGCCTGAGCGAATGTGTGGAAATCCTGTCAGGAAGATTTCGCCGAGGGAGTCATGCTCAAGATGGAGGAATCAAGGTGAATAACCCTTACTTGCCATATCCGGTCAGAATCGAGTCCATTGTCACGGAGACCGAGGACCACAACCAGAAGACGTTCAAGCTGGTCTTCCTCAGGCCGGAGGACGAGGCGAAGTTCGTGTACATGCCCGGCCAGTTCGCGGAACTCTCCGTGGCGGGGGTGGGTGAAGTTCCCATCGGCATTGCCACGTCACCCACCGAAAAGGGCTTCATCAGCTTCACGGTGAACAAGGTGGGGAAGGTGACGAGCCACCTTCACAACATGGAGGAGGGGGAGATCATGGGAGTGCGGGGTCCCATGGGCAACAGCTTTCCGTGGGATGTTCTCGAGGGGAAGAACGTGGTGATCATCGGCGGCGGATTCGCTTTCACGACACTGCGCTCTTCCATCGTCTACATGCTCCATCCTGAAAACAGGTCACGCTTCGGGGACATCACGGTGGTGTACGGGGCGAGGTCCCCCGGGCTTCTCCTCTACAAGGAGGAACTGGCGGCATGGGAGCGGCGGGAGGACATCCGGATGCACATCACGGTGGATGCCACCACCGATCCCAACTGGAAATACAACGTGGGCTTCGTCCCTGCCGTCACTAAGGAGAAGGCTCCCAGCGCGGACAATTCCTACGCCATCATCTGCGGTCCGCCCATCATGATCAAATTCACCCTCCCCGTGCTCACGGAACTGGGATTCCCTCCCGAACGGATCATCTCCAGCCTGGAAATGCGCATGAAATGCGGGATCGGAATCTGCGGCCGTTGCAACATCGGAACGGAATACGTTTGCAAGGACGGCCCGGTGTTCACCCTGGCCCAGCTGTCCCGCTTGCCCAACGAGTACTGAGCTTGACCTCCAGGAGGGCTCCGCAGGGGAAAAGGGTTTTCTGCCCCGGATGCTTTGATTCCTGATTGGCTTTGGAGGAGAAGTATTGTATTTTGACATGCAACCTGTCGAGCCCTGCTTTCGAAAACCGTCTTAGGGGAGAGTGTAAATGGAGCCATTGCTTTTGACCAAGCGTGAAAGGCGTAAGTTGGCGAGCCAGTATGCCGAGTTATGCCTGACGTGCGGCACCTGCGCGGGAGGATGTCCGGTCACCGGGGTGGACGGACTGGATGTCCGCAAAGTCGTGCGTCTGGCGGTCCTGGGACTGGACCAGGAGATCATCGATTCCAAGTTCCCCTGGGTGTGCACCTTGTGTGGACGCTGCGAATACGCATGCCCAATGAACATCGACTTGTTGACGCTGCTCCGGTCCGCCCGAAGCATGAGGGACAGAGACAAGGTTCCCGGCGTGCTGCACAAGGGGGTTGAACAGTGCCTCAAGTCGGGAAACAACGTCGGGATTCCCAAAGACGACTTCCTGATGCTCATGGAGGACGTGGGAGCCGAATTGGCCGAGGAACTGCCGGGTTTTTCGGTCCCCATCGACAAAAAGGGCGCCAAGTACCTCTTCACCGTGAATTCCAAGGAACCCTTCGCGGAACCCGAGGACATGATGCACTGGTGGCGGATTCTTTACGCCGCCAATGAGTCCTGGACCATCGCATCGGAAAACTGGGAAGGGGTCAACTGGGGCCTTTTCACCGGGGACGATGAGGCCATGAAGGAAATTGTTGGCCGGGTCGTGAGGAATTACAAGGAACTGGAATGCGAGTACCTTGTCTTACCCGAGTGAGGTCACGCCTACTATGCGACCAGGCTTGGTCTGCAAAAATGGTATGCTCATGAAAACGTCAAGTTTCTTGCCGTCCATGATCTTTTGAAACAATATCTCGAGGAGGGGCGCATCAAGGTGGACAAGTCCATTCACCACGAACTGGCCACCTACCACGACCCCTGTAATTACGCCCGCAAGAGCGAGCGCACCTTCGGCCACGGGTATTACGAGGAGCCCCGTTGGGTCATGCAGCAGTGCTGTGAGAACTGGGTCGAAATGTATCCCAACAGGGCGAACAATTTCTGCTGCGGTGCGGGCGGCGGTGCCTGGGCTTCGCCATACGTCGAAGAGAGAATTTTTTACGGTCGCACCAAGGCCAAGCAGATCAAGGACACGGGGGCGAAGCTTCTCATCGCGCCATGCCACAACTGCCGCGACCAGATCATGAAAAGCCTCCGCAAGGAATACGGCATGATGGATGTGGAGGTGATGTATCTGTGGGAGCTCGTGGCAAACTCCCTCATCATCGAACCACGGGAAGCGGAAGAAGAGTAGCCCGCCGTTTCTCACCTTCGTTGAAAACAAGCCCCTGAGTCGCGCTGCAAGCGTGGGAGGGGGCTTTTTCATTTCTTGAGGCACATTTTCGGGATTAGGTCGAACCATGGGCAAGAAGACAGGGGAGAAAAAGAGGGGTCAGGCGGGACTGACGGCGGAAGAGTCCATGGAATTGCAGATGATTCTGGACCGCCTTTCCGTCCAGGTACCCAACGGCGAAAGCTTCCAGGCTTATCTGGCATCCCTGCGCAAGATCCTGGAGAGGAGGGAGAGGCTGGTCACGGAGCTCCTTTCCCATTTGAGCAGAAAGCCATCGGCCGTGGGATTCCGGACGTACCAGGCCATCGAGGGGCTCGTCACCGACCGGACTCTGCGCAAGGCGCTGCGGCAGGCGGCATACCGCTTCTCCCAGAAAGGGTTTTCCACGCCAACCCGGGGCGCGCCCCAGGAAAGGGTGGTCCTGGTGCAGAAGGAGCAGAAGCGGGTGGTTTCCCATCTCATCCTGGGATCGGGAACCCTCTGGCTCCTGACAGCCCTTGTGCCCAATGAGTTCGCCGGCGGGTCCGCCACGGTCCTGGCTTTCTTTGATGAGGGGTTCCATCGGCTTGCCGTGCGCGTATCGGAAACATCCAACAGGAACTATCGGGACCTTTTGGCCAAGATGGGGGAGGCGGCCCCCAAGGGAAGCCCCTGCGAAATCCCTATCCGCCATGGAGCCCGACTGTTTTTCGAGATGCTCGATTTTTCCCAGGACCCCACACCGCCCCCCGATGTGGAGGAGGCCCGGCGACTCCTCACTCCTTACCATGATCCGGGAACGCCCCCATACGTTTACGAAATCATGGATCCGGGGGGCCTACAGACGAGAAGACTGACGGAGCAGGAGACGCTGGCCCTCCTCGCCCCCATGGACCTCAGTTGGCTGCTCTTTCCCAAAGAGGATCTGAGGCCGTTTCACCAGAGGATCCAGGACGTGACCCACTCGGTGCTCGTCGTTTCCGGGGAAATCAAAGAAGAGCGTCAGCGCCTCATCGTCCGGGAGGCTGCGGATGCTCTTTGCACGGGAAAGCGCCGACTGCTCTTCCGACGCTTTTTCGAGGAACAGGCGTTGTGGCTCAAAACCCAGGGCAAGGAGGTCCCTGCGCGGGATGCCCTCCTCACCGCCACCCATCTGGCCTCTTCCGCTCCCGCCGGCGAAAATCCCGTCGTCTGCCGAATGGTTGTTGAATCTCTCAGGCGTCATTGGCCCGAGGACGAGGGGGCCCGTGAACAGGAGGAGGTCAGGGAAGCGTTTTACCGAACCGATTCGGGACTGATCGTCCCCCGTTAGGGAAAGTGCATCATGGGGCTGGAAACCGGCGCGGGATGCACGGAGGTTCCCCTGAAGCGCTCACAGTTCTCTTTCGCCCTTTCCGGCGGGATCGGAATTCCCAGGAGGCAGGGGATTGAACGCCGGTCGACTGCGGGGGGCCCGGGTGGGGTCGGGTTCCAAGGGAATTCGAACACCGTTTTTCTTGCACTTGTGCCTCAAGTGTTTTGCAGGGCACTTGAGGACAATTCGTCATGGAGGGTTCGGAGATGTTGGAAACGATTCAGGTGAACACTCCCGACCATTGCGTGGCTGTGGACATCACGGATCTCGTCTCCCGGAAGATCCAGGAGAGCGGGATCCAGAGCGGCGTTTGCCTGGTCTACGTCCCCCACACTACGGCGGGGATCTTTGTCAATGAGGGGGCGGACCCCGCCGTGCTGGAGGACATCATGCAGGCGTTGGAAAAGCTGGTGCCATGGCGGGCGGGTTACAAGCATGCGGAGGGGAATTCCGCCGCCCACATCCGGTCCATTCTTGTGGGGGGAAGCGCTCACCTCATCATCGAAAACGGGAGACTGCTCCTGGGGACGTGGGAGCGGGTTTTCCTGTGCGAATTCGACGGACCGAGGACGAGAAAGCTGCGTGTCAAGATGCTGGCCGGTTGAAGGTCCGCCGGTTTGCCGTACTTCCCGAAATCCTTCGTTACTGGAAGGACTCACGCCGACACAGCCGGGGGGAAGGACCGGCGAAGGCGGGAGCAGTGGGGCACTTCCGCAGCGGATTTCAACCCTCAATCCAGATCGGAGGAGTGAGTCATGGAGAGCCTGGAGGCGATCTTTTCCCCCAGATCGGTTGCGGTCGTTGGTGCTTCCACGGTGCCGGGGAAGGTGGGCCACGACATTTTTGTGAACATTCTCAAAGGGGAATACCGGGGCACCCTTTTTCCCATCAACCCGAAAGCCGCTTCCGTCAAATCCGTGAAAGCCTATCCCTCGGTTTTGGACGTTCCCGACCCTGTGGACCTCGCCATCCTGATCGTTCCTCCTTCCGCCGCCCTGCAAGCCGTGGAGGAATCCGCACAAAAGGGTGTGAAGGGGGTGGTCATTGTCTCCGCGGGCTTTCGGGAAGTGGGAGGGGAGGGGAAGCGGATTGAAGAGGCCATCACGGGCCGTTGCCGGGAACTGGGTATCCGCCTTGTGGGTCCCAACTGCCTGGGAGTGATCAATCCCCACCCCGATGTGCGGCTCAACGCGAGCTTTTCCGCCCGCATGCCCGCCTACGGCCATATTTCGTTCATTTCTCAAAGCGGGGCGCTGTGCACCGCAGTGCTGGATTTTGCCGCGGACCGGGATTTCGGGTTTTCCAAATTCATTTCCATCGGAAACAAGGCGGACGTCGATGAATTGGATCTCTTGCGGTATCTCCATCAGGACGCCGATACGGAAGTGATCATGATCTATCTGGAGGAACTGAAGCAGGGTTCCGCTTTTGTTCAGGAGGTGAAAAAGATCACGTCGGGCGATCGCCCCACACCCGTCCTCGTGGTGAAATCCGGGCGGACTCTCGCCGGGGCTAGGGCAGCGGCGTCCCACACGGGATCTCTCGCAGGGTCCGATGCCGTCTACGAGGCGATTTTTCAGCAGGCGGGGATCATCCGGGCCGAGTCCATCGAGGAGTTGTTCAATTTCGCCAGTGCATTTTCCAGCAAGAAGATACCCAGGGGCAACAAGGTGGCCATTGTGACCAACGCAGGGGGTCCGGGGATCGTGGCCACGGACATGACCATCACCTCGGGGTTGGAGTTGGCCAAATTCAAGGATGAGACCCTGGAGGTCCTGGCGAGTCACCTGCCGGCCACGGCCAACGTGCACAACCCGGTGGACGTGATCGGGGACGCGGCCCAGGATCGCTATGAAAACGCCCTGAGCGCCGTGATCCGGGATGAGGGGGTGGACGGCGCCCTGGTCATTCTGACCCCCCAGTCCATGACCAACGCCTTGGGGACCGCCCAGGCCATTTCCCATATCTATCGCCGGACGGACAAACCCATTTTGTGCTGCTTCATGGGCATCATCGATGTCTCAGCGGGGGTGAAGCACCTTCAGGAGCACGATATTCCCGTCTACCGCTTCCCGGAGCAGGCGGCTCAGTCCTTCGGGGCCCTGTACCGGTATTCCCGATGGTTGAACCGACAGCACCTGGCCCAGTTCACGTTTCATCACGACAAAGAGCGGGCGTCGGCCATCCTTCGGGATTGTCTGGACAGGGGGAAGCGCTACCTGGGGGAAATGGAAGCAGGGGAATTCCTGCGCTGCTACGGCTTCAACACGCTTCCCTCCCAGTTGGCGGGAAACCCGGATGAAGCGGTGTCACACGCAGAGGCCATGGGATTTCCCGTGGTGCTCAAGGTCGTGTCCCCGCAGATCATTCATAAATCCGACGCCGGGGGGGTCGAAGTGCAGCTCCGGGATAGGGAAGCCGTGGCCGCTGCGTTCCAGAGAATCATGGGGAGGGTGCGGGACCATTCCCCACAGGCGGTCATCGAGGGGATTCTGGTGCAGAAGATGGCCCCGAGGGGTGAGGAAGTCATCCTGGGGGTGAGCCATACCCCGGGGTTCGGGCATCTCCTCATGTTCGGGCTGGGAGGCGTCTTCGTGGAAATCTTCAAGGATGTGGAGTTCCGGCTGGCTCCCATCGGCCGCAACGAGGCGAGGCGCATGATCCGTGGTATCCGGGGGTACAGCATTCTCCAGGGGGTGCGGGGAAGGCCGCCGTGCGACACCGATGTGCTGGAGGTGGCTCTGGTGAGTCTTTCGGACCTGGTCCTGAACCACCCCGAAATCAAGGAGATGGACATCAACCCCCTCCTCGTCCATGAAAAGGGAAAGGGAGCCACGGTGGCCGACTGTCGCATCATCCTGGAACCGCGCGAGAGGAGCGGGGAAGCTTGACGGAGAAGCCTCCCCCTTGGGCATGGGGCGCAATCCCGTTGAAGGATGGCTGACATGGAACCGGCCGTGATTTTGGAGGAACAGGTTCTGCTGGAACGGGCCAGGAGGGTGCTGGGGATTGAAGGGGCCGTCGGGAAGGACGAGATCAGGTATGCGTATTATCGCCGCATGCTCCAGTTTCACCCGGACAGGCATCCCGAAAACCCGCAAGCCCACGAAATGACGGCTCTCATCAACGAGGCTTTCGGCCTTTTGACCGGCAGGAGAAGTGATGCACTCCTCCTGCGCAAGGACTCCCTTCTGGAAAGGATCGTCAAAAGCCCGGTGTCGGGGCTGGAAGGCGTACTTTCGTACGAGGAGTGGGTGAAGACCCAGTTCTACAACATGGAGGAAAAGTCCATCTGGCCGTGTTGATGGGGCCGACTGAAATGTTTCCATGGGCGTCCCTTGTCCTCGCCGTTCACGACGGACGCTCCGCTGTCCTTCGTTCATCGCCCATCGCCCCGGGCGTTTCTCACCGACTCCGGTTTGCCTGGGTGGCCACCCATCAGGGGATCCCACATCCGATGCATGCGCCGTTTTTTTTGACTTGGAGCGGTCATGGGCGATCGCCTCTACCTGGAACGCATCCTGTTGTTTGACAGCCAGATCCGGAAGGGGCTTTTCCCCAATTCCACCGCGCTGGCCCATGAATTCGAGTGCAGCGTCAAAACCGCCCAGCGAACCATCGAGACCTTTCGGGACCGCTACGGGGCCCCCCTCGAATACGACGCCTCGCGCCGCGGCTATCACTATGCGGTCCCGGACTACCGGCTCCCCGTGACGCGGCTGACCGATTCGGAGATCCTGGCTCTTCTGGTTTCCCGAAAGCTGCTTGCTGATGCGGCCGCGGGATCGTTGGGGAGGGAACTGAACAACCTCGTCGTCCGGCTCGGGAAACTCCTGATCGAGAGCATCCCCGGGCCCGTCGACCCCGACAGGGCGTTTTCCTTTCGCTGGTCTGCCGTCACCCCTTGCGACGCCGACATCTTCGGGCAGACCGTCAATGCTTTGGCTCGGAGCATTCCCCTCTCCTTCTGCTATTATTCCCCCTACGCCAACGTCTGCACCACGCGGACCGTGGAGCCGCATCATCTCGTCAACTACCAGGGCGCCTGGCACCTCATCGCCTGGTGTCGCCTCCGCGGGGACTGGCGGGATTTCGTCCTGGCCCGCATGTCCGATTGCCGATTGGGGACCGACCCTTTCCAGCGGCGGGAGGACGGGGAATGGCTCCCGTTTCTGGAGGAATCCTTCGGCATCTTTCATGGGCGGGAGCGCTTCGAAGTGACCCTGCGGTTTTCGAGGGATCTGGCCCGCTGGGCCAGGGGGCAGCGCTGGCATCCCGACCAGCGTTTGGAGGAAACGGAAGCGGGCGAGCTGGACCTGACCCTGCCCGTGGCTCATGAAAGGGAAATCCTCATGGAGGTGCTCAAGTACGGCTCGAACGTGGAGGTCCTGGCGCCTGAATGGTTCCGGGATCGGGTCCGAAAAGAAATCGAGGGGATGGCGAAGAATTATCGCACCTAGGACACGCTTTGGGGGAGGTAAGGTGGTATGCCTATGATGCGGAGGAAACCCTTTTTCCGCAGCAAAGACGGCAATTGGGGCGATCCGTTTAACACTGAGCCTGGAGACTCCTCCGCGGTTCCTGGAGCCATCGCCGACCAGTCCGTGACCCTGCGGGTGTCCATCACCGCCATCGGACCTCCCGTCCGCCGTGGGACCGGGTGCCCGTGAAGGTGTGGCACGAGGTGTGAGCACCTTGATTCATCACTGGATTCCACATTCGTTGAGCCAAAGGAAAGGAGCAAATGATGGAGGAGCTTACGCTGAAGATCTTGAAGGAGGCCATGGCCGGCACCGCCGCCGCATTCCGTTGTGTGACAACGTATCAGCCGGCCGGAGGGGTGGGCGACAAGGTTTTTCCACCCACCTACGAGGGGGGCAAGTACGCCGTCGAAGAGCGGGTCGTCGAAAACGGCGAGATTGTGAATTGCGTGGTCCTGGATTCCGTTCAATCCCAAGCCAACCGCATGGAGTTAGCCCTACTCGAAGGTCGACGCGCGGGTCTTTTCGAGTTGCCCCTGGTAACAGCGGCCTTCAATGATGATCGTCTGCGGAAGAAATTCAAGATTACGAGCCTGGAGGCGCCCCACCGGGTCGCCGATGCCATTTTCCGCGACAGCCTGTACAAGGGCGTCATCTTCCGCAAATCCGAAAAGGGCAAGATATTGGACCATGCCGATATTTCCAATGCCACCGGGCTCTTCGGTCTTTGCCCCACAGCGCTTGTCTTCGGCATTTGGGATTCGACAGGTCCGAGGGGAGGGTTGGGGGCGAAGATTCAGCGGGCGATCGTTTCCGAGATGATCGGATACGGAGCGTTGGAAGGAGTGAAAACGAGCAGTCGCATCGACCCCGCCCAGATCACCCTTAAGGCGGCTACCGTGTACGAGCGTGCGGAAAAGAGCGCCTCCTCGCCCGATTGGACTGTCGATGAAAGCCTTGCGATGCGTGACAAGAACCAGCCCAAAAAGGTCGGCAAAGACGGAAAACCGTCCGAGATCAACCATGGCAACGTCACGCCCACGATCGAAACCGGAGGATTCACTTTGTCATACGCCAGGCAGACAACGGTTCTTTCCTTGGCCGCTTTACGTCGGCTGCGTTTCCCGCCGGCAGGGGAATCGAAATCCAGCAGCGAACGCGATCGGGTCGCCCGTACGTTACTCGCCTCTTTGGGGCTGATGAGTGCAGTGCTAGTGAGAGAGCAGGGAGCGGACCTGCGCTCACGATGCCTGCTGGTACCCACGGAGGATTTTGTCTGGGAGCTCTTGGCAAATTCACCCGGGAAAAATGAGCCAAAGAAGTATTCTCTTACCGGAGGTCAGGCTGTCGAGGTCTACAAAGCGGCTTTGGCAGAAGCGAAGAGCTCGGAGCTCCCCTGGGAGGATGAAATCGAGCTCCTCCCGTCCGAGGATTTGATCAAGCTCGTGGCCAGGAGCCAGGAGCTCGCCATGCATCAGGCGGAAGGAGACGAGTGATGTTCGGGCTCGGCATTCGCTATCTCATGGGATGGGCCATGGCGGCGGCGGATGGTGCCGGCAAACAGCGGGCCGAATGGCCCCCGCACCCGGACCGGGTGTTCATGGCGCTGGCTGCTGCCTGGTTTGAAACGGGGCGGGATTCCGGTGAGGGCAAGGTGCTGGAGTGGCTGGAGGAGCAAGGTCCACCCAAGTTGGCAACGTCCCTCGAGAAGACATTGCGCAGGGTGGTCAGCCACTATGTTCCAGTCAACGACAGCGGTATGGCCAAGCCCAAGACCATCGAGGACAAATTGAAGAGCCAAAAAGACGTGCTGAAAGGTCTCAAGGAAGTTGGGTTGAGCCTTCTCCCGGAGTTTCGAGCACGTCAGCCGCGTTCGTTTCCGGTGGCAATCCCGAGGGATCCCGTTGTCCATCTCGTCTGGGAGCAACCTCTCCTCGAAACGCATCGGCATGCTTTGGAATCCCTCTGCGGCAAGGTCACCTCCATCGGCCATTCGGCTTCCCTGGTCCAGATGTGGGTGACCGATGAACCCCCAACAAGCAACCTGGTGCCGGTTTCCGGGACGGCCGAGTATCGATTGCGCATCTTCGGCCCAGGTCGTCTCGCCTACCTCGAGGGACGCTGCAACCGCGACCGGTGCATCGCCTACGGGGATTTGGAGGAGGCGTGCAAGAACGCAAAGGGTAAGCTCAAGGCCACCCTCAAACAGCGGCTGGATGAGGAATTCCCCGAGGGCAAACCCGCCAGCCTGCGGCCGGAACCGGGACTCTGGCAGGGGTACTCATCGCGGCGGACCGAGCTCGAGACGGAGGTGCCCGGGAGCGTGTTCGACCCCCGGCTCGTTGTCCTCTCTTTCGTTTCTGGGAAACGGCTGCCGCTTCCGGCCACGTTGAAGGTCACGCAGGCCTTGCGAGGGGCCGTCCTCAAGGCATGCCCTGAGCCCATTCCGGAGTGGGTCTCAGGTCATGACGAACGGGGGCGGCCAAGCAGGGATCCTCACGTCGCCTTCCTCCCTCTGCCTTTCGTGGGGCGGGAGCACGCCGACGGGCGTCTGATGGGTGTGGCGCTGGCCGTGCCGCGATCCATAAGCCCGGAAGAAACGGCCCGCGTGCTGGTGCCGTGGCTTTACGACGACCAGGGGTTCCCCAGGCGCATCAGGCTGTTCGATGGGGAATGGCTGGAATGCGCGGTGGAACTGGAAACTCGGGAAAAGCCGCCCTATAACCTCGACGCCGAAACCTGGAACGGCCCCGCCGTTCGTTGGGGGAGTGTGACCCCCGTGGTCCTCGACCGGCACTTCGACGGTCCGACCAAGTGGGAACAGGCCGCCGAAACGGTCAAGGCCTCCTGTGAGCGTATCGGGCTGCCCCGTCCCGTGGAAGTGCTGCTGCACCCGGTCTCCCTGTTTCAGGGAGTGCCGAGAAGCAACGAGTTTCCCTGGATGAGCCGCAAACAGGACGGGGGACGCATGCACCATGCCCACGCGCTCATCGTGTTCCGGAAACCCGTTCAAGGGCCGGTGATCATCGGAGCCGGCAGGTTTCGGGGCTATGGCCTGTGCCGTCCCCTATACCAGGGGGGTGATGGAAATGGGTGAGCTGACAGCCTCCGCGTTTGCCGATTTCTTCAAAGCCCTTTGGGGTCGGGAGCCGTTTGGGTGGCAGTCGGCCTTGGCGCAACGAGTCCTCACCCATGAGACAAACCCGTGGCCTGAGGCTGTCGCATTGCCTACCGCCGCGGGGAAGACCGCCTGCATGGATATCGCCGTGTACTGCCTCGCGGCCCAGGCTGAAAGACTCGGAAGCTCACGGCCGCTCGCGGCTCCGAGGCGCATCTTCTTTGTGGTGGATCGGAGGGTGATCGTCGACGAGGCCCATCAACGAGCCGTGAAGCTGGCCGCGAAGTTGGGCGAGGCCAAACAGGGTATCCTGAGGGAAGTGGCCGACCGGCTGCGCCGTCTTGCGGGGGGCGATGTGCCGCTGGCCGCCTTCGAGCTCAGGGGCGGTATCCTACGCTCCGACGCGTGGGCCAAGTCCCCGACTCAGCCGCTCATTGTCTCCGGTACCGTCGATCAGGTCGGCTCACGTCTCCTGTTTCGCGCTTACGGCCCCGGCCACGGCATGAGGCCGATCCATGCCGGGTTGGTCGCCAACGACAGCCTGATTCTGCTGGATGAGGCCCATTGCGCCCAGCCGTTCCTGGAAACCCTTCAGGCCGTCAAGCGCTACCGCGGTTGGGCCGAGACTCCTGTTCCCTCACCCTTCTGGGTCACCGTCATGAGCGCCACACCACCCGGCGGCTTGGAAGTTTTTCAAGACCTTTCGGGGGAGGGTGAAGATCCGGCCCATCCCCTCGGCAAGCGGCAGCTCGCCTCCAAGCGGACGCGGCTGCTCGTTGCGAAGCAGGCCAAGGGTAAAGGCAAGGCCCAAGCGAGACAGGAGCTGGCGAATTTTCTAGTCGAGCAGGCGAGGGAGCTCGTTAAGCAATGGGAAAATGGAAGTCCCGACAGCCCACCGGCCGTCGTCGTTTTCTGCAACCGTGTGGACACGGCTCGGCTGGTCTATGCAAAGCTTGTGGATCTTAGAGAGGACGCCACGCTGCTCACCGGTCGCATGCGCCCCATCGATAAGGATGACAGCGTCCAGACAGAGTTGGACGAACTTTCAGCGGAGAGATCACCGGACCGGTGTCTGCCGCAGGCCAAATATGTGGTTGCGACACAGACCCTCGAGGTGGGGGCCGACCTGGATTTCGATCTCCTTGTGACCGAATGCGCCGGCCTCGATGCCCTGCGTCAGCGTTTCGGGCGTCTCAACCGCATGGGGCGCGCCATTCCGGCACAAGGCGTCATTGTCGTTCGCGCGGATCAAAGCGAAAAGAGCGATGAGGATCCCGTTTACGGGGCTTCCCTCGCCGAGACCTGGCAATGGCTCGTGGATCAAGCTGAAGACGGCCTGGTCGACTTCGGCATCGCCGAGCTCAACAAACGCTTGCCCGTCGGGGACGAGCTTTTCGGTTTGAACGCACCGAGCCGGCACGCGCCGGTGCTGCTGCCGGCCGACGTGGATGCATTGGCACAGACTTCCCCCGAACCCTGGCCGTCGCCCGAGGTGGCTCTGTTCCTTCATGGTTCTGAAAGCGGCCCCGCCGATGTGCAGGTGTGCTGGCGCGCAGACCTGATCGGCGATGAGAGGGTTTGGGCCGAGATATTGAGCCGGTGCCCTCCGTCCCCTCCCGAATGTCTCGCAGTTCCCTTCGGGAAAATGCGCCGGTGGCTGGCCGGTGTGGATGGCGGGGACGGGGGTGACGTGGAAGGGGAAGCCGAGGGCGGCGAAACCGTCGTTGCATCCGGAAAAGCGGCGCGCATCGTCGTGCGCTGGAAAGGTCGGGAGCAAATCGACGTGCTTCGTGGGCCCGATGCGTTGAGACCGGGTGATGTCCTCGTCATCCCTGCAGCACTCGGAGGGTGGGACGAGCTGGGCACGTTGGGCAGACACCCGGTGGCCGATTGGGGGGAGCGCGCGTACGCCATGATGCGTGATCGGGCCATCCTGCGCCTCCACCCGGAAGTCCTCAAGCAGTGGCCGGAAAGCCAGGCGCTGCAGGTTCTTGCGGAAACGGGACCCGAACGCATCGCCTCCGATGACCGGGAAGGGCTCGTGGACGATCTGCAGTCCGCACTGTCCGAGTGGACGGTCGGTTTGGAATCCCCCCGATGGGACTGGCTCAAGCACTTGGCGGAGAACCTCGGACGCGACTCGCGGCTCGCCAGGGGGATCTTCCCACACCCCACGGGAGGCCTGTTTATCCTCGGCACTCGCCGGCTGAACCTGCATGAGATGGAGACGGCGTCATTCAGCGATGAGGATGACGTATCCGCCTCGGGGGGCTCCCATGCCTGGCTGCTTCCGGGGCCGGAAGGGAACGGCCACCTGGAGGGTGTGGCCCAACTGGCGGGGAGGCACGCACGCCTCTGCGGTTTATCCGACGAATTGGTCGAAGTGTTGGAAGCTGCAGGGCGGGGACACGACTTGGGGAAAGCCGACCCCAGATTCCAAGCTTGGCTCCGAGGCGGTAACCCATGGGTTCGGGGACCGCTGCTGGCGAAATCCCCCGGCATGCCCCAGGGACCGGAAGAAAGCCGCAGGGCCAGAATGCGGGCCGGCTACCCCGAGGGGGGGCGACACGAACTGCTTTCCGTGCGGTTGCTCGAATCGGCACCGGAAGCCTTGCCTGCGGACGATGACCTGCGGGATTTTCTCCTGCACTTGGTGGAAAGCCACCACGGCCACTGCCGCCCCTTCGCTCCCGTTGTCGACGACCCTCAACCGGTTCAGGTCACGGTGGAATCGTGGGGATGCACCTACAGCGCTTGCAGCGCAACAGGACTGGAGCGCATCGATGCCGGTCCCGCGGAGCGGTTCTGGCGTCTCACCCGCCGGTACGGCTGGTGGGGACTCGCCTGGCTCGAGGCCTTGCTGCGACTGGCGGACCACCGCAGGAGCGAGAAGGAAACCCATCAGATTGAGGAGGGACCCAGGGCATGAACGAATGGGTGTTGGCTGGACTGAATGGTACGAACCCACTGGCGTTTCTTGCGGCCATTGGGACCTTACGTGTCAGCACGCTGGCCTTTCCGGACCGCACCCCTCGTATGCGATGGGCAATTTGGGAAGGAGCGTGGCGACCCTGGCTTTCGATTGAGGCAACGGTTGATGTCGAGACATGGCTCGAGGGAATTGACCGGGTGCTCCGCGAAGAAACAGGGCACATAGCGTTTGGGATTGCAGACAACCTCAACCTTCCTATCGAGGCTTTTCGAAAAGTTGGACGGGATGCCATGGAACTGGCCCGCCCTAATGACCGGCGATACGCGGATTTCCTAGCCGCATTCGGTTCCGATGCCGTCGAATCTGTGGTCAACGGCAAGCGATCGGGCATGATGGCCGACACTGCGCTGCGAACAATGAGTGGGGCGGGGCACCAGCATTTTCTCGGGTTCATGCGGACTCTGGCCAAGGACAACGAGATCAAGGACATTCGATCGGCGCTACTGGGTAGATGGACCTACTCGGACCCGGGTCCAAGCATGCGCTGGGATCCGAACGATGACCGGCGATATGCCCTTCGTTGGCTGGAACCGTCGGGGGACCCCATCAGGACGGTGCGTGGCGCCAACAGACTTGCCATCGAGGGGATTCCTCTGCTGCCGACCATGCCGGTCAAAGGGCGTCTGGAAACTACTGGTTTCACTCAGGAGAAACGACGGCAAGCTGTTTGGAGTTGGCCGATTTGGAAGCAACAGATCGGACTCAAAGTCCTCTCCTCGCTCATCTCGCTGCCTGAACTGCAGAAGGACAATCCGGACCGGAATGCCCTCATGGCGATGGGAATCGCTGAGGTTTATCGATGCGATCGGATTACGGAAGGTAAGTACCGGAACTTCACCATTGCACATCCAGTTTGATTCCGGGATGAATCGATCGGAAGTTGGAACGGGTGATTTGAGGTCATGCCAACGACGATGGTGGGAATAGGTTACTCCCGAGTGGAATGAGCTATTCATTGGCAACAGCTCATGCGATGTGACGAAAATGATTCAACTAACGAGCAAGAGAATTGAATCGATGCCCGTGGAGCCGGCTACGGCCTGCAGCTCGGTGAGTGCATGGAGGCTCCGGAGCCTCGGGAATTGTCGATGGGGTAATGCATCAACGTGCCCATCATGGACTGAAGGTGGGGCGAATAGATGAACGCGATGCATGACGCGAACGCCGGTGGCTTAAGCCGGACGGAAGTCTTGATCCCGGTGCGGATGCTGAACGAACACGTGTACTGCCCGCGGCTTGCCTATCTCATGTGGGTGCAGGGGGAGTTCGCCCACAACGAGTTCACGGTGGAGGGGGTGATCCGTCACAAGCGGGTGGATGCGGGCGGCGGTGTGCTGCCCGAGCAGCCCGAGGACGAGACGAAGATCCACGCACGGTCGGTGAGCTTGAGCTCCGAGCGGCTGGGGATCACGGCCAGGATCGACCTGGTGGAGGGGGAAGGAGGCGTCGTCACGCCGGTCGACTACAAGCGGGGCAAGCGGCCTCATGCGGCGGGCGGAGCCTACGAGCCGGAGCGGGTGCAGGTGTGCGCCCAGGGGTTGCTGCTGCGGGAACACGGCTTTGAGTGCGATCAGGGAGTGCTTTACTTCACTGCATCCAAGGAACGGGTGCGTGTCCCGCTGGACGACGGTCTCGTTGCGCGGACGCTTTCGGCCATCGAGGAACTCAGGGGGAATGCGGCATCAGGGGGCGTCCCTCCGCCCCTCGAGGACAGTCCCAAGTGTCCGCGCTGCTCCCTGGTTGGAATCTGTCTGCCGGACGAAGTGCGTTTCCTCGCGCACGTCTCCGAGGAGGTGCGCCCCATCTACCCGCCCGGTGAACTCGGGTTGCCCCTTTATGTGCAGTCTCCCCGGGCTTACGTCCGAAAGGAGGGAGAGCGTCTTCTCATCGAGGAGGACAAGCAAAGGGTGGCCGAGGCGCGTTTGGGCGAAGTGTCGCAGGTGGTCTTGTTCGGCAACGCGGCCCTGACGACGGCGGCGCTGCACGAATGCCTGCGCCGCCAGATCCCGGTCACCTGGCTCAGCTTCGGCGGGTGGTTCCTCGGCCACACGGTCGGGACCGGGCATCGCAACGTCGATACCCGCACGCACCAGTACCGAAGCAGCTTCGACCCGGAGACCTGTCTTGCCCTGGCGCGCCGCTGGGTGGTCGCCAAACTGGCCAACTGCCGCACCCTGCTCCGGCGCAACTGGCGCGGAGACGGTGAAAACGCGAAAGCCCCCGCCGATCTGCTCCGGTCCATGCAGGGGGACATGCAACAGGCGATGCGCGCCCGCTCGCTCGATGCGCTCCTCGGCGTGGAGGGGGCGGGGGCAAGCCGCTACTTCCAGCATTTCACACGGATGCTGCGCAATGATGGACCGGGCATGGGGTTCGATTTCACCACCCGGAACCGCAGGCCGCCCAAGGATCCCGTCAATGCCATGCTGTCTTTCGCCTATGCGATGCTCACCCGCGAGTGGACGACGACCCTCTCGGCCGTGGGGCTGGACCCCTACCGGGGATTCTATCATCAGCCGCGCTTTGGAAGGCCCGCCCTGGCCCTGGACATGATGGAGCCCTTTCGGCCCCTGGTGGCCGATTCGTCCGTGATCACGGCTGTCAACAACGGCGAGGTGCAACCGGACGATTTCGTGCGCTCGGCAGGGGCCTGCAATCTGACGGACCGGGCCCGTAAACGGTTCATCGCCACCTTCGAGCGGCGCATGGAGCAGGAAGTGACGCACCCGGTCTTCAAGTACAAACTCAGCTACCGACAGCTCTTCCAAGTCCAGGCCCGGCTGCTGATCCGCTACCTGTCCGGAGAGATCCCGGCCTACCCCAATTTCGTGACCAGGTGAATCGACATGGAACATCTTTACATTGTGACGTATGATGTCCGGGATCCTCGACGGTGGAAACGGCTGTTCAGGGCGATGCACGGCTTTGGGGACTGGCTGCAGCTTTCGGTGTTTCAGTGTCGTCTGGACAAGGTCCGGAGATTGAGGCTTGAGGCGGCGATCCAGGGGATTGTCAACGCCAGGGAGGATCATGTGCTCATCATTGACCTGGGACCGGCCGACGCGGTGGCGCTCAGGGTCAGCAGCATCGGCAAGGCGTTCGATCCGGTCCGGCGGGAGTCCGTCATTGTGTGACGCCACCGCCGCCTCGGAGCGAGAGGTGGAGTGATGCATCATATGCCGTCAGCGCTCGAAACTGGGAAATTCATTGAAATCCAAATGGTTGTGGAGGTTGGTTCCATGGAAACCCTGGTTGCGGGGACCGATCTCTTGTATGTGAAGGGTGACTGCTCGCAGGGAACACTGCTGGGCCGCCATACCCCTGCGATCAGAGCAGGGCTGTTTTCCGGGGCGTGAACGCCCCGGCCTCATTGAAGCGGCCTTAAACGCGTGAGCGTTTATGCGTTTAGGTTTTAAGTTTTCCGGGGCGTGAACGCCCCGGCCTCATTGAAGCAAGTTTTAAATGCATATGCGTTTAGTTTTTAAATACAGTTTTCCGGGGCGTGAACGCCCCGGCCTCATTGAAGCGGTACAGTCCTTATGGAAATAGATTTGTCTATATCTAGTTTTCCGGGGCGTGAACGCCCCGGCCTCATTGAAGCATCTAATGAAAGGATAGTAATGATAAAATTAGATAAAGTTTTCCGGGGCGTGAACGCCCCGGCCTCATTGAAGCG
>JAAYVE010000036.1 GCA_012517315.1 Deltaproteobacteria bacterium
TGGGGGATAGCTGTTCCCGGAAATGGCCTCGGACCCTCCAAAAAAAACGCTCAAGCATCGCCCCGCATTCACTCAACCTTGCCTTCCACTCCGATGAATGCCAATTTACTGCTCGATAACGGGCGCTCCGGGAATTGCTGCGCAAGAAACGAAATAGATCCAGCAAGTTCGACTTCCCCGACGCGTTCGGCCCCACGAGAAACACCCGCATGGGCAATGTTGCCTGGGCACTCGTGAAGTTACGCCAGTTCTTCAGTTGGAAGTAGGTGATGTA
Organism: Deltaproteobacteria bacterium; assembly: GCA_012517315.1. Classification (GTDB taxonomy): domain Bacteria; phylum Desulfobacterota; class Syntrophobacteria; order Syntrophobacterales; family Syntrophobacteraceae; genus JAAYUJ01. The sequence goes on from JAAYVE010000036.1 coordinate 275, forward strand.
AAAGGGTGGTATCATGGGAACCCTTCTTTTCACGCTTGACACTCCATTTTCCAGGTCCTGTGGATGTCACGTCCTGGGGAAAAGCTGCTCTCTCGACTTCTCGAGTGCCGGTTTCCCCGAGTTGAGAAGCCAAACGAATATCTCCTTCTCTCGTGTGACCCAATAAGAATCTATTCCCGTTATTTTTAAGAAGAATAAATCAATTCAAGAAAACATATAGCGGAACATCTTCCTGAAAAAGCGTGAATTGAACGTGCAGGAGGAACATGGATAAGGAAGACGGGATATGGGTGGATTGCGGGGACCTTTGTTCCGGACCGGACCCGATGCATAAAGACTAAAGGACTCGGGTCAGCCTCTTAGGGACAAGGGTCACGCGGGGAACGTCCTTGAGTGGGTTTCTGTCCACGAGGAGAACGCATCCGTACGTCTTTTCCAGCATATGGAATTCCACGACCTCATCGGGGGTCCCCACGCTCATGACCTGTCCGCCCTTCATGAGGAGGAGGCGGTCGGCATACAGGCACGCCAGGTTCAGGTCGTGGGAAACCATGACGACACTCACCCTCTCCCCATGTCGGAGGTCTTCCATGAGATCCATGATGAGCAGTTGATGCGCCAGATCCAGGGAAGCGGTGGGTTCGTCCAGCAGAATGATCCGGGGCTGCTGGCACACGGCGCGGGCGATGAGAACCCGCTGGCGCTCCCCCTGGCTCAGTTCGTCCAATCGTCGCCGTGCAAGGTGCTCCACTCGGGTGAACTGCATGGCTTGAAGGGCGATTTCCTGGTCGGTGCGCTTCTCCAGTTCAAGGAGTCCAAGGTGGGGGGAACGCCCCATGAGAACCACCTCCTCCACCGTGAAGGGAATGTCTGCCGGGACTGTCTGGGGCACCAGGGCCACGATCCGGGAAAGAGCCCTGTGGGAATAATCACCGAGCGACCGCCCCAGGATTTCCACTCCGCCGCCCTTGGGCTTCAGGGCGCCCGAAACGGCCTTGACCAAGGTCGTCTTACCTGAACCGTTGGGTCCGATGACAATGAAGAACTCCCCTTCCTCCACGGAAAAAGAGACGCGATCCAGCACCGTCCGGTTTCCATAGGCATGGGTGAGTTCGCTCACCCGGAGGGATTCCCTCATCGCCTAGACCTCTGGAGTAGGAAGATGAAGAGGGGGGCGCCGATCATTGCGGTGATCACCCCCACGGGCATTTCTCCCTGTGTGGGAAGGGACCGGGCCAGGAGATCGCACAGAATGAGGTAGGCGCCACCGCCCAAAAGGCTTGCCGGCACCAGGAGGCGATGATCCGGGCCGAATCCGAGGCGCAGGAGATGGGGCATGACCAGCCCAACGAAGCCGAGCAGCCCCGAATGGCAGACGGCCGCGCTCACCATGAACGAGGTGACGACGAGAAGGGTCACGGAAACGGCCTGCACGTTCACTCCCATGTTGGCGGCCATTTCCTCCCCCATGAGAAGCAGGTTCATGGGACGGGCCAGGACCATGATGCCCGCGAAACAGGGAATCATGGCCCATCCGAGGATGAAGGTCTGACCCGCATCGGCCATGGACAGGTCTCCCATGAGCCAGAAGAGGATGTTGTAGAGCCTGGAGTCCTGGGTGACCGAAACCAGGAACATGATGACGGACGAGCAGAAAGCGTTGACCATGACCCCGGCAAGGATCAGGCCGTCCTTGCGCATGGCCTTCCCGGTGGAGGAAATGACCAGAACGAGGAGCAGGGTGGCCATGCTCCCCGCAAAGGCGAGCAGAGAAACGCCGGGGAAGCGGGCGAAACCCAGGAGAATCCCCGCAATCGCCCCCACGGCGGCCCCCCCCGAGATGCCCAAAATGTAAGGCTCCGCGAGGGGGTTTCTCAGGAGGGCCTGGAAGACCAGACCCCCCAGGGAGAGAGCGGCTCCCACCAGGGAGGCGAGGAGAACCCTCGGCAGGCTGAGACGCCAGATGATGTCGGCCATGATGGGGTCCACGCCTCCCTGATCCCACAGGATGGCCGCCACCTGGCCGACGGCGAAACCGGAGGACCCCGCCGCGAGCCCCAGGAAGGCGGCCACTGCGAGCAGCAGTGCCATCACAAGGGAAACCCCCATGATCCGTCTCATCAAGGGACGTGGGTGATCGGCGGTGGTCTCTGCTTCCATCAAAAGAGATCCGGGTGAATGATCCTTGCGAGAATCTCCAGGCCTTGCACCAGCCGTGGAGTGGGCCGGTCGAAGAGGTTCGAGTCCACCACGTGGAGACGCCCGTTGCGAACGGCGGGCACCCCATCCCAGCGTTTCCACTCCTCCTTCACCTGTTCGAAGTCCTGTCCCCGGGTCATGGAAGTGATGACGAGAATCTCCGGTCCCAGCGCCAGGACCTGCTCACGGCTGTAGCGGGGATATGCCGTGGGACCGCGGGTCAGGTTGGAACCTCCCGCCGTCTCGATGAGTTCGTGAATGAACGTGTTGGTTCCCACAGCCACGATGGGAACCACGCCGATTTGAAAGAAAACCCCCGGCCGATGCGTCGCCCGGGAAACGGTGTGTTTCACTGTATCGATGCGGTTTCGCATGTCTGCAGCCAGTTCCAGTGCCTTGCCGTCCGCCCCCAAAAGCCTTCCCATTTCCACGACGGTCTCCACGGCCGTACGGAGGTCTTTGGGGTTGACCACGTAAACGGGAATCCCCAGTCCGGTCAACCGATCCACCAGTTCTTTGGGATTGCCGTCCCGGGTCCCGATGCAAAAATCGGGTTTGAGGGCCACGATGCGTTCCAGGTCCGGATGCACATAGGAACCGATCCTGGGCAGGCCCAAAGCCTGGGGGGGAAAGTCGCAGTGATCGGTCACACCCGCAAGGCGCTTCCCTTCACCCAGGGCAAACACGATTTCCGTGATGCTGGGGGCAAGGCTCACCACGCGCACCGGGTTCTCCGGAACCGCCACCGGCCGCCCCACCTGATCATGCTGTAACCCGGCCGGGCATCCCAACGGCGGCCAAATCAAACACACGGACAAAAGCGCGGCTGCAATGAAGAACCGAAACATGTCCAACCACCCCATGAAGATTCCTGGCGTCTTCCCGCCGGCAGGCCTTGTCCATCAAGCACCGGTGAGCAAGATCAAAAAAATACCGGCAGCACCTGGAGGGCACCCTTCGAATGTACCGGAGGCCCTGCCGCCCGCCAACCCCTGTCTCGGCGAGAGTCTGTTGACCGGGAACCAGCAGATCTGCAGCTTTCTTATCTCAAAGCGCTTCCACTCATCAAGCCACTTGTTGAACAACTGGCGCACTGTTGCGGTCAGCGCACGAAAAAAGTATTGACAACGCACCAGCAATTGGGTAGACGTATTTTCACATACGGAAACCAAGGGGCATCAGGCACCGCGAGGTTTAAAAGGGAATCCCGTGAGAATCGGGAACGGTCCCGCCGCTGTAAACGGGGACGAAATCCGAAAAAGCCACTGAATTGCCGCAAGGCAACGGGAAGGCTCGGAGAGTAGGGTGATCCGTGAGTCAGAAGACCTGCCTGAGGGCCGACGGATCCATGGCACGTGGAAATGCCGGGGGATTCTTTGAAGGACCAAGCGAAACAGGGTGCAATCCTCAGAGTCAAAAGCTCTGAGGTTTTTTTTTGGGCTGAACTCTTGGGCCCGGCACCAACTCCTCATCGCGAACCTTCAACCCCTTTCCTGCCCGGAGGCGGTCTCCGTCTCCGGGCAGCCCCAAAATGACCGTCACGGCATCCTGCCGCGGCGAAAGACCGACGGAGCATGGAGGAGGAGGCCATGAGAGACGCCTCGGGGCTTCACAGCCCCTTTGTCCGCTGCACGGTGATCCTGTCCGGGGGCAGGGAGAACGTCACCCTGGGAGGAGTGGGGAACCTCGGGATCGGGTCCCTCTCGGGGTGCGATCCCCCCAACGGCCCTTCCCCTATCCTTCGATATCAAAACGGCCCGGATGAGAGGGAACCGGCGGGTAAGGTGTTCTTCAAGGAGGATGACTCGGGAGAACGAGAACACCTTGTCATTCTGGACATGGGGGATGGCCGGGTTTATCGCTTGAGGCCCGGCAAGGCCCCCCTTCGTGATCCGCTGGGCGCCCGGGACCCTTATCCATGAACACCACCGGGTGGCCCGTGCTCCTTACCGGGCTCACCTCCCATCTGCGTGTCCCATGAGCGAAATCCAACCCAAACCGATGCCACATTGTCCATCGACATCCACAAGCGGTTGCTTACTCGAGAGGATGAGACGACAGCGCACGCCCGTTTTCCATTCCCGTTGCCGACCTGCCGTCAGCGAACGTGCCACAGATCCTGCAAAATCGGAGGAAAGCCAGGCCATGCGGATTTACACAGGAACCGGAGATCAGGGGTATACTAGTCTTTTCAGCGGGGAAAGGGTCCCCAAATGCCATGAGCGTTTGCACGCATACGGAGACCTGGATGAACTCAGTTCCATCCTGGGTGTCCTCATCACCAAGCTGCCCGATTCGGAACAGGAAATCCGGAATGATCTCCTGCAGATCCAGTCCAACCTTCTGAGCATGGGCGCCTGGCTGGCCACCACTCCCGATTCCACGTCCGAATGCGTCCTGGAGGAAATCCCCGATTCCGTTCACGAAGCTCTGGAGCACTCCATTGACATTTTGCAGGAAGATCTGCCCCTTTTGACTCAGTTCATCCTGCCCGGCGGCCATGAATCGGCGGCCGTGGCACACGTGGCAAGGACCGTCTGCCGCCGGAGTGAAAGACATGTTGTGGCCATGATGGCATGTCTGCCGGAGGAAGAAAAACCTCCCCAACTGGAGAAGTTCCTGATCTATCTCAATCGGCTGTCGGACTACCTCTTCGTCCTGGCCCGGCATTGCAACGCCGTTCATGGCTTTTCCGATGTCTTATGGCCCCACCTGCAGAATGCAGGCAAACGGTCTGTCGCCGCAGGGGACAGGCGATCCCCCTCCCTCTCCGTGGTTTCGTCCTCCTGCGGCGAAAGGGGATAGTTTTTCCATCCCGAGGGGAATGAATCATGAAAGTTGAAGCCGTGTGCAAAGAGTGCGGCAAGGTATTCGTCAAGTATTCCTACAGCAGGACGACCCGCTGCGACACATGCCTGGCGAGGAGCCGTCCGGTTGCCCGCGGACCCGTGAACGAGAGAGCCTTGCAGGTGCTGATGCTTTCCGCCAGGGGCCGGAACATCGACCGCATCCTGGGCGTGGAACTGGGGGCCGACGATTATGTGGTGAAGACCTACAGTCCCCGGGAACTGACGCGGCGTTTGATAGACGTCCTGGGGCATTCCACTTCGGAAACCTTCCTCGAATTCTCTTACTGGCAGGAAGAGGGCCTGCATGTCGATTTTGAAGCCCACCGGGTGCTTGTGGAAGGGGTGGAGGTGCAGCTCACCGCAACGGAATTCAAGCTCCTGGCGGAACTCATCCGGAGCCGGGGGGTGGTCTTGTCCCGGGAAGACCTCCTGGACAAGGTCTGGGGATATCGCTACGACGGATACAACCGGACCATCGACACCCACGTGAGAAGACTGCGGCACAAGATATCCCCCTATTCCCAATGGGTGGAGACGGTACGGGGCGTGGGATACCGCTTCAAAACGTAGCCTTATCCAATCGCTCCGGGAGCACTCTGGTTGAAAGGCGTCCGGGCCGGGGACCCTCTCCGGCCAGGATGCCGCCCCCTGCTTTACTCTCACTGAGGAGTGCCACTCCGCCCCCCCTGCCGGTAGACCACGTCCGTCACGTTGCGACAGTCGTACACGGTGCAGAAGCCGCTGCGATCGGAGGCGGGGAAAACGCCAACCACCTCCCGGTACCAGTCCCCGTGATCGTCCACACGCTCCACCAGAGCTATCCCAGCAAGGGGCCGCAGCTCCCTGCTTCCGTCCTCAAAAAAAAGCTCCACTTCCCATCCTTCGGCGGGAATGAGCTGCACAATCCGATAGGCGACCATTCCCTTCCCCCCTTGCACGTCCCAAAGGGCACCCTGCCGTTGTGACACACGGCAGCCTAGCATAACTGGGATTTCCGCGGCAATGGCCACCCCCCCGATTATTTTCATGGAGAGCAATATCCTCCCAATTTTGAGCAATATCGACCGAGCATGCCGTCCTCGATTCAGGTATCAGTCCTCTTAGATGCCATCCTCGAGGGCGGGAGCGGGTGCTGGCCGCTTCCGTTACCAGGCGCAGGGCCGGTGGATTGTCCCCGGCCCGAAGCCCTCCGGGGTTTTCCTCTGTCTGCTGAAAGGAAGGATCCCCCGGGAAACCCGTCGGCGCGACGGCCCCGCGCCACACGCAGGTTTTGAAGCAGAGGGGGAGATGGCGGGGCCTCAAACCCAAGCAGGTGTGGAAAGAGGACTGTCCGGCTTTTCCCCGTGTTAGCCCGAAACGGGGAGGATCAGGCGGGAAGCGGCCCCGGTGCTGCGGAGGGACCCCGCAGCCATGGGCCTGGTGATTCCGTCCCACACCGACGGAAAGGAGGTGAGAGGGCTTTGCGTCACCCGGGCGACGGCCGCCTGGCCGGTGCCTGAGATGTAGACGAGCAGTCGATGAAAAGCCCGGAGCTGTTCAAGGGAATCGGGTGCAAATCCCGAGCGGACGCGCCGCTGTGAACGGTGACGAGGGCCGCGGAAAGCCACTGAGGGAGACTTGGTGAACAGAGGAAGGAGTGAGACCGGGAACTGAGGACATGTCGTTTTGGCCTCCTCACATATCAAGACTCACCGGGAAGGCGCGGCCTACAGGTTGACCCGTCAGCCAGAAAACCTTGCAGTCTCATGGGAGCATGGTCCGAGTCAGACCTCGCGAGACGGGTCCAATGGACTTATTGCAGAGGGTGCGAGTGCCTCTGCGGCGAGGTCCCGATTCCGGACGGAATCGGGTTTTTTTTGGTCCTGCGAAACGGCCGGGTGAAAGGGCCTCCAAGGCCTGGTGTTCAAGGATCGAAGAAGGGGGGTACTGCCGGAGCGGCCCCACCCAGGGGCGCTCCCCGCCACGGTTCTACGTCGAAGCTCATGCGAAGGAGGGAGACGCAGATCACCATGGCGCTGAGTCAGAGAGCGGTGATTCCAATGAAATGATGCACCGGAACCTCGATCGCACTTTCCAGTAAAACGCCAGTTCCGTCAAAGCCACACCCCGGGCGACCGGGGGCCGGAAAGCCACGGGTCTCGCAGGAGACGGCCGGGTTGCCGAAAAGCAACCCGGCTTTTTTTTGGGGCGGCGGCAATGCCCGTCGAGAGCACAAACCTGCATTGAAAGGGAGGAAATGATGCGGTTCAAGGTGTTTTTCGTGGCTGTGCTCCTGGTCTTCTCAGGGGCGACGGCTCATGGCTACGTGACCCATTTCGACGATTTCGCCCTCACCGTGCCGCCGGCGACCGATTACACCGGTCCCGGCGGGGGTCGGTACTACAACGGTTCCGACGGGGCTGGCGGCTTCACCAGCGGCGGGGCCTATTTCAGCAACAATTACAATGCATCCTGGGGTTCCTGGGACGGCTGGTCCGTCTCCAACACCACGGACACCACCACCCCCGGTTACACCAACCAGTACAGCGCCTTCACCGGGGGGGCTCAGAGCGGCACCCAGTACGGCGTCTATTACCAGCCCTGGATGGGGGGGCCCACGGTGAGCTTCACCTCGCCCGACCCCGTGACGATCGAGGGAGCCTATTTCACCAACACTACCTATGCGGCCCTTTCCATGCTCAACGGGGATTCCTTCGCCAAGAAGTTCGGGGGAGCCACCGGCGATGACCCCGACTGGTTCAAGCTGACCATCCGGGGGGTCGACGGAGGGGGAGGCTACACGGTCAACTCCGTGGAGTTTTACTTGGCGGACTACCGCTTTGCAAATAACGCCCTGGATTACATCGTGGATGACTGGACCTGGGTGGACCTGGCCGTCCTGGGACACGTCTATGGCCTGGAATTCCAGCTCACCTCATCGGACATGGGGGAATGGGGGATGAACACCCCGGCCTACTTCGCCATGGACTCCATGAGCGCGGTGCCCCTGCCGCCCGCCGTCTGGCTGCTGGGCAGCGGGCTGCTGGGTCTGATCGGCATTCGCCGCAGGCGATCCTGAACGGCAGCATACAGAAAGGGAACTTCCAGATGAGACGAAACGTCATCCTGACAGTGCTGGCGGTCCTCCTGACCGCCATGAGCTGGGTGACCTCCGCCCAGGCGGGGCCATACGCCCCCGCAGCGGGACAGCCGGGCTCGACGGCCATTCACAAGGACGACGCCGCCTTTGTGGGCTGGGCCACGGGCTGGCAGAATTACATCGTGGGCACTTATGACAACTCGACAACCCCTGTGGACAGCCGCTGGCAGACTCCTGAAAAGGCCCTGGGTAAGGCTGTGGGGGATTCCTACGACATCGTCACCCTGGGTAAGGGGGGATCCATCACTCTGACCTTCGCGAGCGGTATCGGCGACGGGGTCGGCTGGGATTTCGCCGTTTTCGAAAACAGTTTCAATGACACGTTCCTGGAGCTTGGTTACGTGGAAGTCTCCTCCAACGGGACCGACTTCTTCCGGATGTTGAACGACTCGCTGACACCCGGCCCCATAGGTGCCTTCGGGTCGGTGGACTCCACCAACATCGACGGGCTGGCGGGCAAGTACCGTCAAGGCTACGGGACTCCCTTCGATCTGGCTTCACTGGCCGGGGTCAGTTCCTTTCTGGACATCCATAACATCCTTTATGTGCGCATCGTGGACATCTGCGGGGACGGCACCTACCTGGACAGCTCCGGGAACGTCATCTACGACCCCTACCCAACAACGGGCAGCCCGGGCTTCGACCTGGACGCCGTCGGGGTCCTTCACGCGGCCAACCCCGTGCCGGTCCCCAGCGCGGTCTGGCTCCTGGGAACCGGCCTTCTGGCTCTGATGGGTATCCCCAGGCGGGAGGCTTGAGAAACGCAAGAGGCAATTCGTGAACAAAGGAGACGGAACCATGAGATGGAAAGGAAGGCTCAAAACGTTCGGAGCCGTTCTGGCATCCCTGCTCGTGGCGTCGGCCCCTGCGGGGGCCGGCCTGGTGGGAGGCACCGGCTACGGCGTCAATGAGCCCACCATGGACACAAGGACCGGCAAATCCTATGCCGGCGGCATGGATGTCGTCTATGCCCAGATCGCCACGGGAACGGCCGCCGCCAAGACACGCAGCTTCTTGAAGTGCGAAGACGGCGATTGGTCAGGCAATTGGGGCGTCCAGGTGGCCATGTACGATTACCGGGGCAAGTTCGTCGGCACTCTGGGTTCGGCGGTCAATCCCTACGGCTCGGGCATGTACAGCGTCTTCGCCCAGGGACTCAAGGTGGACCCTACTCCCGACGGCGGCGGCAACCGGGCCGTCTGGTTCTCCATGACCGGGAGCGGAGCCGATGAAGGGGACTGGTACACGGTGACCGTCAACCCGGACTTCAACACCGTGGTGTCCGGTCCCACGGCACAGTTCTCCCAGGCGGGGAATTGGGAGGTGGAATGGAACCCGGTGACCGGCCAAGGCTTTTTTGCGGGCAAGGCGACCGATGCCTGGGTGGAGCCCCATGCCATTTACATTTGGACGGGAACCAAATTGCAAAAGGTGGTGGACGTGGGGGGCTATTCCTGCGGGTTTGCCTTTGACCCGGACGGAAACCTGTACACCGGCACCTACACAGATTCCGGGCCGGCGAGCCAGCAATACGTGAGGATGTACACGGCGGCCCAGGTGGCTGCCGCTGTTTCGTCCGGCACACCCCTGACCCCGGCCGCCGCCGCCAATACCATCGCCATCCCCAGCCCCAACGGAGTTTATCTTGGGGCCAACGACCTGGAAGCCGATGTGGACGGCAACATCTACCTCACGGCCAACGGGGCCTGGGACGACACCTACCAGTCGGATGTGGGCTATGTCTTCCGTATCGACGCGTGGAACCCGTCCAGCCCGCCGACCACCATGACCCGGATCGCCGCGGGAACCATGGACCCGTCCAATCCCGACTGGCAGAAGGCCATGGCCTTCGACGGCAGTTCGAACCTGGCGGAGGGGGGACATTACGACCCCACCAACCCTTCCCAGATGGGCAACCGGCTTTACGTGGACCAGGATTTCTGGTGGGGCAGCGGCGGGCCGGATGTGGTGTCCGGTTTGTCAACCAGTACCGACACGGATGCGGACGGCGTGCCCGATGCCCTGGATAACGCCCATCTCACGGCCAATGCCGCCCAGCAGGACGCCGATCAGGACATGTACGGCAACATCGCCGACGCCGATTTCAACAACGACGGCCTGGTTGGAACCACCGACATGGCGATTCTAAAGGCGAACTGGCTGGGGTCCAATCCAGTAGTAGATATGGACGGCAACGGCACCGTCGGCACTTCGGATTTCACTCGCTTTAAGAGCCGTTGGCTTGCATCTGCGCCGTTCTTTTAGGCTTGCGGGCACAAGTGGGTCGTTCACTCGGTGGGAACAAAAACCAGTCATTTACAAGAAAGGAGAAGACCTCATGAAACGTCTCTTCACCAGCTTCTGTTTGCTACTCCTTGCCGGTGTGTGTTTTTTGCCTGGGGGTGTCCAGGCAGCCTACGTCGATTTGCGGCCTGACGGGATTGCCATGACATCCGACGGGCAATCATACGATCCGGGTGACAACGATGTGATGCTGCAGGTGTGGGTCATGCCCTCGGGACCGGAAGATGTCACCCTGGACGGATGGGCCATCGACATTTGGTTCGACGCTTCCGAAACCCTCGACTATCAAAGGACTCAGAGTCAGAACATTCTGCCGGGGCCTAGCTGGTTCACTATTACTTCGCCCGGTAATGTCATCAAGGATGCGTCTCCGTATGTCCAGAACCTTGAGGGATTCACTTTTGATCTGGAGACGATTCCTTTCACCCCTTCAGGTGTGCATATCGCCGACTTGTTCTTCACTTTCGATAGAGCCTCACTGGGTGCCGATGGACTCCCCGATTTTACTGTTTACTACCGTCCCGGCCAGTCCCTGCTTGAGAACGGTTCATTCGAAGAGTTCAAACCCGGCAGTATCGGCCCGGACCTGGCCCCGGTGCCCATCCCGGCAGCGGTCTATCTCTTCGGCTCGGGCTTGATCGGCTTGGTAGGCATCCGTCGGCGGATGGCGGCGTGATCTGGGCTTGACAGCATACGGCCCGATGTCGTTTCCTTTGCCGTGAGAAATCACCGGCGGGGCTCGATTCCTCGGGCCCTGCCTTTTGCTCTGGGAGGGCTTCAACTCACTGAAGGGCCGACTCAGGCATGCCGAGGACTGGCGACATGCAGGTCGATAAAAGGAATGCATCTTTTGGGAAATGGGCGCCCCTGGCCGTGTTGATTGTGGCGGCAGGGGCTTTCCTGATCCACTTCCTGAACAAACCATCAAAAGAACCGCCTCAGGTGAAACCACCGGCTCAGTCCCGGTCAAAACCGGCCGACTCCGGGCCTTCGCAGCGGACCGGAAGGCAAGCGGCCCTCAGCAACAACGAGTCGAAGATGTCCTTCCATGACCCCGCCGACGACCTCAAGGAAGAGACCGCCAAGCGCATCGCCGCATTCGAGTCCAACGTGCTGTGGGAGACTCGCGCCAGCCGCGTCCGGGTGGAAACGCCGCAGCTTCTGGCCCTTTCGGGTAGGACCCCGGCCCAGCAGCCTGCCGGGTCCCAACCGGGTCTGGCAGACCGCTCGGCTTCCTCGGGGGCGTTGGAGGAGAGCGGCTCCCCCTTCGGAGGGCCCGGTTACGTGGCCTTCATGATCCGCCCCGAAGGCATGGCGGAAGGGGTTCACCTCACCATGGAAAACATCGCGCGTCACTACTTCGAACAGTTCAAGGATGCTCCCCAAGTGACGGTATCCCTCATCGTCGGCGGAGGGGTCAGGGACAGGCGGACGTTTTTCAACAATGGAGACGGAGCGGTGAGCGCAGCGGGGGGAGACCTGACTTCGACAGACAGCCAGGATCAGGGCTTCCACGAAGCGAGGTAGAGGATGCCGGGTCCGCAGGGCGGCCCAAATCGCCCGTCCAGGGTGGTCTCGGCGGATTGCACACTCTTTTGGCCGTACAGCAGGATGGCCCTGTCTGCGATGATGCGCATGCGGTAAGTCGTCTGTTTGGCGGAGTAGAAGGCCGGCACACGGGCAGTGAAGGTCTTTTCGGTGCGGTAGATCACCCCCTCGTGGAGGAAGTTGGCCAGGGTCGGCACGGAGCCGCCGATGGCCTGTCGGCAGTAGATGTAGGCCATCTGTTCGCCGGGCCCGCCCAGGGTGTGCCGGACCATGGGGTTGTCAAAGGTGAGGGGTAATTCCGAGGCCACCACGAAACCGGTGATCTGACTGCCGTATTCTTCGCTGATTCCCGTGATGGAGATGGAGTATTCTTCCACGGGGTGCTCCAGTGGTCCTTCCGCGCTGATGTAATAAACGGCGCCGCTGTGGTCCCCTTCGCGCAGCCCTAGAGCGAAGCCCTTGCCGTCGGCTTTCACGGCGTAGCAACGGTTGCCGTCATATTCCAGGTAGTTCTGATCGGCCGGTATGCCCGTGTCACGCTTTGGGAAATCGCTCATGCGGAACACACGCCCCGATGTCTCGGCTTTCGCCCTCAAGGCGCTCCAGTCCACCGGCCGAACGTCCCGGACAGTCTCAGCGCCTTCAATGCCCGAGGGGAGATTCACGACCTCCCCCGAGGCCGTCGCCACCGTGTCCCCGGCAAAATCCGGGCTCCCTGTAAACCGCATGTCCCCGTTGGCATGCATCCTGCCCATGTCTTGGAAGACCGGGTAGCCTGCGGGGAATCTTTCCCGGGTCTCGATATCGGGGTCGTCATCCGGCTCACCGCCGGCCAGGAGGCCGTACGGTTCCTTAAAGGCAATGGCGGAAGCGGTGACGGTCATGTCCCCTTCCCCCCCGAAGATGGGAACCAGGCTCTGCTCCTTCACCGACAGGGTTACTCTCACGGCATTCTCGAATTCGTCTTCGCCCAGTTCGTCGACGTGCCGGAACTCTCCACTATCCTTGTCGTAGTGACCCACCTCGGCCCATTCTTCGGGCGCCTCCCCTTCCGGCCACTCACCTCCGAAAAGGGTCTGCCTCAGTACCCTGAGAGCCGTCTCGACAGGATCCCCGCACAGCTCCAAGGCCCCGGCCATGGCCGCCTCTTCCGCAGCGTTTTGATAGCGGTTTTTTTCAACGTAGAGGTGACCGGAATTCACGGTGAACGCCAGCACCGCCACGAGGGCAAACAAGGAAACGGCGGTGACGATGGCGACGCTCCCCTGTTCATCGGATAGAATCATGGCCAGGCTCCCGCAAGCTAACATGCCCTGGCAAGAGACGGCGGCGTCCTCAAAGGGCCGCCGGAGCCTCCGCCCGTACCTCCTTCTCACCCTCAGTCCCCGTACTGGGATTCCATTTTTGCCCTCTCTTCCTTTTTCTTTTCCGTCATGGCCGGGATATAGCGCTTCTCGTAGATCTCCGCAGCCACTTTGCCGGGAAGGACCATGGCGGGGGTCGGGTCCGCCGGGGCATCGGGGTTCAAGACCTGGGCGCTGAACCAGAGGTGGGTGCACTGGCCGTAGGGGGGGCCCGAGGGTCCCTGATCCGTGCAGCAACCGAAAAGACCCAGCAGGAAAAACAGGCTGAAGGCTGTGAAGAGTTGTCGCATCAAGGTTTCTCCTCCGAGGCATCGGGTTTACCCTTTTGGGGGCTTTCTCCGTGTTGTGCCAGGTTCTCCCTGGCATCCCGGAGCGTTTCGTCCAGGTTCAGGGCGGCGCGATAGCACTCCACGGCGGCCTCCCGCTCTCCGTTCACGTCGTGCAGGACCCCCAGGTTGTTGGCCGCCGCCGCTGCGGAAGCACGCGCCTTCAAGAGGGCCGATGCCTCCTCGTAGCGGCCCTGCGCGGCCAGGCACAGGGCAAGATTGTTCGCGGCTGCTTCCAGGTCCGGCCTGAGGGACAGGCTCTCCCGCAGGTGCCTTTCCGCCTCGGGATACCGCCCGGACAAAAGCTTGGAGAAACCGAGATTGTTGTGGAAATCGGCCCTTGCGGGATCCAGTTCGATGGCCCTCCCGTAGGCTTTCCAGGCAAGCTCCCGTGACCCCGAAAGATCGTAAGCCAGTCCCAGTCCATTGTGGGAAGGGGCATGCCCTGCATCCCGTTCGAGGGCCTTGCGAAAGCTCTCCACGGCCTTGTGGTATTCCGAGAGACCCAAATGACATCTCCCCATGAGGTGGAACACCTCGCAGCCGCCTTTTTCCGCATCGCGGGCCTGCTCCAACTGCACCAGGGCCACCCTGTACATGCCTTTGGCCACGAGTTCGCGGGCCAACTGGAGGTGGTTCGCCTGGGGCCTTTCCTTTTCCCGTTTTTCCTCGTTCTGTGCCGAAGCCTTCTGAATCATGGCAGCCAGCTGCCGCTCCTGGCTCGAGGTGTTGCGGACAGCGCACCCATGGGCCAGGAGAGCGGGTAAGAGAAGCATCACGGGCAGAATTGGCGGGGTGGTCCGGTGTTTACTTTCTCTGGGAATCATAGGCGTCCGCCTTGGTCGATCATGGGATCCTTCGAGCCTCAGTTTCGTGCTGCCAGGGGGACGAGAATAGAGCGAACCGCCCCGCGGCCGCGTTAAAAGACCCGCTCCAGTCGTTCCAGCATGTTGATGAGGGCCGGGCCCAGGATCACGATGAGGAGAGCCGGCAGGATGAAGAGGATCATGGGGAAGGTCAGCTTGGTGGAGATTCTCGCACCCTGCTCCTCCGCCGCCTGCATCCGTTCGGTCCTGAGGGAAACGGAATAGACCTGCAGGGCCTCGGCGATGTCCGTCCCCAGCCGTGTCGATTGGAGCAGCACGTTCACCACACCTGTCAGGGCATTCACCTGGTTTCTTTCCGCAAGCTTCACGAACACCTCTTTTCGGGGAAGTCCTCCCTGGATTTCCAGGAAATACTGGGCCAGTTCCCTGGAAAGGACGGGGGCGATGTCCTTGAGTTCCCGGCTGACCCGGTGGAGGGCGCTGTCCAGGCTGAGGCCCGCTTCAATACAGATCTTGAGAAGGTCCAGCACATCGGGCAGTTCCTTCCAGATCTTTTTGCTCCGAACAGATGCCTGACCGCGCAACACCGCGGCGGGCGCATAGTATCCAGCCGACAGGGGCAAAAACGTGTACAGGAGGCTCTTCCCCCCCCACTCCCCGCCCCAGATCAACCCGGCGAGGTAAAGAAACCCCAGCGCCAGCCCCAGCACGACCCGCAGTCCGAAATAGAATTCCACGGCGGGATATGCGGTGGCTCGATAACCCGCTTGCCTCATGGATCGTCTGAGGGCCGAAAGGGCGCCCTCATCCCTGGGAGCCGCCACCTGCCCCAGGGGCACCAGGACCCGGGAAACCGCCGCCTGGAACCATTCGCCGGTGAGGAGGCGCAGGCCCCTCTCCCGCTCCGGCTCAAGGCGCCTGAGAAGAGAACGGGCCCGAAACTCCCTGTCCGCCCACCGGTAGAGGAAAAGGAACGTGAAGGTCACCCAGGCGAATGAAAAGACCGCTGCGGCAAGACTCAGGGGTTTCATACTCTGACCTTGGACAGGGCGCGCATGAGGAGAAAGCCCGTCAGTTCCATGACGATCACCACCATGAGGAGCTTTCTCCCCGTGGGATGGTGCAGGAACATATTCACGTAGTCGGGTTTGAGGAACCACACCAGGAGGGCGAAGCCCGCCGGCATGATCCCCAGGATGACGGCTGTGGCTCTCCCCTCCGCTGTCGCCGCCTTCACCTGCCGCTTGAGCCGGAACCTCTCCCGAATGGTGGCGGCCAACCCGGCGAGAATCTCCGTGAGGTTCCCTCCTGTCTCTCGCTGGATGATGAAGGTAACGCAGAGGATCCGCACGTCGGCGAGCCTCGGGAATCGCCGTTGGAAATTCTTCAGGACCGTTTCGAAGGGCAGCCCCATGGCCATCTCCTCGTGCAGATTCCGGAACTCCGTCCCGATGGGGGGCGGGAAATTTCGCGCGACCTCCAATGTCGCCGCATCCACCGAGTGCCCGGCCCGGAGACTGCGAACAATGGTGTCAATGGCATCCGGAAGCTGCGCCACCATGGCCTCGTCTCTGCAGGAGCGCATGACCATCAGAACAGCCGTAGGAGTGGAGAAGCCGACGGCGAGGGCCATGAAGAAGAGGAGAGGGTGGAAGAAGAGAAACAGGGGAAAAAGGGCGAGGATGAGGCCGCAGCACGCAGAAAGGGCCAAGAACCGCCGGGGGGAGATGTTTGCGCGGGTGGACCGGATGAACGCCTCCAGCCGGTGGACATCCAGGCATTTCGCAAGGAGTCGCTCCATCCTGCTCTCCTTGACGACCGGCTCCCCGTTTTCCGCGAGGACTCCCTGGGACCTGAAAGGGGCGGAAATCCCAGCCAGGAACCTTTCTTTCCTCATCTGCCTCAGGTCCAGGGCCATGAGATGGATGGAGAGGACCAAGAGGAAGACAGCCGCAAAGAGGAGGGCAGCGATGAGCACGGGCACGGACATCACCTCACCTCCCTCTGGAAAGAGAAGATCTCGGTGCCCACGTCCAAGCCGTACGCCTTGAACTGATCCATGAACGCGGACACCACCCCGCTCCCGCGGAACACGCCGTAGGCGTTTCCGTCATTGTCGATGCCCATCTGTTCGAACACGAAGACGGAATGGGTCGTGATGGTTTCCCCCTGCATGCCCGTGACTTCGGAAACACTCGTGACCCTGCGTTTTCCGTCGGCGAGTCTGCTCAGCTGGACGATCACGTTGACGGCGCTCGCCACGAGTCCCCGGAGGGCCCGCTCGGAGAAGCTGGACTCCCCCATGTCCGCCATCACTTGAATGCGGCTCAGGGCATCCCTGGGGGAATTGGCATGGATGGTGCTCATGGAGCCGGGATGCCCGGTATTCATGGCCTGCAGCATGTCCATGACTTCACCGCCTCGGGCCTCCCCCACGATGATCCTGTCCGGGCGCATGCGCAGGCTGTTTCGCACCAGGTCCGTCAGGGTCACGCCTCCCCTGCCCTCCACATTGCTCTGCCTGGCTTCCAGGCTCACCACGTGGGGCTGATGCAGCCTCAGCTCGGCACTGTCCTCAATGGTGATGATGCGTTCGGCTTCTGGAATGAACCCGGAGAGCACGTTGAGGAAGGTGGTCTTCCCGACACCCGTTCCACCGGAGATGAGAATGTTGAGTTTGGCTCTGACGGCCGCCCGCATGTATTCGTGCATCTCCGAGGTGAGGCTCCCCATTTCCACGAGGGTCCGCATGGTGAGGACCTGGTGGGCGAACTTGCGGATGGAGACGACCGGACCCTTGAGGGAAAGGGGAGGAATGATGACGTTCACCCGCGATCCGTCGGGAAGTCGGGCGTCCACCATGGGGGACGATTCGTCCACTCTTCTTCCCACCGCTGACACGATTCGGTCGATCACCTGCATGAGATGGTCGTCGTCCCGAAACCGAACGGGAGTGAGTTTCAGGAGACCGTTTCTTTCCACGTAGACCGCGGCATGGCCGTTCACCAGGATGTCCTGCACCGTAGGGTCGGCCATGAGCGGCTCCAGGGGTCCCAGCCCCATGATTTCGTTCATGAGGTCGGAAACCAGCAGGGACCGTTCGGTCTGGTTCAAGGGGAGGTACTCGGTACTGGTGATCTCCTTCAGCGTCTCCCGGACCGCTTCGGCCAGTGCGTCCCGGGGCAGGTTGGTGATGGAGGTGAGGTCGAGCTGCTCCACGAGACGCAGATGCACCATGGACTTGACGGCATTGTAAGTGCTCAGGTCGACCTGCTCGTCGGCCTCATCCCGCACCTCTTCCACGGAGGCGGATCGACCGTCTTTCAGGCTCTCACTGAGTTTCATGGGCTTTCCCCTCACCTCTTGCCGTTTGACCCTGGAAGACAGCGCTCGATCGTGCGCCGCCAAAAGGGCTTCAGAGGTTCCACCACGGGCACTCCCGTGAGCCTGCCTGCCAAGGCCCTGACCTGGACATTGAACGGGCTGTTTTCCACAACCATGTCCACGGTTTTCCCCTTGGTGAGGCTCTCCATGACCCCGTCGTAATCGTTATCCAGGGTGCCGAAGACAGGCTGGTGCAAAACCTTGGAGAGGTCCTCCACATCCAGGTATGCTTTCTGGTTGTAACGGTTGAGAACCAGACGCACCTTGTCCTTCCCGTACCCCGATTCATCGAAGAACTGCAGCACCCTCAGGGTGAGTTTGACCGCTGCAAGATCCTGCTGAAACACCAGAAGGACGGCGTCGGATGCCTCCAGGGCGGCCAGGGTCTTTCCGGAGAAATCATGGGGGAGGTCCAGCACGATGTAATGCATGAAGGTCGTGAGGACCTCGAGCATTCGGGCGACGTCGTCCCGGGCGATCCGATCGGCATCGCTGATCTCTTCAGGACAGGGAAGAAGGTAAAAACCCCTTTCGTGCTTCAAGAGAGAGGAGAAGAGGAGATCCTGGTCCAGCCGCTTGAGGTCCCTCTGGAGATCGAACGGCGTGTATGCGGCGCCCGTGTCGAGGAATGTCCCCGCTTGTCCCGCATAGAGGTTGAGGTCGAACAACAGCACCTTTTCCCCCGTTAGCTGCCGGATGTGGTCCACGAGGTTGAGGGCGACGGTGGTGACCCCCTGCCCGCCCTTCATGCTGAAGATGGAGTACACTTCCCCCTTGGAACGTCGGGCTCCAAGCTTCTCCACCGCACGCCGGACCGCCGTACCCGCCTGACCCTCATCCCCGGGCCAAACGAGGAAATCGGCCACCCCAACGCGAAAGGCCTCCAATATAAGGTCCGGGGACTTGGTGGAGCACACGGTGAAAACGAGCGTCGAGGGGGCGGCCTTCACAATGCGGCTCGCGAGATTGAGGCGGGTGAACGGGTCGTCGGCAAGGTCCACAAAGACGACGGGCGGCGGCGCACTCCGGATGGCGCCGTAGCCCCGGGAGGGGTCTGTCTGCCACTCGGTGATTTCCACCACCGGCCGCACCTCCGCGGCAAACCGTTCCAAGATCCCGTCCTTCCTGCCGACAAACATGCCCTTGAGGGTGGCGGACTGCCTGGACACTCGACTCCCCTTCTTTTGTTCAAATCCTGTTCCAGCCCCTCGCGGGGACTGCTGTGCATGCTCCCTCTGACGGGAGACGGGATCACCGGGGCGGAGGCTGATCCCGGCCCGACCTTTTTCACCGCGTGAACCCGATTTGCCCGATGAACCTCGGCACTCGCACGGTCTTGCCATTCCCATGAGCCGCCTGTCTTGGCTCCGCGCGATTCAGAAGGAAGAAATCCAGGTCCGTCACTTCCCTCGCCATGGTTTCCCCGGGCAGGGAAGGAACTTCCTGGGGGTTCAGGGCTCGAACGATCCGCGGCTTCACCACGATGATCAATTCCGTTTCGTTGTTCTGGAACTCCTTGCTGGTGAACAGGGCACCCAGAACAGGAATGTCCCCAAGCAACGGGATCTTGCTCACGGCGGAACGGGTCTCCTCCTTGAGGAGGCCGGCCATGGCGAAGGTCTGGCCGTCTTTGAGCTGAAGGGTGGTCTGCCCGCGCCGCGTGGTGAGGCCGGGAACGCCCGTGCCTCCGGATATGGCGAGGACACTGTAATCCAGGGCGCTCACTTCCGGCTCCACGGCGAGGGTGATGGTTTCATCCCCCACAAGGTAGGGAGTGAATCGAAGCAAGATCCCGAATTGCTTGAACTGAATGTTCACATTGCCGTTTTCGTCGGTCACCGGGTAGGGGTATTCACCTCCCACCAGGAACTGGGCCTGCTGGCCGCTCATGGTGACCAGCGTGGGGCTGGCCAGCAACCTGGAAAGCCCTTGTCCCTTGAGGAGGCTGATGAGACCCAGTAGGTCGTCCTCGACCCCGTGCGCCAGCACCTGGAAGGCGGAACTGTAAGGGGACGACAAAATGGCGGCCGAACCCAGGGAGGAGAGAATGGTGTCGGTGTTCGAGGTCGACGTCTCGGCACCCCTCTCACGAACGGCGTTGAGGCTCCCGGCCGCGGTCCCCGCCGGAAAAACGGCCACTTTCCAGTCCTTGTCCAGGAGAAATCCCAAGCCGATCTCCTTGATGCCGGAGCGGGAAACCTCCGCGATCTTCACCTCCAGTTGGATCTGCTGCGATCCCCTCACAGAGAGCAGATTGGTGAAATTGGGCGTGAGACCTTTGACAATCTCCAAAACCCGCTCCAGGTCCCTCTGGCTTTCCACCGTCCCGTCCAACACCACCCCGTCGCCTACGCGTTCGACTTTCACCCTCGCATCAGGGACGAGGCGCCGGAGGGCATCCCGGATTTCGTTCCACACCTTCTCTTGAAGCCTCACCTCGATCTCGTACACATCCGCTTGACTGTCGCCATGCCACAGAATGAGGGACGTGGTCCCCAGCTTCTCCTGGGCGACGATGAGCACCTGGGTCGGCGTGAGGAGCTCGGCGTCGGCCAACGTCGGGTCCGCCACAGCGATCCGCGTGATGGGAGCGGTCGTGCTCTTGACGAAAGACATGTGCGGAGCGATGACGACCTTGCATCCGGTGCTCGCGAAATCGGAGCAGTTCGCCGCATGAACGATTCCCCCGGGAATCGTCATCAGAAGAGCCAAAAGCATACACGCCGGAAGATTCACGTTGAAGCGTCTCCCTGTTGGTTTGGTCTCCAAAGGGGGGGAACCGTCCCTCCGTCTGTCTCCCGGCGGGAGAAGGGTTCCTCACTGTTCATGGTCCATGCCCGATCCTTCCGCCGGCCCACAGTCTCCCCCGGGATGGGGAATTCGGCAAGTGCCCGGGGGAATCGCCACGACCCTGGGTTCACATGGGAATGGGTTGCGTGTGAAGGCAGCAGAGGGGGGACTCATGGGTCCCGACTAATGGAAAAAGGGTTTCACCTGCGCTTTCGTCCCCTTGTACACTTCGATCCGGCTGTATTCCCTCTTCATGGTCAGGAGTTCGGCCAGATTCTGACCGGGTGTGCCGACCCGCTCCGTGTCCCTGGAGTTCCTCGCGGCCAGCCGAAGGAGACTCTTTCCGGTGGCGTCCATGACAACCGCCAGTTTCTCCGCCTCCTGCGGCGTCACCTGGATGGTGACCCGGCTCACCGGCTGGTTTTCGCCGGCACTCACCTCGAGGCTTCTCTCATTGGCCATCACTTCCACATTTTGCAGGAGAGTGACCGAACGCATGGCGAACTCGGTAACCACCCCTTGAGCCCCCGCAGAGACGTCGCCGCCACTGGCGAACTTGCTGATGGGACAGGTCACGATCACGTCCACGCGATCCCCGCGCCTCAAGGCGCCACAAATCCCGTCCGTATCCTGCACGGCTACCGTGACCGCTCTCATGCCGGGACGGATCCAATCCCCCATGTTGTTCTCGGGCCTGTGAAGAGGCACTGCTCCCTTCTCCTGGCTGAAGGCGACTTCCCGGAAGCTTTGGGGGTCGCTGTCCCCGCCGTGCCTGGCCAAGAGGCTGATCTTCGCCAGAGAGGCCGCTGCCACAAGGGATGCCCCCTGCTCGGGGGTGACCAAAAGGGTCACGATCCAGTCTCGGTTCCCCTTGATCTTGCTCTGAGTCCGTTCCGACTTGTCCCCCGTCACATCCATGACCCGAACCCGCTCGAGCACGACCCGCGCAACCCCCGCATCCTGAGCACCGGGAAGGGAAGTGGTCGCCAGCACATCCACCCAATCGCCCTTCTGGACTTTCCTGGACACACCGGTCACCTCATCCACCTTGATGCTTACCGCACGCATACCGGCAGGAATGGAATCGGTGAAGGCCACATCATCGGCCGGTGTTTCGTGCCTCGCCGCCGCAACGGGTTGTGCCGCCTTTTGGGGTTTGGAGCCATCCAGGTAAACGAGAACGGCCTTGGCCGCCACCAAACCCAGAAGGAGCGCGATGCCCAATACCACGAGTCCCCGAACGCCACGCATTGTTCCTCCCCCATTACGGTTCTCTGAGAGGGTGTCCAAAAAGTGGAACCCGTATTGTCGCCCCTCCGAGGACGGGGGCCGGAAACCTCATCAAAATCAAATCCGGATTCCCCCTTCGCGGGAATGACGAAACGTCGGAATTGGAGCCTTTTTCGGCACGCTCCTAAGGAAAAGCGGACAGCGACTTGGCACTCAAGCGTCTGGGCAGCAGAGAATCGGGAAGGTAGCCGGTGAGGGACCGGAAGGAGAGATCCACCACCTTCACCTCCAGCATGCGCGCACCCGATGGGCCCAACCGGACCTCCGCATCCGTCTGGATGTTTCCTTCGGGCAGATCGAAAAGCCAGAAGCCCTCCCGCACCACCCGCCGCGCCTCTTCCTCCGGATCTCCAGGGTTTTCCGGATCCCAGTCCCTCACTTTCACACCCGCCCGTGCGCCTGCTGCCACTGCGTTGGCCAGGGTGAGCTGATGCGTCATGTACCACCCGTATTCCAGAATCGCGAAAAGGATCAGCATCAGCACGGGCAAAACCAGTGCGAACTCAACGGCGGACCCCCCTCTTTCACCCTCGGGCCCTCTCCTCATGGCTCCCAAAGAAGACCTCCCAGGATAAACTCGAAAAAGGCGCCGGCAGCGATGGGGAGGGAATAGCGAAGAGCCACGCCGTCCTTTTCCGGTTCCACTCTTCCCCCGGCCAAGGTGAACTGGATCAAATCCCCCAGCACCTTTCTGAAACCGGAAAACCTGCCTCCAATCAACAGGAGGAAGAGACTCAAAATCCCACCGGCCAGGGCCGCAAAGAGGAATACGCCGAATACCCGCCTGGGCCCGAGAAAGGCCCCTATGGAACCCAGCAGCTTCACATCCCCTCCCCCCATGCCTCCCAGGGCGAAGAAAGGAAGAGACACGAGCACTCCCATGGCAAGCCCGGCAACCGCAAGCCTGAAGCCCTCTGCAGGGCCATGCGCGAGGACGTTCACGGCCACCCCTCCCAAAGCTCCCGCAACGGTCAGGCAGTTTGGGATCCGATGGTGGCGGAGGTCGGCAAAAACCGCTGCCGCCACCAGGAATGACACTACCCATTCATGGATTTCCAACGCTTCCGGAACTCCTGCAAAGACGACAGCCCGACTGAAGACCGGCCTCGTGCAAACCGGCTGATCCGCCTGGATAAACCACCCCGCATGGAACCACATACTCCGTTGCAGGAGACCAGTTCATCCTCTCCGGCTTACACCGGAACAGAGGGCGGAATCGGCCGAACTACGGCTCCGTCGACCCCGACTGCCTGATTTTGTCGGCACTGGAGCCGAGTTTTTCACTCATGGCGGAAAAGAGATCCGACAGCTTGTCTCCGAATCCGCTGAGGGCACCGATAAGCAACGCGGCCATCAACCCGGCGATCAATCCGTATTCGATCGCCGTCACGCCCGATTCATCCCTCCACAGGGAAACGAGAAGTCCTTTCATGAGCCACTCCCTTTTCATCGACCCTTGCACCCGCGCAGGACCCCGAAGGTTTTTCGCGCCGAGAACGCTACGAGGCGTTTCCCACCCCTTGGGATTCAATGAACGCATATTAACTGAGGAGATGAGGCAATTCTCGGACTGAATTGCTAAGAATTAGGACAGAATTGCTCCTCTTCACCATTCAACCGTTCCTCAAGGACACGAGTAACCCCTTCGGATTCTTCTGAACTGGGAGGGACTCTTTCCCTCGATCTTTCTGAACACCCTGCCGAAATAGGAAAGGTCGCCGAATCCGACTGCGTAACAGGCTTGGGAGATATTCAAACCGTCGCGGGTCATGAGCACCTTTGCCTCCTCCACTCGCTTGCGGTTGAGGTATTCCTTGAAGGACAGGCCTGTTATTTCCTTGAATTTCCTAATAAAGTGAAACTTGCTCATGTTTCCGATACGGCATAGGTCATCCAACGCTATGGGATCCTGGTAGTTTTCATCGATGAAACTAAGGACTCTCGCCATGATGTGGTTCTGATCCCGGTCTCCCTTCTCGACAGCCGGGGGACGATCCCCCCCGGTGAGAGCCCGGCAAAGCTTTTGGAGCCTCCGGGCATTCAACTGGTATGCGTTTCGCTCCAGTGCCATGTGTCGCTTGAGGTGCTCCAGGAAGGTGAATCGCGGCTGAACAAGGGCTCTCAGGGACGTAACGGATTCCATGTCGTAAAGGGAAAACCCGTCGTCCAAGGCGGCCATTTCTCCAAAAAACTCACCCGCACCCAGGATCTCGAACGGGATGGAATGGCCCAATCTTTCCTTTGTCCTCAACTCCACCGACCCGGAGATCAAGACCCCGATGTGATCCACGCGCCGTCCCGAACACGCGAGGGGATATCCTTCGGGAAACGAGGCTACATGAAAAGAGGAGGACAGAGCCTGCAAATCAATAGTGGGGATTCCGCAATACATGCCGTTCGCGGTCAAGATGTCTAGGGAGTGCACCGAGACCCTCCGATGTGAAACCTGTTGAGCCGGATCGCCTATGAATCCGCTTCGCCCACGTGGACAAGGACCGCAGTCGCTCCGGGCGACCCGGCATCCGGCTGTCCTCTGGATTCCAGAGCCCGCAGGGACGGCCGGGGGAGAAAAAAAGGACCAAGCTCCCAGGATCGCACCCAGTTTCGCTTGGTCCCTCTTGAACAATCGCTGCATCGGGCAGAACATCGCCGTGCTGCCCATGCGACGAAAAGGCGGGTCTTCTGGCTTACGGATCGTCCTAATCGCCCGGCCTTCCCGGAATTGTCCAGTGGCGTGATCGGCTTTCGTCCCCGTTTACAGCGGCGGGACCGCTCCCGAATCCAACGGGATTCCCCATTGAGCCTTACGGCACCTTATCGTCGTGCATTTCTTCGATGAAACTCCGGCCCAGACGTGTCGCACAGTGCAGTGCTTCGGGAAGACCCGGAGCAAATCGATTTTACACGCGTCCTTCTGTAGTTTGATGACTGATCAGAGAAATCGATGTTACGATTTCGTGACGAAAAGCTCGCCCCGGCAGCATTCCCCCCTGCAAAGCAGAGGTCGGGTTTGAGGGAAGACCCGGATTTGCCCGGCACGGTTTTTCGCCATCTTTCGGTATTCTCTTTGCCGCCTCATCCAGCCGTGGTCAAAATCTGAATTTCACACCGCCGTAAAACCACTGGCCGGGCATGGTGTAGCCGCTCTCGGAATAATGGGTGTCGAAGAGGTTTTCAGCCCTCACCCAGAGTTCACATTCCTTATAGAACCGGTAGGTCAGGGATGCATCCACCGTCCAACGGCTCGGCTCCTTCCACCGCACCCGATTGAAGAAGGGGTCGTAGAGAGGCACGATCTTCGTGTCCAGCCAGTTGAGGCGAAGGGCTACCGTCAAGGGCTCGAGGGGAACGATGGTCGCTGTCGTGCTCACCTTGTGCTTGGGCAGGTATTCCCTACGCACCCACCGTTCGCCCCTGAAGTCTTCGTACTGGGCATCCACATAGGTGTAGGCGGTATGGAAACGCAGGCAGCTGAAAGGCTTGAACCCCACGTAGGTTTCAAAGCCCTCGGACTTCGCCTGGGAAGCGTTCATGTACTTGTTTTCAAAGCCGTCGAAAATGATGAGATCTTCGAAGTCCGTGTGGAACCAGGTGAATCCTAGGGTGATTTTGTCGTTGAAGAAGGACTGGTCGATCCCCGCCTCGAAGCTCGTGCTCTCCTCGGGCTTGAGATCCTGGTTGCCGATGGTGACGAGCCTCCCCAGGAAAAGGTAACCGCCGTACGTCTCGTAAAGGGAGGGGGTTCGGTAACCGGTGCCGAACGCCGCATGGATCTTGGTGCCCCATGGCTTGAAAAGATAAGCCGCAGAAGCCTCCCCCACGAATTTTGGGTCGAACACTTGATGGTGGTTGTAACGCCCCCCTCCGGAAATCAGGAGCGACTCGTCGAATAGCTTGACGTTGGCTCCTCCGAAGATATCCCACACGTCCCAGTCCTCTTCGAATGAAACTGGCGTGTAGTCACCGAAGAAGGGGTCCAGAGGTTCCCGGCCATCGTAATACGCATGCTCATAGTTTGCCCCCACCACCAGGGTGAGCCAGGGGGTGGTATGGATATTGTGCTGCATCTCCAGGTAGTTGGTCGATCCGTCGTAGTCGGACTGGTCACCCCGATTGTCCGACCAGAAGTAGTGTCGCTCGGTGCCAGTGTATGCCCCTTTCAGCCGGTAGTCCCAGCAGGGGTTCACTTCGTGGGTGAAAGACAGCCCGTATTGCTGCAGGAGCCCTTCCCGGTGAGCATGGGGGTCTGCGAGGTTCTTGATGAGTCGCCCTCTCGAATCGAGACCGGGCACGACCTCACTCATGGCGAGATCCGAATCGTAGTAGAGGGAGCTGAACTCGAGGGCCATCCCCGGCCCGAATTTCACGCCGGCCCCACCAAGGAATCCGAGATTGTCGTAGAAATAGTCGTGACGCCCCCCGTTTCTGTCCCCGTCCGTGTGGACGAACAACGGATTGATGTCCAGGTAGAAACGATCCTGCCCGTAGTAGACGCGGCCGTTTTCCAGGAACGTGTTGTGATCGCCCACTTCGCTGCGGAACTCACAGCCGAAGCCCCTTTTCCACTTCTGCGGGATGATGTTGACCACCCCGCCCATGGCCTGGGAGCCGTAGAGGGTGCTCTGAGTTCCCTTGAGGATTTCCACCTGTTTCAGATTGCTTCCGCTGTAAAGATCCTGAAGGAGGTACTGGAGAGTGCTCTGGGTATCGGCCGCATCTCTCAGGGGAAAGCCGTTGTATTGGAACTGGGTGTGCTGGGTTCCGGCACCCCGGATGCTTATCGAGGAAAACTGACCGGGGCCCCCGTTGCGAATGGTGAAGACCCCCGGTTCGTCATCAAGGAGTTGGGGAAGGAAATACTGCTGCTGTTCGTTCCGGTCTGCGGCCGTCACCACTCCGATGCTCTTGGTCGCCTGGGATACCGGTTCCTCCAGTCGCGTGGCGGTGACCACCACGGGTTCGAGACTCTCGGTTTCGGGGTTTGCCTCCTTGGCCTCCTGAGGGGAAGTCCACTCCTTTGTCCCCAGCTCTTGACCATGACCGAGAAGGGGAATTCCCCAACAAACCATCCATGCACAACAAATCGCAACACACGGCGCTCTCTTCATGATCCCATCCTCCAGAAGAAGTCTGTGCGTCCCGGAGAAGACCATGAAGATCTGAACCCGCGGATCCCGCCATCGAAGGCGGCAATAAAAAATCCCGGCTCGGAAACAATCCGACCCGGGACTCCCTTTATATCCTCAGATCCTTCAGGCCTCACCCTGCCACGAAAGCGACCTGATTGTCCAGGCAGGTCTTCTGACTCTCCCCTTCTCCCCGCAGCCTTCCCACTCCGTTCCACGGAACAGTGGCATTCATTGCAGGGAGGTTCCCTCTCCACCGGTGGGAAAGGGCAGGATCACAGCGGCGGGTCCGTCCCCGAATCACACGGGGTTCCCTTTTACGCTCCTGCGAGCACCTGAACAAAAAAACAGAAGATGAATAGATGAGAGGTTAGGAATTCGCTGGCTCTCATAAAAACTTGAAACACAGCCTTACAGGCCTGTCAAGGAATATTTTCGCGGCCGCCGATACCCTGAGCCCCTCCAATCTGTTCGTGCTCTTCCCAGTTCGATGCCGTAAGGCTGAACCGGCACTTCCTGCCCCGCTTCCCATCCGGAACTTTCACACCGAACCTTTCCGCCGATTCTCCGCTCCCATCCATCGTCCCCCCGCTACTACAACGATTTCATCGCAGGTGTTTCCCTCTGTATTGAGTTCGTACACAGTCATTGCGGTTCATTGGCGTCAACTTCCTCGTCGTTTTATGGACAGGCACGGGTTTTTCTGCTAAGCGATTTTGCATGAGCCCAAGGGACCCGGGCCAAGGGGTCCATGCCGCTCCCCTCTGTTGCGCCAGGTGGCTGACGGGCGCGGCATGTCTCGGGAGCATCCCAACATGTCACACAGAACGAGGAATTGTCTGGACCGTTGCAGCAAGGAAGGGAATACATGAAAGTGCTGTTTGCCATCGCATGGGCCGCATTGATCGTCTGTTTCGGCCTGACCGAAGCTCGGGGAGAGCCCTCCCTGAGTGCAGCCACGGAGGAGTGCCTGGGCTGTCACGCGACCATTCACCCGGGCATCGTGGAGAGTTGGAAAAAGAGCCGCCATGGGTCCGTCACGCCGGGACAGGCCTTGCAAGTGACCGGATTCGCAAAGAAAGTGAGCAGCCAGGCGGTGCCGGAGAATCTGAGCAACCACGTGGTGGGCTGTGCCGAATGCCACACACTCAACCCCAAATCCCACCCGGACACCTTCGACCACAACGGATACGACATCCATGTGGTGGTGAGTCCTAGGGACTGCACGGCCTGTCACGCCCAGGAGGCGGAGCAGTACGATCGGAACCTCATGGCCCATGCGTACGGAAACCTCGTGAATAACGATGTTTACCAGCTGCTGGTGCGGGCCGTCAACGAGACCCCCGTGTTCGAAAAGGGCAAAATGGGAACGAAACCCTCCACCCCCCTGACGGAAGCCGAGTCCTGCCTGTACTGCCACGGAACGAAGCTCTCCGTTACGGGCACCGTAACCCGCGACACGGAAATGGGGGAAATGACCTTCCCGGTGATCTCCGGCTGGCCCAACCAGGGCGTCGGACGGATCAACCTGGACGGGAGCAGGGGTTCCTGTGCCGCCTGCCACACCCGTCATCAGTTCTCCATCGAAATGGCAAGGAAACCATACACCTGCAAGGAATGCCATGTGGGGCCCGACGTTCCGGCCAATAAGGTCTACGAGGCCAGCAAGCACGGCAATATTTTTTCCTCCCTCCACAAGGATTGGAACTTTGCCAACGTCCCGTGGACGGTGGGAAAGGATTTTACCGCACCCACATGCGCCGCATGTCACATGAGCCTGCTCGTGAATACGGAGGGCACCCTGGTGGTGAAGCGGAGTCATGAGGTGAAGGATCGCCTTCCATGGCGCATCTTCGGCCTCATCTACGCCCACGCACACCCCAGAGAACCGGACACGACCATCATCCGCAACAAGGAAGGTCTCGCCCTGCCGACCGATTTCTCAGGTGGAAGCGCAGACCCGTTCCTCCTGGACGAAAAGGAGCGGGCTGCAGCCCGGAAGCAGATGCAGGCAAGCTGCCTCGCGTGCCATCACCAGAGCTGGGTGGACGGTCACTGGGAGCGATTTGTCAACACCATCGCGGAAAGCAACAGGAGCATCCTCGCTGGCACGGGCATCATGGAGGAACTCTGGAAACGGGGGCTCGCCGCCGGGATCCGGACGGGAGGGAATCCCTTCGACGAGTATATCGAACGCGTTTGGAGCGATTCCTGGCTCTTTTACGCAAATAGCGTCCGCTTCGCATCCGCCATGGGGGGGGGAGGGGACTACGGTGTTTTTGCCGACGGCCGGTACCAGCTCACTCGCAGCATCCGTCACCTGCAAGACCGGCTCGACCAGAGCAGGACTGCAAAGAAATGAGAGGGCGGCCCGCCGCCTGTCTGTGTGCATCACCACGGATGCCTCAGAACTTGCGATGGCGAGATAAAGGGGAGGAGGCAACCATGAGTCAGCGGCCGGTTGATTTCGACCCGGAGAACTTCCGCTTTCGGGGCCTCCATCCCCAGGTCTTTCTGGGAACGGCGAGTGACCGCTATGCTGCGTGGATGGGGCAGATTTACTCCAGGGAGCGCTTCGAAAAACGTGTTGCGACCCGCACGAAAGCCTTCTCAGGCCATACCTACCGCGAAGACGTGCTGCCGCTGGAGAGCGTCTCGGAATACTTCGACCATTTCCGGACCCTGGAAATCGACTTCACCTTTTACCAGCTCCTTCTGGACGCTGAGGGCAACCCGACGCAGAGCCATCGAGTCCTGGAAGGCTATCGCCGTCACCTTGCACCGGAAGACCGCCTTTTGCTCAAGGTGCCCCAAGTCATCTGCGCACGGAAAATCTCTCGCGGCGGAAGCCATGTCGAGAACCCCGATTTTCTGGACCCGGATGTTTTCACAAACCGGTTTTTCGAACCTGCTGTGGCGCTCTTGGGAAGCCACCTGGAAGGCATGATCTTCGAGCAGGAATATCACAGGAAGCAGGAACGCATGACACCGGACGCAGTGGCTGAGGCGTTCGACGCCTTTTTCGGCAGCATCCCCGCGGACTCCCGATACCACCTGGAACTGCGCACTGATTCTTACCTTTCCAAACCTGTCTTCACTGTCCTGGAAAAACACGGGGTCGGGCAGGTGCTCTCCCACTGGACCTGGCTGCCCCCCCTGGATCGGCAGTTCGCCAAGGTAGGCAGACGCGTGCTCAATGCCGGAGGACGGCTGGTTGTCCGCCTCCTCACCCCTGCCGGCACCCGTTACGAAGAGGCTTACGCCGCGGCCTACCCTTTCGACAAGCTTGTGGAGGGTATGCTCCAGCCCAAGATGATCGACGACACGGTAGCTATCGTGAAAGCTGCAATCAGCCAGGGAGTGCGGGTCCACGTCGTCGTGAACAACAGGGCTGGAGGCAACGCCCCCCTCATCGCACGACTGCTCGCGGAGCGTTTCCTGGAATCGGACTGAAGGAGAGGGGCAGGCTCTCCAGAAAAGGGGGTTGTTCGCCGATGGACCTCCTCAGGCTGGAATGGTGTTGCACAGCCAGGTGGGTTTCCACCCGCCTTCAGGGACGATCCCACCAGTTTTTCCGCGTTCCCTGAGTGAACTCGAGCCCCTCTCCCGGATAAACCCTCCGCTCCTCAAGGGGAGGTGGTTTCTCGGCGGAAAGCCATTTCCCGGCCTGGGGTTCCGGGCCTTCCAGGGTGACAGGCGTGGGCCGGGTATCAAGCATCATGGGATGTCCGCGCAAATCCACCGTTTCCACGGGGCAGCTGAATTCGATGGCGATGCCGTTGGGGTCAAACGAGTACAGGGAATGAATGAAACCGTGATCGATGATTTCAGAAACCCAAAAACCGGCCGCGTCCAATTTTTCCCGCAAAGACCAGAGGAATTCGGGCGATTCCAACTGAAAGGAGACATGATCAAAAACCAGCGGCCCATAGGCAGGATAGCCGTGATCCTTCTCGGGAACCGGTTCTACCGTCGTCCATTCGAAAAACCCCAGGAGACTGCTCTGGGATATCTCGAAGAAATACTGCCTGGAGCCGGGCTTGCCGAGTCCCGCCACCAGTCGCATGCCCAGCAGGTCTCTCCAGAAACGGATCGTCTTGTCCATGTTGTTGGTCGCCATGGCGAGATGATGAATACCATGATATTTCAGCATATTGGCATTTCCTTCCAGCAGCTTGAACAGAAGACGCAGCCGTGGAGGGGCAAAAAAGCCCTCCCTCACCGGCGTTTCTTTCCAACTTGACACGGCCTGTCAGTTTAGTTTAAAGCACCAGTATTCCAAAATTTATAAAATAATTTTTTGCGTTGAGTCAATCGGTTGACGGATTGACTTCATCCAGGAGATATCGGCAGGGTTTTGATGACGGCATTTTTCTGAGTGAGAGGGGGGATAGCAGGGCATTGACCGGTCGTTTGTGCTTTGATGCGTTTTATTGGGGTAACCTTCTAGGGAGGCGCCTAGGCTGATGACAATGGATCTCAAAGAGCGAATGTTGAAGAGCAAGGGCGTCATTTTGCGTAGCTGGTATGAACACCTTCTGAGCACCTATCCTCCCGAAACAGCACGGTTCATGAAAAGGGAACCGAATCAGTTCGCCAATCCCGTAGGGCACACGATACGCCGGGGAATGGAAGCCGTTCTCGAAGGATTCCTCCAGGGTTCGGGCGAAGACAGCATCAGCGCACCCCTGGACAGCATCATCCGGATCCGGGCTGTTCAGTCTTTCACTCCTTCTCAGGCTATCGCGTTTGTCCTCCACTTGAAATGGATCCTCCGGGACTCCCTGCGTGAGGACATCATGGAGAATCGGGTATCGACGGCGGAACTGGAGACATGGGATTCCCGAGTGGACCGAATCGCTCTTCTCGCCTTCGACATCTACATGAAATGCCGCGAAACAATTTATGAAAACAGGGTGAACGAGGTCAAGAACCAGTCTTTCAGGCTGCTGAAGAGAGCGAATCTGGTGGTCGAACTGCCGGACACCAAGATTGACCCCGACCCTGGAAACACATGATCACCTAACTTCCTAACACCTTGAAACGAGGGATTGTTACATGGGCATACAGTTTTCCTTAATGGCAGTCGTCGCGCTCGTTCTGGTTGCATTCCTGGGAGTGCAGGTGGCTGGGCTGAACTATGTCTTTGGGGTCATCGTTCCCTACATCGCCATCTTCACTTTCATCGCCGGTTTCATCTACCGGGTGATTGGCTGGGCACGATCCCCTGTGCCCTTCCGCATTCCTACCACTGCAGGGCAGCAACACTCGTTGCCCTGGATCAAACCCAACAAGTTCGACAACCCTTCCACCAAGTGGGGGGTTTTCGTCCGCATGGCCCTGGAGATCCTCGTCTTCCGGTCTCTTTTCCGGAACACGAAGATGGAGCTCCACGAAGGTCCCAAGATCACCTATCATTGGGAGAAGTGGCTCTGGTTGGCAGCTTTGGTGTTTCACTGGTCATTTCTCGTTATTCTGGTGAGGCATCTGCGCTTTTTCACGGAACCGGTGCCGGGCCTCGTACACACCACCGAGAGAGTGGATGCGTTTCTACAGCTGGGTCTCCCCGGCCTCTATCTCACCGACCTCCTCTTTCTTGCGGCGGTCACGTATCTTTTCATCCGGCGCGTCATCATCCCCCAGTTGCGCTACATTTCTCTGCCGGCCGACTATTTTCCCCTTTTTCTTTTCCTGGCCATCGGGATCACGGGTGTCCTCATGCGCTATTTCACCAAGGTGGACCTTCTTAAGATCAAGGAGTTGGCCATCGGTCTCGTGACCTTTCATCCCACGGCCCCGGACGGGATCGGAGTCCTCTTTTACCTGCATCTTTTCCTCGTGAGCACGCTCTTGTTCTACTTTCCGTTCAGCAAGCTCATGCAC
Organism: Deltaproteobacteria bacterium; assembly: GCA_012517315.1. GTDB lineage: Bacteria > Desulfobacterota > Syntrophobacteria > Syntrophobacterales > Syntrophobacteraceae > JAAYUJ01. The sequence goes on from JAAYVE010000036.1 coordinate 33,304, forward strand.
CTGGGCGGGGTCTTCCTCAGCCCCACGAGGAATCTTCCCAACGACAGCCGCATGGTCAGGCACGTCAACCCGTGGAACTATCCCGTGAAGACCCACACGTACGAAGAATACGAGGACCACTTCAGGGAGAAGATGATAGAAGCCGGATTACCCGTGGAGAAGGAGTAGAGACAGCGATGGCTAAGATCCCTAAAGCAAGTGAGTTGCCCCTGGGTCACAGCATTCCCCAGACGCCCTGGATGGAGACTCCCGTCGAGTTCAGGCCGGGAACCTGGTGCTATGGCGGAAAGCCCAAAAACCTGGAAGTGGTGGGGCTTCCCAACCCCAGAGAGTGGTCCCCCACGGACGAGGATTGGAAGCTTCCGGACAACTGGAAGGAAATCGTCATGGATGGCTTGAGGGAGAGGCTGGAACGCTTCCGCACCCTCAAGGTTTTCATGGATATCTGCGTGCGCTGCGGCGCGTGTGCCGACAAATGCCATTTTTACATCGGCTCGGGCGATCCCAAGAACATGCCCGTCCTCCGGGCGGAGCTCCTTCGATCGGTGTACCGCAAGGATTTCACCACGGCGGGGAGAATCTTCGGAAAGATCGCCGGCGGCAGAGAAATGACGCTGCAAGTCCTCAAAGAGTGGTGGTATTACTTCTTTCAGTGCACCGAGTGCCGCCGTTGCTCCGTTTTCTGCCCCTACGGCATCGACACGGCGGAAATCACCATCATCGGACGGGAACTGCTGAACCTTCTGGGTTTGAACATCGACTGGATCGCCGGACCGGTGGCCAACTGTTACCAGACCGGAAATCACCTGGGGATCCAGCCCCATGCCTACAAGGACATGATCGAGTTCTTCGTGGACGAGATCGAGGCCGTCAACGGGGTGCGGGTGGAACCGACCTTCAACCGGAAGGGGGCCGAGGTCCTGTTCATCACCCCGTCGGGAGACGTGTTTGCCGACCCCGGTACTTACACCCTCATGGGCTATCTCATGCTCTTCCACGAAATCGGTCTCGACTACACTTGGAGCACCTACGCGTCGGAGGGGGGTAATTTCGGTTTCTTCACCTCCCATGAGATGATGAAGCGTCTCAACGCCAAGATGTACGCCGAGGCCAAGCGTCTGGGGGTGAAGTGGATCCTGGGGGGTGAGTGTGGGCACATGTGGCGGGTCATCAACCAGTACATGGACACCATGAACGGTCCAGCCGATTTCCTGGAGGTTCCTAAATCTCCCTTCACGGGCACGGTCTTCGAGAATGCCCGGTCCACTAAGATGGTCCATATCACCGAGTTCACTGCGGACCTCATCCGCAATGGAAAGCTCAAGCTGGATCCCAGCAGAAACGACCATCACCGGGTGACCTTCCACGATTCATGCAACCCAGCCAGAGGAATGGGCCTGTTGGAGGAACCCCGCTACATCATCAAGAATGTATGCAACAACTTCTTCGAGATGCCGCCCAACACCATCCGGGAACAGACTTTCTGTTGCGGCGGCGGTGCAGGACTCAATACGGACGAGTACATGGAAATGCGCATGCGGGGGGGGCTCCCCAGGGCCAACGCCGTGAAATACGTCCATGAGAAGCACGGAGTGAACATGCTCGCCTGCATCTGCGCCATCGACCGCGCGGTGCTGCCGCCTCTCATGAATTACTGGGTCCCGGGTGTCAATGTGACGGGTGTCCACGAACTGGTGGCCAACGCCCTCATCATGGAAGGGGAGACGGAGAGGACCACGGACCTGCGCGGTGAGCCTCTGCTGGGCTTCGAGGAGACGGAGGACGGTGACGATGAAGATATATAATGGTAAACCCATCATCATTGGCTTGATCATCTTTGTGGGAGTCGCCCTGTTCCCCGTCTTCTACAACGGGGGGAAGGCCTCTCCCCCGCCCGAAATCAAGCTCGACACACCGGTTATCCAGCAGATGACTGAAAAGCAGTGTGTGTTGCCCAAGGGTGAGATGCGCACAGGGCACATGCAGGTCCTCAACGAGTGGCGGACGGAGGTGGTCCGAAACGGTCACAGGGTTTACGTGGCCGCCGACGGCAAGCAGTACAACATGAGCCTCCAAAACGAGTGCATGAAATGTCACTCCAACAAGAGCCAGTTCTGTGACGCATGTCATGTGTATGCAGGATTGCAGCTGGGCGCCGTTCCCTATTGCTGGACCTGTCACATTGAGCCCAAGGAGCCGAAGGAGACTAAGTGATGGAAAGCAGCAGAAGAGATTTGCTGAAACTGGGCGGGGCCTGTGCGTTGGGACTGACGACGTTGCCACTGGTGAAGGCCCATGCCAAGAGTGACCTCCCCAAGGTCATGGACAACCCCGACGCATTGAAGGGAAAGCGCTGGGCCATGGTCGTGGACGCCAAGAAATGCTGGGAGAAGGGCAAGGAGGGCTGCAAGGATTGCATCGACGCCTGTCACAAGATCCACAACGTCCCCGACATCGGAAACGTGAAAGAAGAAATCAAGTGGATCTGGAACGAGAAGTTCCAGCATGTCTTCCCCGGTATGGAAAGTCCCCACATGGCCCATGACTACCATGAAAAACCCTTCATGGTTTTCTGCAACCACTGCGGAAACGCTCCTTGTGTGCGTGTCTGCCCGACACAGGCCACCTTCAAAAGACCCGACGGGATCACCATGATGGACTTTCACCGGTGCATTGGGTGCCGCTACTGCATGGCGGGCTGTCCCTACGGAGCCAGAAGCTTCAATTTCAGAGACCCCAGAGCCTTCATCAAGACGGAACTCAACATGACGTTCCCCACGCGGGAGCGGGGTGTCGTGGAAAAGTGCAGCTTCTGTGAGGAGCGTCTTGCGGTGGGACTGCTCCCTGCTTGTGTTGAGGCCTGTAAGCACGGAGCCCTGGTGTTCGGTGATCTGGAAGATCCCAATTCCCCGGTGCGAAAGCTTCTGGCCGAACATTTCACCATTCGTCGCAAACCCGAGCTCGGCACCGAGCCCGGCGTTTACTACATCGTATAAGGGGTGGCTTATGCTTGAAAGGGCTTTGTACGGAAGTCAAAGATACTTCAGATGGGTGCTGGGTCTGCTGATCCTCATCGGTATGGGCTTCGGGGCTTACATGATCCAGCTCAACAAGGGTCTGACCATCACCGGAATGGGCCGGGACGTCTCCTGGGGGTTTTACATCGCCCAGTTCACCTTCCTGGTCGGTGTCGCGGCATCCGCCGTTATGGTGGTCCTCCCTTATTATCTCCACAACGTGAAGGTGTTCGGACGGATCACCATTCTAGGGGAGTTCCTGGCCATCGCCGCAGTCACCATGTGTCTTCTCTTCATCATCGTCGACCTTGGTAAGCCCATGCGACTCCTCAACGTGCTCCTCTACCCCACGCCCAACTCCATCCTCTTCTGGGACATGGTCAGCTTGAACGGCTACCTGTTCCTGAACATTTTCATCGGATGGAACGTGTTGGAGGCTGAAAGAAAAGGGGTTCACTACCCCAACTGGGTCAAGCCCCTCATTTACATTTCCATTCCATGGGCTGTCTCCATCCACACGGTCACCGCGTTTCTCTACGCGGGGCTTCCCGCCCGCCATTACTGGTTGACGGCAATCATGGCAGCACGATTTCTCGCCTCGGCCTTCTGTTCAGGTCCCGCCCTCCTCATCCTGCTGGCCTATCTGGTGAAGAAATACACCAAGTTCGACCCGGGTCAGGAAGCCATCGACAAACTCACCAACATCGTGACCTACGCCCTCCTCATCAGCGTCTTCTTCGTGGGCCTGGAGTTTTTCACGGCTTTCTACAGCCAGATCCCCGGGCACATGCACTCCCTGGTCTATCTTTTCGTGGGCCTTGAAGGTCACGGCAAGCTGGTGCCCTTCATGTGGCTCTTCGCCATCCTGGCAGTAGCTGCATTGGTGCTGCTCCTGAACCCCAAAACGCGGCGCAACGAGAAGACCCTCAAGCTCGCCTGCCTTTTCACCTTCCTCTCCATGTGGCTGGAAAAAGGCATGGGTCTCGTCATCGCCGGTTTCATCCCCAACCCATTGGAGCAGGTGAGGGAATACTCCCCCACCATCCCCGAACTGACCATCGCCCTAGGCGTCTGGTCTACCGGGGCGTTCATCTTGACCATCCTCTACAAGATCGCCACATCGGTGAAAGAAGAGGTGGGGGAAGCTTCTCACTGAGGTTTTGCGGGGGCAAGACCTTCCTTTGAACATGCAAAAAGGCTCGCTCCAGTCACGGAGCGAGCCTTTTTTCCGGTCGGGAAAACGTGAGGAGGCGAACCAATCACCCGAGTCCCCCCTTGACCAAGTCTTCGATAGCTCCTTGGATCTTGCTCAATTCCCCCACCCTTTCCCTAGCCCTTTCCAGGTAGGGCAGTGCCTCCGGATTCCCCTGTCTCCCCAGTGCTTCCGCCACCCAGTTGACGACGTAGCGGTTTTCGTGCTCCGTAAGGCGGGTGAGCATTTCGAAGCTCCGGCGGCTGGGGTTGCGCCCGAGGACCATGATGAGCCCGACCTTCAGTTCGTCGAAAACCGGGTTGTTGACCAGAGTATCCTCGATGAACGGGATCGCACGGTCTCCCATCGCCTCAAGGTTCAGGAGACACTTCTGGGCGAAATAAGGAAAACGGAACATGGAGAGTTCCGCCAGGAGTCGGACGGAATCGTCCGTTGCGTATGCCATGAGAAGGTCGGGCACGAAGAGACTGGCCCAGGAGAAGCAATATGTCAGCGGCAAGAGGTAAGGAACGGCAGAAGGCCCCTCCCCCTCCAGGCGCTCCAGGACCGGCGCCAGGGCCGCGCGCCGTGCAGCATAGCCCTCCTCGTGCTTTTCCGGGAATCGCTTGACGTCATTGGCCACTTTGAGGTCCCGGACCGCTTTTTCCAAGGCTTGATTGGGCGGGGAGGCAAAGCGCTCCCGGTAATGCCTGGCACGCTCGGCCATCCAGAATTTCTCAAGCCACGTGGAGGGGGAGTAGAAATGGACCAGCCCGCCCTGCTCTCTCCCTTCACGTTTGTGGGAACCGTGCTCCTGGAAGTACGCCTTTTCTTCCTGAGACACTTGCCAGCGGCGCCGTGCCGTGAAGAACGCGGTGTCATAGTCCCCTGAGGCGATGGCCGACGTGAAGAGAATGTCATGGGCACGGTCATCTTCGGGATGCTGCTCCAGGACTCGCTGGGCCAGTTTGCGCGCCTTCTCCAGTTCCTGCCCGAACAACAGGTCGAAGCCCCTTTCGATCTCCTTCTGGAGCGTTTCCCGGAGCCGTGCACGCTCCTCCATCGCCTGGAGACGGTCCTTTGGAATGGACTTCCTTGCTTCTTCGTGGACGGGGAGGCAGCATTTCTTGTACTTCTTGCCCGATCCACACGGGCATGGGTCATTCCGCCCAGCATTGGAGAATTGGAGGTTTTCCGCGAGAGCGGCACGGGAGCGGTTCACCTGATATTCGTGGAGTCGTCTGCCGAGTTCTTCTCGACTGACACCATATTTGCGGCTGATCGCATCCGGGTCCCCCCCCTGCAGGAGCTCGACCACCGGCTGCATGGGATTCCCCCGGGCAGTTCCGGGGCCCGTTTCTTTTGCCACCATGGCTCTTCCTTTCAAAAGCCGGATTGTACTCCGGCGGTCTGCAGGTTGGATGGAATGCCCTGCCCAAGGGTAAGGTGTAAAGCTTATTAACAGCTTTCTGTGCCTGTGTCAAAACCTGGAGGGGAGGAGGGGCGGCAATGAACAGCCGATGCGCTGCACAAACCGGGTTGGGACCCTTATTGACGGACCGGCTTTGATCTTGACGCAGTGGGAAGAAACGGATAGGTTGCAAGAAATACGCTGTTGGGGGAAATCATGGCCAGCGATGCTACGGAAGGGCTTTCGGCCAGCCTGGAAGATTACCTTGAGGTCATCTTTCATCTCGAGAAATGCAACAGGGTCGCCCGCGCCAAAGACATCGCCGAGCAGATGAATGTTCAGAGGGCCTCCGTGACCGGCGCTCTGAAAACCTTGGCCGGCAAAGGCCTCATCAACTACAGTCCGTACAGTTATATCACCCTCACTCCCTCAGGACGGGTCATCGCTGAGGACATCATCCGGCGTCACGATACCCTGAAGGAGTTCTTCATCGTCGCTCTCCAACTGAGCCCCGACGAGGCGGAGGCCAACGCCTGCAGGATGGAGCATTCCATTGATCCCAACGCGGTGAACCGACTGGTCAGCCTTCTCGAGTTCATGAAACTTTGCCCGCGATTCGGGACGGACTGGTTCAACGCCTTCGCCCGTTACTGTCAAAAGGGTTCTCAGACCTCCGACTGCGAGACGTGTGTAAAAGAGTGCCTCGAGCGCATCATGGCGTCGGATCCCGAGAAGACCCGCTGAATTCTTCCGAAACGCCTGCCGGGCAAACGCATCTCAAGGTGCAATTCATGAAAGTGGTTAGCCGCAGTGGATGTCCTCGGTTCAAGAGAGCGATCAAGCCCCTTTTACTCACCCTCTTGACAGGCGTTGTTCATCCGCACGGAGAAATCCAGGATGGTGGAGCTTTCCCTGTAAGCCTGCCGGCAGAAGTCCCCAAGGTGCAGGGCGCTCTTGTGAAAGTCCTGGACGAAAGCCTCGAGATCTTCCTCGTCGTACCACCTATCGTAATGCTCAAGGCTTTCTCTCAGATGCTCGAGAATTTCCTTGGTGTAAGGGTTCATCTGTGTGATGGCGGAGTAGAGGGCTCCGTTTTGAGCGAATATTCTCCCCAGGAGATTGATCTCCAGCCGGTAGCTCGGGCTTGTGTACTGAAGCGTTTCGGCGATGTCCACTCCCAATCCCCTCAGTACCCTTCCAATCAGCATGGTGGTCATGTGAAAAAGCACCTGGATGATGCTCATCATGCGGTCATGCTCCTCGGGGGTGCATTCCTTTACCCGGATTCCCCGGGCGGTGAAAAGTCGGCGCAGACCTTGCCAGTCGCGGGGATCGATTCTTGCGGGGCACGCCACAAGGGTTTGACCCCAAAAGGAGTTAATCCGTCCTCCGAACATGGGATGCAGTCCCACAACCGAAGCGGAAGACGCCATCATTTCCCGGACAGGTGATGCCTTGAGGCTGGAGAGATCCATCACCAGCTGGTCGGGCCGCGTAGAGCAAATCGACTCACGGATGATGGTCACGGTCTCGTGGAGAGGGACGGCAAACAAGACAATGTCCGCAGTGCGGAGCACTTTGTCTCTTGTCGGCCAGGTGTCCTTCTCCACGACCTGGATTTCATATCCGGCATCCTCGAAGAATCTCGAAAAAAGGCGTCCCATTTCCCCATGGCCGCCAATGACCGCCATCCGCCTGGGTGGCGCCCACCTGAACGGAGCCGCCCCGGAATGCGAGCCGCTAAAGTCAGAACCCTCCAAAACCTCGCTCATTCTCATTCACCATTTTCAAGTTTCAAGGCTCTGCTCCGAGCCGCTATGTCAGAGACACCCTCGCTACTCCCGAAAACGCGCGCAGCCTTCTCTCGGAACAGGACAGGTTCTCTGAAAGGCAGAACGTTTTCTCCCTCTCAGGATCACAGTTCCCGACCGACCACCTCGGCGATGCGGCCGCATTCCTCCAGCAAGGTCGCAAATTCTTTCGGCCGGAGGGACTGTGGACCATCGCTCAAGGCTTCCTCCGGCCTCACATGGACTTCGATGAGCAGACCGTCGGCACCGGCTGCCACAGACGCTTTTGCCATGGAGGGAACCAGGTCGGCACGCCCTACGGCGTGGCTTGGATCCACGATCACCGGAAGGTGAGTCAGTTGCTTGAGCAGGGGGACGGCAGAAATGTCCAGGGTATTCCTCGTTTCCGTGTCGAAAGTGCGTATCCCCCTCTCGCACAGGATCACCCGGTCGTTCCCCTGGGCGACGATGTACTCGGCGGACATGAGAAACTCTTTGATGGTAGCGCTCATGCCCCGCTTGAGAATGATGGGTTTCTCGATGTTTCCCACTTCGGTGAGAAGCCTGAAGTTCTGCATGTTGCGCGTGCCGATCTGAATGATGTCCGCATATTTGCACACCAGGACCGTATCTCTGGGGTCCATGAGTTCGGTCACCACGAGCATTCCTGTCCGTTCGCGCACTGCGGCCAGGTATTTCAGAGCCTTCTCCCCCCAACCCTGAAAACTGTAAGGAGATGTGCGGGGCTTGAAAGCCCCTCCGCGCAGGAAATGCACCCCCAGGGGATGAACGGCATCGGCAATCTCCTCGAGAACCTCGCGGCTTTCCACAGCGCATGGCCCGGCGATTGTCTGGATTTTTCGCCCGCCGATTTCCTGCCCATTGACACGGATCACGGTGTCCTCGGGCTTGAACTCCCGGCTGACGAGTTTGTAGGGCTTGAGGATGGGCAGTACCGATTCCACGCCGGGAAGCGACTCCAAGGGCACTTCCCTCAGGATGCGCTCGTCCCCAATGGCACCGATAATGGTTCGATGTTCGCCCTTGGAAATATGCGCCCGAAGGCCCAAGTCTTCCAGGCGCCTCACGATGCGATGCATTTCCTCTTCTTGATGATTGGGTTTGAGTACGATGATCATGGGATCGTCTTCTCCTTTCCGACCAAAACAAAAGGCCATGGTTGCTTGTGCGAAACCCACGGCCCTGCAGTCAGGAGAAATCCCCTGGAAACAAAAAAGCCGCGGGTGACATCGGGTGACCCACGGCTTCCAACTTTCATGACCAATCCAGTCAAAGGCTGTGCATACCCGAAGCGCTCCACGCCCTGCGGCAAAAGTAATAATAAAAATAGGAGGAATAATTCTGATACATCTGCTCTCCCCTGGATTGAAACGATGTTCCGATACGACAATGATGTTTTTAGCTCATGGATGCGGAGCCTGTCAATCTTTTTTTCAACCGCACCAGTTTCACCCCCCACAGGTGTTTCACCCGACCTTCCACTCGGTCTGCGGGTCGATTAGGTTTTGTACATTGTATAAAATGTGGTAGTTTGTGAGAGGTCGTAATCAGAATGCCCTGTGGTGGCAGATTGAGCCCTCTCGCCAACAATGGACCCTAAGACCACATCCAGGCAATATGAAAGTGGCATCCCGAATACTGGTAGTAGATGATGAACCCAACACTCTTTCGGCTATCGTCGACCTGCTGGAGGAGGAGGGCTACGAAGTGAAGCTGGTTTCCAGCGGAAAGGAGGCCGTTGCACAACTGCAGCAGAAAGACCACGACATCGTCATCACCGATCTGGCCATGCCCGAAATGAACGGCATGGAGTTGCTGGCCCATGTAAAGGAACACTATCCGGATACGACCGTCATTGTCCTCACGGGCGTAGGCACCATTGAGAATGCCGTGGAGGCCATGAAACAGGGAGCATTCGACTATCTCACCAAACCAGCCAAAATCGACGAAATCCTTCTGGTCCTCAAGCGCTCACAGGAAATGAGGGCGCTGAAAGACGAAAACGTCCTGCTGCGCTCTCAACTACAGGATCAGTATCGATTCGACCGGATCATTGGACAGAGTGCCCCGATGCAAAACCTCTACCGCATTGTCAAGAGGGTGGCCAAGACGGACTCGACGGTCCTCATCACGGGAGAGAGCGGAACGGGGAAGGAACTCATCGCAAACGCCATCCACTACTACAGTGACCGGAAAGACAAGCCTTTCGTGCCCATCAACTGTGGAGCCATTCCAGAGGAGTTGCTGGAAAGTGAGCTGTTCGGCCACGAAAAAGGAGCTTTTACGGGGGCGTTCAAGGATCGGAAAGGTCGTTTCGAAATGGCGGATAAGGGGACTATCTTCCTCGACGAGATCGGTGAGATGAGCCCCAAACTGCAGGTAAAGCTTTTGCGCTTTCTTCAGGAAACCAAGTTCGAGAGGATAGGAGGATCCCGCACAATCCAAGTGGATGTTCGCATCATCGCGGCCACCAACAAGAACCTGGAGAAAGCCGTCGCGGCTGGGGAATTTCGGGAAGACCTCTTCTACAGACTCAACGTGATTCCCATCCAGGTGCCGCCCCTGAGAGACCGGGAGGGGGACTGCCCTCTTCTGGTGCGTCACTTTTTGAAGCAACACTGTCTGAAGAAGGAAATCCCCTTGAAGAGGATCTCGCAGGAAGCCCTCGAGAGTCTGGAGAACTACGCCTGGCCCGGAAACGTGCGGGAACTGGAGAACGTCATTGAACGACTCGTCATCTTGACCGAAGGTGAAGAAATCGGGCTTGAGGACCTCCCCAGTCGAATGCGGCCGGAGCGGCAACCCACTCCGAGAACTCCTGTTGAAATCGGGGAATCGGGGATCAACTTGAAGGACTACCTGGAAGAACTGGAAAACCGCCTCATTCTGGATGCCCTGAAAAAAGCTGGAGGAGTCAAGAACAAGGCAGCCAAGCTCCTCGGGCTCAATCGCACAACGCTCATCGAAAAGATGAAAAAGAAGAAAATGAACCTTCCTTTTGCCCCCAATTGACCCATCAAAAGCGGTTCAGAACCTCCGAGCATCCTTTCCGCCCCCGGAATCAAGCTTTCCACTGCTTACCTCCCACCCTTTCAGTCCTTGGCATACACTTTGCTCAAAGGGACTACCAAGACAGGCGTCTCAATCGAATAGATCCTAGGTTGGATTTCCCGGAGGCAAGGAACGAGCGGCGTGCCTCAGCCGCCGCGATGCAGCTTCTCCCTGCGGGACCCTCAACAGGGTTTCCAATCTTCAGGCGGGAATGGAAACACGATGGCAACCACGAGAGCGCACGGCCCCTGCAGACTTGCCGCCGCAATGATTGCGGGGTTTCTTGTCATACTTCTGGCGAACCTTCGAACGGCCGAAGCCGACACCATCATTCATGATATCCGGACGGGGATCACCTCGGAGAAAACACGTCTTGTTTTTGACGCCTCAGGAGACAAACCGTCTCGAATCCTTCCTCCAGCCCAGAACGTCCTGGTAGTGGAATTCCCCCGGCCCGTATCCAACCGGTCTGCAAGACAGCCTCACTTCAAGCACGCCAAGACGATCGCCGACGTGAGTCTCAAGAATCGAGACGGGAGTTTTCAAATCGTCATCGGTCTCACGAACCCGGAGGTCGGTGTCAAACACGAGATCCTACCCGGACTCAAAGGCAAAGCCGGCCATTACCGGCTTGTCCTGGACTTCTATGTTGGAGGCGCTGGCACGGCGGTGGAAACTCCGGCCATCACTCCTTCGTCCCAAGAGCCACATAGGAACCGAAACCTGTCATCTGCCGGCATCTCTCCTCCCCACCATGAGAAGAGCCAGAACGCAAA
>JAAYVE010000037.1 GCA_012517315.1 Deltaproteobacteria bacterium
ATGCGGCGACGGCGAACGACCGGAGATAGGCGAGGGGTTTTATGCCGAGTTCTTGGACCTTGGTTTCGGACATGAGCACGACAACACCCGCCCCGTCGTTTTCGCTGGACGAGTTGCCCGCCGTGCAGACGCCTCCCTCGTAGACAATGGGGAGTCGCGCCAGCTTTTCCAGCGTCGTGTCTCGACGTGGGGGTTCGTCGGTGTCGATCACCATGGGTTGTCCCTTTTTCTGGGGGACAACGACGGGAACGATCTCTTCCCTGAATTTTCCGGCATCGACAGCCGCACAGGCGCGCTGGTGGCTTCGCAGGGCCCACCTGTCGGCTTCATCCCTGGTGACGGCCTCCTTTTTCGCGGCGGCTTCCGCCCAGCTCATCATGGAGTTGAGTTCCCCGAAGCGCTCGATGGGCTGAGACATGACCCTCGCCCGCTGGATCCTGTCGAACAGGGGCAACCCCCACATGGAAAGAGACCCATGCCCCCTGGGCATGAAACCCCATCGGGGATCCCGCTTCCCCCCCACTCCCCATTTCATGAACTCACCTGGGATGTAGAACTCGGCACTGCTCATGCTCTCCACACCCCCGGCCACGATGATCCGGGCCTGTCCGCACTGAATTTTCATGGCTCCGAAGCAGATGGAGTCGAGCCCCGAACAGCAGCGCCGGTCCAGAGTGACTCCCGGCACCTCCACAGGCCAACCCGCTTGGAGAAGGGCCATTCGGGCAATGTTGACATACTCACCGCTCTGGTAGGATTGCCCCATGATCACGTCGTCTATGCCTGCTGGATCCACCTGGGCCCTTTTCACGGCTTCGTTGAGTGCCAAAGCCGCCAGTTCGTAGGCCGGCACTTCCTTCAGCGCACCAAGATATGACCCAATGGGAGTCCGCACTGCGGAGACGATTGCAACCGGTTCCATCGTTGATCCCCCTGAAGTTACAGGCCCAAATAGGCCCGGCGTATGTCGTCGTCTTCCATGAGCTTGGACGATGCGTCGCTGCGCGTCATCCTGCCGCTTTCCAGGACATAGGCCCTCTGGGAGTGTTTCAGGGCCTGCTCCACGTTTTGTTCCACAAGGAGAATGGTGACTTCCTCGGCCAGTTCGTCCAGGGCTCTAAAAATCTCCTTGGTGACGAGCGGGGCGAGCCCAAGGGAGAGTTCGTCGATCAAGAGCAATTCTGGGCGGCTCATGAGGGCGCGGCCAATGGCGAGCATCTGCTGTTCGCCTCCGGATAGGGTGCCCCCCTGCTGGCCGGTTCTCCCGGCGAGGGTGGGGAAGATGCTCAGCACCCGTTCCATGGTCCCCTTGAGATGACTCCTCCCTCTCATGGGATAGGCACCCATTTCCAGATTCTCCCGGACGGTCATTTCCTTGTAGATTCTTCTCCCTTCGGGTGCGATGGCCACTCCCAGCTGGGTGATCTGATGAGGCTTCATGCCCACGATGGATTCACCCTTGAAAGTGATGTTTCCCCTGCGAGGGGGCAGCATCCCCATGATGGCCCCGAGAA
>JAAYVE010000038.1 GCA_012517315.1 Deltaproteobacteria bacterium
CGCCTTCATGGCCTCGTTTGTCGAGGAGATCCAGGGAAAAAGAAAAACTATCGTCGCTCCGCCACTATATCTTTCTGAATCCGCAAATCAAAGGCTTTTATGGGAGGTTGGAGACAATCGACCTGCACGTTCGTCCTTCGTTGCCCATCGGCATCCCGGCGTGCCTCCCGGATACGCATCGCCCGTCCTACGACTCCCCTTAGACGGACTCGCCGGAAAATATCACATTCCGGGGGCGGGCGATCATATAAGCCAGCCATTTGACAGTTTCCACGGAAGCACTACTATTAAGTGTGACCTTTGAAGGAGTGGCACATGACGGAAGAGAGTGAGATTCTGAGCGTCGTTATGGACCTTGTCGGCGAAGAGGGGTGCGGCGTCTCGTGCTCGCAAGCCGATGTATTCAGAGATGAAGACGGATGGAAACTCATGATGGAGGGTTTCATGGAACCCTGGAGGCTGGGGGAAACCGTCTCTGAGGCCAGGGAGACCCTGAAGGAACTGGCTTCCATGGGTTTCGGCCTCGCTTAAAGAAAACCGCGAGGCGGAAAGGATTTGAAAATGACCGAGGAAAAATTCGCCTGTGCCGCTTGCGGCATTGAATTTGACCGGGAAACGGCAGTAAACGAATGCAGGAGATGTCATCGGAACTTCTGTGACCAGTGTCTCGATCACGAGGGCCACTGCGTCCCATGCGAGGAGGACAGGTGACAAGGGATGAACAAGACAGGCGTTCGCCCCCCCCTGTAACGGGCGGCAGGGCTTAGAGATTGCTTTTGCGCAGACTTTTCCCCGTACCGGTGAAGAGGCCGGTACGGGGAATTCCACTGAAAGCGAGCAGAGATGAAGCCACAGATTCTCGCCCTGATGACGGCCATCGCGTGGGGCGTAGGCGGATATTTCGAAAAGAAAGGACTTCACGTGGGACATCTGTCGCCACAGGTGGGAATCGCCCTGCGCACGGCCGTCGCCCTCATCGTCCTCGGGGCGATCAGCTTCCCCGAATGGAGGTCTTTAGCTCAGGCGGGTCCGAGGTCCCTCTTTTACATGATCCTGGGAGGCGGGGTGGTGGCGGGGTCGGTGGGCATGCTCTGCTTCTACGCCGCAATCAAGGGAGCCCCCCTGGGAAAGGTCATGCCCATCGCCTTCACGTCCCCTCTTTTCGGAGCCCTAATGGGCATCCTCTTCGGGGGAGAACCCCTCTCCTTCAAAACGGTCCTTGGGATCCTCCTCACTGTGGGAGGCATCGTTATTCTCACCCTGGGAAATTGAAAATCCACCAGATCTATGTGCCCACCTTGTAGGGCCGGGGAACGACCGTGTACCCTGGGAGAGTTTGGACATGAGGGGAGACTGCAGTCACTTGAGGACAGCCCATCACGGGCCCGGGCGGAATGTTGGTCCACCGGTGCGTCCCCGGTGAATGTCCTCTGGCAGGACAAACCCCATAGGATCCTCTGCTGAGGGAATGCTCAAGGGGACATGATGAGCCGAATCTAGAGGAAGGGACCTCCGGTGGGATCGTGAATCGTTGTCGATCCGAGCACCGGAGGAAAATGGGATGCGTTTTCAGCGGCGTCACCGGCGACGGAATCAGGACGTCCGCCCATCAAACCGACAGTTTGAAAAGCCTGTTCAACCGCTTGCAATAATTAGTGTAATGGTGCCTTAGGAGGTGAATCACCTCTCACGGAACCCTATCCAAGGTCGGAAGAAGCCATGCTGGAATCGGAAGACTCTCCCGTCCTCGTGCATCGGCCACACTTGCACTTGGCATAAATCATCTCGTCCGTCTGTTTTTCGGCCATGGGTTCACCTTCGAATCTGGGTTCGATCATCTGCCTGTCCTCCTGTTAATTCTTGTTGTTGGTTGCTCCACACTTCCCATGCTGTTTCCTATCGCTTTCACTTCCCTGTCGAACCGTTCCGGCGCATCGAGAGAGAAGATGACCGCCTGTTTTATGAACCAGCCGTCGGCTTCCCCTTTGAATTCGGACAGGCGTCTTCAACACTTGAGAGTTTTCGCGAAAGAGAAACGCTGTCCGTCCGGTTTTCAAGCCGCATCTCTGCACCATGCAAAGGCATCTGCCTTTTCCTCGCGAATCTCACAGTACTTCTCCAGCACCCAGGACCATCGCCTCAGATTCGACCGGCAGAAATCCCTCAACCTTTCCCTGGAGAAGTCTCCCCCGTTTCTCACGGTGACGAAACATTTGCTGCAGAGGCGAACGGCCCAGCATCGGGAGCACTCTTCCCGGAAGAACTCATCGTATTCTTCGAGGAATTTCAGGATGGCCGCCGTGTCAAATCCGGTCCGGACCGACCCGATGGGGCGGGTGTTGCCCACCCGCTCACACATATAAAGGTCCCCCCTTGTAGCCACGAAGCATTTTGGGTCTCCGGGAACACACTGACCGTCGCTAGCGACGACCTCCGGCATAGGTGTCATGGACCGCTGGTGAAGGTCCACGAAATCAGACTTGAAGAGCGAAACGGGGAAGTCCTCGGGATAGACGGCTCCATTCAGCATTTTCCGGCGAAACATACGGTAGAGGACTTCTTTTTGTTCAGGAAAGCGTCCATCCCCTTCCCGGTCGGCTAGAGTTGAAGGGAGGCAGGACGGGTAGGGATTCACACGGGAAGTGGTGATCAGGTGATCGTGGAAAACCTCCGGGTGTTCATCCATGAATTCCTGAATCCGCAAAAGTTTCACAGGGGAGGCGGCGACCACGTTGAAAGCGACCCTTCGGTGGAAATAGTCGGGGGCCATGGCCCGAAGCCGCTCCAGCCCCTCCCACATGGCGGCGAAGCTTCCCTGGCCGTCGGAAAAGACCCGATACCGGTCGTGGACATCCTGGGGTCCGTCCACGCTGATCACCAGGCGGATATCGTGATCGATGAGAAACCGGCAGGCCGCCCGGGAGAGAAGCGTCCCGTTGGTGGTCAGACGAAAGGTGACAGGCTTGGTTGTGCGCGTCATTGCATGGTGCACTGCCTTTCTCATGAGGGAGAAATCGAGAATGGGTTCCCCCCCGTAGAACCCGATACTGAAATCTTCCCGCCTGTGGCCAAGGTACCAATCGAGTGCCCTCTCCAGCACCGCCTCCGACATCACCTCATCGCTGTGGGTGCGATTGTCCTCATAGGCTCCCGAAAATGAGCAGTAACGGCACCGAAGGTTGCATCGTTCTGTGATGTTGAGGATGAGGTGATCCGGTCCTTTCTCCAGGAGCCTTTCAACGGACTCCGTGCGGGCTTCCGGGGGAAAATTCGAAATCCGGGGGAATCCCGTCCTCAGGTATCCCGCTCTGCGAGCTTCCTCTATCTCTTTGAGAACACGGTTCCGCTCCCGTTCGTCGAGCAGCGCAGATCTCATCATCTCCAGTTGGGGAAAGCCGTCGGGGAGCAACTGAAAGACCGCGCCATCCACCTGGAGAATGGCGTTGGTCCATGTGTCGTAAACATAACAACCCCGCCTCGTTTGGATCTTTTTCAAAAGAAACCGTCCCGTCCCGTTTCCGTCTTCGGTCTCCATCATGACTCCACCACCCCCCTCGATTCACGGCATTCACCGTTACCGTTTGAAACAACTTCCCAGCGCCCGTCCAGTTGCACCGGGGTGAATCCGAAGAAGGATCCCGTCACCTGCAACTCCCGGACTGCGTGCTGGGCCAGGAGCACCTCGCCTGTCTCCTCGTGAGAAATTGTGAGCGACAGCGCGTACCGGCCCGGGTTGAAAGGGATTTGGGGAATGACCAGTTTCAGCCGTAGGGAACCGTTCCGATTGGCAAAGGCCAAGCCGGAATTTCCCGAACAAACCTGGGCGACCCCCCGGGTTTCCCTGTCATGGAACAAGAGGCTCACCCCGATTCTTTCCACCTCGGGGCTAACGGAAATGGCGGCCTCTAGGGCGAGGGGATCCAGATGGCGGATTTCCAGAACGCCGTTTCTCGCCGAACCGCTTCCGTTGGAAGAGAGGGAAATCTCCCTGAGGACGGCCTTCCCCGTGCCCGCGACGCTGGATTCCGTCTGTCCGAACTGGCCGTAATAGCATTCAATTCCTTCAGGGACGTTGCTTCCCTGGTACTTCACCTCACCGTGGTTCAAGACCAGGATATGGGTACACAACCGCGAAACCTGCGGCATGGCATGGGAAACAAAGACCACCGCGGACCGGCTGAGCATCTGCTGCATGACGCTGTAGCACTTGGACCGGAATCCCACGTCCCCGACGGCCAGCACCTCGTCCAGGAGCAGCACGTCCGGCTCCATCTGGGCCGCAATGGCAAACGCAAGCCTCAAGGCCATTCCCGTGCTGTAGCTCTTGACGGGCGCATCAATGAATTCGCCGATTTCCGAAAACTCCACAATGCGGTCGAACTTGGCGTGGATCTCCCCCTTGGATAGCCCCAGGATGGATCCATTGATGAAGACGTTCTCCCGTCCTGTGAGCACACTGCGGAATCCGGTTCCCAGTTCGATAAGGGCGCACACGCGCCCACGGAGGGTGATGGTGCCGGAATTGGGCTTGAAGAGGCCGTTGAGCACCTTAAGGAGAGTCGATTTCCCCGCTCCGTTGGGTCCGATCAACCCCAGACACTGCCCCCTGTGGAGGTCGAAGGAAACATTCTGCACGGCCCAAAACTCTTCCTTCCTCAGGGGTCCATTGTTTCTTTTGAGTCCGAGGAGTTCCCACGTCATGTCCTGGACCCCGTACCACAGGGAACGCTTCAAGTCCCTGCAGAATTTGACGGAGAGATTGCGCACCTCGAGAAGCGGTCGTCCAGCTGCCACTAGTCAATCCTCCGGATCAGTCCTGCATGACTTTGACAATGTGGGGAACGGCCAAGCGAAAGAGCCCCCAGCTCAACAGGAGGAGCACCAGGGTGCCCAGGCAGACTCCCAAGAACTGGCCGAAGCACGTCAGATTTCCCGTGGTCATGAGTTCCCTGGTGGTGGCGATGAGGGGAGTCAGGGGGTTCATTCCGACGAGGGTGGCGAGGAGTCCAGATGTGGGGGTCTGGTAGACCACCGGCGTCGCGAAGAACCAGAGGGAGAGGAAGATGCCGATGCCCATTTCGATATCCTTGTACAAAACCCCAAGAGGAATGAGAAAAAGACCGAAGACGAAGCCCAGGACCATCAGGGCCAGGATGCCCAAGGGGGCGAGGAGGATAGTGAGGGGAACGGGTATCCCGTATCCCACGAACACGGCAAGGAGCAGCACAATGCGGATACCGAAAAAGAAGAGCACTTCCAGGAAACCCGCCAGCAAAATGGCCTCCCTGGGAAAGTTGACGTTTGCGAGCATGGACGCCGAAGCATTCACGAGGCGGATGGGGTTGTTGAGCGCATCGGCGAATCCCTGCCAGAGAAGGGTGCCCAGAAGGACATAGGCCGGGTACGGAATGGAAGTCTCCCCCCCTTGGATGATGTTCTGGGCATGGAGCAGAACGAAGGTGACGGTGGTCACCACGGGAGGCAGAAAGGCCCAGAGGTAACCCAAAAGGGTCTGCCGATACTGGCTTTTCATGTTTCTCGCGAACAGAGTGAGGGCCAGCTCCCGGGAAGCTCTCAAATCCCGGACAAGGGAGCGGGCGAACTGGAAGGGCCGCCGCAATTGGGAATCCGGTGTGTAGACCACTTCTCTGGGAACCGTCATGGTCATGGGATCACTTCCTCCCCTTTTCTTCAGATGCATGATGCATTTGGTGTCGCCATGAACAAAGCAAAGATGGTGCCATTGGGCTGCATTGGGGGAGATGCCTGGGCTGGAGGCCAAAACAATGGACGCGGTGACGGATCCTGATGCGGGTTTTCCGACGCCGCCGACTCGAATGGCGTCGTAAACCGCCAATTTGTTGACAGGGAAATCCTGTTGGGATAATTGCTTGTTCAGCAAGAGGGGGCACGAAACGGTGGAACGGGGGGAACCGCGGTCGCTCGGTCCCGGAGAGGGGACAACAGGGCCAAGAACGGTTGTCACGCTTGAGAAGGAGGGAATTCGTCTTGGACAATCACGTCATGCTGGCATTTCTCATCACCCTGCTGGCCGGCCTTTCCACCGGGATCGGGAGCTTGATCGCCTTTTTTTCCAGGCGCACCAACCGCACGTTTCTATCCATCGCCCTCGGGTTTTCCGCCGGAGTGATGATTTACGTCTCTTTTGTGGAAATCTTCGCCAAGGCGCAGGAAAAACTCATGGAGGCGCATTCCGAGGCAGGAGCGGCATGGATCACTGCCGTTTCATTTTTCGGAGGCATCCTGATCATCGCCGCCATCGACCGCCTCGTCCCTTCCTACGAGAACCCTCATGAGGCGAGGAAATTGGAAGACACCCAGGAGACCGAGGACCGAAATCTCCTGCGCATGGGCAAGTTTTCCGCCATTGCCATCGCGATCCACAATTTCCCGGAAGGTCTGGCCGCTTTTGTTTCGGCCCTATCGGATCTGTCCGTGGGGATCCCCATTGCCGTGGCCATCGCCCTTCACAACATCCCCGAAGGCATTTCCGTATCCATTCCCATCTACTTCGCCACGGGAAGCAGGAAGAAGGCACTCTGGCTCTCCATTCTGTCCGGCGTCTCGGAACCCGCCGGGGCACTCATCGGCTACCTCCTCTTCAGGCCCTTCTTCTCTCCGTCGGTCATGGGAATGCTCTTTGCCTCGGTGGCGGGGATCATGGTGTTCATCTCCATCGATGAACTCTTTCCCACCGCACGGGAATATGGAAAGGGCCACGCAGCCATTTACGGCCTCATCTCCGGCATGGCCGTCATGGCCCTGAGCCTCCTCCTCTTCCTCTAGGGGCGGCAAGGCCAGGAAAGAGGCGTCGGTAACTTTGACGGGAGAAAATCACTGAAGAGGAGGTTCTCAGGGTTTCGTTGAAGCACCGCGGACTTCCAACAGGATGCTCTTGACCTTTTTTAAAGTGGCAAATGGCATGACCTTGGGGTCCATGGAAGCCATGGCCTCATCGCTCAACTGTTTGAAAGCCTTCGATTGCTCCCCATTGGGTGTGACCCGCTTGACCCCTCGCGCCAGGATGAGATTCATGGCTTCGGCATTGTCCTGCCGCGTTCTCTCCACAATGAGGCGGGCATACTTCCCGCAGACTCTCTTAAGGATTTCCTGAAGGGGGGGAGGCAACTTTGTGAACGCCTTCCTGTCCATCACCAGGGCTCCACCGATGTAGGCGAGGGGAAGGTCCGTCAGGAATTTGACCTGTGTGTTCCACTGCGTGGCGACGGCATAATAGGGTGAATTGTAGACCACGTCCACCAGGTTTGTCTGAAGCGCCATGAGGACATCCGGGGCATTGATGGCCACAGTGGACACCCCGATCTTGTCGATGAGGGCCTGGGACATGGGGGCGTTAGCCCTCGCCCAGACCTTTTTCCCTTTAAGATCCTCGATGCTTGCTACCGGTTGAGTGGACATGAAATAGATGAATCCCAGTTCAGGCCACCCCAGCACTTCCATGCCTTTCTCCCCGAAACCTCTTCGCAGGTCTGCATCCATCTTTTCCAGCACACGGTCCACTTCCTGAAAATTGTCGAAAAGAAAGGGCACCTGGAGAACTCTGAGGTCCGGGTTCACATCCGTGAGGGCGGCCATGGTGAAGCTCGCGGCGTGGATCATTCCAACCCGGAGCTTTCGCAGCACATCCTCTTCGTCCCCCAAGGCAAAACCAGAAAAGATCTTGAACGCCACCTTGCCGTTGGTTTCCCTCTGGACTTCCCCGTTCATCTCGTTGAAGATCTTCATGAGCGTGCTGTTTTCGGGAGCGAGGGTCGCCAGCTTGATTTCATGCTCCGGCGCAGCCCATACGCCCGTTGCCGCCAGCAAGGCGGCAAGGAGGAGCAAGACGGCGGTGGGAAATGCTGGAAGAGACCTTCCGGCCTTGCTGGATTTCCGGCGATGCCTGCTCATAAGGAAGACCTCCCCGCCATGAAAGAAAAGAGAATTCATTCCAGCGGCTTTGGGTTGCACCGAGATGTCATTCAAGGACTCCTGCAAAATACTCCTCCGTTCTTTCCAACAGTCGATTCGCCTTTCCCTTGGCCATGATATTTCCAAGGGCCATTTCCGGGGGGTCGTCAGCGGAAGCGGCCTGCACTTCTCGCAGGGTGCGTTCGAACAGCTCCCGATCCCGCATTCCCCTGGCATAGTACTGGGCGTAATAAACCTTGGTCATGAGCACCTTGTCCCCTCCGTGGGCAAACGCACGATCGAAGTGCACCTTCGCCTGAGGAAGGCTCCCTCCCATGGCGGCCGGTTTTGCGGCGAGAAAGATTCCCATGAGGAGATGGGGGCCACCGTAATAGTAAGATTCATCCAGCTCAAGGATTCTCCTGATGACGGCCTCCAAAAAAGGCAAATCCGCCATGGCCTCCACACTGCCGATGTTGCTGCCGACCCAGCCAGCCCATGCGGTCGCCGTCCAGAAAAGGGCCGGGACATCCTTCCGGTCGAACCGCTCCAGTCCCGCCGTGAAATCCTCCAGGCTGCCGGAAGCGGCACGAGGGAAATCCAACTTGCCGGAAAGGGATCGGAAACCGTAATGCATTGCCCTGCGCTGCAGGAGTGCAATCCGCTCCTGTTCCTCTTCCCGGACGAAAGAGGACGCATAAGTGGCATAAGCCTGACACGCCGCTGTGAGAAGCCGAGTGTTTTCAGGGTACGACTCCAGGAGCCCGTCCAGAAGCATGAGATAGGCGGGGGTCCCCTCCCTCACAAGAACGGGGTCCGTCTGTTTCGCAGCCGCCCGGCCCACATCTTCCACTGTGAGGGCAACGGCGGCAACCCTCACCGGCTTGATGGGGGCACATGCCGTAGCCAGCCAGCAAAGCACGAAGCACACAGGGAGTCGGAACAAGACGTTTAACTGGCGAGAGGCGATTCTCATAGCATCCTTGTTTGACCGGGCTTTCATTTCTTTCCGGTTCGAGATCCGAAGACAAAGCCCCCCGGGAACGGTTGAAAAGGCAATTCCATCTTTCTTAGAATCCGAGCTCCCACTTGTCAAGACGGACTTGCGCAGGGCCGCTGCGGGTGCAATCATTGATAGGGAATGCACGGCATGCGGACCACGGGGCCCCTCTTTCACGGCACCACCGACGGAGAAAAGCTCATGAAAGAAAAGCACACACCCCGGAATTTGGGCAGGACCACCCGGGCCATTCATGTTGGAGGGTTGAAGGAGCCTGTCTTCGGCGAGGTTTCCGTCCCCATTTTTCAGAGTTCCACCTTTTCGTTCCCAAGCGCCCACGATGGAGCGGAACGTTTTTCAGGTCGCCAGGAAGGGTTCATTTATACGCGCCTGAGCAACCCCACCGTCGCGGCCCTTGAGGAAAACGTGACGGCCATGGAGGAAGGCTACCGGGGAATGGCTACAGCCAGCGGCATGGCGGCCATCACCACCCTCCTCCTTTCCACTCTCAATCAGGGCGATCACGTGGTGGCCACCGACTCCCTCTACGGCACCACCCGGGTTCTTCTGGAAAACGAACTCCCCCGCTTCGGAATCCATGGGACCTTCGTGGACACCTCCCGCCTCGTTTTCATCGAAACCCCCACCAACCCCACCATGATCCTCACGGACATCCGACAGGCGGCGGAAATTGCCCACGCGCACGGAGCCATCGTCGCCGTGGACAACACCTTCGCCAGCCCTTTTCTTCAACGCCCTTTGCATTGGGGAGCCGACGTCGTGGTGAGCAGCCTCACCAAGTACATCAACGGCCACAGCGATGTGGTGGGAGGCATGATTGTCACGGCCGCCCCCGACCTTTACAAACAAATCAAACGCCTTCTTTGCCTCATGGGAGGAACCATGGATCCCCATCAGGCTTGGCTCATCCTGAGGGGTGCCCGCACGCTGCCTTTGAGAATGGAAAGAGCCCAGAAAAACGCTTTGCGACTGGCCACTTTTCTGAAAAATCACCCCAAAGTCACCTGGGTGCGCTACCCCGGTCTTCCCGAACACCCGCAGCACGAATTGGCCAAGCGCCAGATGGACGGCTTCGGGGCCATGCTTTGCTTTGGAGTGAAAAACGGGCTGGAGGGGGGCGTCATGGTGATGAACAGCGTGCGCCTCATCACTCTCGCGGTTTCCCTCGGGGGCGTCGAATCGCTCATTGAGCACCCAGCCTCCATGACCCACTCCTCCGTCCCCCGGGAGGAGCGGGAGCAGGCCGGCATTTCAGACGACCTGGTGCGCCTTTCGGTTGGATGCGAAGATCCGGAGGACCTTGAGGAAGACCTTGACCAGGCACTCAACCGCATCCCATAGGGCAGCCGCGGCCCTGAATTCCCCCGCACGGCGTTCTGCATCCACGACTTCCTGGATCGGCGAGGTGCTGTCGGGGGTTCCATCATGAAGTCCCCAATGGAACGGCTTTACCGGGTTAGAAATCGACGCCCGGTTGCGGCTCGATGCCTTGCCTATAGGCATGCTTGAGTTCTCGAACTTCACTTGCCGTATCGGCCAGATCGATGATCCTCGGGTGCGCGTCCCGGCCCGTGAGAATGAGGTGGGTGAGGAGCGGTTTTCCCTGAACGAGGTCGATCACCTGTTGAAGATCGAGGAGTCCGAGGTTGAGAGCGTTATTGATCTCGTCCAGGATCACCATGTCGTACTTCCCCGAAGAGAGTTTCTTGGCGGCAAGATCCAGGGCATGCTGTGCCGCCACTCTGTGCTCCTCGTGAGAAAACGGGTTCCCCCGGATGCCGCAGAATCCCATCCCCGCAGGGATCAACTCCACCTGGCAGCGCAGGTTCCGGACCCCGTCCCATTCTCCCGTATACAGGTCTCCCTTCATGAACTGGATCATACAGATTTTCATGCCGTGGCCGCACGCCCGGACAAGCATCCCCAGCGCGGAACTGGTCTTGCCCTTCCCGTGACCGGTGAGGACCACGACCAGACCGACGCACCTTTCAGGACTCAGGCGAGTCACATGCAATTGGGAATACACTCTTTCCAGCTTCCCATGCGGCACGGCGACCTCTCTCCAACGGAATTCCGGAAGGTCAAGACTCCGTGTAGCGCTGAAGCGGGCGCGGTACCCACCATTCCCTGGGGTACAAACCCATAGGGTACACGTTCACGTTGTGGAATCTCCGTGAAACGGCCTGCAGCGCCTCTGCGGTGAATAAAAACGTATAGGGCTGCTCATCGTGAAGGATTTCGTGGAACCGATGATAGAGCTTGCGGCGCATCTGGGCGTCGAACTCCCTCCGTGCTTCCTCGATGATGCGGTCTGCCTCTTCGTTGCGGAAGCCCACGAAATTGGAACCCTTTTCCGCCATGGAGGAGTGCCATAACTGGTAAGGATCGGATTCCCACCCAAGACTCCATCCCATTGTGCATGCATCGAAGTTCCTGCCATCGATTCTCTGTAAAAATACAGCCCATTCAAGTTTGTGGATTTCCATGCGGATTCCCGCCTGTTTCAGGTTCTCCTGAAGGATGGTGGCCAACTGCTCGCCGATCTTGCTTCCCGAGGAGATGATGAATTCGAAAACGAAAGGTCTCCCGTCCCGGTCGAGTATCCCGTCTCCGTCACGGTCCTCCCATCCTGCTGATTTGAGGAGACTGAGTGCGGCGGAGGGATCATACGGATAGGGCAGCACGGCACGGTTGTATTCGGGGCTGTTGATGTAAAACGTTCCCGACACCACCGTTCCCAACCCGAAGAGGACCTTCTTCACGAACAGCTCCCGGTCCAGGAGCATGGTCATGGCCCGGCGCACTCTCTTGTCCGCGAACAGAGGCCGCCTGTTGTTCCAGCCGATGTAGCTGTAGCTGGGCTGATAGTATTTCACCTTGATGAAGGACTCCTCAAAGCGCTTTCCCTGTGTCTGCCTCATCCATTGAATGGGGAGCAGGGACAGGAAGTCCAGGCCTCTTTGTTTCAAAACCTGCAGAGCCACCGTCCGGTCCGTGATGATCTTGTACACAATGCGGTGCAGATGGGGTTTGCCACCCCAGTAATCCTCGTTTCGAACGAGTACGATTTCCTTGCCTGTTTCCCAACGCAGGAAGCGATAGGGACCTGTGCCCGTCGGGCTCCGGCCGATGGGGTGGCTGTTGAAATCCTCGCCGGCCACGAACTGATGGGCGGGAACGATATCAATGCTGCCGCAAACCTCCAGCGCCCTGAAATAGGGCATCTTGTAATGGAAACGCACCGTATGGTCGTCGAGCACTTCCAACTTGTCGATATCCTGGTAGTAATTGCGCTGGTGCGCCGCATCCACCTTGGGATCCCGAATCCTTTCAAAGGAAAACGCGATGTCCCTCGCGGAAAAAGGGCGCCCATCGTGCCAGCGGACATCTTTCCTGAGGTGGAAGGTGTACGTGAGGTGATCCTCTGAAACATCCCAAGACTCGGCGAGGAGAGGTTCCAGTTCGAGCGTTTTCTCGTCTCTTCTCAGAAGGGATTCGTACACGTGGCCGTTGATTGCGCTCGCGTAAGCATCCGTCGCCGTGATGGGGTTCAGAGTAGCGGGTTCGGCGCTGAGGTTGCTCACCAACCAGTCGCCGTCCGCAGGCGGCATGGATTCCCCACGGGAGATGGACGCCCACGGGAGAATGGAGGCGACCGCCCATAGCACCCCCAGCAAGAACCCTTTGTGAAGCCCTTGAATGATCATTGCCTCATGAACCTATGAACCCTGACCCGCCTTTTCAGGGAAACCGATAATAAGCACCAAGCTCCCGCCGGAAACACCGCCCGTCGTAAACCCCTTGTACTCCCGGACGACATCGTGCACCACCTTTTCCGTGCTTGACGCAAAAAAAACCCCTTCCGCACATTGATTTCATGGAAAGGAGTTTCTAAAGAGGTGATAAAGACGATTGCCGGACTCTACAACTGGCTGACGTCGATTTTCCTGATAAAGCTCTTAATCTCGGCCATCCATCGCTCGATGTGCTCTTCTCGCTCTTTTGCCGCCAAATCATTGTCGGTACTCTCCCCCTTCCCTTCGCTGCCGCTCTGTCGAGGTACGGAAGGCTCAAGATCGCCCGGCGAAGGTACCGTTCCCGAAAGAAGGTCATTCGTTTTCAGATATTCCAGATTGAAATCATGTTCTGCGCTCATCTTAATCCTCCACTTTCATTATTTGTGACCTGAAAGTAATCACCCCATATTCAAAGTAAAGCCTTGACAATCCTCTTCCTTTCAATGGCTGTGCCGCTCTCTCACGAACATGCGGTCTCCTGGATAGAGATATCGGTCGGTGTGAGGATTCCTGTAATGGAACCGGCAGGAAAAGCCGGGAAAGCGCAGCAGGTCAACAATCCACGGAGGCGGCGTCGCCTCCGGCGAGTGCACTGCTCAAAGCTCCCGGAACCTCACCTGCGGGTCTTCCGCACATGAACCGGCGTGCCCGGGGAGAGTTCCAGCATTCGAGCCGCACTGCCCTGGTTGCAGGCGATTTCCAGGTGATCGCTGCTGCCCCACAAGGCGAAGGGACGGTCCTTTTCCATCTGAGCATATGTCCCAGGCACAATGGACAGGCTCCAGCCTCTCACGCTCGTGGAAAGGTCTCTTTCCTCGGGGAAATTCTCCAAGTCCTGCCGCGTGATGTTGGTGATGCCGTTACCAAATCTGTCCAGGTGGACGATCTCACCAGACACCCCCATGGGGGTATGACGTGCCGAGACCCATTCGGCCACGTATGGATCGTGGGGCGGTCCGAAGTCTTCCCAAGGGGCGCCTGCTGCCAGATGCGCCGCAACGGGGGCAAAGATGTCTCTGCCGTGAAAGGTCATGGAAACACTGGATCGGAAATGGGCAGGGTTCTCCAGAGCGCGGCACTTGCACTTCGGCTCGTTTTTCAGGATAAAGGAGAAAAGACCGTTGTCGGGCCCCACAAAAGTATACTGGGAACTCCTGAGGACGATGGCCTTTCGCGATGTTCCCACCCCGGGATCCACCACGGCCAAGTGAATGGTATCCGGGGGAAAAAAACTGTAGAAACTCGAGAGAACAAAAGCACCACTGCATATCGCTTGGGCGGGGATGAGATGAGAGGCGTCGACCAGGTGCACGTGGGGCGCTATGCTCAAAATGACCCCCTTCATGCAGGCGACGTAACCGTCTTCCAGTCCGAAATCCGTCAAGAGCGTCACCACTTTGGTCATTATCAACCATCCTTGCAGAGAGCCTGCAGAAATCCTCCGCGGGAACGTGTCAAGGCAGTTTCACTCGCCATCCCTCTTTATTTGGTGGGCGCAAAACCTGTTGCCGCTCCATTTTCGACTTGCACCGCCAGTGGGCTTTGCTAACATGACACCTCACTGAAGGGAAAGATGCAAGAAAGGGTCCTCTCGAAAGCACGCAAGCCGCTGAGTGAACGCAAATCCTCGCCGGTACATGCGCAGGGTGCACGCCCGGCTGTCATACAAAGGAAAATGATTCAGAACCTTTCATGAGGAGGAAAAATGGTGCCAGGTGTCAGTCCAGACATTGCGGACCTGAGCCGGTTTGCGCTGGAAACGGTTCGGCAGGCCGGCGAAGAGGCTCTCTGCTACTATGGCAAGGGAGATCTCTCCGTCAAGTTCGATGCAGAACTCGTAACGGAAGCAGAACTGCGCCTGGTGGACTTTTTCCACAATCGGTTGGAGGCCACCTTTCCCGGCCATGGTGTTTTCGGAGACACGCTGCCTCACCGGGACTACGTTCACGGGGAAAAGGGATATCTCTGGATTTACGACGCCCTGGACGGAGTGGCGAACTACCAGGCCGGTATTCCCATCTGGGGCATTTCACTGGCCCTGCTCGAAAATTTCTGGCCCGTTTTCGGCGTCTTTTACATGCCCGTGACCAAGGACATCTTCTATGCTCAGGCCGGTCAAAAAGCGTACTGGGGCAATGAAGTCATGCACATCCCAGAACCAGGGGAACTGGACAACGAGAGCCTTCTCCTCACCTATTCCCGTTTTCACAATCATTATCGGTCGACGTTCCCGGGAAAGATCCGGAACCTGGGTTCGACGGGCGCCCACATCTGTTACGTAGCCCGAGGCCGGGCAGAGGGGGCTCTGCTGGCTCACTTGTCCTATCAGGACCTAGCTGCGGCCCAGATCGTCCTCGAGGCTGCAGGGGGGAAGATTTGCACCCTGGACGGTTCCGATTTTCACCTGAGTGATTTCCTTGAAAAACAAAGGATCGAAGGGCATCTGCTGGCTGCGGCTCCCGGCGCGCATCAGGCTATCCGCGCCTATTTAAAGGATCTTCCCTCCTGAGAGACGGAGCGGGGGGACTCCCGCGCATGCGACCGGGCACAGTCTCTTCACGGGGCGCCCCATCCCGGTATTTTCCATCATTTGTCGTCGACGGCGGCTTGGGTGCTGGAGGGATCAGCGCCTGAAACCGCCATCAAAACCATTGCCAGGCGGCTCTCCGCACCCGTCAACTCCCACTGCAGCCGCTCCAGATCGGACTGGGAGAGGACTTCGGGAGATTCCTCCATCATTTTCCTGATTTCTTGAGTGCGCCTCATGAGATCCATCAGCAACCGCTTCACGGAGGTTCGGTCCGCCTTGACTCTGACCGCTTCCGGCCGAGGGGGACCCAGAGGAATCACCTCTCCCAGCCGTGGCACCGCCGCCGCGAATCCCAGTCTCTCCCGGATGAGACTTGCGAACGTCTCGCTGATGTTTTCCTCACCGTGGATGACGTGAACCTGCAGATCACGGTTTTCATAGTGGCTGAGCCACTCAAGCAAGACCGATTGATCGGCATGGGCAGAGAACCCGCCGATGGTGAAAACCCTGGCCCTCACCACGACATTCTCCCCAAAAATACGCACTGACTTCTGACCCTCGATGATTTTTCGCCCCAAGCTGCCTTCCGCCTGAAATCCGACGATCACCAGGGATGCCCCCTGTCTCCAGAGGTTGTGCTTGAGGTGATGCTTGATCCGCCCGGCAGAGCACATGCCGTTGCCGGCAATGACAATGGCGGGACCTTCGTGCTGGTTGATGGCGATGGAATCCTCGGTGTTCCTGGAGAGGACGAGCTGGGAAAAATCCAGTGGATCTTGTCCGTTTCTGAGGATTTCCAGGGCTTCGTCGTCGTAATAGGCCCTCATGCGGCGAAAAATCTCCGTGGCCGCAATGGCCAGAGGGCTGTCGAGGAACACGGGCATGGAGGGGATGAGCTTCTCACGGAAGAACTCACCGAGAATGTAAAGGATCTCCTGGGTCCGGGCCACGGCGAAAGCCGGTATCATCACTTTCTGCCCGTGGTGGTAGCTGAACAAGATCGCTTCCAGGAGTTCCTGTTTGCTCTCCTCGAAAGACTTGTGGTTCCGGTTCCCGTAAGTGGACTCGATGAAAACGGTATCCGCTTCCTTCACCAGGTAGGGATCCCGAACGATGAGCTGCCCCTTCTGGCCAAGGTCCCCGCTGAACACCACCTTGTGGGGAGAACCTTTTGGACCGGCCCATACTTCCAGGATGGAGGAACCGAGAATGTGGCCTGCGTTGCGAAAGCAGAATCTGAGATCCTCCTCCAGGGTCATGACTTCGTCTTGCTGCACGCATTGGAAGAGGGGCAGGCACACTTCGGCGTCCCTCACTGTGTAAAGAGGCTCCACATCCCGGCCCCCGCGTCTGCGCTTCTTGCGGTTCTGCCACTCGGCTTCCATTTCCTGAATATGTCCCGAATCGAGCAGGAGAATCCTGGCAAGTTCAGCCGTCGGCTCCGTGGCATAGATTTTCCCCTGGAACCCGTCGCGTACCAGCTTTGGGATGCGGCCGCAATGGTCCACGTGGGCATGGGTCAGGAAAAGAGCGGAGATCTCCCGGGGGGTGAATCCCCACGCCTGGCGGTTCATGGCTTCCAGTTCTTTCCCCCCCTGAAAAAGCCCGCAATCGATGATATACTTTTTTCCGTTGTCCAGGAGAAAACAGGACCCGGTGACCGATCGAACTCCTCCGAGGCACTTGATTTTCATGAGTGACCTTTCCCTATTCCGCTTTTTATGAACGGCGTTCTTATCAATTCCTGGCGCTGACCGTGAAATCCGAGGAGAAGAAACGCTTTTCCCCTCAGTCCATGCCTTTCTGCTAGAGAACCGCCACGGGCCGCCCTATCGGTTCCGGTCATCCCGGAAGGAGACATCACATGTGGAAACCATGCATCACAGACACATCCCTCGCGATATGCCTGTCCTTTCTTCTCCACTCAGCATGCGCACAAGCCGCCCACATTCAGCCAGCCGACGTGGCCGGGTCCCCCACCGTCTATTGCAGGGTCCTTAAGGAACCCAATCCACTCCTCCTGGGAGGCTGGCAGTGTATCTGGCCGAGGTTCATCGCCAAGAGAGGGGAAACAGACACCAATCCTGTTGAATTCTGGCTTGTGAAACGCGACGGCGGGTATGCCCTCTACTTCTATCGCACAAAGGACAACGGGCGGGAGAAAAAGTACATCGGCTGGAAAGAGTGGAAAATCAACGGCGACGAAATCGTCTCGGAGACGGGAGTGCGACTGTTTGCGGAGAAAGGCGCTGTTTTTTTTCAATGGCAATACGAAGCTCCCATCAGAATGACCCCCATTGAGGGGAGCCGTTGAGGGCAGAAATGGTCTCGGAGGGCCAAGGTTGAGGAAAGGGGGACGCCTTCGGGTGTCCCGGCTCTCCCCAAAAGGAACCGCTCCCTCTGACAGGATAAGGGAGGGTGCCGCGTTCATGGCGGTCAGTTTCTACACTCCCCGCACATCCTGGCAGGCATGCATCCCTCTCCAAAGGGCATGCACCCGATCCTGGGCGGAGACGACGACGGAAGGGCAACGTCTCCGTCTGCGCAGTCCCGCTCCTCAGATCGTGACTTCACGTTCTTCCCCCAGGTCGAATTGGATAAAACTCTTGTAACCCTGATCCACTGCAACGCTTATGGGAATTTGCCTGCTCGTGGGCCCCCAGTGCTGTATGGGCCCCGGACTGCTGAAAAGGTCCTGCTTCGCCCAGCGCTCCCGGTTGTCTGCAAAGATGCGGAATGATCTCGAATCCGTCCGGACCAAAGACTTCTCGATGACATACTCCTTCTTTCCCTTGCGCATCTCGGCGGTGATGAGTCCGGGAAGGGGAAGGGCCAACACCCGGCCTCCCCTGTCAAAATCCGTTACCGCAGCCATGTAGCCCGTCCTGCCGTCCAGGATGAGCGAGCCAGCTGTGAGTCCAAGGAGAAAAGCAAAGGTTGCGTCGAAGGCGGTGGGTTTTCCGCAGCGCCCTTCGTAACCGAGAAAATGGGACTGGGTCGAGAGCGTCATGCTCTTGATCTTTTCGATCTCATCGGGTCCTGCAGCGATCTTTCCCTCACTCATGCCGAAATACTTGTCCGGATGGCGCTTCAACTCGGACACCTTGTAGCGGATCTTTTCGATGAGCAGTTTCTCCGTTTCGATCTGGGAGACCTTCACGTTGCCGTGGTCGTCACGGTCCAGGATGAGCATCTCTTCGATATCGTCCGGCAGGGATGCCATCAACTGAGCCGACTGAGGGGTCAGACGCGGGTAAATGAATTCCAGCTTGTTTCTCAGGGTCGGCAGGTCCCGGATGTCCCTCTCGTACTCGGCCAGGACCTTGTTCAATTCCTGGATGAGATTCCGCATTTCCGGAATGAACTCGATGAGGCCCTCGGGAATGAGGATCACCCCGTGGTTGATCCCCCGAAGCCTCCGTTCCGTAATGACCCGGACAATGGAATCCACGATCTCCTCGAGGGACATGTTCTTTTCGGCAATTTCTTCGGAAATGAGGGCAATGGCCGGCTTTGTCTGCAAAGCCACTTCCAGGGTGATTTTGCTCGCGGTTCGCCCCATGAGCTTCACAAAATGCCAGTATTTCACAGATGAGGCCGCGTCCTGCGTGAGATTGCCCACAAGTTCAGAGTAGATTTTGGTGGCCGTGTCGTACCCGAAACTGATGGGCAGGTGCTTTCCCACCGCCATGTCCCCATCGATGGTTTTCGGGATGCCCACAACCTTGCAGTCGACTCCCTCCCCCTCGAAGTATTCGGCAATGAAAGCCGCATTGGTGTTAGAGTCGTCCCCGCCCACGATGACCAACCCATCCAGTCTGTTGTTGGAAACCGTTTCCTTTACCTTCTCAAACTGCTCCGGCGACTTGATCTTCGTCCGGTCGGTTCCCAGAAAATCAAACCCCCCCGTATTGAAGATATCCTTCAAGGAGTCGCTTGAGATTTCGAAAGCGTTGCCCTTGATGAGCCCTCCCGGTCCCCTTCTGATCCCCACGAGGACATTGTTCTTCCCGAGGGCCACCTTGAGTCCTACAAGGACGTTGTGTCCTCCCGGGGCAGGCCCCCCTGAAAAGAGAACCCCGACCCTTTTTCCGGAAATCTGGGCAAGAGAGTCATCCGCGTAAGCCTCGAGAACGGTGACTCCGTTCTTGGCCATGATTTTCGGGAAGACCTGTTTCAGGGCTTCCAGTTCTCCGGCGGCGAGCACCATGTCCGTCTCCTTGAAACGAGCGGGCCTGATTTCGCCTCCCTTCCCCAGGAAAACGGAACAGACGGGAATGGGCATTCTCCTGGCCTGCTCTTCAAAAACGGAGTGCTTTCCTTCCGTCTTCTGGATCTCCTCAAGAATGCTCCGGGAAAAACCTTCTCCTTCAGCCATCTCTGTTCTCCTCCCTGCGAGTGGGCATTTCAGCAATTTCGAGGTGATGAGGCATGACACCCCATGAACCGGGGTCAACGAGGCCCCGGAAGCGGCCCATCCCTCCGATGCATGCATTCCCTAAAAGCAGCAGTATATAAGACTCCTTCAACGGCGTCAAAAATCAATGACTTGCCGCCGCCCGTTGCGCCTGGGATCTAATGGGTTGATATTGCATAAGGTTTCAAGTATAGGTGTAGCAATCGTAAGAGGGGCTTCCACCACATCTTGTCCGCGCAACAAAGCATGGGCTTGGGCACACGAGAACCCCCCGTTGAAAGGGGGTCGCCGACTGCACGAGAGGGGAGGGGATGGATTCCTGCTTGTTTGGGTCACTGCGTTCAGCTTTCCTCAGCCGCAGGCTCCTTTTCGGCACATGTCTTCTTCTTATCTCTCCCTGGGGCTGTTTCCACCCTGCAACTCATAAGCCCGCAAATGTGCACGTGCAGTTCTCGGATATCTTCCTTCCCCCCCAGCACATGTCTGACACCTCGGAAATGGGCGCTTCACAGACCGCCTCGAGGGTACTCACTCTGGAGGAGGCCGTCCAGGAGGCGCTGGCGGCGAGTTCTCAGCTGGAGCAGATGCAACGGAGGATGGAGGCGGCCTTGGAGCAGGTCCGGCAGGTGGAGTCCAGTTTTTTTCCACGCGTCATGTTGACCGAGGAATTCAACGCCACCGACAACCCCGTTTACGCTCTAATGCACATCATCAATCAGCGGCGCCTGGAGCCTACGGTGAATTTCAACGACCCGGGCCGTCAGCAGAACTACGCCACGCGCCTGCAGGCACAGTGGAGCCTTTTCGAGGGGGGTTCCCGCTGGTATGACCGTGCGGCGGCAGCCCACATGCACCAGGCTGCGGATGCGGAGCGGATGGCGGCCCAAAACCGCCTTGTTGCCGCGGTTGCGGAGACTTACTACCGATGGCTTCAGGCGCTCAGCCACATTGGGGTTGCGGAAGAGGGGCTTGAGTCGGCGAGGACCGATGAACGTCTAGGGGAGGCGCGCTATCAGGCGGAGATGGCCGTTCGCAGCGACATTGCCCGACTGAAGGCACGGACGGCAGAGATGGAGGGGCAACTCGTGACGGCGAAAATCAATGCCCGCCGACTGCAGGCCGCCTTGGAACGACTCCTTGCCAGAAGTATCGCTGCCCATGAAATCCCCGATCCGTCTTCCTCCGTTCCATTGCCCTCTCTTGAAGAGCCCGGGGACGGGGAAGCCCTCGTGAAGGAGGCCATGGAGAAGCGTCCGGAAGTCTCTGCAGTCAAAGCCATGATCGCGGCTGCATTTGCCAGGGTGAAATCCGCTCGGGGCGCCTTTCTGCCAAAAGTGGCCGCCACAGGCCAGGTCGAATGGGATTCAGAAGACCTGGGTGAGATTTCCGACAGCTGGATGGTCGGCCTGCAGGCTTCCCTACCCCTTTTCGAGGGCGGTGCGACTGTGGCGCGGATGCGGGAGGCAAAAGCGCGGCTGAGGGAAATGGAGGCCAAGGGAGAAGAGGTGGCCCTGGATATCGCGCTGGAGGTTCGGCAGGCATTCCTGGCGGTCCAGGAAGCTTCTCAGAAAATCAGGGTTCAGGACGAGCGGAGGAAATGGGCACTTCAGGCCCTTGAAGAAATACGTCACCAGTACAGGAACGAGGTTGCCGGGGTGGACTCGCTCCTGCAGGCGCAAAACGCCTGGCTCCAAGCGGAGGTCGCCTACAATGCGGCCGTGTTTGAAGGAAAAACCGCCCAGGCCCTCCTGAGACGATCCATCGGCGACTTCGCCGAAGGTGTTCTATGAGAGGCGTCAGAAGGTTATGACAGGGATTCCAAGAGGCACCTGTCACCCTGAAAGAGGGAATGGGATCCCCATGGGCCATCCGCCGCCCCCCCAACCGGACGAACGTGCTTTTGACCTGACCGGAGAGACTGACAAGGACACCCCAATGAACATACCTCCCGAAAAGCCCGGCCAATCGCCCCTCAGGCAGGAGGTTTTTAAAGGCCTCGCCGTCCTCGCCCTCCTGGTCCTGCTCATGATGTGGCTCGCCGGAACGTTCATAGATAAAGTGCAACCCGGTCCTCCTCTTCCCAGACCCTCCCCGCCCCCTCTCCAGACCCACAAGGTGGAACGCCGAACGTTTCCGCTGGTTGTGGAGCAGGTGGGAACGCTGCGTTCCAAGGATGAGGCCCATGTTTCAAGCAGGGTCATGGCGCAGGTGAAAGAGATCCTGGTGAACGAGGGCGACGAGGTCAATGTGGACCGGCAAGGCGGGCTGCAGCAGGGAATCCTGGCCAGGCTGGAGAACCGGGACGTGCTGGCCAGGGTGCACCAGGCCGAGGAGCATGTATCGGCCATGCACAGTGCCCTGGAAATGGGCCGGGCCAGGCGGGGAGCCGCTGAGGCACAGCTCTCGGCGGCTAGGGCGGCAAGGGAAAGGAGCCTGTCCGACTACCGCAGGTACTCGGATCTGCACCGGAATCAAGCGGCAACCGGGCAGCAGTTGCAGCACATGAAGAGCCAGCGGGACGTGGCGGTGGCTCAGGCGGCTGCCGGCGCAAAGGAACTGGAGGCGGCGGAACAAGAACTGGAAAGACTTCAGGCCCAGCTGAAACAGGCGGAAGCCGCACTCACCGAGGCCCGTGTGATGCTCGGCTACACAGCGATCCGGGCCCCTTTTTCTGGGCGCGTGGTCAAGAAATTGGTGAATGTCGGCGACATGGTCGCCCCCGGCCAGCCCATGTTCATTATGGAAAGCGTTTCCAACCCCGAAATCCACGCTTTCGTCACGGAATCCCTCGTTCCCGGGATGAAGGTCGGCCAGGAGATGACGGTGCGAATCGACGCTCTGGATCGCACAATAGCCGCCACCCTTCGAGAAATCGTCCCCAAGTCCGACCCGAAAACACGGACTCTCCTTGTTAAGCTGAGCCTCGCTCCCGACCCTTCCTTCGTAAACGGCATGTTCGCAAGGATCGAGATCCCCCGGGGAGAATATGAAGCCCTTGTCATTCCCAACCGGTCCGTTCGGGAAATAGGTCAGCTCCAGCTGGTTGAGGTGCTGGACCCGGACGGTCAACCGCAGAGGCGCTTCGTCACCCTTGGAAAACGCTGCGGGGACCTGGTGGAGGTGCTTTCCGGCCTCCGTGAAGGCGAACCCGTGATCGTCCCGTGAGGCTAAACGGAGGCAGGCATTTCCCGTCATGAATCATGAAACCGGAAACGGCCACAACTGGATGACCCGTATCGTGGTGGCGTTCCTCGGGGGGAATCTGTCGGTGCTCCTCGTGCTCCTCAGCCTCATGGCGGGCATCGTCGCCCTCTTGGTCACCCCCCGGGAAGAAGACCCCCAGATCATTGTCCCCATCGCCGACGTGATGATCCACATGCCCGGCGCATCTGCGGGGGAGGTGGAGCGCCAGGTGGCCACCCGCCTGGAGAAACTTCTCTACCAGATCGACGGAGTCGAATACGTCTACTCCACCAGCTACCCATCCATGGCCGTCGTTACGGTGCGCTTTTACGTGGGGGAGGATCGGGAGCGCAGCTGGGTGAAACTCCACAACAAAATACAGGGAAACATCGACCAAATTCCGCCAGGCTTGACCGGATGGGTGGTGAAGCCTGTTGAGATCGACGATGTTCCCATCGTGAACCTCACCTTGTTCAGCGGCATTCACGACGACTACGCCCTGCGCCGCATGGCCGAAGAACTGGAAATCCGGTTGCAGAGTGTCAAGAATTCGGGCCGCACCCTCATATCGGGTGGAAGACCCAGGCAGATCAAGGTCCACCTCTCTCCACAGCTGATGGCCGGCCGGGGGATCACTATCGCCGATATTCAGCGGAGCCTTCAGGCGGCCAACGTGGCCCTCCCCGCAGGAAGCCTGGTGAACTCCAATGAGGAAATAAGACTGGACGCGGGGCGGTTTCTCCTTTCGGCGGAGGATGTGGGGAGGCTCATCGTCGGGCTCCACGATGAGCGCCCCGTCTACCTGCGTGAAGTGGCCGCCGTTGAGGACGGCCCCGCCATACCGGAAACCTACACGCGCATCTTCCTCGGCAAACAGGCCTATTCCCGGCGCGACCCCGCCGTGAAAGAGAACCGGTTTCCCGAGGGTCTGGAAACTTTCCGGGACTTTCCCGCCGTCACGGTCGCCGTGGCCAAGCGAAAGGGGACCAATGCCGTCTGGGTTTCGGAGGAGGTGCGCAGAGAAGCGGAACGGTTCGCCCGGGAGGTCCTTCCCGAAGGCGTCCATCTGAGGGTGACGCGGGACTATGGGAAAACCGCCGACGAGAAGGTGAACGAACTGGTGGAAGCCCTCATCGTGGCCATCGTCATCGTGGTGCTTCTGCTGGCCTACTCACTGGGCTGGAGGGAGGGCATCATCATCGCCCTTGCCGTTCCCGTGACGTTCAGCTTCACGCTCCTCGTCAATCTCATGCTCGGGTACACCATCAACCGGGTGACCTTGTTCGCTCTCATCCTGTCTCTCGGACTCGTGGTGGACGACCCCATCGTGGATGTGGAGAACATTCATCGCCATTTTTCCATGCGGAAGCTCCCTCCCTTCCAGGCCGTCGTCTTCGCCGTGAACGAAGTGCGTCCCCCCATTATTCTTGCCACCCTCGCCGTCATCATCTCCTTCGTCCCCATGTTTTTCATCACCGGGATGATGGGGCCCTACATGGCTCCCATGGCCCTGAACGTTCCCGTCGCCATGCTCATGAGCCTCGTCGTCGCGTTCACCATCACCCCCTGGCTCTCCCTGCATCTTCTGCGAAACGTCTACGAAAGACCCCATGAAAAACCGTTTTCCCTGGAGGAGAGCGCTCTTTTTCGCCTCTACGATCACGTCATGGAGCCGCTCGTCACCCGGAAAAGCCTTCGCAACGGCGTCCTAGGTGTCGTGCTCCTGCTCTTCGCCTTCTCCGGCTGGCTCGTCCTGTCCAAGAGGGTACCTCTCAAGATGCTCCCCTTCGACAACAAGAACGAACTGCAGGTCATCGTGGACATGCCGGAAGGCACGACTCTCGAGGAGACGGAGGGAGTCGCCCACGCCATGGCGGATTATCTGGTCCGACTACCGGAAGTGACGGATGTGACCACCTGCGTGGGGGCCAGCAGTCCTTTCGATTTCAACGGGCTGGTGCGCCACTACTATCTGAGACATGGTTCCCACGTGGCGGATCTGCGCATCAACTTCATCGGCAAGAAGACGCGCAG
The DNA here is from genome assembly GCA_012517315.1 of Deltaproteobacteria bacterium. GTDB lineage: Bacteria > Desulfobacterota > Syntrophobacteria > Syntrophobacterales > Syntrophobacteraceae > JAAYUJ01. The sequence goes on from JAAYVE010000038.1 coordinate 24,915, forward strand.
CCAGCAAAGCCACGCCATCGGCCTGAGAATCCGCAATGACCTGACACGCATCGCCCGGGCCAACAATGCGAACATCAAGATCGTGGAGAGTCCTCCCGGTCCCCCGGTTATCGCCACCCTGGTCGCCGAAATTTACGGCAAGACCGATCAGCCTTACAACGAACTCATTCAGGCGGCGGGTAGGGTCCGGAGGCACATGGAGGAGACCCCGGGCGTGGTGGATGTGGACGACGTGGTGGTGGCCCCTCAGAAAAGAACGGTCTTCCGAGTGGACCGCACGAAAGCGGCTATGCACGGCATCACCAGTGCCCAGGTGGCAGAAGCGCTGCAGGCCGCCGTGCCGGGAATGAACCCGGGATCCCTGAGGCTGGACGACCAGGTGAACCCGGTCTTCATTCGGCTCCGCCTCCCCCCGGAAATGCGGGCTTCCCAGGGGGATCTCGGTCAACTCACGATCCGGGGCGCATCCGGAGAGATGGTTTTCCTCGCTGAACTCGGGACGTTCCAGGAGGAAACCATCGACCAGCCCATCTATCACAAGAATCTCAAGCCTGTGGCCTACGTTTTCGGCGAAACGGCGGGCCTTCCTCCGCCCGAGGCGGTCTTCGCCTTGGATGACAAGGTGAGAGGCGATGCATCACTCGGCAAGTTCCATGTCATGTGGTCCGGCGAGGGGGAATGGGACATCACCCTGCGGGTCTTTAGGGATCTCGGCATTGCCTTCGGCGTCGCCGTCCTGGGAATTTACATCCTGCTTCTTTACCAGACCCAGAGCTATCTTCTCCCTGCCATTCAGCTCATCGCCCTCCCCCTTTCCGTCATCGGGATCCTGCCCGGCTTCTGGCTCCTAAACATCGTTTCCGGGCAAGCTGTGGGGGGATGGCCTGATCCCACCTACTTCACGGCCACCGCCATGATCGGCATGATCGCCCTGGCGGGCATCGCCACGCGAAACTCCATTCTTCTCATCGAATTCGTCGAAGAACGCAAGAAAGAGGGGAAACCCCTCCTGAGGTCACTCATCGAGGCGGGGGCATTGCGTACCCGCCCCATTTTCCTGACTTCTTTGGCCGCCATGCTGGCCGCCTGGCCCATCACCCTCGACCCCATCTTTTCCGGTCTGGCCTGGGCCCTTATTTTTGGTATCGCCGTCTCGACTTTCTTCACACTCATCGTCGTCCCGCTGGTTTACTTCATGGCCTACGGGAAGAGAGACGGATCGCCCCATTCATCCCGGTAGGGTTCCGGGCCGAATGTGGACTCTGGTTTTTCAATGCATGGGATTTGCCGCTTCTGCCGGGGGAACGGAACACGGAGTCTCTCGCGGAGAGGACTGAAAAAGGGGGCATCAAGGCGCCATGAAGCACGATCTGTTCTGCGAGGTCTGTTCCGCTAGACGGGGAATCAACCTGGAAACCCTCAAGCAGGTGATCATCCTCTCCATAGAAATCGCCCGGGAAGGGCGTGAGGGGCGTCGTATCGGAACCATGTTCGTCATCGGGGACACGGAAAACGTGCTTGCCCACTCCAGGAACCTCATTCTGGATCCCCTGCTGGGACATCCCGATGCACTGAAACTTGTTCACGACCCCGACGCAAGGGAGACCATGAAGGAACTGGCACAGCTGGATGGGGCCTTCATTGTATCCGACGATGGTGTGGTCGTCTCCGCATGCCGGTACATCGATGCCCTCACAGAAGGCATCAGCCTCCCCCTGGGCCTGGGAAGCCGGCACATGGCAGCCGCTTCCATCACGAAGCAAACCGGGGCGGTGGCCGTGGTCGTGTCGGAGAGTTCCGTAGTGCGAGTGTTCGACGACGGGGAGCTCATTTCGGAAATCATCCCGGAGCTGTGGATGTTCGCCAGGTACAGTTCCCACCTGGAAGGACGTATCTCGGAAAGAACGGAAGAAAACCTGACGGTGGTGTCCAAGGCAGACTGAAGGGAAAAGCCGGCAGAGCCTCCCGACCTTGCCGCCTGCAGCCCCTCACGGTGCGGGGGGGCCCGTCAGAGAAGGGGAAATAGATCTTCGGGGCTCTCAATGAGAACCTTTGCGCCGGCTGTGAGCAACTCCGGCGCCTCCCGGAAACCCCAAAGAACGCCCACCGGGAACATCCCCGCTCTCACGGCGGTGATCATGTCCGTATCCGTGTCCCCAAGGTACAGGAAGCGCTCTGGGGGAATTCCCATGTGTGCCGCGATCTCAAGAGCACCGGCGGGATCCGGTTTTCTCGGAATCCCCGGCCGTTCGCCCAGTACCTGTTCAAACCTCCAGCCCGCCAGCAGATCTTCCGCGATCCGCCGTGTCGCCTCATGGGGTTTGTTGGAGAGGATCGCCATGGGTATCGACCGGGCGACCAGGCCATCCAGAAGTGCGGGAACCCCCGGGTAGGGTCGCGTCTTGTTCCTGTGCCGCCTGCCGTATTCTTCGCGCATGAGGGTAAGATATTTCCCCACGCTCACGGCATCTTTTTCAACGCCCCCCGGCAACGCCCTCCTCACGAGGTTTTCCATCCCATCCCCCACGAACTTCTTGAAGGCTTCCAGGGGATGCTTCGGAAAACCTGCTCCTGCCAGGACGTGGTTCATGGAATCGGCAAGGTCTTCCAAGGTGTTGAGGAGGGTCCCATCCAGGTCGAAGATCACGGCTCGATCACGCATGCAATGCTCTCACCGCTTCAAAAGAAAGTGGCGGGGAGTGGGCAACACCACACCCCGCCAAGAAGGCCCCCGATCCCGGGGAGACTGACAAAAGAGCTGTCTGCCGCCGGTTGATGAATCCGACTTCAATGCCCCCACCGGCATTCCGTATGCCCCGGATAGAGGTCAGCGATTCCTTGCGCCGTGACGCCGTGCATATTTCAGGAGCTGCATGATGTCGCCCCGTTCCATGACTCTTGCATAGGAGTATGCGGTCATGTTGTTGATGTCTTTCCCGCCGAGGTGCGCACCGCCTGCGACGAGCACCCGGATGACCTCCGGATAGCCGAATATGGTGGCCACGATAAGAGGCGTCCTTCCGAACTTGTCCCGCACCTCCGTGTCGGCATGGTTCGCCACCAGCAGCTTGACAACCTCCGCATGCCCTCCCTTGGCGGCAAGGATCAGAGCGGTCTGTCCTTCATCATCTTGCTCGTTGAGCCTCGCACCCTTGGCAATCAACATGCGGGTGATGTCGGCATTGCCGCTCATGGCCGCAGCCATGAGTGCCGTGATCCCCTTCTTCTTGACGCTTGGAAGCAGTTCCTGGCCCTTCAGATTCGGATCCGCTCCCGCAGCCAGGAGAGCCTGGGCTATGTCCATATGCCCCGCCCAGGATGCCTGCATGAGCGCCGTCGCCCCATAAACGTCCATCACGTTCGGATCAGCACCCTCCTGAAGCAGGATGTCCACGACCCCTTTGTAACCCATGGCCGATGCACGCATGAGAGGCGTCATCCCATCAGGATCCCTGGCATTCACGTCCGCACCCTGGAGTATCAGGTTGCTCACCGTATCTGCATATCCCTTGGAAGCACTGAATATGAGTTCCGTATTCAGGTTTTCCTGCCTGACGGATTCCTTGGTACGCGCCTGTGCTTCGCCCAAGGAGGGAACAAGTCCCACACACAGCGCGCAGACCAATGCGACAAGGCCCCATAACCATGTCTTACTCCTCATCTCCTCCTCCTTTTCCTGCACTGTGATCACCCCTGTTCATTACGCCCCCTGACTCAAGAACACATCTGGTTCCAAATGAACGAAGACGCCATACGACGACTGATATTTCTTCGGTAAAGCGTCAGTGTGTGATAAATTTCAAATTGAAGCTGAAAACACCACATTGAATATATTCTAATCCCATTTTTCGTAAAGATTTACAAGCAATTTTTGGGGAATTTCAATGAATTCCCTCCTTTTCCCCTCGATCTGATCATCACCACCTCACACCGAGGCTTCACCCCCGTTCTCAACGATCTGGTTTTCTTTTGATTTGAGCCGGGGTATATGCACCTCATAAGACTACTCTTGCACTCGGAATTGAGTGGGAGGTTGCCGCGAGGGAGTCTGTTGAGCCCGTTCCATAGAAGTCCCAGGAAAGAGGAGAAACAAATGACGCTCGAAATCCTCGGCTGTTGGCTCGCCTTTTCGTCATGGGTCGTGGCCGTGACCTTGCCCCCGGTCGCCTGGGGACAATCCTGCCCGCCAAATATCTCGGAGAGATCGGGGAAGGATAAACAGGAAAAGACACCCCTCTCTTCAGAACCCTTGGTGCTCAAGGATCTCATCACAGAACTCCAGAACCGGAACCCAGCTCTCCGGTCGGCCCTGGGAAGTGCACAAGCCATGAAGGCAAGGACTCATTCAGCCAGGGCTCTTCCAGACCCGGTGATCTCTTTTCAGACCATGGGCGACCTCATTCCTCCTGAACTGCAGCGGGGAGACCCTTCTTCCGGCAGGACGTACGGGGTGGAACAGGAGATCCCCTTTCCCGGCAAGCTCGGCTTGAAGGGAAAGGTGGCCGATTCGGAAGCGGCGGCGGAGGAATGGAATGCGGAGCAGACCCGGCGGGAGCTCATCGCAGAACTCAAGACAGCCTACCTGGACTTGATTTTTGTCCATGAGTCGTTGGAGATCCTTCAAAGGGCCAGGGAATTCCTGGAGAGCGTCGCCCGGGTTTCCGAGGCCCGGTACCGCGTCGGAGAGGGAAACATGCAGGCTGTTGTGAAAGCCCGCCTGGAGACATCCAGGCTGTTGGACAGGGAAACCTTGCTGCAGCAACGCCGCCATGCAACGGAGACACGCATGGGCTTCCTCCTGAACCTTCCTGCCGGCCATCCTTTGGGCGAACCGGTACCCATGGAAAAGGCGGCCCTCCCGTATTCCCTGGATCGCCTAGTGGAGATGGCCATGGAAAACGCTCCAGGTCTGAGGACGCAGGAGAAGAGAGTGGATCGCAGTCGGTATGCCGCGGAACTGGCCAGGAGGGAATACTATCCCGACTTTTCAATTGGGATCAGTTACGTGGATCGGAATTCCCAGAAGGAGATGTACGGCATCATGGCCAAGGCGAAAGTGCCTCTCTACTTTTGGCAGAAACAGCACCCGGAACTGGAGGGAGCCCGACTGGATTTGGACAGCGCCATGAAGCTTCGGGAGAGCATCGCATCGAACATCGCCTACCGAGTCCGTGAAGCCCACATCGCCGCCACGACCAGCGACCGACTCCTGGAGCTCTATGCCGGCAACGTCCTTCCTCAGGCCAGGGTGTCGCTGGAGTCCGCTTTGGCAGCGTACCAATCGGGATCCACGGACTTTTCCACGGTCATGGAGAGCAGCGGGACCCTCCTGGAGTACGAACTCAGATACCGTGAAGCATTGGCGGACTACCACAAGGCTCTTGGGAAGCTCGAACCCCTCATCGGTCTCGCACTGATTCAATGAGAGGAGAGGGGGATGAGGGCCGGGTCGTCCAACAGGCAAATGAAAAGGAACAGCCCATGAGAGAGGTCGTCTTTTCCTCCGGGGGGAGGGTGGTCGGAATTCTCCTGGTCTGCATCGCCCTCGGAATGTTGGGAGCAGCGCTGCTCTCTTCAAGAAACGCCTGGTTCCTCCCCCGTTTGAAAGACGCGATCAAGCCACCGGGGAACCCTCAGTCCGCAGCGGTCTACTATTGCCCCATGCATCCCCAGGTGCGCTCGGACCGACCCGGAACCTGCCCCATCTGCAACATGGACCTGGAGAAGCTGGAACCCGGCCTGGACGCTCCCAAGACAGAGACCGGCGAGGAACAGCCCCTGGAAAGGGTTCACATATCCCCCCGCAAGCAGCAGTTGATCGGTGTCCGTTTGAGCAGTGTGAAGGAGGGCCCGCTGTCGAGTACGATCCGGGCGGTGGGACGTCTGACTTACGACGAAACACGGATTTCCAGGATACAGACAAAAATCGAAGGCTGGATCGAGGAGGTATTCATCAATTACGCAGGCAGCCCCGTCAAGAAGAACCAACTTCTCGTCAGCATCTACAGCCCCCAGGTTTTTCCAGCGCAGCAAGAGCTCCTCATCGCCGGCAAATCACGAGATGCCCTTGCGGGAAGTCCTTTTCCCGGGGTGGCTGCCGACGCTCGCTCCCTCCACGAGGCGGCACGGCTGAGGCTCAGACTTTGGGAAATCCCTGACTCCGTGATCCGGAAAGTGGAAAAGATGGGACAACCCCTGCGGGCCATGCCCGTTCACTCCCCCATGGACGGATTTGTGCTGACGCGCAACGCCTACCCGGGCCAAAGGATCACCCCAGAGACGGAGCTCTATACTCTTGCGGACCTCTCCACCATTTGGGTGTTGGCGGAAGTGTACGAATGCGAAATTCCCATGGGGCAGCAGGGACAGCCGGTCTCCGTGACGATTCCCCGTCAACCCGGCAGGAGTTACACCGGGAAGGTGGCTTACGTTTACCCGGAGCTCGACAAGGTGACCCGCACCCTTCGGGTCCGCCTGGAGTTCCCCAACCCGGACCTCCACCTGAAACCCGAAATGTATGCCGATGTGGAGATCCTCGTGAGCCATGGCCCGCACCTCTCCGTCCCCGCTGAAGCCGTGATGGATTCAGGAACGGAGCAGAGGGTGTTCGTGGCCCTCGAGGAGGGGTATTTCGAACCGAGGAAGGTCCGTACCGGGGCGACCGTGGGGGATCGGACCATCATATTGGCGGTCTCAAACCCGGAGAGAATGTTGTCACGGCGGGCAATTTCCTCATCGATTCGGAAAGCCGTCTCAAGGCGGCTCTCAGGGGCCTCGGAAGAGAGTCCCCTTCGGGCCGTGGTTGGGACGGACCCGCATCGAAGCCGGGTTCAAACACAGAGGAGTCAGCCGGCGAAGCCGATCACGAGAAAACGCATTCCATGTCGCATGGTTCTTGAGGGCGCAATCTCCCTGGTGCGGCCCGAAAAGCGGCAGGGGACGCGCGGGAGAGCAGAAACGTGACTGCGGGAGTGTCCATTGACGCGGCCAGGAGCCACATCCAGTGATTGACGAGATCATTGAAATTTGCGCCCGAAATAGGCTCGTCGTTTTCATTCTTGTCTGCCTGGCCCTCCTGTCGGGCTTCAATGCCATGCAAAATATCGCTCTCGACGCCATACCCGACCTTTCCGACACCCAGGTCATCATTTATTCCCGGTGGGACCGCAGCCCCGACATCATGGAAGACCAGGTGACGTACCCCATCGTCAAGTCCCTGCTGGGAGTGCCCAGGGTCAGAGATATCCGGGGATTTTCCGACTTCGGCTATTCTTTCGTATACCTCATCTTTGAAGACGGCACGGACATCTACTGGGCCCGCTCCAGGGTTGTCGAATCCCTGAGCAACATTCTGCCCCGTCTCCCCAGTGGGGTGGAAGTGGAACTGGCAAAGGACGCGACGGCCATTGGCTGGATTTACCAGTACGCCCTCGTGGACACCTCGGGCACCCATGACCTCTCCCAACTCCGTTCCCTTCAGGATTGGTATCTGCGATACGAACTGCAGTCCGTTCCCGGTGTGGCGGAGGTCGCCCCCATCGGCGGCTTCGTCCGGCAGTACCAGGTGAATTTGGACCCCGCTGCCCTGGCCGCCTACGGAGTCCCGCTGGAGAAAGTGGTGGAAGCGGTCCGCCGGGGAAACAACGACGTGGAGGGGCGCCTCATCGAGTTTTCCGGGCGGGAGTACATGGTGAGAGGTCGGGGATACCTTCGATCCATCGCGGATATGGAAAACCTGCCCGTGGGACTCAACCCGCAAACGGGAGCGGCGGTTTTCATCAAGCAACTGGGAAAGGTGGAAATCGGCCCCGATATCCGGCGGGGCGTCGGCGAACTGCACGGTCAAGGGGAGACCGTGGGCGGCATCGTCATCATGCGTTACGGCGAGAATGCTTTAAAGGTCATCGCCCGCGTTCAGGAGAAGATCGCCGCAATATCCCGCAGCCTTCCAGAAGGTGTCCGGATCGTGACCACCTACGACCGGTCGGATCTCATTTTGCGGTCCATCGGCACCCTCAGAACCACCCTGACGGAAGAACTCATCGTCGTCAGTCTCGTCATCCTCATCTTCCTCTGGCACATCCCCAGCGCCGTCATTCCCATCCTCACGATTCCCGTCGCCGTCATCATCTCCTTCATCCCTCTGTACAGCATGGGAATCACGGCCAACATCATGTCCCTCGGCGGCATTGCCATCGCCATCGGGGCCATGGTGGACGCCGCTATCGTCGTCGTGGAGCAGACCCACAAGAAGCTGGAACATTGGAGCGCTGAAGGGCGCAGGGGAGAATTCAAGGAGGTCGTTGTCTCCGCAGTGAAAGAGGTAGGAGGTCCCAGCTTTTTTGCACTCCTCGTCATCGCCGTCTCCTTCATGCTGGTTTTCGCTCTCGAATCCCAGGAAGGGAGGCTCTTCAAACCTCTCGCCTTCACCAAGAACTTCACCATGATCATTGCCGCGGTGCTGACCATCACCCTGGACCCGGCCATCCGGCTGCTTTTCACCCGCATGGACCCTTACCGCTTCAGGCCCCGGTGGTGCGCCGCCATCGTCAATGCCTTTCTGGTGGGAAGCATCCACAGCGAGGAAAAACACCCTATCAGCCGTCTTCTCATGCGCATGTATCAACCGGCTGTGGAATTCGTCCTCCGGCATCCCCGGCCTGTCATCCTTGCAGCCGGAACGGTGGTCCTCCTCACTTGGTTCCCTTTCGCTCGGCTGCGATCGGAATTCATGCCGCCCCTGGACGAAGGGGCGCTCCTTTACATGCCCACCACAGTTCCGGGCATTTCCATCACGGAAGCCCAGCAACTCCTTCAGGTTCAGGACAGGATTCTCAAGTCCTTCCCCCAAGTGGAAAGGGTCCATGGAAAGGCAGGCCGCGCGGAAACGGCCACGGACCCGGCCCCTTTTTCCATAATGGAGACGGTCATTCTCCTGAAACCACCCCATGCATGGCCTAAAGTGGCCAGGTGATACTCGGAATGGGCTCCCGAATGGCTTCAACGCTTGCGGCGACGGGCATGGCCCGACCATTTGAGTACACAGGAACTCATGTACGGGCCGGGCGGCCTCAACGAAGCCATGAACATCCTCGGCGTCGTCAATGCCTGGACCATGCCCATCAAGACGAGGGTGGACATGCTCTCTACAGGTGTGCGCATCCCGCTTGGAATCAAGATCCTGGGGTCCGACCTGGACACCATTCAGCGCATCGGCCTCCAGATCGAAGGGGTCCTGAAACAGGTGGAGGGAACAGCCAGCGCTTATGCCGAACGGACTGGGGAAGGTTATTTTGTGGACATCGAACTGAAGCGCGACTGTCTTGCCCGGTACGGCCTCTCAGTGGAACAGGTTCAATCGGTCATCGCATCAGCGGTTGGGGGGGGAAAACATCACCACGACGGTGGAGGGCCGGGAGAGATATGCGATCAATGTCCCCTATATGCGGGACTTCCGAAGCTCTCCGGAGACTCTCAAGCGCGCTCTGGTGACCGCCATGGATGGAACTCAGGTTCCCCTTGCCCACGTCGCGGACATCAAACTCGCCACCGGGCCCGGGATAATCCGCGACGAAAATGGAAGGCTGAGCGGGTACGTCTATGTGGACATAGCCGGAAGGGACGTGGGCGGGTATGTGGAAGACACCCGCAAGAGAGTGGAAGAAAGCGTGAAACTTCCCTCAGGATACTCCCTGGTTTGGAGCGGACAGTACGAATCCATAGCGCGAGCGAGGGAGAAACTGAAGGTCATCGTACCCATCACCCTCCTCGTGGTGTTTCTCCTCATCTACATGAACACGGGGTATACCGCAAAAACCCTAATCGTCCCTCTGGCAGTTCCTTTTTCCGCCATCGGAGCCGTGTGGCTGCTATACCTCCTGGACTACAACACGAGCATCGCCGTGTGGGTCGGGTTGATCGCCCTCCTGGGAGTGGACGCGGAAACAGGAGTTTTCATGCTGCTTTACCTCGACCTCGCTTTCTTCGACATGCGAAAGAAAGGCCTCATGCGGGACAGGGAGGATCTGAAGCGCGCCATCGTGGAAGGGGCTGTGAAACGGCTGAGGTCAAAATTCATGACCGTCGCCGTCACGTTCACGGGTCTTGTCCCCATCATGTGGTCCACCGGTGCGGGGTCCGACCTGATGAAGCGCATCGCGGCACCCATGGTGGGCGGAGTCTTCACCTCGTTCATCATGGAGTTGCTCGTATGTCCTGCAATCTACCTGTTGTGGCGATGGCATTTCCACGTGAAGGGACCGGGCACCCCAAACCCGGGTGAACCGTGAACGTCAAGACCATCTCCTTCGGACCAACATCCCAGGTTGTCATAGGACTCTCAAGGGCTACAGGTCTTGCCGTGGCAATCGCCCCAACGCTGGGAAACAAATCCCCCCCGCCTCTGCGGTAGTGAAATGTGGAAAAGCAGCGAGAGCAGACTCTCGCGGGATTCCTACTACGGGGATCTCTCCAGGACAACTCCTTGTGATTCCATTTCCTTGATGTACTTCGCGCGATCCTTCCTGAACTCCTCGGGACACGAAGAGCAGCAGAAATAGACCCGTTTCCCCTCATGTTCGGCAAAGACCTTCCGGTCGATCTTCCCCCCCCATGATCGGACACTGCGTCTGCGGCCCCGTTTTCCCTTCGGGGGGTGCGGCCGGAAGAGGCTTCGCAAGACAGACGTAAGCGACAACAGCCAGTGCAATGAGCAGTCTTTTCATGCCCCACCTTTCATCATTTGAGAGAAAACCGTTTCCCGAAACACCTTTGACCCCCCGGCCGGGAGCGCACCCGGAAGCCTCAAAGGACGACTCCCCCTCTTGCAACGGAATGTAATCACCCACGCACCCAAAACAAATCATGACGTCGGGCCATCACTCCCCATGGCGGACCCGTGTTACCCGGCGCGGGCCATTGCGCCCCGTGGAGAGCCCCTGGGGTTCCGTCTTTCCGGGGAAGACGGCCCCCTCCTCCCAGGCCGTCCGGCGGGCCTTCACCCTTTGGCTCCCTTGTTCCGAGTGTTCACTGGGAATCCGGAGAGAGATGGCCTCCATGGGCAGTAGCACCGCAATCTGAAGGACTCCCGTCATTGGTTTCTCCAGTCTGCCCCGCCCAATGACGAGGGGGGACCCTTCTTCCCCCCTCCCAGGAAGAGAAATGCAAAGCAGGCAAAGTAGGGCAAGACGAGGAAGAACTGGGGCGGCCACCCCTCCCATCGCACGGAAAGCCAATCGGACAGGGCCTCGCAGAGGCCGAAGAGAAGCGCTGCCAGAAGAACCCTCACGGGCACCCACCGTCCCAGAATGATAGCCGCGACGGCGAGATATCCACGTCCTTGGGTCACCTGCTCCACAAACTGGGACAAAACCCCGATGGAGAGGAAGGCCCCTCCCAAACCTGCCAGTGCGCCCGAAAGCACCACGGCACCGAAACGCACCCGCAGGACAGAAAGCCCGGCCGACTCGGCACCCGAGGGATTCTCACCGCATGCCCGAATGCGCAACCCCCACACGGAGTGGGCGAGCATCCACACGAAACCGGCAGCAATCACCACCGTCACCGGCAAGAGCACGGAAACCCCCTCCAGCGTCTTCCAGGCGGCACTCCCGACACCCCATCCCAGCCATTGGCCCACAGCACCCAGATGGGGAAGCTGGGAAACGGAAGGGGAGGTGCCGTAGGCTTCAAAAACCTGGTGGAGCAGTGTTCCTGTAATGCCTGCAGCCATGAGATTGAGGGCAATGGAACTGACGATCTGGTTGGCTTTCAGTCTGAGCGTGGCCGTGCCATGAAGCACTCCCACAAAACAACCGCCCAGGGCGGCCCACAAGAGGCCCATCCACGGGGAGCCGCTCCAGAAGGTCGCCCACACGGCAAAAAACGCGCCCATGAGCATCATTCCTTCCAGGGCGAAATTGATCACACCGCTCAGCTCAGAAATCAGCCCCCCAAGGCATGCCAGCCAGAGGGGCACTGCCCGGATGCACCCGAGGAGCGTGAGATGGAAAAGCCACGAGAGCCACTCAGAAACCAATGCCTCATCCCTCTTCCAGGTTTACTTCCATGGGACTCGCCCCCTGCGGAAAAACACCGCTGCAGGACGACACACAGCAGCCAGGAGCACCCCCGCCTGGATGACGAGGATCATGTTGGGAGAGACGCCCAGGGCCAACTGAAGCCACTTGTCCGCCGCCCTCAGGCTTGCCATGAGCAAGGCACTCAGCCAGAGCATTCCAGGGAGTCCCTGGACCAGAAACGCGGTGGTGACACCATCGAAGCCGTATCCAGCGGAAAAGGCCCGGTAGAAACGGTGGTGCACTCCCAGCACCTCAATCGCCCCCGCCATCCCGGCAAGTGCTCCGCTGAACAGGAAGATTCGTCTCTCCCAGCCCCGCGCATTGATTCCGCTCGTCTCCGCTGCGACCCTGTTGATGCCCACCACCGTCACCTCATACCCCCACACGTTTCGAGACAGCCATGCCTGCACCACGAGGCAGAGCAAAACCCCCGCGAATGGGGCGACGGGCACTCCCATGGAAAGAACCGGCTTCAGCACCGCACCTGAGGGGATTTGCGCCGTTCTCCCCATGGCGCTCCCATCCCCCAGCGGCCCCAGCACCAGATACTCTGCAAGGTAAGTGGCGATGTAATTGAGAATCAGCGTCGTGATGACTTCGTGGGTTCCCCGAAAATGCTTCAGCGCTACGGCAGGCCACGACCAGAGGGCGCCGATGGCGGCCCCCACGGCGGCGGAAAGGGGGATCAAGGCCCAGGAAGGGAGCGATTCGGCTTGGAGGGCAAACGTGGCTGCAGCAAGGGCACCAAGAGTCAACTGCCCTTCACAGCCGATGTTGAGCAGATTGACGCGCCAGGCGACCGCCACAGCCAATCCGGTGAGAAGCAGCGGAGTCATTTTCGCGAGGGTGGTGATCGCGGCGTCCACACTTCCCCAGGACCCTTCCCATATGGCGCGGATCAGGGCGAAAGGACCATGCCCCGTTGCCATTCCCGATGTCGCGCACAGCAGCAACCCCATCAGGCAGGCAGAGAAAAAGGTGGAGGGGAGCCATCCGCCTCTCCAGGGCACGGCCCGCCTCTCCAACGCTTTCTCATCGACTCTTTTCACGGCGCAGCCACCCCGGAAGACACCCCCTCAGGTCAAACCCAGCATCCATCGGCCGATGCATTCCACTGAAACGGATTGAGCGGCAGCCACCCCCGCGAGTCGACCTCGAAACAGAATCCCAACGCGGTGGCAGCAGGACAGGAGTTCTTCCACGTCGTGGGAGATGATGACGAAAGAGACCCCCTGAATACTCATTCGCCCCAGGCGTTCCCAAAGATTTCTGCGGGCACGGATGTCAAGACCCCGCCCCGGCTGTTCCATCACGATCAGTCGTGGTGAACCCGCCAACACTCTGGTCAATGCCAGCTTTTGCTGATTTCCCCCCGAAAGGGACTCCAAAGGCTCCCCCAATCCACCATGGACGACATCCCCCATGGCAAGACACGCTTCTCCCCAAGCCCGAATCTCCTCTCTCCTGAACCATCCCCAGGGGCGCGAAGCCAATGGGCGATGGTGCCCCATGAGGAGGTTCTCCCAGAGGGGCCTCCGAGGAAGCAGCGCTTCCTCGAAGGTGTTCGCGGGCAGCCATCGCAGTCCCAGTTCCCTTCTCTCCCAAACGGGAAGCGATGAAATGTCCCGCTCCAGAAAGTGAATGCTCCCCTCACGGCAGGGCATCATGCCGGAAATCATGCGTGCCAGAGTCCGCTCCCCGTTTCCCACGATTGCACCGATCCCCAGAATCTCCCCCTCTCCCACTTCCAGGGTCACGTCATTCAGCCCCGCCTCGTATTCCGAGCCCCCCCCTCTCGCGTGGATCATACGGAAAACAATTCCCTTGGGTTTTCCCTCTTTGCGATGGTCCACAACACTGGGTTCACCTCCAGAACGCGAAAGGCTCGGCTCATCCCCGACACGAGAACCGGCCACGATGCGTTCCGCCAATTCTTCCACCGTCACCTCCCGAGGGACAAAGGTCCCGAGGCACTTGCCCCGGCGCAGGACCGAGATGCGGTCGGCTGCCTCCATGACTTCCTCCAGACGGTGACTCACCAAGACGACGGTTCGTCCCTGGAGCCTGAGGGATACAAGGAAACGGAAAAATCGATTGATTTCAGGCGGGGAAAGAAGGCTGGTGGGTTCATCCAGCAGGAGCACGCGCACTTCCCGGTAAAGGGACCGGAGAATCTCGATCTGCTGCCTGCCGGCAAAAGGGAGTTCTCCAGCGGGTGCATCCAGTGGAACGGAGAAACCAAAGATTTCGCACAATTCCCCGCACCTTCTCCTGGCTCTCTTTCGCCGCAGAAATCCGAATGCTTTGGGTTCCATCCCCAGAACCACGTTTTCCAACGCGGTCAACTGGGGAAAGATTTGCAAATGCTGATGGACCAGCCCGATCCCGGCTTGCGCCGCATCCCCCGGAGAGCGGAAATGGACGGGTTTTCCATCCAGAAGGATCCTTCCTGCATCCGCCTGCAAATGCCCAGACAGGATCTTCAGGAGCGTGGACTTGCCGGCCCCATTCTCGCCGACGATGCCATGGATTTCCCCTCGGCACACCTCGATGGAGACGCCTCGGTTGGCCCAAAGGAAACCGAAGCGCCTGGAAACGTTTTCCAGGGCAATCAAAGGAACTGCCCCGGAACATGGAGAATCGGCAGGGATGGAGGGATTCGCGTGCGTCACGGCGTTGGAATCATGGAGCCTCTGGAACACTTCCCGAAGGCAGGGTCGGACCCGCAACAGCTAGGGCGGCCAACCACATTGGAAGACCGGCGACGGGCAAAAAACCGAACCGGGCGGTTCTTCTCTCCTGCGCAGGGGCACAAGGTGCGCCGGTATGCTCACGGAGAGGATCAGGGCATGTTCGGAGGACTGAACGTCTTCAGACCTCCCATCGTCCTGGGGACCACCAGATCGCCCCTTGCCACCATGGTGGAGACCATGGCGACAAATTCCAGGTCTTCGGGACGGAATAGTCCCCTGGTGTAACGCATCTCCGTGATGCCCACCGCCCCCGATTGCGCTCCCATCCATCGATGGCCGGGTTGGAAACTTCCCCGGGCGATGTCCGAAAGCGCTCCATGGACGGCAACATCCAGGCGTTTGAGGGTGCTGGTGAGAATCTTCCCCGGCAACTCCCCATCCTGGTCGAGGTCCTCGCCGATGAGATAAACCCCGTCGGAATTCTTCACCGCCTCCATCACCCCCACACCCGTATTTCCCGCGGCACGGAAAATAACGTCCACGCCCTTACCCATGAGCGCCTGGGCGAGTGCCTTACCTTTCACGGGATCGTTGAAGGAACCTGCGGAGGCGACGATCACCTCGATCCCCTCCCCCCGCCTCACGGCGGCCGTGTCGACGCCCGCCCGGAACCCGCTCACATAGGCCTCCACGGGGGGGATGTCCATTCCGGTCACCACCCCGATTTTGCGGGAACGGGTGAACACCCCTGCCACCAAGCCCGCCAGAAAACCGCCCTCTTCGGACTTGAAGTCGAAACAGGCCACGTTTTCACCGGATATCTCCCCTTCCATGTGCACAAAGAAGATGTGGGGAAATCGGGGAGCGGTCCGCTGCACCGCATCGACGAACAGGTATCCGAGGGTGACGATGACATCGGCGCGCTTGGCCGCAAGCGTCAGATTGGACACGTAATCGGCCTGTTCCCGGGATTGAAGGAACTGGGCTTCCAGTCCCAGCTCCTCCCTGGCCTTCTCAACGCCCCTCCAGCAGACATCGTTGAATCCCCGGTCACCCAATCCCGCCGCATCCGTGATCACCACCACCCTGAGGGGTTTTCCCAGGGCAACCGCGCCGGGAAACACAAGACAAACCACGAGGCCAAGGGCCGCGAGCCCCCCCGAAAGTCTCACGGGGCACCTGTTTCCGCAGCGATTTCATCCGGGGTCATGTTCCAGAAGGGAGCTCCGTCCTTGGTTCTGCGCACCTTTAGTTCCACGTTCTCCCCCTTCTTCACCTTGGAGGCCATGAACGCGTCCTTGCCGTCAAACTGCGCCCACACCCCCTTCACCTTGACCTTATCCCCCTTCCTCAACCCAATGCCATCCAACTTCACGAAAGACTTGGGACCGAGCTGCACCTCAACTCTGTCTCCGTCCTGGTCCCTCACCACGAGCCCCACCCCGGGAGCCATTCCAGGCAGTGGAACCACTTCCATCACTTCTTCCACCACCCCTTTGAACTCATCGAATTCGCTGGCATCGTAGTAGCGGTTGTACTCGCTGCCCTTCTCCCAGCCGGCCAGCCCCCCCAACTCCCCGGCAACACCGGCTCCAGGCCCGACAAGAAACACACTCACCGCAGCCACCCAAAGGAAAATCCCGGTCGCGCGAAGAATCCCCATCTGCATCTCCTTTTTGTTCATCTGCAAAAGACCTTTGCCGTCTTCAGCAGTTTAAGATAGAAGCTAACCTGACAGTTGGCAAATATATTACATTTGCCGACCGAGGATGTCGATGGGATGGCCCGAACCTGCTTCCTTTTTCGGCTATCCTCCCCTCCATCAACTGCAAGGAGCTCGATTACCGATGGATCGTTTTCAAATGGGCGAATCGGTCATGCTCACTTCCCAGAAAGGTAAAAAATGGCTGGTCCGGATTGATGACACACCCTTTTCCTGCCATCTGGGGGCGATTCACATGAAAGACGTCCTCGGCAGGGAGGAAGGGGAACACCTGGAAACCCACAAAGGGGCTAAGCTGTTCCTCTTCAGGCCGTCCCTGGAAGACTACATCTTCACCATGGTGAGAAAAACCCAGATCATCTACCCCAAGGACCTCGGAGCCATCGTCTTCCATGGAGACATCCGCCACGACGACCTCATCATCGAATCGGGAATCGGGTCCGGAGCTCTCTCCATGGCCCTCCTGCGGGCCCTGGGGGAAAACGGCACCCTCATCTCCGTGGAAAAGCGTCCGGAATTCGCTCTCCAAGCCTCGGAAAACATCGCCAAGTTTTTCGGGCGGGCCCCCAGCAACCACCAGGTGATCGTCGCCGATATCCAGGATTTCTCTCTGAATGCATTGGCGGACAGAGTCTTTTTGGACCTCCCCGAACCATGGCATGCCATCGGCCCGGTCGCCGGCCTCCTCAGGCAGGGAGGGCTCCTTCTGAGTCTCAGCCCCAACATCGGGCAGGTTCAGCTGGTTTACAGGGAACTCAAGGCCCATGGGTTTGCAGCCATGAACACCTTCGAACTCATGAAACGCGACTGGATGGTGGACGAAAGACGCGCCCGCCCCAAAGACCGCATGATCGCCCACACGGGATTCATCACCGTCGCCAAGAAAACCCCATTCCCCATGGCATCCGGCGACCCGGAGGAATGAACCGGAACCCTCGATCCTCGCGCACGGGCCGGCCAGGCGGCCGGCTCAACCCGGGAGGATCATTCCCCCATTTTCCTCCCATGGATTGAAGGATGGGGGGAAGGCCACCTCCCACAACCTTTCCCCACCCCATTTCTTCCGATCACTGCGACCCCCGGATTTTTCGCGGCTTTTTCCCACCTTCATTGTTTGCTGGCGGTCAGCCGGGATCTGCATCAGGAGAAATCCATCTCTTCCGCACAAAAACGTTTCAGTGCTCCCGACGAACCCCTCACCCGTACAAATTTGTACACAATAAAAGTACCATTAATACCAAATAAGTTCACAAAAAGTTTTAATATCCAGTAGTTAGTGTTTCATTTCGGGAGTTGGCAGGCCTTTTGCCTTTCGAGCCATCCAACCGAAAACCACGTTCAAGCCAAGAACAGGAGGAGTGCAAAATGGTCAAGGTTGAAGCAATCATCAAACCTTTTCGGCTCACGGCCGTCCAGGAGGCGCTGGTGGGCATCGGAATCCAGGGCATGACGGTCACCGAGGTGAAGGGCTTCGGTCGCCAGAAGGGTCACGTGGAGGTTTACCGGGGGGCCGAATACCGTGTGGATTTCGTCCCCAAGCTGATGATCACCGTCGTCATCCCCGAAAATCAATCGAAGCCGGTTGTGGACGCCATTCAGAAGGCCGCCTGCACGGGGAAGATCGGCGACGGAAAGATCTTCATCTCCCAGGTGACCGACGTGATGCGCATCCGCACGCGGGAAACGGGACCCGAGGCGGTGTGAATCGCGGTATCATCACGAATTCATCGCATGTTGTCATCCATGTCGCCATCATGACTCGGAGGAATCGTCATGAAAAGAACTGCTTTCTTTTTGATTTGTTTTCTTATCGCAGCGGCCGCAGCGTCTGCCTTCGCCGCAGAGGCCGAAACGCCCATGCAAATCGCCCAGACCGCATCCCCGGAGACACCGGCACCGGCGTCTGAGGCTGCGCCGGCAACAAAAGTGGATACGGGGGACACCGCGTGGATCCTCGTTTCGACCGCTCTGGTCATGCTCATGACCCCCGGCCTGGCACTTTTCTACGGTGGAATGGTGCGGCGCAAGAACGTTTTGGGGACCCTCATGCACAGTTTTGTAGCCCTCGCCGTCATCACGGTCCAGTGGGTGCTCTTCGGCTACAGCCTCGCTTTCGGCCCGGATGTCGGTGGTTTCATCGGAAGCCTCTCATGGATCGGCCTCAAGGGTATCGGGTTTGCCCCCAACGGCGACTATGCACCGACCATCCCTCATCAACTCTTCATGATGTTCCAGATGACCTTTGCCATCATCACACCGGCCCTCATTTCCGGGACTATCGCCGAACGCATCAAGTTCAGCACGTACGTGGTGTTCATCTTCCTTTGGGCCACACTGGTCTATGATCCCATCGCCCATTGGGTCTGGGGGGTTGGGGGATGGATCAAGGGACTGGGTGCCCTCGACTTTGCAGGAGGATTGGTGGTCCACATCAGTTCAGGCGTTTCCGCCCTTGTGTGCGCCCTCGTGGTGGGGAAAAGGAAGGGTTACGGAGCCGACCTCATGGCACCCCACAACCTGACGCTCACCGTCATCGGAGCCGGCATCCTCTGGTTCGGCTGGTTTGGCTTTAACGGTGGCAGCGCCCTGGCTTCCGGCGACCTGGCCACGTCGGCCTTCGTGGCCACCCATGTGGCGGCAGGGGCGGCGGCCTTCTCCTGGATGATCGTGGAATGGGCCCACCGTGGGAAACCCACGGCCCTGGGCGCGGTCTCGGGAGCGGTGGCCGGCCTTGTGGCCATCACCCCCGCATCCGGGTTCGTCGGTCCTCTTTCTTCCCTCATCATCGGTCTCATCGGTGGTGCCGTCTGTTACGCGGCAGTGAGCCTGAAGCCCAAATTCGGCTATGACGATTCGCTGGATGTGGTGGGTGTCCACGCAGTGGGTGGAACCGCAGGGGCCATTCTCACGGGTTTCTTTGCGTCCACCGCCGTGAACGCAGCGGGGGGAAATGGACTCTTTTTCGGCAATCCCGGGCAGGTGGGCATTCAGGCACTCTCCGTGCTGGCCGCTTGGGCATATTCCTTCGTGGTCACCTGGATCATTCTCAAGGTGCTTGACGCAACCCTGGGACTGCGTGTGAGCGAGGAAGAGGAATCGGACGGTCTCGATCTGAGCCAGCACGGGGAAGTGGGCTACACCTTCTGACACTCTGCCGGCCCTCTTATTGATCTCTGAAACAGGACCATTGAGCCACGCCGCTCTCTCTCCCCTGCGCGGGGAAAGAGCGGCCTGGCTCCTTCATCGACTCCCGTCCGCTCGTCTCCGTGACCCCCTCAATGCCCCCCTCAAGATTGCATTTCCCCCAAGACGGCCTCAATGGCCCCGGAGTCGACGGCATCGTGATCCAGCACTTCACCGATGCGCACGGGAAGAATGAAGTGGAGCCTGCCGCCGATGCGCTTCTTGTCTATTTCCAGGGCGGAGAGGAGATCCCGCACGGGGAAGGCGGGGGAAACCTTTACGGGGAGGTCCCAGGCCGCGCAGAGCCGGATCAGCCGATCCAGGTCTTCTGGAGGCAAATAACCCATGCGGACGGACAGGCGGGCAGCGGCCACCATGCCCGCGGCCACCGCATCCCCGTGGCGCATTTGGTAACCGCTCACCCGCTCCAGGGCGTGTCCGACGGTATGGCCGAGGTTGAGGACCCTCCTGCGGCCGCTTTCCCTCTCGTCCGCCTCCACCACCTTCTTCTTGAGGCTGCTGCAAGCGGAGACTATGCGTTGAAGCGCATCCCTTTCACACCTGCCGACTGCTGCCTGGTGTGTTTCCAGGTATTCCCACAACGCCGCATCCCCGATCATGGCCGTCTTGATGACTTCAGCCATCCCCTGTCTGAACTCCTCTCGGGGCAAAGTCCCCAGGACCTCGAGATCCATCCAGATAATGCGCGGCTGGTGGAACGCCCCCACGAGGTTCTTGCCCTCCGGAAGGTCAACGCCCGTTTTTCCGCCGATGCTGCTGTCTACTTGGGCCAGTAAGGTGGTGGGAACCTGGTAGTGGGGAATGCCGCGCATGTAAACGGAGGCGACAAAACCCGCCACATCTCCCGTCACTCCTCCTCCCACGGCCACAAGGGCGCTTCCCCGGTCTGCCCCGGCACCGGCGAGCCTCCGGCACATATCTTCCACGGTCCTCAGAGTTTTTCGCGACTCGGCGGCCTCGAAGAGAAACACGTTCCCGTCTGCGGGATTCGGCCATCCCCAATCCAGGAGAGCGCGGCCCCAGTGTAGCCACACCGTCTTGTCCACGACCCAGAAAACGCGGCCTTCCCGCCAGTCTTCAGCCACCATTCCGGGTATCTGGGGGAGCAGTCCCGAACCGATGTGCACGTGGGAAAGCCTGGAAGAAACCGCGGGAACCTCGATGGCGAGCTTCATGGGCGGTTCCTTTCACAGGGAACGGGGGAACACCCCTCCTCATTTCCCTGCGAGGCCTTGCAGCCGCCGGGGGATCCCTCAAGAGCCCCGGGGATTTGATGGTCTTCTCCGGGAACCTCTCCCCGCAAACGGCCACACCCGGCACAGTCGCAACCCTCACAGGCCGATCCGGATCGGAGTGTCCTCCCATAATGCCTCGCAAGAAAAACGACCGCGAACACGAGAAGAACCGCCACGATGGACATCTGAATCACGGAACGCTCCTCATCTCTAGACTCCCAGCCTCAAACGCAGACCACCCTGATAAATCAGCAGGGAGGCCAAAAGAGCCACCAAGGTGTTGAACACCACGGAAAAGAGTCCCCATTTCCAGGCCCCCGATTCTTTGATGATGCAGGTGACAGTGGCAAAGCAGGGAGCATACAGCATGATGAAGACGATGAGCGTAAAAGCCTTGAGAGGGTTCCAACCCGAATCCCCCGAAAGGCGCCTGCTCAGGGAGACGCTTTCCTCGTCACCTGTCTCACCCATGCTGTAGGCGGTTCCCAGGGTGGAGATGATGATCTCCTTGGCGGCAAAACCGGAAAGAAGGGCGACGTTGGTTCGCCAGTCAAAACCAACCCAGTGGGTCACCGCTTCGAGAGTCGTTCCCAATCTGCCTGCATAGGATCTCTTGAGGGCGGCCTGAGCCTCCCTGCGATCCACTTCTTTGAGTTCTTCGACGGCTTCGGAGAACTCCGCGGGGATCTCTGTCTCCCCTTCCCCGATGGTGCGCAACAACTCCCGGTCCCCGGGCTCAACCTGAGACAGAACCGCAGCCCGCTCCTCCTCGAAGCGGCCCCTTTCCCTTTCGTCCAGGCCTGGAAAAGCCATGAGCGCCCAGAACAGCATGGAAAAAGCCAGGATGATCGTTCCCGCCTTCTGAATGTACTGCCATGTGCGTTCCCAGGTGTGGATGAGAAGCCCTTTGAACGTAGGCAGCCGGTACGGGGGCAGTTCCAGCAGAAAAGGGGTGCTCGGCCCCCTGAGGAGAGTGGAACGGATAAACTTGGCCACCACCAGGGCGGAAGCCCACGAAAGGAGGGTGACGCAAAACATCATGAGGGCATGGTTTGCGGGGAAGAAGGCGGCGATGAGCATGGCAAACACGGGAAACTTCGCCCCGCAATTCATGAATGGAGCAGTGAGAAGCGTCGCCAGCCTCTCCCTGGAACTGCGAAGGGTTCGAGTCGCCATGACTCCCGGCACGGCACAACCCCCGGCAATGCCTCCCGAAACGATGTAGGCCATGACGGAATTGCCGTGCAGCCCGAAAGTCCGGAAAACCCGGTCGAGCATGTAGGCCACTCGAGCGAGATAGCCCGTGTCCTCGAGGAACGCAATGGCAAGAAACATGAACATGATGAGGGGGACGAACCCCACCACACTTCCCACTCCGTCGATGATCCCGGAGATGACGAGAGACTTGAGAGGCCCCCGCGGCAGGACCGTCTCCGCAAACCCGCTCAGAGAGGCAAACCCCTTCTCGATCCACTCGATAGGCAACCGGCTGTAGTTGAAGGTGAACTGGTAGACGGCGTAGAGAATAATGAACATGAGTACCGGCCCAAAAAAGCGGTTTGTGAGAACACGGTCCAGTTGATCCGAGAGATAGAGGCGATCGGCCTTCTTGTTCTGCTTCAAGACCCCGCCTTTCAGCAGGGCTGCGATGAAGCCGTACCGATGGTCCGCGATGATCGCTTCGGGATATGTGTCCAGGGTCTTTCGGAGATGAACCGTTACCTGATCCGACAGACGCTCCAAGCGGCTGGAAATGGCCCAGTCCGCCTCCCGACCCTTCGTGAGGACTTGTTCGTCCCCTTCAAGGTATTTGAGAGCGGTCCACCGGGCAGGAAAGGCCTCCGTCAGGAACTGGGCCTTTCTGATGAGCGCTTCCATTTGGTCCAGGACCGGGTCGATGTCCGGCCCATAGGAAATGTGGAGCGGTTCCCACGGCCGGTCTTCCTCTGCGACGGAAAGGACCGTCTCCAGAAGCTCCTCCTTTCCCTTTCCCACCCTTGCCACCGTGGGTACCACCGGCACTCGAAGACGCCTGGAAAGCTCCGCCGCATCGATTTCGATCCCGCGGTTCATGGCGGCGTCGATCATGTTGAGAGCGAGGGTCACCGGAAGACCCAGTTCCAGGAGCTGCACCGTGAGGTAAAGGTTCCGTTCCAGGTTGGAGGCGTCCACGATGTTGATGACCGCCCGCGGGCGATCCTGCACGAGGAAGTCCCTCGCCACCAGTTCTTCCAGGGAATAAGCCGTCAGGGAATAGGTCCCCGGTAAATCAACGAGGCGGATCTGACAGCCGTTGAGGCTGTAAAAACCCTCCTTCTTCTCCACCGTAATCCCGGGGTAGTTGCCCACATGCTGGCGGGCCCCCGTGATGGCGTTGAAAAGCGTGGTTTTACCGCAGTTGGGATTTCCTGCCAGAGCAATGAGCACTTCGGACGACACGCCTTTCATGCTTCACCTTCCACATCCACGTGAATGTAATCTGCCTCATTGTTTCTGAGAGTCAACGTGAAATTGCGGACCCGAATGGCCACCGGATCCTTGAGGGGAGCTCTCCCCTGCACCTGGATGGGCGTACCGGGCACCAGCCCCATGTCCCGAATGCGGCGGCCCAACTCACCCTCCGCCTTCACCTTGGCAATGACGCCCCCCTGACCCGCTGCCATCCTCCTGAGCAGTATGGTTGCCATGTCCATTTCCCCCGCCTATCCTGACAGTTTCTACTGGTCTGGTCAGCCGTCCGAACACCTATAAATTAGCCTAGGCTAACTTTTGTGGCATAAAAAAAGCGGTTGAACAACCGCTTTTACAAAAAAACAAACACCTGGTTCAAGCCGCCGTCACCAAAATCTTTTCGGAGACCCCAGCCCCGAGGCTCAAGGTACTCCCCCGGAGCTTGATCAGGCATGGAGAACCACACGATGCACAAAGCAACTCCATCTCCACCCCGGGATAAATCCCCAGTGCGGCCATGCGGGCGCACAGCTGACGCCCGCCGTCGATCCCCTCCACCCGGATTCGACAGCCTTGAGGAGCTCTGCTGAGCGGGAGAACACCACAGTTAGGACGATTCAATCCTCTCCAACAGCGTCCGCCTCTCTTTCCGAAGCATCCGAACATGCAATGAGCCTCCCTTGCGTGACGATTTCTGCAATTAGGTACAACAAACAATTTAAGGAGTCAACACCCATTTGCTCTGCTCTAAATTTAATATCGGCGAGGCAGCTGTGCATGAAAAACAGAGCGGTTGTCACTCCCCGCGCCACCGTGTTTCCTCTTTCCTCAACTCTGTTCATCGATTAAGGAAAAAAGCGAGACCCCACAAGGGAAACACGTGAAGGAGAGGGATCGAGGCGTGGGACGAGATTCGGCCGGCGCTTATGGACTGTTTGGAAAGAGAGAGGGCGATCAACCGCCGTGAATGACCAGGGAGCCTTCGAAGCTCATGCCTTGTTGAGGTCCATCTCCCTTGCGCTGAAAGGGAGGGGATGCCCTTCGGCTGAGGTCCTGCGGAACCTCCTGAGCCTTGCGGGAAAGGGGCAGTCATCGGCTTCGGAAGCCGCGGTGGATCTGCTTTTGAACCCACCTGTCGCCGATGAGATCGCCTTCCACCGGCAACTCCTCAGTTTCGTCCAGGAACACCCATCCACCCTGAGACGATTGCCCACGCCCGTTAGGGAACTGCTTTCCGACGCAATTGCCGTCATCCTCGCTGCCGAACAGACTCTGGGGCGTACGGGCCCAAGAAGGGTTTCCGTTCGGTTTCCGGCGGAAATCGTGATCGATTCCTTTTTCCACAGGTCTCTTCCACTCCTTCCACTGCTGGCGCACATCCGTCCGCGGCAGATGCCCTACCTGCTCAGGACAAAGCATCCAGCGGGGAAGCGGCGGTTCCGACTCTTGCACAGCAAGCTGACCACACAAAGAGATCAAATTGAACCCCCATGGCTGACGGGGCTGGATCTCGCACCCGTCCAAGCCCACGGGCGCCTCCCTGCGGGAAGGGCTCCTGCAGGAGGCAGGTGGTTGCGGACGTGCAGGAACCTTCTTCTTCCCGGCTGTGGTGGCGACGCCGCAGGACACTGGACGCCCCGGCAGAACCCATCCCGACCATTGCCGTCCAACCTCCAAAGAGGTGCCCCTCACCCGCCAGGACACCCGAGCTGCTCCCTGAACAATGCCCGTTCCAGGGGCAAGCTTTCGTGGTGGGGGGGGCATGGCCCACGGACCCTGGCAATGTTCGAGAAGATCATTCGCCTTCAAACGGCGGAACTGGCGGAAATCCGTTCACTTGCTCGGGCGGTGAGCCGGAAGACGGGGCGCGTCGTCCTGAGCCTTCACAACGCTTCACTTGCGGCCGTGGGGGGCTGGGGTTTCGAGTTCCTGGACCGCTCTTTTCCGTGCCGGTCCCAGTGGCTTTCATTCGTTGAGGCAACCGGTGGCGACTCCCTGCCGGAGGAAGTACGCCCTTCGGCTCATGAGGCGACCGTGAATGCACTGTGGCAGCTCTGGGAAGAACGCATCGTGAAGCCGCAGCTGGTTCATGCATTGTGGCAGGGGCGTGTCGAGGCAACCCTGAATCCCTTCCTGGCCAAACCCAGTGGTGGGGACCAAGAAGGGGCGGCGTCGGAACCGGCAATCCTCTGCCCGTTGTCCGGGGTCTCCGGCAACAGCTGGCGAGGGTTGGCGGTGTCGCCTCATCAGCGACGTACTGTGGGGGAAATCCTGGAATGGCGGAAAGAGCGCGCAAGACTTTGGCAATGGGGTTACAACCGACTTGCCGCTTTCATCCGAGAAGGACAGAAGCTGCTCTCTTCCGGGGCCCTTCCTTGCTTCGTGATCCCCTGGATCGACAAGTTTTTCATCTCCTCCCGCCGGGACCAGGACTCTGCTTACCTCCTGCTTCTGCTGCAATGGCTCGGTCACCTGGAACCCAAACCCGTCGTCCTGTTTTGGGAGGACACCGGCCGCCTGACAGAACCGAGCTTCAAACTGGCCTTGCAACGCATGACACGCGTCCGCCCCGCACTTCGGGGAATCGGCATCTACGACACGGGTTACTCTTCGCGGCAGGACGCCCTCAAAATCATCTGCAACTCCCACGATGCCACCGAACTCTTCGCCTTGAGACCCTTCAGCGATGCGCACAACCCTGTCGGCCTGAAGCAAGTCTTGCGTTCCCTCGACCACCGGCTTCTGAGACCCTACGATTCCTCATGGAAAGACAATCTGACCTTTCTTTACACGGGAACGCAGATCCGCGCCCTCCTCTCCGTGCAGTGTGAGGAGGAGGAATTTTCTCCATGGGTGGCAGTGGAGCGAGAGAAAATGCTGTTTGGTGCCTACCTTCGCGCCCGGCTCCGGGAGGGAGTTCTGGGAAGTGAGGCAGCCGCCTGCGAACCCCTTGCCCTTCGGTTTGCCTCCTGGGCCCATCTCCTCTGAATTCCTCAGGCAAGCCGATGACAGGAAAAGTCATGACAGGGAGAAGGTGGATCCCCCCGAACCCCATTTCTCAAAAACCGTTTGACATCACTATTGATTTCCAATTAGTTCTATGAAGTCCCAGGAGTTTTTCCAGGTCGCCGTGGGAATGGGACTTCGTTTTCCGACGGCAGCGGGTAATCTCCGGGAGAGTGGGAAGACGGGCGAAGCGACAATGGCTTTCAAAGCCTGGAAAGACCTGGGCTCATGGTCTGGGGCAGATCCATATTTCGAAGGCTGAAGGGGGAAATGATCAATTTCCAGAAAGCGCGCGACCGGATGGTCGAAACCCAGTTGATCAGCAGAGGAATCCATGACCCCAGGGTACTTGAAGCCATGCGCAAAGTCCCGCGACATCTCTTCGTGGACGAAGCGCTCAAGGAGCAGGCCTACAGCGACCATCCTCTCCCCATCGGTGAAAAGCAGACCATTTCCCAGCCGTATATCGTTGCCCTCATGTCGGAGGTTCTGCAACTGAAAGGTCACGAAAGGATACTGGAAATCGGTACCGGTTCGGGTTATCAAGCGGCGGTTCTCGCCGAACTCGCCGAAAGGGTCTTCTCCATCGAACGCTTCCCCGTGCTGGCGTTTCGAGCCAACCAGATTCTCCAGAAGCTGGGATACCGCAATGTCATCATCCGTGTTGGGGACGGCACAGTTGGATGGCCGGACGATTCCCCTTTCGACGGCATCGTGGTGACGGCTGGCGCCCCCAAGATCCCCCAGCCTCTCGTGGACCAGCTGGCTGTGGGGGGACGCCTGGTGGTTCCCGTGGGAGACCGTCTCTCCCAGGAACTGGTTCTCGTGGAAAGGATCCCCGAAGGCATTCAAAAGACCAATCTCGGCGGCGTCCGTTTCGTGGATCTGGTGGGCAAATGGGGTTGGGGAGAATAGCGGTGCAGCCTCCGATCATCGCCGTGGTGGGAGCAGGCTCCTGTGACGTTCAGTTGGAAAGGCTCGCTTTCGAAGTGGGAAGAGAAATCGCCCGACGGGGGGCTGTGGTCGTGTGCGGCGGCCTGGGGGGAGTCATGGAGGCGGCCGCACGGGGTGCAAAGGAGGCGGGCGGTTGGACCGTCGGCATATTGCCCGGATCTTCCACGACGACCGCGAACCCTTATATCGATTTTCCCGTGGCAACGAACATGGGACAGGCAAGAAACGCCATCATCGTGCACACGGCTGACGTTCTCATCGCGGTCGCCGGGGAATACGGGACTCTCTCGGAAATCGCGATGGCCCTCAAGATCGGCAAGAAGGTGGTCGCCCTGCAGCCGAACTTTTCCGTTCCAGGCCTCGTGACGGCAGATGACCCGAGGGAGGCCGTGGATAGGGCATGGGCATTCCTCCAATCCACCCCGAAGGAGAGATCACTTTCTTGAGGGCTGCGCGGGAGACATAGGCCACCTTCCCTTTACGGTGACAGCGCGAGATGAATTCCCCCGGTGGCAACTGCGTTGAGTTTCAGCATCCCCGCGGCCCACAGGGTGGGAAGGTTCCCCCTTTTGCTCCAGGTCTTCGTCGATAGAGGCTTTCACTGACTCGAGGCCCATTCATGGATCATCTTAATCCGGGCGGCTTCCCGGAAACCCGGAACCTGCAGGACACCGAAAACCCCGCCGGCCTTCTCTCCCGCCTGCGGGAGGAAAACGAGGACCTCAAAAAGGAATTGAGGCGGGTGGTGGAAACCGCCGCCGCCAACGAAAGAATATGGCGCCAGTTCACGGAGATCGAGCGCATCCTTTTCAGGACCCGCGAACTCGGGCGGATGGCCCGCGAACTGCTCCAGGAAATCAAGGCCAGGTTTCAACCGGATCAGGCCGTTCTTCTCGTTTGCCACCCTGAAATCCTTGAGCGCTTTTTTCCGGATATTTCGAGCGAGAGCGAGCCCGTCGCCGAGGGAGCCTGGATTCTTCCAATCCCTCGCGAGGCGGCGGACTCCCTTTGCGGGAAGTCTCCCAAGCCCTCCGTGCCCTCTCCTCAAGAAATCCAGGCGCTCCTGCCTTTCCTCCCCGAAAACGCTCCGGCCGCGCGCTCCTGCGTGATGGTTCCCCTCACTATTCATGAAATCCTCTTTGGGTTCCTCATCTTGGGCAGTGTCGACCAGGACCGTTATCGACCCGTTGACGGAACGGATCTGCTGGAGCAATTGGGCCTGAAAATAGCCCTGTGCATGGACAACTGTCTCACATACGAACGGGTCAAGGACTATGCGGTCCAGGATCCCGTCACCGGTCTTCTGAACTTCTTTCAGATTCGCACGTTGCTTGAGAGGGCATTCAGGAAGGCGAGACGGCAAGGGACTCCCTTGTCGGTCCTGCTCATCAGTTTGCGCTTTCTCAGCAATGCGCAGGATCACCCGGAACTGCGCAACCGTGTGCTCAAACACGCGGCGGATCTTCTCACCGAAATCCTGCCCAGGGGGGAGACCGCCCTCGGACGTTACGGGGGGGACGAATTCCTGATACTCCTTCCCGACGTGACCGAAAGAGAAGCCGGGGATGCAGTCCCCTATTTGACCCACATGCTTCGAAAATCCCCTTTTGTCCACGCGAATACCGCCATACTCATCCAGGCCTGCATGGGCGTGGGGAGTTTGCAGGATTCCATGAAACAACCCGAGGACCTCCTGGATGCCGCGTCGGCGGGACTCTTTCGCGCCAAGTCCGCAATGTGACTTCCCCATTTGGCCGCGTTGAGGTTGGGATGTTTCTTTCGTATCGGGGAGGTTGCGCCGCCGGTATTTCTCCAATGCCGCGCTCTCTGCCGCCCCTGCGCGAACGGAACAATCGATCCCACACGGCTATGCCAGGGATTGCGGGCAAAAAAGCGCGGAGGGAGGAGGACATGCAGGCAATTCCCCGTTGCCATAAGGTTCCTCTATGTGCTATGGAAAATGACTTTCTGTTCGGGGCGTAGCGCAGACTGGTCAGCGCACCTGCCTTGGGAGCAGGGGGTCGGAGGTTCAAATCCTCTCGCCCCGACCAGTAATATCAAATGACTTGCGCTGAAAGGATTTTGGGGCTCCGGGGGTGGGGTGGCCTTTTTCCGCCTTCTGGCGATCCTTCAAGCGGCTCCTGGAGGAGCCGCCCCTCAGAGCTGGCCCAACGGTCCCTGGGTGGTGCCGGAACAGGAAATGCCGCTGAATGCAGTCCGTGATTATCCCCAACTGATCGTCACCCTCGAAAACTACAATTCCTGCCGCGAGAAGTACGGCCTGCTTCCTGTAAGCACACTGCCCCCCTTCCCATCTAAGCCGGGGGCACCGGGACCGGGCGAGACTCTCGACGGCGAAGCGGTTGCGCAGATCATCTGCGAACACGAAACGGCGTGATTCTCTCCTTGTTTGACTCTGCGTAACGGTTCGCGCCCCCCTCGAACGGAATACCGCCAGTGGAGGCAACTGCAGAACAGGGCGGTCTTCGGATCGCCCTGTTGGCTTTTCTTCAGAGGAGAGAGTATAATTCCAAAAAAATATAGGCACATATAGGCACCGTTGATGGCTTGTTGAGCAGGAGAGGGAAGCAGAAGTCCCTGACGTTCAGAATGAGGGACTTTGACGACAGACCTCAATGCATCGAGAGCCTGGGATGAATCGACAATGACAATGACTCAGACACCTCCACAAGATCAACCGGCCTGATCCATTTCCACTTTCTTTGCTCCTGTTCGGAAGGAGGCCTCTTCACCGATTCCGAGCATTCATGACTCAGCCTCTCCCACCTCGTTTCCCGAGCTCCATCCTCCCACTTTGTTCGGCCTGGGGTCCTGAAATCCCGGGAAAATTGGAATGCCGGATTCATGACCGGCTATGAATCGATCGCGGGTAAAAGAGGAGAAAGGCCATGAGTCTCAGCAGATTCGTTCAGTCTCCCCTGAATGTGAAACTCACCGGAATGCTGCCGGTCGGCTTGGCGCGCTGCTGCACACAGCTGCTTGGGTGGATCTACTTCCTTCGCAACCCCAAGATCGCCCGAGACGTCATGGTGGGCTTTTCCCACTCTGCAGGGAAAGAGTGGCCTGGAAGGATTTCAATGAGGGTATACGCCAGGATCTTTCTCGGAATACTTGAACATTACTTCGAAAAGCTCCTCATGGCCTATAATCCCATCGAGAAGACTCAAGACATGCTTCGGGCCAAATGCGATGTTCCCGACGAGTCCTGGCTGAGAACGTTAGGGCCCGGCCAGCGGGGCGGGATGATGCTCACAGGACACTTCGGAGCAGTCGAATTCCTGCCGCTGGCCCTGGCTCTGCGCGGATACAGAAATGCCGTCATTTTGCGATACGCGACTCCGCACCTGAAAAAAGCCCATGAACACCTGGAGCGGGCCGTCTATCCTGCAATCAGACTCATCGATGCCGACGAGGGGCTTTTGAGACACAGGGCCATCGAAGCTTTGGCCGAAGGCAGGATCTTGATCACAGCATGTGACGAATTTAAGAAATGGCGCCCCCAACCGGGGCATTTTGTGACAGTGTTCGGCAGGCAGGTCCTCAGGGACAACTCCCTTGACGCCTTCTATGATCGTGTCGGCGCTCCAGTCTCTCTCGGTGTCATGCTGAGAGAGAATGGACGCTACTCCCTTGAAATCACCCCCCTCGCGGACGGAAAGGAGGCGGTTTCACTCTCCTGCCGCGCGTGGGGAGAACTGGAGAAGTACATCCAACGGTATCCCGAGCAATGGTACCAATGGGCGAAAGTCAGAGACCTCCTCTCCCTGAAAAAGGACCATGCCCATGCGAATCGACAAGATTTGGATCTACCGGCTGGCGATTCCGTTCAGCCGGGTGGTCACCCACAGCCTTCATGAGCGTAGCGAAACCGAGGCCATCATTGTGGCCATTCAGGATGAGACTGGAATGAGAGGCTATGGAGAGGGGACTCCGAGGGGTTACGTCACGGGAGAGTCCCTGGCTGCGACGGTGGATGCGTGCGGATCTGTTGCGTCCAGGATGGCCGGATTCTCGACATCGAGCGCCGATGAGCTCGGAGAGTTTCTCCGAGACCTTGGCTCTGCGCATCCATCCGCGTGTAACCCTTCAGCCTGGTGCGCTCTCGAAGTCGCTATCCTGGACCTCTGGACCAAGAACAACCGGGCACCCTTTTGGAGATTCTTTGCGGAGAATCCCGTCCATCAATCCTTCACCTACTCCGGTGTCGTGCCGATTCTCCCCGACCAAAGACAACTTCTGGAAGTGCTGGAGCTGGCGAGATTGTTCAACCTTTCTTTCCTCAAACTCAAGATCAAGGATTGTGACAGCGGGCTCGAAGCGGTGAAGGCCACCCGGGACTATTTGGGGACTGACATCGATCTTCGCGTGGACGCCAACGGGGCCTTGAGCGTTCCTGAGACGCTGCGATTCATCGAAATGACCCGATCCCACGGGATCAGTGCGATGGAACAACCCGTTCCCAAGAGCGATCTGGAGGGGATGACGGAGGTCACCTCTCGAAGCGCAATCCCGATCATCGCCGACGAATCCCTGTGTACCATGGAGGATGCCATCAAGCTCATAGAACACAAGGGGTGTCACGGGTTCAACATCCGCCTCTCAAAATGTGGAGGATTCCAGAAGAGCTTGGAGCTTGCGCAACTGGCGAGAGCACGCGGAATCCTGATCCAGATAGGTTCCCATGTCGGCGAAACGGGGATTCTGTCTGCAGCGGGTCGGCATTTTGCGTCCCTGACTCCGGGCTACACCTATCTGGAGGGATCGTTCTCCAGGTTTGTTCTCAAAGAAGACATCGTGAAGGACGACATTTCTTTTGGGGGTGGGGGAAAGGCACTTCCCTTGGGTGGCCCAGGGTTAGGTCTCCAGGTCAACGATTGGATCCTCCACAAATGGGGTACCTTGGTACGATTCCACTCCGTGTAGTGGAACGCTCCCATCACTAACACCGCCAGGAGTTTTTCTCCAATGAATTCCCGTTGGGGTGTCCCTGTGCATCCCTGAATGATTTGGGCAGAAAGCGTTTTCGCCCATGAAAAGGAGCGAAGGAAGCGCGTCATGAGTGCAACGATTGAGGAAATCATGGCGGCCTATGAGGGGCAGTACCCGGGCCGGGTGCATCGTCAGTCTACGGTGCCGTTTTCCGGGAGTTTTGGTCACTATTACTTTTTGAGCATCTTCCCTACATTCGAGAATCTCGCTCAGATCACAGACCAGAGTCAGCGCGCGGAAGTCACATTGTTTCAGATCAATAATGCATACGTCATTTATGTAGGAAACCCGCACTATGCCACTGCCACTTTCGCAATCCCTGTCCGCGACCCGGAACACAGAATCGTCAGTTTTCGCTGGATAGCCCATACACATCCGCTCGACGCAGCACATCGTGACGAAATGATTTCACATGGCCCAACTCAGTCGGATCTCGACGCCCTCAGAACCATATCCGCTAGGTGGGGCCAATCAGATTCCCAAATCATTCTGTGCAGAGGGGGCCGTGTGGAGCGAACCGTGTCTTTCAGTCTCCCGCCGGATGAGCAGGTAAGGCCGTAGACCCTGTAACCTTTGGCTTTTGCCACTGGTCGCCGACTCCATTTCCATCGGCCAACCCCGCATGTTTCATTCATCCGTTGTACACGATTGAGGTTTCCAGAAGGTTTGACCGACGCTCTATTCCATGCCGGCATCTAAGATCTGACCGATTCGTGTTTCAGGGGGAAATTGGGGTCGGAGTTTCAAATCTTCACGCCTCGACCAGACTGCAGCTGCAGCCTTTCATCGACCGAACCCATGAATCCATCGTGACGCCTTTTGGCCGACCTGCTTGGGACCTTGTCCTTCCGCCTGCGTGGAGCCCTGCACATACCTGTCTTCCCCATTGACAGCCACTCCAAGTTTAGATTAAATATTCAAATAATATAGCTTTTTTGATTTCCCTCACCTCCTTTCGAAGGTAGGATGCGTGAGTGCCAAGCCTCTCAAATTGCCGAATGAAGCCCTCCATGGAATTCCACCGGTCCATGGAGGGTGATTCACCGTCGGAAACCACCATCACGAACCATTCATCGGACGAGGGGCAGAGAACGGCGGACCGCCGATCGTCACGATCAGTGACGGCGGGACATCCAGTCTTCTTGCCGCCCTTCGCCTTCGTGGAAGAATGGAGTCAGAGATGAACTCATTGGTCAAGAAGGTTTTCCTGGGTTTGTCCATCATGCTTCTGGTGGGAGCGCCTCTTTGTTCACGTGCCGGTGCTTCCGGTACGGAAACTTTTGTTTTGGAAGGGTTGGAAATCGCCAAGGGAATGGACATCGGAACAATCAGAATCGGGACCTCCTTTGCCGGTAGAGTCCTGGACGAAGGGGGTTCCGAGCAGGGATTCTGGTCTGCGACCCTCAGCCACAGGGGAGCCTCCAACATCGAGGTATGCGGAGGGACCAACGATATCGTTTCCCTGCGCATGGTGGTCTGCTTTACCCAGGGACCCCGTTCGGGCAAGCAACTCATCCTGGGAATGGTGGACCTGGGGCGTAACGAGGACGTTTTCTGGGACTACAATTATTCCGGCCCACCATGTGAGCTTGGCGGCTTTGGGTGCGATCCGTGTTCTCCCGACGCTGATCGAGGAGATTGCGAGCCCGGCGGCAGGTCGGACCTGGCAGTGATCCCCCAACTGGACCTGCTGCCGTACAAGGGCTCAACCTTGAAGGTGTTGGGTGCAAGCCTGAAAAATGGTTTGCTCTGCCACTATTTCCCCATCATACCGAGGGTCTTTGGAAACCTTGAATTGGTATTTTAGAAGGAGTGCGAGCCCGGAGAAAGAGGCTTTTTCAAGGGTTCCGGGTTTTCAGAGGCCGGAGACCGTCTGAATGGAGTAAAGCCCCTTGGAACGCAAGCCTTCCCCATGGCACTCCACGGGGACCCGTGCCCCCACGGGTCCCTTTACCCTGCGGGCATCCGCCGGGCGATTTCTTCCTCAGGGCAGGAATTCCATGCCTGTCCGGGCCCTTGATCCGTTGGAGGCTCTCTCCCTCATGCGTCTCAACCCTTTTCCATGATTTGTGTTTCCTTTCCCGCCACCCAGATCCGGTAACGGACTTCGGCGCATTCCGGCACGTAGACAACAACAGGCAGAAGGCTGTTGCAGGGGATCAGATAGGGTTCCCCCCCTCGGGTGAAGAACCGGGACACCTTGGCGGCGGTTGGATCCACTGCCATCCGCGTTCCGGCTATCATCCCCAGTTTGTTGCCCGTGTACCTTGCGTAGCCCCGGCCCTTGATCGTTTCCGCTTGAATCCTCCCGCTGAAGAAGTGCTGGTCCCTCTCGTCCACCTGAACCGTCCTGCCCACCATCAACTCCACCCTGAAAGCCGATTCATCATCCTGGGCCGGAAGCCTCAGGACATGGGGAACCATTCCTTTCTCCGCGGGAGGAAAAGCCTTCAGATCACCCGACGCATGGGCGGCCGGAACCGCCGTCAAGAAACGGCTGATTGAAGAGACGTGATGCCGCTAGAATCGCGCACCATTTCATGGTATTGGAGCTCAAGGAGGAACGAACGGAAGCGTCGAATCCATTGAATTTGCACGAATTCACCTTTTGATGGAGGCGGTGTGCCTTGCGGCATGCCCTTTGGCCGTGCTCTCCGCCGGCCCGATGTTTTCACGCAAAGCACGCGCGTTCCCGAAGAATTGGACACCCCCCTAAGCCATAGAGGGTTTCATGAGGACGTCCCTCGACTGCATCCCCTGTTTGATCCGGCAGGCACTGAGTGCCGCCAGAATGGTAACGGACGATTCCGCCCTTCATGCCTCCATCCTGAGAAAGGTGTTGCACTGGACAGCCCGCATGGACCTCGGGCAACCACCACCGGTCATGGCCCAACGCATTCACCGCTATCTCCATACGATCCATGGCGAAAATGACCTTTACCGGAGGACGAAAGCACATCACAACCGCATGGCGTTGAAGCTCCTGCCCGAACTCCAGGAAAAGGTCACGACCGCCTCGGATCCGCTGGAAACGGCGGTGCGGCTTGCCATAGCAGGGAACGTCATCGACATGGGCGTCAACAGCGAGGTGACGGAAAATGAATTGCGCCAAGCTGTAAACGGGGTACTCACCGAGTCCTTCACCGGAGAATTGGATGCTTTCCGAAAAGCCCTCTCCCGAGCCCAAAACATCCTGTACCTGGCTGACAATGCAGGGGAAATCGTCTTTGATCGGCTGCTTATCCAAGAGATGGGACCCGAACGTGTCACCCTGGCGGTACGGGGCTTTCCCATCCTCAACGATGCCACAATGGCGGACGCCCGCGCAGCAGGGCTCCATGAGATGGTGCGGATCATCGACAACGGTTCCGACGCCCCGGGGACCATCCTCGAGCAATGCAGCGAGGACTTCAACCGGCTTTTCCACAGGGTCGACCTGATCATTGCCAAGGGACAAGGGAACTTTGAAACACTCGGTGATGTGCAGCACACCATTTTTTTCCTCTTCAAGGTGAAATGTCCCGTCATCGCCCATCACAGCGGCCGCCCATTGGGAACACACGTGCTTCTGCGATCCGACACCGTGTGTGCTCCGGGTGGTCCGGAAGAAGCACCGAGGATCCCGCCATGAAGTGAAAATTTGGGTACTCTCCCGGTGAATCAGAACCCATCCAGTCTCCGGCAGCCCCCATCATCCCTCCGTTGTCGGGCCTTTGCGCATAGCTCGAAAATTGGCACGAGTTATGCTTCATAGTGAAGACAATGTGTGGATTTTGGACCCATGCGTCCCTGGAACCCCTTCCAAAGTAATGATTGGGGCGAGCGGAGGTCGTCATGGGACCGGATTGGAAAAGGTGGATTCTGTACCCGCTCACTGGGGAAGAAGGAGAATCAGATGACATTTCACAAATTTTTTGCAATAGGGGCATTGATGCTGCTCCTGGTCGGTTGCGCCGGGATGACCCGGACGGAGCAAAATGTTCTGGGTGGCGGCGTGTTGGGCGCCGGACTGGGGGCTGCCATCGGTGCGGCGACCGGCGGCAATCCCGCAGCGGGAGCAGCCATCGGAGGCGCCGCAGGAGTCGTTGGGGGCGCGATCAAGGATTCGTGGGAAAGGAGCGGAGGGTATTACTCTCCTTACGGCCCTCCCCCTTATTGATCCCATTTCCCTTCGTCTGGAAATCTGAACCGAGACGTCGGAAAGGCATGACGCCGCAAGGGGGGCCCATGCCTTTCCCTCTCCGAGGAAGACCTCTTTTTCCCGATGGGAAAGAGAAGACTCTGTGGAGACCTGCCCGCTCCTCATCACCTGAGAGGACCCCAGCATCAATCCTTGCCGATTCCATGGGCATCCCGGGACTCGAGTATTCCACCGGCCATGATGCACTTCCCAACGACCCTGTTACAAGATCGGCGTGCTCCTCATTCCGTCTGTTTCTGGTATCGGGCGGGAATCTGATATACACTGGACATGCCTACACTTGCCTTTCTCACGGGTGGGAGAAAAGGCTCGGTCAAGGTCAGAGATCGCTATCCCGCAGGCGGAGGGCGGGGCCCATTCCATCTCCGTCGTTCACGGCCCCCTGCGACGCTCCTGTGATCAGTCCGGCGATCCCGGGTGACCCATTTACAGGGCGGTCTCAACAACCGACACTTGAGGAGGATTTGCCAAATGCCTTTCAACTGCATTGTCCTGGATATTCACGAGGGGGTTGGAGTGATTCGCCTCAACCGGCCTGAAAGCGGAAACGCCATCAACATGGAAATGGCAAGGGAGATGCTGGAGGCCGCGATCCTCTGTGATGAAGACCCCGCCATCCGTGCGGTGGTGCTCACAGGGAGCGGGAGAATGTTTTGCTCGGGTGGAGACCTGAAGGTCTTTGCCACCCTGGGAAGCGGGGTCTCGCGATATCTGAAGGAACTGACCCAGGTCTTCCATGCGGCCATATCCCGGTTCAACTGGATGGATGCGCCGGTGGTCGGCGCCATCAACGGCACTGCGGCGGGAGGGGGCTTCAGCCTCGCTCTGACCACCGACGTGGCCATTGCGGCGGAGTCGGCGAAATTCACCATGGCCTACACCAATGCCGGTTTGGCTCCCGACGGAAGCTCAAGCTATTTCCTGGCCCGCATGATCGGGCTGCGCCGAGCCAAGGAGATGGCGTTGTTGAACACCGTCCTGTCGGCAAAGCAGGCCCTGGAATGGGGACTTGTCAACCAGGTGGTCGCCGATGACCATGTGTTGCCCGTGGCCATGGAAAAGGCACGCTGCCTGGCGCAGGGGCCGACTCTTTCTTACGGTGTGACCAAACGCCTCATGCTTTCCGGCGCAACGGAGAGCCTGGAGTCCCAGATGGAGAGGGAATCCCGCGCCATTGCCGCCATGGCCGGCAGCGAGGACGGGCGGGAAGGGGTGGCCGCCTTTGTCACCAAACGCCCTGCCGTCTTCAAGGGTAGGTGATCTTCCTGAGGGCGGGCAGTCCCTCACTTGTGTCGGTATTCGGTATGGAGTTCAAAAGCATGATCGAAGGTTATGTCCACGGCTATGACCATCGCGAGCGGAACCGACTGCAGGACCAGGCGTCCACGTTAGCCGAGTTGCTGCATGCGGACACGGCGTACCCCGGCGGGAGCCGGGTCCTTGAAGCCGGCTGCGGCGTCGGTGCCCAGACCGTCACCCTCGCTCGCAAGAGCCCGGAGGCTTCCATCCTTTCCATGGACATCTCCCTGACTTCCCTCATGGAGGCTGGGGAGATGCTGCGATCAGCCGGGGTGAACAATGTGCGGCTCCTGCAGGCGGACATCTTCCAACTGCCATTCGCACCCGATTCCTTTGACCACATCTTCGTCTGCTTCGTGCTGGAGCATCTCCCGCAACCCGTGGAGGCGCTGGTCCGGTTGAAGGGCGTTTTGAGGCAGGGCGGCACCATCACCGTCATCGAAGGGGATCACGGGTCGGCGTATTTTCATCCCGACAGCGAAGCGGCCCGCCGTGCAATACAGTGCCAGGTGGAGCTGCAGCGGCTCTCGGCGGGCAATGCCATGATCGGAAGGCAACTGTATCCTCTCCTCTGTGGAGCAGGCTTCCAGTCCGTTCGCGTCTCCCCCCGCATGGTCTACGTCGACTCCAGCAAACCCGCTCTGGTAGACGGATTCACCAGGAAGACGTTCACCGCCATGATCGAGGGGGTTCGGGAACCCGCCATCACGGCGGGGCTCATAGGGCCGGAACTGTTCGAACAGGGGATCAGGGACCTTTACAGAACCGCGGAATCGGACGGAGTATTCTGCTATACGTTCTTCAAGGCCGTGGCAAGGAACTGATCATTGCGCAGCGGAATCGCGAGAGGTGCGGGTGATCGAATGGAGAGGAACGTCTCTTTGTGGCGGAGTTGGAGGGAGCGGTTCAACCGGAGTCGCTGGGGGTTCGAGTGGCGCTATTGGAGGGGCAGGACCCCATGGGATACTCAGATCACCCCGCCCGAGGTCATGGAGTTCATCGCCCGTACCCCTCCGGGAAGAGCTCTGGACCTGGGCTGCGGCACGGGAACCAACGCCGTCACCCTCGCCAGGCATGGGTGGCAGGTGACGGGGGTGGATTTCGCCCCCAAAGCGATCCGCGCCGCCCGCCGGAAAGCGGCCGCCCAGGGACTCGAGATTTCCTTCCACGCCGCCGACGTGACCGACCTGAGGATGCTCACAGGGCTCTACGACTATGTCCTCGACATCGGCTGCCTCTTCGTTCTGAGAGAGGCCGACCGGGTGAAGTATGCACAGGGACTGTCGCGCCTCACGAGGCCCCAGGCGTGGTACATGCTCTACGCCTGGCTGCCTCGGCCCTGGAAAGGCGGATTCATGGGTATTTCCCCGGAAGAGTTGGAATCCTTGATCGGCGGCCAGTTCATGAAGGTGCGTCAAGTGATCGGCGAAGAGAGAGGATTTCCCTCCGCCTGGTATTGGTTCCGGAGAAGATGATATGCGGAGCGCCCTCCTGCCTGTGGGAACCGCTGGGGGGGGTCCGCAGGATGGGGAGCGGTCCCCTCTGGTCCCTGCGTGGGAAATGAAACGAAGGAAAGGATGAGACCATGAAGTTGATGCACAAACTGCCTCTGCTTTTTCTCCTGTTTTTTGCGGTACTTTTGGGGACTTCCTTTGCCGGGGAGTTTCGGGTGTACCCCGGGGCTCAACAGAGGAACGACCTGGGGGGGACGGCCAGTGGACCTCTTGAGCGCAGCTTGGTGGAAGAA
The DNA here is from genome assembly GCA_012517315.1 of Deltaproteobacteria bacterium. Lineage (GTDB taxonomy): Bacteria > Desulfobacterota > Syntrophobacteria > Syntrophobacterales > Syntrophobacteraceae > JAAYUJ01. The sequence goes on from JAAYVE010000038.1 coordinate 64,518, forward strand.
TTCAGGGAAGAGAACCTGAAAACCCTGGTATATGTCACAAGCGACCCATTCGAGAAGGTCGTGGACTTCTATGCCGCGACCGGGAACCGGTATCGGGTGGGAGCCCTGGAGCGGCGCAGGGGTAAGAAGCTCTATTCCGAGGGAAAGAAACTGGAGGAGGCTTTCTTCATCCTCGACGGTGCCCCCGACCTGTGGACTTCGAGGCTCTGGGTGAAAGTACAGAACCCCCTCATCGAAAAAGTCAAAGGCGAGGCATTGGACCGGGAGTACCAGAACATTCGAAACCTGACGGCTATCGTCCTGGTGGATCGGCGCAAGTCCGTCCAGTGACGGACGAAATCCACCCCGCAGCCGCACTGCCCCGGAAAGAAGCTCTCAAGCATAGTCTTCCCGGGAGACTTGCCCCCTGACGGATTCGCCTCTGAGAAAGCGCAGGACGTTCTCAGAGGCCATGCGAGTGGCATGGAGCATGTTTCCCGGCACGATGGGGGAGTTGTGGGGGGACCCCAGGAAATTGGGCAAGTCGAAAAAGGGGTGATTGACGCGGAATTCCCCGTGCATGGCGGGTTCAATCCACCAGGTGTCGATCCCTGCCATGAATTGCGGGTATGCCCTGAGCCTGCGGTAGAGGGCTTCCTCGTCCAGGATGGCTCCTCGGGCCACATTGATCAGGATCGCATCGGACTTCATCCATGACAGCTGCCGTTCTCCCAGGAGCCCGCGGGTGTGTCGGGTGAGGGGCAGCGATACGACCACCAGGTCCGCCCGGCGGAGAAAGGGCTCCAAGTCCGAGAGGGTGCCGATGAATTCCACGGGATCGTCGGTCCTGCCGCTGGTGTTCAGGGCGGAGATCCCCATTCCGAGGGTTCTCATGACCCGGGCCACCGCCTTTCCGATCCCCCCGTAGCCGAGGATCCCGCATTCCAATCCCCGCAACATCCTGTTGTGGGTCTTCTGATCGAATTCACCCCCCTTGAGTTTTCTGTGATTGATGAGAAGGCGTTTCAACAGGGCCAGGCTCATGGCCAGCACGTGTTCGGCCATGGGTTCCGCGTAAGCTCCGCTGTTGCCGGCCACCAGCGACGAAGCGGGCAGGAGGTGAAAGGGGACATGGTCCACTCCAGCCGTGACGAACTGGATGAACCGGACTCCTTCCAGGGCGGGGAACTCGTCCGGGACAAACTCCTTGAGCGGACTCCACGAAAGGAGAATTCGAGATGAAGCGATCGTTTTCTTCCTTTCGGCCTGGGCAAGGTCCCCAAGGAAAGTCACCCGGGCATGGGGTCCCAGGACTTCCATAAAAATCTCTCGCTCTTTACCGCCGGGATTGTGGGCGATGAGTATCCCATCGGACTGTTCCGCCATTTTTTCCTCCTCAGAGCCTATACCCTTCCCTCCACCCCACCTTCACAGGAGGACCGGGCTGGAGAACCACATCTCCCTCGATTGCAAGCCCTTGATTTCGAAGCACTCCATGAGGGCCCATAGAACAATGGGGACTTGCGCAGGTTGCAGAAGGCAAGCCACTTGTCGGTCCGCCGCCTATCGCCCAGGACGATTCCCGACCGGTTCCTGGCCGGGGTCTCCATGAATGGAGCAACACAGTGCCTTGCTGTCTCAAGAAGATCCTCCCGGTTTTTGGTTCACCTCCTGCAAAACCTCCCAGACCTTTCTCACCGCCGGGGCGAGATGCCACTCCTCCGGTTTCGTGGCATAATCCTCACCGTCTGCGTTGAATTTGTAAAAGTGGACGGTGCATCCCCGGTATTCTTCGTTTTCCCCGTTCCAACGAATGAAATTGCCGGGGAAGATGCCGGCGATATTCCAGTCGCTCTCGAGGCACCACTTCTGGGTGATGTCGTGCCAGGTTTCACAGAAGGTGGTGAGGTATTCCGCGCCGGACAGGGCCGCAATCCGGCGGGTCACCCGACGGAGGTCGTCCATGAGGTCTTGCCTGCGATAGTCGGGATGGGTCGCGGCGAAAGTGTACTCCACCTGCAGGTTCTTTTCATACTTGGTGAGGAGCGTGGCTGCAACCACTTTCGCCGTTTCCAGTTCCTCCAGCACGGTCATGCAATAGACCTTGGAAAGAGAATCCCTGTCCCACGACTCTTCCAAGGCGACCCACTCCTCCACCCGGGCGGGATCGAAAAGGAACTCATGGGGGGATCCGTACAGTTCCGGGTAGGCTTTCCGCCAGAGCCGAGCCGCCGTCTCCACCAGGTCCCTTCGCAAATGCCTCACCTGGTAGCGGCCTCCGCAGCAAGGTTCCGTCTTCACCCGCGGCCACGTGACGCGCTTTTCCCGGGGTGCCCTGGTACGGCATGTCTTTGCCATTTGCCGATATGGGCGGCAATCTTTCATGGAAATCCTCATTTGTGGCGCACTCCCCTTTCCAGACCCTCATGTCTTGAGACCTCTGATCCGACGGCAATCCCCTCCTGGTCCGAGTCCGGCTGGACTCAAAACACACTGTCTCGCCTTGGAACAGGTGCCGGTTTACGGAAAAGGGGCTCCGATAAATCCCTCATCCCGATACTCCCGCCCCAGAGGCGCAGGAGATCGCCTGTGGGCCTTTCCATGCAACTGGATCGCGATCTCGCCAAACGGCTATAATCATGCTACCGATCATTCCCTGTGCCAAGGAAAGAATGCACTGCCCAGAACGATTGGCCGGACCTCAATTGCCGCTTGTTGCAGAGAGGATCGTCGAACCTGATGGATCGCGCTGTCCTGGAAAGGATTGGCTGTTTGTGGGAAGAGGCGCTGCGGCGAATTGGAGCGGCATTTTTCACCGTTGTCCTCGTGACGGGACAGTCGGGGTTCGCCCATGCCCAGCCGCAGGCCCACCTGTTGCTGGAAGAGCCAGGGATCACCATCCTGGGAGATGGCGCATGGGAAAAGGAAGGGCGGTATCTGGGGGAGGTCTTCCCCGGGATTGTGGGAGAACTGGAAGAGGCTCTTGGCTGGAAGCTGCACACACAGCCGCGAGTGCTCCTCGTGGGGAGGAAGGAGACCTTCGAGCAAATGACGGATAACCCTCTTGTCTCCGCTTTCGCAGTCCCATCCGAAGGCCTCATCGCCCTGCATTTGTCCCCTGCAGGATCCCAACGCCCCATCCTCAGGGAGACATTCAGCCACGAACTGTGCCATCTGCTCCTCCACGAAAACATCCGGGAAGACCTTCTGCCCAAGTGGCTAGACGAGGGCATCTGTCAATGGGTGAGCGGAAGCCTGGGAGAAGTTCTCGCCGGGGAAGGGATCGAAACAACGGCAATGGACATGGTCCGGAGCCCCATCCCGTTTCATGGCCTCCACCGGGTTTTCCCCCGCGACCGGCATGGCATGCTCCTCGCCTACGCCCAGAGCAGGAGCGTGGTGGAATACCTGAACAGCCGGTTCGGAAAGGAAGGAATTCAGGTCCTCCTGCGGGAACTCAGGGAAGGGCGTCCCTTGGATCAAGCCCTCCAGACTGTTTTCGGCTTACCTTGGGAGGAACTGGAAAAGGAGTGGTTGCGGACGGTTACGGGTTCGAGGGCATGGTTTCTCTGGCTGAGCGGCCATCTTTATGACTTGCTCTTTTTCACGGCGGCGATCCTGAGCGTCCTCGCATTTCTGCGCACTTGGTTGAGAAAAAGGAAGTTCCCCGAAGCAGAGGAGGAGGACTGACGAAACCCGCCTGAAATCCGGGCTTTTCCCTTGAACCCCTCTTGGGTGTTGACAGCCGCCCCCATCGGTGGTAACTGTCCTCCAACGGTTCAACAGAAGTTGAGCGAGGATGTCGAAGCCGTTCAGCGGCTGCACGGAAGCATTCCAGAGGCCACGAAGGTCTCGAGCGCACTGAGGTGCCCGGGTTTTCGCGGCCTTTTCGTTTTTCTCGGGCGAAACCCTTCCCCAGAGCGCCACTCTTTCTTCATCCCAAGACCCAGACACAGAGACCCCAACGGGGTAGGCCCCATCGCAGCGCCATGGGTGAACGGTGCAAGGCGGGAATGGAACAGGCCTTTTCAGGCTTCCAACCCTCCCTTGGCTGAGCTTTTCCCCTTGGACTGCGCGGGTGGGCAGCACGGGTGAACGTGATGATCTCGAAACAAGCCCCAAATCCTTGCCCCTTCCTCTTGCACTGTTGCACCTTCCTGGTCGCGGCGATCCTCCTCTTTCCCGGGGCATGGGGCCTGCCAACCGGCATGGTCCACGGTGCGGCCGAAAAGACCGTGGAAAAGGACACCAACGGCGACGGGAAGCCCGACCAGGTCGCCGCCCTCGATAGCCAGGGAAGGCTTCAACGCCTACAGATCGACAGCAACAGAGACGGCGTGATGGATCGCTTCCAGATTTACGAAAAAGGAGTGCTCGTACGCTTGGAGAGCGATACGGATCTGGATGGACAGGTCGACTGCATCGACTACTTCGTGGAGGGAAAGAGGAACCGCCAGGAGCGGCTCGACCGGGTCAGGCGGGTGGTTCAGGTCACCCAGTTCGACGCCCAGGGGCGTCCTTCCTCCATGAAGAAGGACACCAACGGCGACGGGAACTTCGACTCTGTTTACGCTTTTGAAAACGGTGTCGTGAAGAGCGCCACTCGGGACACCAATGGCAACGGCAAACCCAACGTCTGGCAGGCCTTCAGGGATGGCAAACCGCTGGAGGAGAAAACAGACGCGGATGAGGACGGAAAGCCGGAAAGGATTGTCCTGTTCGACCGGGAAGGGCTTCCCGAAAAGAGCAGTCACGATTTGGACAAGGACGGGAAGATGGAAACCTTCCGCACGTATCTGAGGGGAGAGGTCCTCAGGGAGGAGAAAGATTCCGATCACGACGGGCGCATGGATTCGGTCCTTCTTTTTAAGGGCGGAAAGCCGGTGGAACAACAAAAGGACACCAACTCCGACGGCCAGATGGACGTTTTCACCGCCTTCGAGAACAACCGGCCCGTATCCCAGAAGAAGGACACGAATCATGACGGGCGCGTCGACTTCACCTGTCTTTTTGACGCATCCGGGCAGGTCAGGGAAACCCGGGAAGACACCCGGCACAAGGGGAAGATCGACCGGATCCGCCGCTTCCTCAAGGGAACTCCCGTTCTTGTGGCGCACGACGCTGACGGGGACGGATTCCTCGAGACGGTGACGCATCTTCAGAACAACCGCATGACCCTCCAGACACTGGATGAGAACAGGGACGGCAGGCCGGAGATCAGGATCCTTTTCAACGCGGCGGAGGAGAAGGAGCGGGTGGAAAGCGACACCAACGGGGACGGAAAGACTGACACATGGCAGTTCTACGAAAGGGGTCAGCTGGTTCGCCTGGAAAAGGACGAAACGGGGAACGGCCGCGTGGACCTCAAGGTTTTTTATGGGGATGGCAGCAAAGAAAAGCTTGTGAGCGACACCGACGAAGACGGGACATTCGAGACCACCCAGTGGTTCAACCGGCCCGACTGGTCCTTGGTGACGGAGCAGGATGTGGAAGGAGACGGCACGGTGAACGCCCGCTTCTTTTACAGGGACGGAGTTCTTCGCGAAAAGGAGTTGGACGAAAACGGCGACGGACGAATGGAATTTCGCGAGATCTTCAATGAAGACGGCAAACTGGTTCGCAGCGAGGAGGATGACGGCGGCACCGGGCGCTTGAACCTGGTGTGGTTCTATGATGGGGAAGAAAACGCCGCACGGGCGGAAAAGGACGAAGACGGCGACGGGCGCGTGGACACCTGGTTTTTCTATGAAAAGGGAAGGGTCACCACTGTCGAGGAGGACACCAACCATGACGGTCGAGCCGACCTCTGGGAGCATTACGACGAAGCCGAGGCCCTCGTGAAGCGGGAAAGGGACCTGGACTTTGACGGCACCGCCGATGTCGTGGAGTACCAGAACCTCGCCTCGTCGCCCCATGCCCGCTGACCGAAGCGAGGCAACAAACTGCATCAAGATGGAAGGAGGAGCACGGAAATGATCCCGTTCCTGGAAAAGGGGGGAATCGTCATGTACCCGATTCTCGCCTGTTCGGTACTGGCCCTGGCCATCTTTGTGGAAAGAATGATCCGTTTCTCCCGCGTGCAGGACCGGGGGGCGGGACTGGCCGAGACCATCGCTGCCATGCTCAAGGAGGGTAAGGAAGAAGAGGCCAGGGGGGTTGCCGAAGCAAGCAATTCCCCCATGGGGCGGGTTCTCGCGCAGGCCATGGCGGTGCGGGACAGGGAGCGGGAGATTCTGGAGACGGTCATCGTCAACGCCATCGACGAGGAAGTGCGGGGGTTGTCGTCTTATCTCCAGTCCCTTGCGACCATCGGCAACCTGGCTCCTCTCCTGGGTCTCCTGGGGACCGTCATGGGCCTCATCAAGGCGTTCATGGTGATCCAGGAAATGGGGGGCAAGGTGAACGCGGCGGTGCTCGCCGGGGGCATCTGGGAGGCGATGCTCACCACGGCGTTCGGGCTTGCCGTCGCCCTGCCCACCATCGTCGCCCACAGCTACCTCCTGGGCAGAGTGGACCAATATGAGGCCAGGCTTCAGACTGGGGCGGTGACCTTCATCAAGAACATCACCGACAGATAGGAGGGCGTCATGCTCGTCCACCGGAAGAAGCGTCCACCCTACCAGATGCAGATGCCCCTCACCTCCCTCATCGACATTGTCTTTCTCCTTCTCATTTATTTTCTTCTCACCACCAACTTCATGGTGGCGGAGGGGATCAACATCTCCCTCCCCCAGGCCCAGGGCGGGGCCCCGCAAACCCAGGAGGACATCACCGTAACCGTGGACCGGGATGGACGCGCCTACCTCCACGACCAGGAAGTCCCCGCCGACCAGTTGCTCAAGAGGCTGCGGGAGATGATCGGGGGGCAGAAGGAGCGGCTGGTCATTGTGAAAGCGGACCGTTCCGTCATTCTCAACAAGGCGGTGAAGGTGATGGACCTGGCCAAGGCCGCCGGGGCCGGGAAGCTTTGTCTGGCCACCGAGAAGGGATTCTGAAACCGTGGCGTCGCACAGGGCGGGCAAGAGGGGATTCAATCGACTGCTGGCCATCACTACGGGCTTGTCCCTGGTCGTGCACTTCCTCCTGGCGCTGCAACTGGAGGCGGTCTACCGGTCCCGGGATCTCACCTTCATCGATTTGACCCTCCAGGATGCCTCCGAACCCAAGGTGCGATCCATCCCGCGCCCACGGGTGAGGACAAAGGCCCCCGAGGTGAAGGACGTGCGAAAAGTGTCCATTTCGGAGCGACGTGTGCCCCAAATTCGCATGGACCCGACGGAGAATCGGCTGGAAGCCGCCGTGACGGCGGACGCAGGGGAGGTGAGAGTCCCCACCGTCCCGAGCACGGCGGGAATCTCGGGGGTGAAGGTTTCCGACTGGGTACCGCCCCTGGGCGTTTCCGAGTATGTGACCAAGCAGGACTACATGGACATGGTGCGGCTGAAGATCGAAAGCCGCAAGAAATACCCGGAATCCGCCGTGGCCCGGCGGGTGGAGGGAAGGGTCAAGATCCGGTTCACCCTCACCCCCGAAGGAAAAGTAGCCGGGGTTGAAATTCTACAGAGTTCCGGCCACGAGGACCTGGACCGGGCGGCATCGTGGGCGGTGACGGCTGCGGCCCCATTTCCTCCGGCGCCGGCAAACCTTTTTGCGGGAAATCTCGTGATGGAAGTCACGCTGGTTTTTCAACTGACGTAGGCACTCGCAACGTGGAAGGCGGAGACAGCCGCTCTCCGGCAAGAGCTCATCGGCTGTCTCCTTTGGGTTGAACTCCCCGAGAGGCGAGGAGCGATCTGATTGTATCAGGGCGACATCTCTTCGTCCATCCCTGGAGGGGGGAAAGGGGAAATTCAATGGGGCATCCATTTGGAAGAGACGGAGGGAGAGGACTCATGAGAATCGGTTTCATCATCGCGTTGGTCGTGGGGGCTACGTTGTCGGTCCTTTTGCCGCAGGCGTCTGCGGAAAGCCCGACCAAGGAGGGGCAGGTCCAGGACCTGGGCCGGATCGAGGTGACCGCCGAGGGGGAAAGGGAAACCTTCACCTTTTCGCCCACAGGCATCACCCTGGACTTGGATGACTACCAAACCATCACCATTCCCCAGAATGTGGGAGACATCATGAGGGATCTCATCATTTTCGACTTCCGGGGGGAAACGGACCTGGTTCCCGGAATCGACACCTTCCAGATGCGGGGGTTCGACGCCGAGCGTTTCGTCACGGCTATCGACGGCCTGACCCTGCGGAAAACGGGGGGCCGCAAGTCCAGCAACATTGTGGACTACGCCTACCTGCCCCCCTTTCTCATCGAGAAGCTGGAGATCCTGCCTGGGCCTCATTCGGCACTCTACCCGGCGAAGAGCATCGGCGGTGTGGCGAATTTCATTTCCAGGGCCCCGAAGAAATATGAGACCCTCAAACCGGACGTCACGGCGTCTTCGAGCATCGGGACCTACAACACCCAGAATCACAGCGTTTACGGGCGCGGCAGCATCCAGTCCCTCACTTACGACACGGGTTACCAGAAGTACGCGACAGATGGGTATCTCAGGAACAGCGAGGCGGACATCGACACGGTGTTCGGCCGGGTGGGGTATGTGTTGCCATCAGGGGGACACCTGGCATTCAGCGCAGCCTACGCCGACACGGACCGGCAGGCCGTCGTCAACAATGACCCTTCCATCAAGGCAAGCAATTACGACAAGAACTTCCCCAGGGTCTCCGACTCCCTGTTCAACCCATGGCAGACCCCCACCTGGGATGGGCTCTCCTACAACTTCCGGGCGAACTACCGGCAGCCCACCCCCATCGGGAACCTTTCGGCGGACGCTTACTACAGTGAGGAGACCCGAAACCGGTCTTACACGGATTACATCAACGCCAAGAGACCTTCCCTGGGGACCCGCCGCATCAACATGGACACCCGTTGGGTCCAGCAGGCGGTGAAAATCCAGGATGACATCCCGTTTTCCGACCGGCACACGACGACCCTGGAGTTCGATTACGCCCAGGTCTTCGACGGGGACAACAGGCTGGACGAGAAGAACGACCGGATGACGGTGCTCGCAGGGGCTTTTCAGCACCGATGGACCCTCTTCCCTCGACTCACGCTGACGGCGGGGCTCCGGTTCGAAGACGATTCGGTGCGAGTGAGCAACACCACCACCACGGGAAAATACATCACAACGAAGCCCGACTGGATCGACCGTCACTGGAGCGCCCTCCTGCCCAAGTCCTTTCTCACCTATGAACTGGACGACCTGTCGCCGGCCCTTCGGGACACGTCCGTTTCCGTGGGCGTGAGCCGGATCTGGAGGGCTCCCGACTATCATGGCGACTACAACCCTCAGGGGAGGCCCGCCGGGGCTTGGCTGGAACCCGAGGAAGGTATCGGGGTGGATTTCGTTCTTACCCGGCGCCTCTTCGGGGACGTCTCCCTCAGAGCCAATTACTCCTACTATGTCATAGACGATTTCATTGCCGGCAACAGCCGCTACGCCAAGTTCACCCCCAGCAGCACCAACAAGGTCACCCCCGGATTGGAGTACAAGGACTACAAGATCAACCTGGACCAGGTGGTGCGCCATGGCTTGGAATTGGAACTGAGCGGCCGGCTCCATCCCCGATTCTCGTTCTACCTGGGTTATGCCTTTCAGGATTTCCAGAGCATGGGGGATGAACCGGCGGGCACCGACGTGGCGAGTGATCATGCCGCGCACCGATTCAGCGCGGGCCTTCGCTACAAGATCCTGGACCGGACACTGCTGCTCCTGGATTGGCAGTTCCAGGACGAGCAGGTTCTGGAGATTGAGGAGTTCGTCGGCCCCGGGCCCGACGATTACATCCTGAGGCGGGATCCCATCGACCCTTACAACCTGGTCAACTTCGGCATCCAGCAGGAGATCTTCGACAAGTTCGGGCCATTCAGCAAGGGGGTCGTGCGGGTCTACGTCAACAATATCCTGAACGAAACCTATGAAGACGCCAACGGGTTCCCGGGAACAGACCGGACCGTGGGAATCGGGTTCACCTTCAAAATGTGATCGCATGAACAGCGGCAGAGGAAGGAACGGCGCATGAGAGCATTCATCATGAATAAGATGGGGCTGCCGGTGCTCGCACTGGCGTGTTTCGCCCTCTTCAGCGGTGCACCCTGGTCTGAAGCCGCCTCCCACCCCCCCGGCGACGGAAGCCGAAGCAAGGGAAGCTACCAGCTCGTGGGCACAGGTCCCGGAGAGGGAGACCTCCTGACGCCCAGGGCTCTGAAGGCCATCCGGGAAGCGGACCTGGTCTTCTGCAACCCCGCCACCCAGGAGCAACTCTCCCCTTACGTCGACTTCAAGGGGAAGGAGGTCCTGGACGGTTACGGGAGGCTCTTCCCCTTCTACGGCAAGGACTGCTCCCAAGTGACGGACGAGGAAAAATCCAGGGAGAAGATGAGCTGCGAGGAATACCACCGAAAGCAGGCGGAATTCGCCAGGCGCGTGCGAGATGCCGTGGCGGCGGGGAAAAGGGTGGTCATGACCAGCGGCGGCGACCCGACGCTCTACGGCCCCAGCACCTGGACCCTCCGGGAACTGGCGGACCTCAATCCTTCGGTGGTGCCGGGCTTGAGCGCCCTCAACGCGGCCAACGCCGCCCTGAAGGTGAGCCTGGGTGAGATCATCATCACGGCGCCGTTTCAGCGGGAGGGACACCGGGATACCCTCGAAAACCTCGCCGGCCATGGCAACTCAACCCTCGTGATTTTCATGCCCCGTGACATGAAGGGACTCGTGGCGCGCCTTGCCAAGGTCTATCCGCCCAAGACCCCCATGGCCGTGGTGTTCCACGCGGGCGCCGGTGATAAGGAGCGGGTGATCCTGGGAACGGTGGAAAACATGGGGGAAAAGATGGGGGACACGGATGCCTGGATGTCCCTGGTCTACGTGGGGAAGGCCCTTGAGAGCGCCCAATTGGGTGCGGAACCGAAAAAGCCGTGCGGTTCCAAGGGGAAATTCCACCTGGTGGGGACCGGCCCAGGGGATGCTGACTTGGCCACTCTCAGGGCTCTCAAGGTGATGGAAGAGGCCGACCTGGTCTTCGCCCGCAAAAACCTCGAGGAGAAATTTCTACCCCAGTTGAAGGGAAAAAAGGTGCTGGACGGCTACGGAAGACTCTTCCCGTTCTACGGCAAGGACTGCTCCAAACTGACGGAGGCTGAAAAGTCCCGGGAATCCATGAGCTGTGAAGACTACCATCGAAAGCAGGCGGAATTCGCAACCCTTGTGAGGGAAGCGGTTGCCCGGGGTGAGCGGGTGGTCATGCTGGACAACGGGGACCCGCTCATCTACGGTCCCTGTTCATGGACCCTGACGGAACTGCGGGACCTGGAGACAGAAGTGGTGCCGGGCCTGAGCGCGTTCAACGCCGGCAACGCCGCCCTTCGCGTTGGGGTGACGGAGGGGAAGAACTCCCACTCGGTCATTCTCGCATCCGGCTGGACAGTGGATGAAATGGCCGTCCACAAAGCCACCATGGTCCTTTTCACCATGCGCACGGAATTCAGGAAATTCATCGACAGCCTCTCCAGGCACTATCCGCCGGAAACACCGGTAGCCGTCGTGGTGAACGCGGGCTACTCAGAGAAAGAACAGGTGATCCACGGCAACCTGGGAACCATTTTGCAGCAGATCGGCGAAGGCAGACTGCCCTTCGAACATTTGCTCTACGTGGGGGACTTCCTCACCGGGCTCCCCAAAGAAGGGACACAAGCACACGCTGGATTCAGGAGGTTTCCATGAAACGCAACAGGAAGTACGGACAGCTCTTCATCCCGCTGCCGGCGGCAATCGCTCTCATGCTCACCGCCCCCGTCGTCCACGCCCACAACCTTTGGCTCAACCCGGCCGACCACTTCCCCCAGGTGGGGCAAACCGTCGACATCGGCATCGGTTGGGGACACAAGTACCGTGAAAACCGGGTGGACCAGGAAGTGACGGAGGACCGGGTGGAGGAGATCTCGGCCGTGGACCCCGAGGGAGTGACCGTTGCCCTGGAACGGGTCTCCGGGTCCCTTTTCCGGCTGAAAATCCAAAAAGCGGGGGTTTATCATGTGGCCGCCCGTATCAAACCGGGGGTCTTCACCACAACTCCCGAAGGCCGCAAATGGGCGGACAAGAAAGGGGTGGAAAACCCCATCAAGTGCACGGCGTTTCATATCTGCGCAAAGACACTGATCATCGCAGGCGGCGGTGACCGAAACCTGTCGGGGGCCGTCAACCAGCCCCTGGAAGTCATTCCTCTCGAAAACCCTGCGAAACTGAAAAAGGGAGACGCATTTCGGGTGAAAGTGCTCTATGATGGGAAGCCGCTGCCCAACTTCCCGGTAAAGGCCGTCTACGCGGGCTACGAGGAACCTCCCCCTCTCCCGTCCCGGGAAGACACACCAGCGGGCAACCCGGAAGGGAAGATGTCCTCAGATGCGGCCCACAAGGGAGCCATGACCCGTTACCCCGTGGAGGCGACAACCGATGACAACGGGGAGACGAGTCTCAAGCTGGACCGGAACGGGCACTGGATGATCAACCTCTCCCACCGGTTGCCCTACCCCGATCCACAGACTTGCGACGAAAAGATGGTCAACGCTGCGTTCACGTTCCAGGTGAAGTGAAACCGGGGTGAGGGAAGAAACAGGACACAAGCGTTTCCAACCCCCACTCCCTCCGTGGAGGGGCGGAGAGGGCTGCCGGGATAAGGATACCCTGTCCGTTTCCGAGTTTTCCCCAGGTGCGCTCGAGAAATGAAGACCTTTCAATCAGCAGGCCCGTGACCGTGATCGGTGAAACGAAAGAACTCGCAAAGACCCTGCGCCCCTTTGACGCCGTGATGATCGTCGTGGGGAACGTGGTGGGGGTAGGCATTTTCACCACCACGGGGTTCATTGCGGGGGATATTCCAGACGCCGGGCTCATCATGGCCGTTTGGCTTTTCGGGGGATTCCTGACCCTCCTGGGGGCTCTCTCCTACGGAGAACTGGGATCCGCATTCCCCAGGGCGGGAGGGGACTACGTCTACCTCAGGGAAGCCTACGGACCCCTGGCTGGATTTCTGGTGGGATGGGTGGGCTTTTTCATCATCAACCCCGCCTCCATCGCAGCCCTCGCCCTGGGTTCTACCGAATACCTTCTGCCCATCGCCACTGCAGACCCGTCCACCCTCCCTTCCTTCGTGGCGAAAGGCATCGCCATCGTTCTCATCGTCGTCTTCAGCTCCATCAACACGTGCAGCGTGAGATGGGCCAGCATGACCCAGAACATCGTGTGCGGCTTGAATTTGCTCATCATCTTTCTGGTGGTGTGCGCGGGGTTCATCTGGGGAACCGGAGAGTGGAACCATTTCACACTGTCATCCCCCCACAGCACGTGGAGAGACCTTTTTGGACCCGCCATGGTGTCCGTCTTTTTCACGTACAGCGGGTGGTTCGTTTCCGCGTACGTGGCGAGCGAAATGAAAGACGCCTCCCGCACCCTTCCCCTTTCCCTTATTGTCAGCAGTCTCATCGTGACGGTGCTGTATCTCCTCATGAACGCCTTTTACATTTATGCCCTCCCCGTTACCGAGATGAAAGGGGTGATCGACATTGCCAGGCGCGCCTCCCACATGCTGCTGGGGGAGAGAATCTCCGTTCTCGTGGCCGTCATGGTTCTCCTCGCCATTCTGGGCAGCCTCAACTCGGTCATCCTCACCGCTCCGAGGATCTATTACGCCATGGCCCGGGACGGCCTGTTCCCCCGGGTCCTGGGGGACGTCCACAACCGCTGCAGGACCCCCCACTACGCCATCGCCGTACAGGGTATCCTATCATGCGCCATGGTTCTGGCCGGCAGTTTCTACCAACTCCTCTCCTATTCCGTCTTCTTCATGATCCTGAGTTCCATCGCGACAGCGGCGGCCGTCTTTGTCCTGAGATTTCGAGCACCGAGCCTGGAGCGCCCTTATAAAGCGTGGGCATATCCGTTCACCCCGCTAGTTTTCGTTGTCTGCTACTCATGGATCGCCGTGAGAGTCTTCCTTTACAACCCGACGAACGCTCTCGTGGGAATGGCCATCACCCTCACCGCGGTCCCTTTTTTTGTCTACTGGAGGCGAAGGAAGCAAAGGAACCCGTGAATGCGAACCCTGCCGCCCTTGTTTCAGTTGCTGTGTCTTCTGGCGTTTTCAGCTCCGGGATGGAGCCACGCCCATGGTGTCTTCCACCAGATCGCGAAGAAGGAGGCCGTCGTCATCAGTGCGGAATTCGACGACGGGGAACCCATGAGCTATGCCGACGTGAAGATCCATTCCCCGACCGGAGGCCAAGTGGAATACCAGAACGGTCGAACCGACCGCAACGGTCGCTTCGCCTTCGTTCCCGACCAACCGGGCGACTGGAGGATTCACATCGACGCTGGGATGGGTCACAGCATCGAAGCGAAGTTTACCGTGGACGCCTCCCTCCAGGCACAGGAGACTGGAACTGCCGGTGGGCGCGTCTCCAGGTGGCATGGGATCCTCACCGGCGTGAGCCTCATCGTTGGACTGACAGGTCTGGCCTGCTTCCTCAGGACGAGGCGGTCCGACGAGACTCCGAGCCGGCAATCCACGCAGAAGTGAGGGACTTTCCACCCCCTTCGAATGATTCAAAGAGGACGTAGTGGCCCTGAAGAAACCCCACTCCAAGGTGTCCTCAAAAGCCGTCCCGGGCGGAAGCCTCCCGCTGGTCCTGGTGTTCCTCTGTTTCTTCCTTTCAGGCGCGGCAGGTCTCGTATACGAGATCCTCTGGGTGCGCATGATCGACAAGGTGGTGGGAAGCGCCCCTTTTGCCGTGTCCACCGTCCTCTCCGCCTTCATGAGCGGACTGGCCCTGGGCAGCGTCGTTGCCGGAAGAATCGCCGACCGGCTGAACTCCAGGGTTGCCCTTCTGCGGTTTTACGGCATCGTCGAGATCGCCGTCGGCATCTATGCTCTCCTCCTCCCCTCCTGCATCACGCTTGTGGAACCGATCTACAGGGCGGCTTACAATGCCTTTTTCTCCCTTTTCTGGGCATACCGGCTGTTCGCCTTTGCGGGCTGTCTCCTGCTCCTCATCCTCCCCACCAGTCTCATGGGGGTCACCCTCCCCATCCTCTGCCGCTTTGTCGTCACGCACCTGGAGCACCTCGGAACCCGAACAGGGAAGCTCTACGGTCTCAACACCTTCGGGGCGGCCCTGGGTTCCATCCTTTGCGGCTTCTTCCTCATTGCAAACCTGGGAATGTGGGGCACGCTCGTGGTTGCCGCAGGGATCAATATCCTGGTTGGGGTCTCCTGCATCCTTCTCTCCACGATGAAAGAGAGACTCTTCTCGCCGCAACCCTCCCGGCGTGCCAAAACGCGGAAACTGCGGGAGGGGATGCTGCCCGAGGGGACTCCGCCACCGGAACCCCTCCCCGGGAAGACCGCCACATGGACCCTCTGGATCTTCGCCCTGTCCGGCTTCTGCGCCATGGCCTACCAGGTTTTCTGGACCAGACTCCTGGGATTGCTCCTCGGCCCGACCACGTACTCCTTCACCCTGGTGGTTTCCACCTTCATCATCGGGCTGGCCCTCGGAAATATTCTTTTCGGGCGACTTGCGGACAGGGTGCGGAACGTCTTCCCGCTGCTGATCCTGACCCAGATCCTTGCGGCGGGTTTTGCCATGGTCGTCAGCCAGTTTCTGGGAAACAGCCAGTTCTTTTTCGCCAAACTCATCGATGCGTTCCAGGGTGGTTTCGGAAGCATGGTCGCAGTGCAGGCCCTCGTCCTTTTCGGCGTGCTGTTGGGCCCCACTCTCTTCCTCGGGGCATCCTTCCCCTTGGTGAACCGGATTGTCGCCCGGTCCCTGCCGCGGCTGGGTGGGTCTATCGGGACCGCCTACGCCGTGAATACTGTTGGAGCCATCGCCGGGTCCTTTGTGTCCGGTTTTCTTCTCATTCCCCTTGTGGGCAAGGAAAACGGACTGCGGGCGGTCATGGCACTCCAGTTTGCCGCTGCCCTGGCGGCCTTCGTCCATTCAGAGGGGAGCACAGGCCCGAGGCACAGGCGGTGGGTTCCTGCGGCTTCCATGGCGATCCTGGGGATCCTGGCCCTCCCCCATTTTCCATCCTGGGACCGGAACATCCTCTCCCGGGGGTGGTACCGCAACGTCCGAGATATCAGAAATGAGCTGCGCCGGACCGGCTGGTTGGAGGCCGTCTGGAAGGGACCGGCGATTTTGGCCCGGGAACGGAAAGGCCTTGAACTGGTCTTTTACGGCGACGGTATCGGGGGCTTCACCACAGTGGAGAAGGAAACCACCAGCCTCGGAATCGAGGAATACGCTCTGTACAACAGCGGAAAGCCCGACGCATCATCCCACGGGGACCGGTCTACCCAGACCCTTTCGGGGCACCTTCCCCTCCTCTTCCACCCCAATCCCGAGAAGGTGATGATTCTGGGACTGGCGAGCGGCATGACTCCCGGGGAGGCGCTCCACCATCCCGTGAGGCGAATGGATATCCTTGAGATCAACGACCAGGTGGTGGAAGCCTGCCGCCTCTTTTTCACTCCCTGGAACAACGACTGCCTCAATGACCCCCGAACCCGCCTCATCGTCCAGGATGGCCGCAACCATCTCGCCCTCACCCGGGAGAAGTATGACATCATCGTCTCAGAGCCCTCCAATCCCTGGATGGCCGGACTCGCCGGGTTGTACACCCTGGATTTCTTTGAAATGGTGAAAGCCCGCCTGAGGGAGGGAGGCCTCTTCGCCCAGTGGATCCAGTCCTATGAACTGGATTGGAGCACTTTTGCCCTCCTAGGCCGAACCTTCACGGAAGTCTTCCCCAATGGGGTCCTCATGAAGACGGGGCCGGGGGATTACCTGCTCGTAGGCCTGACAGGCGGTTCGAGTCTTGACTGGACGCTCGCTGAGAAAAACATGGCCCATGCCCGCAAATCCACCAACGCCTCCTTTGCCGGTTCCGGATTCCTGGTGCACCTGCTCGTCTCGGAAGACCTGAAGGGATTCTTCGGGAACGGACCCCTCCATACGGACGACAGGCCTCGCCTGGAGTTTTCCTCTCCTAAGAAACTCTACGAGGGGGAGAGCCAACTGGATGCGGCCATCGCGGAACGTCGCCGGCTCTCCCCCCATACCCGGGCGCTCCTGAATGCGAGAAGCAATCCGGAAACCCTCCTGGACTTCGTGGCTTTTTCCGCGTCGGTGAACGTTCCCCTTTTCTCCATGGTGGATCCCGAGACTCTCTCCGCATCCGAGAGGGAGCGTTACATGGCCGTGGTGAAGCATTACTGTGAGCGGGTCCTCGTTCCGTCGTTCCACATTTTCAGGGGGACGCAAGCCAAGAGGGAGTGCGCCCGAATTCAGGTGGACGGCATCAAGCGGCAGCTCGCCACGGGCGGGTCCAGAGCCGACGATCATTACAATCTCGCCCTCGCCCTCGCTGCATCGGGACAGGAGGAGGAAGCCCTGAAGGAATTGGAGATGGCGGTCTCCATGGACCCGCTGCACGAAGATGCCCATACGGCTCTTGGGCTCATCAAGGCACAGGCCGGCATGATGGAGGAGGCCGAACGCATCTTCGCCCGGGTGGTGGAAATGTCCCCAGGAGATGCCGCAGCCTTGCGCAACCTGGGCATGGCGGCGTCGCGGGTGGGTAAGACAGGGGAGGCCATCACCCATCTCTCCGCGGCACTGCGTATCGAACCCCATGACGTGGTCGGCCTGAACGAACTGGGACTGGCCCTCATGAAGCAGGGAAAAGTCGATGAGGCGATACGGAGTTTCACCAACGCCCTCGCCCATCACCCGGAAGATGCCGAATCCCACAACAACCTGGCCACCGCGCTCTATCGGAAAGGGGAATTGGAGAAGGCCGCCAGGCATTATGCAGAATCCCTGCGTATCGCTCCGGAAAACGTGAACGTGCGCTACAACCTGGAGCGGGTGTCCACGCTGTTGCGATACGGTCGGCAAGGCCCAGGAACATCACAGGAGAAGGTGCTTGCAGGAGACTGACTTCCATGGTCCCGCGATATTTTCTGCAGGTCGGACGGAATTCCTCCCACCCTCCCCGATACGATCTTAAAGAAACTCAATGTCACCCTGTGTTCCAACTTCCACGATATTGAAAAGGACCCGTTCGTGGTATGCTATGCCTTCAAATAGCAGACACGCTCGGATCACTCTCAATGAAGGAGGTCGCTATGAAAGGGTTTTTGCTTGCCGCTGGTTTTCTGCTCCTCTGCATGCCCTTTTCTTCCGCAGCCCAGGCTTTCGAAAAGGACCTCATCCAAACATCAAAAGGTCCCCTGGAGATCACCTTCATCGGCCACGGGTCTCTCATGTTCGGCTATGAGGGAAAGATCATCCATGTGGATCCCTATAGTGAACTGGCGGATTACGGAACTCTGCCCAAGGCCCATCTGATCCTCCTGACCCACGAGCACCGGGATCACCTGGACCTGAAGGCGTTACAGGCCGTGAGGACGCCCTCTACCGAAATCGTCCTGACGGAAATCTGCGCGAGGCAGGTGGAGGGGGGAATCGTCATGAAAAACGGAGACAGAAAGACGGTTCAGGGGCTTGAGATCGAGGCCGTCCCTGCGTACAACCTGGTTCACATGCGCAGCGAAGGACAGCCGTTCCACCCCAGGGGAGCCGGCAACGGATATGTCATCACTTTTGGGGACAAAAAAGTCTACGTGGCCGGGGATACGGAAGACATCCCCGAAATGAAGGCCCTCAAAGGCATCCACGTGGCGTTTCTTCCCATGAACCTTCCTTACACCATGACGCCGGAGATGACGGCCAACGCGGCCAGGAGCTTCAGGCCCGCCATCCTTTACCCGTACCACTTCGGGAACACCGACACCTCGAGAATCTTGGAACTGCTCAAGGGGGAGAAAGACATCGAGGTGCGCATCCGGAACATGAAGTGAGCAGGGAATCTGTGGGAGGCGTCTCACGGGGGGAGGCAGCGTGGAGAATGGTGCGGTCAAAGGCCGGCCCGCCCGGACAGAGATCTCCTTCCAGGACAGGCCGCGCCTTGAGCCTCAAATTCCACGACTCAGGCATGAATGCTAAGGGAAAACCCGCTTTCCCGGCTTCTGAGCCGCCGGTTGCCGAGCCGGTTTGATCCCGCGATATTCCACAGCCACACTCCCCTCCCTTTCAGTCCTGCCGTATTGCCTGCTTCCGGAACCGCCGTTTCCGTGACCCGGCAAATTCCTGCTGCCGGGCCTGTGGATTTCCGGCCTCCCACTCCTGATTCCTCCTCTGCTTCCCGGGGAAAAGGCCCCCGAACTCCTTCTGCGCTCCCCGTATAGAACGCCGAGGTGATGCGCGGGTTCCAGGCCGGGGATCACCTGGAGGGGGACGTTCTTGCCGATATAGCGCTCGATGCGGTCCAGGAAGGAGAGGTCTCCACGGGATGCAAAGGAAATGGCGATGCCCGACTCTCCTGCCCGGCCCGTTCGCCCGATGCGGTGCACGTAGTCTTCCGCATAACGGGGCAGGTCGAAGTTGATCACGTGGCTGATTCCCGCCACATCGATCCCCCTCGCCGCCACGTCGGTGGCCACCAGCAGGCGGATCTTGCCGCGCCGCATGTTGAGGATCGTGCGCTGGCGGGCATTCTGATTCATGTCCCCATGGAGGGCCGCAGCCCCGAAGCCCTGTGCGTTGAGTTCCCGGGCGAGACTTTCCGCATCGCGCCGGGTGGCTGAGAAGATGATCGCCTTCTTCACGGAGGAGTCCCCGCAGATGTGTTGCAGTAGGCGGTTTTTATGCATCACGTTGTCTGCCAGGTGGACCCTCTGCTCGATGGTGTCGTGGGTCCGTTTTCCTGGAGAGACCTCCACCCGTTCAGGATGGGTCAGGATTCTTCCCGCGAGCCTTGCGGTTTCCCTCCCCATCGTTGCCGCAAAAAGCAGGGTCTGGCACCCTTCGGCCACGGCACTGGAAATCCGCTCCACATCGTCGATGAAACCCATGTCGAGCATGCGGTCCGCCTCGTCCAGCACAAACAACTCCAGGCCCGACAGGTCGATTCGCCCCCGGTCCATGTGATCCAGCAGTCGACCCGGCGTGGCGACGATCATTTCCGGAAACTGGGACAAGGCTCTCACCTGCTCGGCGAAGGGCATACCGCCGATAATGGCGACACTTCTCGTTGGCAGGTATTTGCCATAGGTGCGGGCGGCCTGGGTGACTTGTTCCGCCAGTTCCCGTGTGGGGGTGAGAACCAGGACTCTTGGCTTCTGTCCCCTTTGGGAGGGCGAGTCAGCCAGTTTTTGAAGGGCGGGAAGGACGAAGGCGGCGGTCTTGCCGGTACCTGTCCGGGCGGAGGCGATGAGATCGCAGCCGGCCAAGGCCTTGGGAATGGCTTCGGCCTGGACCGGTGTGGGTTCCTGGTAGCCGCAGTGGGCGAGGGCCTTGAGAATGGGTGGAGCCAGTTTCAATTCTTCAAATGACATGGACAAACGCATCCTTTCGGTTTCTGAATGAAAGTCGAGGGACCTCCTTCAGAAACACCGTGGAAAATGGTGAAAAGTGGCTCTGCAGGGGAATGCATCCTCGCCTTGTCGGCGCTTGCGGCTGCAGCACATGTGAGACGACCGGGCTGAAACATCGTCGCCAACCAAACGTGCTGCCTTGAAGCGCGAGGATGCCGAGGCGATCGGTCAGTGATCGATGGAACGCAATGACTGGGTCGGAGGCGGGGAAAAAGCGGTCCGCAAAAACCAATCCCGCCAAAGTCTCAAATCGTGGGGCGCATTATACCCACCCTCACCACCACGGCAAGCCCTTTTCTCACTCCATGCGCAAAAAACCATGTGAAATGATGGCAATGGGTCCTTTTTCCTCTTTTGCTTCCAGATCCACCCCTGAAGACCAAGTGCTCTGAAAACGTCCTCTTCAGGGTGACGAGCGCTCCACTCTCCCTGTCAATGGAGGCAAGAGTGATGCAATTGGCGATTCCTCTCCTGCCCTCCCGCTCATGAGGAATGCTTGAAGACGTGCCCCAGCCCTCCATAGGGTGGTTGATCGTTCCACATCCAATCCACACGTTGCCTTCCATCCTGAAGATACAATGATAAAGATACAGCAATTCCCGCACCCCCCGGCAAGTGGCTCAGGGCCATCGGGGATGATTGGAGTCTTCGTAAACCCCATTGCCGAATTACCGGGCTAGCAGGGTCAGTCCATAACTTTTCGGTGGTTTTCACTTTGTGCCGGCCAAGCC
>JAAYVE010000039.1 GCA_012517315.1 Deltaproteobacteria bacterium
GGCTTGGCCGGCACAAAGTGAAAACCACCGAAAAGTTATGGACTGACCCTGCTAGCCCGGTAATTCGGCAATGGGGTTTACGAAGACTCCAATCATCCCCGATGGCCCTGAGCCACTTGCCGGGGGGTGCGGGAATTGCTGCCACTGAAACGTCCTGTCGCTTTGGGCGACACTGCTATGACTCTTCGAAAGATTTTTTGCTGTAGGCATGGCATCCTACCTGTAGCAGGGTTGTTTTGGGGTAGGTTGCCATGTGGAAGGGATCATGGCCGGCCCAAATTCGGGGATGCCCATTGAACCCGAAAGTGTCCCATGGAGAAAGGAGGCAATTGCATGAAAGTTTGGAGACTTTTACAATCCTTTTTGGATAGAATCTTGTCCATGATTTTCAATCCTGCACCCTCTTGCAGCGCTTGCATTTGCGCAGCCTTGATGATTCTGGCGGTTTCCTTGAATGTTTCAGTTGCCGCCGACAAGGTGAGGGGTACTCTTGTCCACAAGAATCGGACGGTGACGTTGAGATATGCCTACCTCATCAAGGGCCCCGACGCGATCGGCACCAAGACGATCATACGGCGCCTCATCCTGTCGGAAGAGGACATCGGTGCGAGGATTCAAAGCTGCAAGACCATGTCTTGTGTCGACGGCGAAGTCATCAATGGCCTGATCGTGGATCTCATCAGCGGCCCTCGGCTGGCTTACTGGATGGCCATCAACGATGGGCGGGTCCAGCATTCCGGAACCCTGAGGCCGACTGTCCTCAAGGCCCACGTGGACGAAGCGAAACGGCTTGCCGGCAAGTTGAGCTTCGATGATACCTCGGCAGCCGGACCCAGGGTTGAGGCCGATTTTGACGCCCTGATATTCAAAGAGTTCACAACGGCGCGCTGACCGTCATCATCTTCAGCGGCACGATGGGCATGCGCACTCCAAAACACTCACGGTTCCCCGGTCCAGCGGCTGAAAGCCCGGGACACTGGCAAGTCGGGCTCTCGGTCGATATCCCTCGGGCCGGGAATAATCATCATGAAATCAGGAGCGTTCTATTGGAACTGAAAGTGAATATCCGTCCTGAAACTCCTTCGGACATAGAAGTCATCTCACAGGTCACCAAAGCGGCTTTTGAAGATCATCCCATCAGCCGCCACACGGAACATTACATCGTCCAAGCGTTGCGGAACACCAATGCACTGACCCTTTCCCTGGTGGCCGAGGTCGATGGGCAAGTGGTGGGTCATATCGCGTTTTCGCCTGTGACGATCTCCGACAGTACTCCCAACTGGTACGGAATCGGCCCTGTCTCTGTGTTGCCGCAATTCCAGAGGCGCGGCATTGGAAAATCCCTCATCCAAGAAGGCTTGTCGATGATCAAAAGAGCTGGGGGGGCAGGCTGTGTGCTGGTGGGGGATCCGATTTATTACGGGCGGTTCGGCTTCAGAAACATTGCAGCGTTGATTCATGAGGGGGTTCCGCAGGAGGTGTTCCTCGGTCTGCCGTTTGACGAGAGAATCCCTCGCGGCTCCGTCGTCTTTCATGAAGGTTTCCGTGCCACGGAATGATGCTCCGCGAGGTAGCCAGTATGCCGCACACCATTTCCGCCAAAACCTCGGTTGATCCCGCCCGGGCAGCAGGGATCCCGCGGCGGGTTGCCCTCGCCTGCGGGATTTGACAAGAACCGGCGGGATCGGCGCGGCGCAACCTTGTCCAAGGCCGGCTCCGTCAAGCCGAGGGGGACTGCGCCGCCCCTGCAGTTCTGCCTCTGGGATCCTCAAGGCGGGTGTACAAGAGGCGCCGTTGCCGGACGCCCGGGATCCGCGGCTGGAAGCTGCCCACCAAAAGGCCGTTTGTTCGCGAGACCGGATGTGATCGTCGCCTCTCGCTCATAAAATAGACGATAAGACGAGCCGCCGGCAGAACTCTGTTCCCGGCTCGCCACCAAAGGAGTCCGTTTTGCAGACTGACAGGAATGTTGCGGGGAGATGCCGCAATGAGGGTCTTCCGCCCCGGGGAAGGAACCCGAACGAACCGCTTCAGTTCATACGGAAGAACCGAACATGAATCGAAAACTGGAGAACTTGAAACCCATGAATCTGCCCATCATGGCCATGATGGTCATGATCGCCTTATCGTGGTCCGTTTTGGCGGATACAGTCTATGCAAAGCGCGGGGGCGGCGATCGTGCCCGGTACTATGGCATCATTGAATCGAGACCGGTCCAGGGCTTTCACGGTCAATGGGTGATCGGCGGGCACACCATCACGACCGGCCCGCAGACGCAATTCGATGAGACGGAAGGACCTTTGGCCGTCGGTAGTTGTGCCAAAGTGGATTTTCGCAACGGCCAGGTCCATGAAATCGACATTGAACCCATGCGCGATTGCCAGAAGAGGCGATAGGAGGGCAGGGGCCTCCGAGAGGGTGGGCCGGACTGCCCCTTGCACTTGGGCCCAGCAGCTATGGATTCCCATTTGCGTGAGCTCCGGTTGCCTGTGGCACATCTTGTGGTCACCCGGCATGGGCGGCTTCGGTTCCGAGTACGCCGGAAAAAAGGGGGATCGGGGTAGGCACGCTGAAGGCGACCCGTGCTCCCGGGTCTGCGGTCCTGTCCGAAATCCAAGGCAGGATTTCGGGTTCACCAGCCGGAATGGCCGCGACCGTTCTCGATTGTCTGGGGAAACCGGGCCAAAAGCTCACCCATAGAGGTACCAGCAAATGAACACAGACATGACCACGGCGATCACATCCCCCGTGAGGCCCGCCGCCAAGGCGTGACGGATGCGCTTCACCTGCACCGAACCGAAGTAGACGGCCAGCACGTAAAAGGTGGTTTCGCTGGAACCCTGCAGGGTGCTGACGAGGTATCCCGTATAGCTGTCGGGGCCGATTTCCGGGTTGTTGATGATGGAAGCGAGGACGCCGTAAGCGCCTGACCCCGAAAGGGAGCGCATCATGGCCATGAGGAGCCCTTCCGCAGGCAGACCCACTCGTGAGGTCCAGGTTCCGAGGGTCCCTACCACCGTGTCCAGGACCCCGCTTGCCCGCAGCATCCCGATGGCCACGAGAATGGCCACCAGGTATGGGATGATTTTCACAGCCACTTCGAATCCATCCCTGGCCCCTTCCACGAAAACCTCGTAGATGCGCACCTTCCTTGCCGCTCCAAAACCCAGAAAAGCCGTCACGAGAGCCGGGACGATCCACGGGGAGATGGCCTTTCCCCAGACCACCGTTATGGGAATGACGGCGATGACGGCAGTGAGAGCCAGTACGCAAATCCACGCGGGATATGATGCAAGGGGGGGAGGCGGCGGGGCTGCCAATTCGGGGGCAGACGGCGGGTCGTCGGCGGACGGATCCTGCAGGGGGTTTTCCGGGAAGCGGGCCGGGGGAACGGGACACAACCGCTGGTAAGCCTTGGTGACCAGGATAGTGAGCAGCGTGGAACAAAACGTGGCAAAAAGGGTCGTGGGGAGGATTCCGGCGGGATTGGAAGATCCCGCAGCCGCCCTGAGGGCGATGACACCCGTTGGGAGCAGTGTCAGGCTGGCGGTGTTGATGGCGATGAAAAGGACCATGGCGTCGGTGGCCGTTCCCCGGTGTGGATTGAGTTTTTCTAGTTCCTGCATGGCGCGGATCCCGAAAGGGGTCGCCGCATTACCAAGTCCCATCACGTTGGCGGAGAAGTTCAGGATCATGGCGCCCATGGCGGGGTGTTCCGCCGGCACATCGGGGAAGAGCCGGACTGTGAGGGGGCGAATCAGGCGGGATAAGATGGTGAGCAGTCCCCCCGCTTCCGCGACCTTCATGAGCCCGAGAAACAGGGTCATGACGCCGATCAGTCCGAGGGCGAGTTCAACGGAACCCGCCGCCGATTCCACCACGGCCTTGCTCAGGCGTTCCATAGGAGAGACGCTTCCTGCTGCCGGGATCCACCGGAGTTGATGCCAGGCGGTTTTGAGGAAAGCGACGACAACCATGGAAAAGAAGACGACGTTCATGAGGTGATCGCATCCCCCTGTGTGAGTGACTCAACGGAAAAAGCCGGGAGAAAGGGATCAGCCCCGGTCTTTCTGCAGGCCGGGGTCCCACTTTCGCCGGGACTGACCGGGTGGGGATTCGAGGCATGCGTCTTCGCAGTCCTTTTGCATGGATCCCATTCGTACCGGCAACCCTTTCATCAATAGGGAAATGCCACGACCAAATCAACGGCGATTTCCAATTCCCGGCGGCCGTACTCCGGATGTTTCCAGCAAAGGACTCGCGATCGCCCGGGACTCTGTGTCCCGAAGGGGTGGTTTCGGCGTGACCCCGTTTCCGGGACAGGGTTCCCGGCACAGGAGCGAAAACCTCCCCGGGACGACGGGGCGGCCGCAATAGGAGCTTGACGCCCGACGCTTTGCGGGCGAGTATTCCCGGCGAGAGAGAGCAGACAGCCCGGGGGACGGTCGTCGTTCCCTCTGTGAGAACCTGCACGGTTTGATTCCAACCACGCGTTCCAGGAAGAATCGATGGTCCCTTATTTCGTCTCTTTTCTGCCTCAGGTGTCCATGGAGGAAAACCTTCCGCCGTATTCCCCTCTCGATGACCCGACCGTTCAGGGTTTGCTGCGCCATGCCGTAGGGGTCCTTCTCCCCGAATATCTCACACCGTCCCGCTACGCCAACATCACCCGGTACGCCAGGCAATGGTTTCCACAGCTGGAGGGGCGATTCCACAGTTACGGGAAAAGCCGACAGATCCTTCTCTTTCGCAAACTGGGGGTGAGGCACCCTGAAAGTATCCTTTTCGAGACTCCGGCCCAGCTTCTGACCGCCTTTCTCCAGGAGGGTTCCCCGTGGGGGTACCCGTTCGTCCTCAAGGGGGACAAGGGAGGAGGTGGCAGCCGTGTGTTCCCCATCAGGAAACCCGAAAGCCTGCCTCGACGAGTGACGCAACTCCCCGGGAACGAACCCGCCCTAATGCAACGCTGGGTGGAACACGGCGGCAAAGACCTCCGTGTGGTGGTTTACGGGGATCATGCCGTCAGCTACTTCCGCGTGGGGGGCGGAAATTTTTACAACAACGTATGCCGCGGCGGAAGGATCGATCACACCGGCTGGCCGGACCTCCAAGAGAAGGGGGTCCGCGCCGTCACGGCATTCTGCCGCGAGGCGAGGATCGACGTGGCGGGGTTCGATCTCATGTTCCCCGATGCGGGGGACCCCGTTTTCGTGGAAATCAATTTTCACTTCGGGAGAAAAGGGCTTGGGGGCAGCGAAGGGCACCGCTTGCATCTGCGCAGGGCCATCGAAGACTGGCGCCGCCGCTGCCTGCGGTTGTTTACCGAAGGCGGGGAGGGCCGGGGGCGGGTCAGGGTGGAGGCGACCCCGGCCACGGTCAGCGATCTTCAATCCTGAAGACCGTCACAGCAAGCCCATCAGCATTCGGGTTCCCATGGCGAAAAGGAGAATGGCGAAGCCGCGTTTCAGCTTGTCCACGGGAAGGCGATGCGCCAGGCGGGCGCCCAGGGGGGCCGTCAGCACGCTGGCGGAGACGATGCCCGCCAGGGCCGGGAGATAGATGTAGCCCAGGGAAGGATTGGGAAGCCCCGCCGCGTGGATGCCGTTCACGATGTACCCCACCGTCCCGGCGATGGCGATGGGAAAGCCGATGGCCGCCGAGGTGCCGATTGCATGGTGCACGCCTACGTTGCACCAGATCATGAAGGGCACCGAGAGGGATCCCCCGCCGATCCCCACAAAGCTCGACACGGCCCCGATGGCGTTCCCCACTGCGAACATACCCGCTTCCCCCGGCAACTCCCTGGAGGGTTTCGGCTTCTTGTTCAAAAAGAGCTGTAAGGCCACGTAGTAAAGGAAGACGACGAAGAACACCTTAAGGAAGCCCGTGGAAAGGCGCGACGCGACGCACGATCCGAGAAAGGTTCCCAGGAGAATTCCCGGTACAATGCTCCGGACCACGTCCCATTGGACGGCTCCCCGCCTGTGATGTGCCCAGAAGCTGGAGACGGCCGTAAAGACGATGCTCGCCATGGACGTGCCCAGAGCGATCTGCATGATATTCATTTCTGAGACCCCTTCCCGGGTGAGGCAAAAAACCATCATCGGCACGATGACGAGACCGCCGCCGACCCCCAGAAGGCCTGCCAGGACCCCGGCCACGGCACCCACAGCGAGGTAGGTGAGGATGAGTTCGACCATCAACGTTTCCTTTCCATCCCTTCCAAAATGATCCCTTCGATTTCCGCAAGGTGCTCCTGCATGGCTTCATGAGCCGCCCCGGGATCCCTCTTCTCCAGCGCGTCGATGACCTTGAGGTGTCCCACAACGGACGCTTTTCTTCTCATTTCACTCTGCAACGACTCGGATCGGCTTTCATCGAAAATGTCGTTCAGGATGTCCATGACCCGCAGGACAACCCGGTTTCCAGAGGCGTGTGCTAGCCCTGTGTGAAACGCAGCGTCGAGAGGGGTGTCGTCCTCCCTGGCCAGTATTTTTCTCTGCTGGTCACATACGATGACCTTGAGGCGGTCCAACTGGTCCCGGTCGATGCGGTCAGCGGCCAGGGCGGCCACTTGAGGTTCCATCAAGCGCCGGAATTCCAGAATATCCTGCAGAAACTCCCGCTCCAGTTGAAAAGCCAGGACAAAGGGCTCCTCCAGAAACGATTCGTCCACCGCGCACACGTAGGTGCCGTCTCCTTGGCGACTCTCCAGAACCTTCCGCTCCGAGAGGGCCTGAACCGCCTGGCGCACGCAGTTGCGGGAGACCTTGAACCGCTTGGCCAAAACCCGTTCGGGAGGAAGCTTGTCCCCCACTTTCAGTTGGCCGCTGCCGATCATGGTCCAGATGGCTTCCACGATGTCCTTGTAGAGGTGTCTCTTCTTCCCCGTCGTCATCCCATCCGCCTTACCGGTGAAAACGCAGCCGACCGATTACTGGATCAACCAAACAGAGAGTTTTATTGATTGGATCTACCAATATCACATTTTCCGGGGTGATGCAAGGAGTTCTCAGCATCCTCCCCGATGGACCATGCCCCGGGATCGCACCCCTGCAAGCCGGTCGGTCCGTCTCCACGCTCCGTCATCGCTCGGACCCGAGAAGAAAGGCGCTTTGGGGGTCGGCGCACCTGGGGAGAGAGCGCACAGGCCGGTGGGAAATGTCTTGTTCCGGCTTCAGGCAGGAAAGGGTCGCCCCTTTTCCGGTGAACCCTCCTTCGCTGAAAAGAGGGTGATATTGGTTGAACCAAATAATCCGCCGGGGGAGGTCCCCGTGGAATGGACGGAAGGGGAATGCGTCCTCGTTTCCTTCAGAATCCTTTGTCCGCGACAGGGGATGCTGGTATTGTGTCAGCGGGAGAGGGGATGGCTGTGAACGCGATGGCTGAAAGGAGTGGAGCGATGGTTGCGTGTAATGACGCCGAGGACGTGCTGCGCATTACCCGGGAAAAGGATGTTGCTTCCATCCAATTCTGGTTCACCGACGTGCTGGGCCAGGTGAAGAGCTTTTCCGTGACTCCTCAAGAACTTCCCCTGGCCTTTGCGGAGGGGATGGGGTTCGACGGATCTTCCATCGAGGGGTTTGCCCGCATCGAGGAGAGCGACATGGTGGCGGTCCCCGACCCCGCGACCTTTCAGCTCCTGCCATGGCGACCCACCGACAGGCCGGCGGGGAGGATGTTCTGCGACATCTACCGGCCGGATGGCAACCCCTATGAAGGAGATCCGCGGCACGCCCTCAAGCGCATGCTCAAACGCGCAAGGAAACGGGGGTATACATTCTTCGTCGGCCCCGAGCTGGAGTACTTCTATTTCAAGTCGGATGCAGCCCCTGAAATCCTCGATCGGGGGGGGTATTTCGACGTGACTCCCCTGGACCGGGGGGTGGACCTGAGGCGGGAGACCATCTTTGCCCTGCAGGGGATGGGGATCGACGTGGAATACAGCCATCACGAAGTGGCGCCAAGCCAGCATGAAATCGATCTGCGCTACGACGAAGCCCTCCGGATGGGAGACATCACTCAGACCTACCGAATCGCCGTGCGGGAGATCGCCCGGCGGCACGGGGTTTATGCGACCTTCATGCCCAAACCCCTCTTCGGGCAGAACGGCAGCGGGATGCATGTGCACCAGTCGCTCTTCACGGGGGAACGGAATGCTTTCTTCGATCCCCAAGACCGGTATCACCTCTCCCATGTGGCCAAGTGCTACATCGGCGGCCTTCTGCGGCACGCCAGCGAGATCACGGCCATCACCAACCAGTGGGTGAACTCCTACAAGCGGCTGGTGCCCGGTTATGAGGCCCCCGTCTATATCTCGTGGGCGCGCCGCAACCGGTCCACCATGGTCCGCGTGCCCATGTACAAACCCGGAAAGGAAAAAGCGACGCGCATCGAGTTCAGGGCTCCCGACCCCGCCTGCAATCCGTATCTGGCATTTGCGGTGATGCTGGCGGCGGGGCTCCGGGGAATCGAGGAGAATTACCCGCTGCCCGATCCGGTGGAAGAGGACATCTACAGCATGAGCACCCACGGCAGGAATTCACGGGGGATCCAGTCACTTCCCGGGAGCCTGTACGAGGCCATCGCCGAGTGCGAAAAGAGCGAACTCGTTCGGGATGCCCTTGGAGACCATATTTTCACCAAATTTATCGAGAACAAGAAGATTGAGTGGGAGACCTACCGCATCCAGGTGACATCCTACGAAATCGAGCGCTATCTGCCCATGTTCTGAGGGGGTGTTGGGGAATCCTCTCCCCAGGATGATCCGGAGAACGGGTTCTTTTCTCGTGTTTCTATTCTTTGCCCGCGCCGCTTTGCCGCTCCGTTCGCATTGGCCGGACAGGGAGTGGAAGAGTGCAAGGCGGGGGGAAGGTACGGTGGACAAAGTGATGCAGGAAATGGGGAAAACCGTGTTCATGACGGAAAGGGTCCGTGTGGGGCAGCTCATCCTAGGTCCTTTTGAGACCAATGCCTACGTGTTGGTCTGTTTGAAGACCCGATGCAGTCTCCTCGTCGATGCCCCCGGAGAGCCGGAGAGAATCCTTTCCGCCCTCTCAGGGACGTTTCCCCAGGGCATTCTCATGACTCACTCCCACTCAGACCACGTCGGTGCTTTGGCGCGCCTCCGTTTGGAACGCAGACTCCCTGTCGCCGCCCATCCCGAGGATGCGTCGGCCCTCCCGGTTCCCGCAGATTCCTTGTTGCACGACGGGGACCGAATCCCCTGCGGAGCATTGGAAATAGGCGTCCTTCACACTCCAGGCCACACACCGGGAAGCCTCTGCTTCCACATGGAAGGACTGCTTTTCTCCGGCGACACCCTCTTTCCCGGGGGACCCGGACGAACGGGCAGCCCCGAAGATTTCCGAAGGATCCTGGAGAGCCTGCGCACCAGAATCTTTCCTCTCCCCGATGATGTGAGGGTTTTTCCAGGACATGGCGAGGGCACTGTTCTCTCCAGGGAACGGGTGCTGTTTCAAGCGTTTTGCGCCCGCGGATATTCCCCGGCCCTTTGCGGAGACGTCGTTTGGGAGGAGACGCCATAGCCTGTTGGGTGCCACCTTTTGCGACGCCGTATCAAGGGGGCAACTCGACCCGGTGGAAGGCCTCTGCCAGCTCGAATGCCTCCCCTTCAGCCATTCCCCTGCAGCGTTCTTCAAGCCATGCGTCCAAATGAGGATTGCCGATTTCCTTCATCTGGCTCGTGTGGCACTTGAGGGCGGCGAGCTTGAGGTGAAAGGTGTCGGTGATGTCCAGGCGGTAATTGATGTCCTCTGCGGCCCAGAAAAGGATCTCTTCCACCTTGTGGGGTTCGAGACCCTCCTCCAGGAGGTCTGGATAGGCCAGGTGATCCCGGGCGTAAGGAAACACGGCGTCAAGGGTGACCAGGCCGGCGATGCGGTGGTCCCGGTGCCAGAGGTAGCGGCGGTAGGGATCGGAGGTGACGACGATCCTGGGCCGGTACCTCCGGATGAGCCGGACGATTTCCTTGCGAAACTGGGAAGTGTCCTCCAGGGACTGGTCCGGGTGACCCAGAAAGACCACTTCGCGCACTCCCAGGACAGCGGCTGCCGCTTTCTGTTCTTCTTCCCGAATCCTGGCGAGCGTCTCCGGCTTCATTTTGCGGTCGGTCGTTCCCTTGTCCCCATTGGTGCAAATGACGTAAACGACGCTCCTGCCCTCCCGTACCCAGCGTGCCACCGTCCCGGCAACGCCGAACTCGGCGTCATCGGGATGGGCCGAAACAACCAGAACGTCCGCCGCTTCCTTTTTCATGGTTTCATCCTGGAGATCCCGTTGCACCATGGGGTGTCCCTCTTCAATCCTTTCCGTTGGGGCGACGGGATTCGGGGGACCTCTCAAAGGGCCGACATCTCAACGGCCGACTGCGTGCCCCACAAACCCGGTATCGCGTCCATGGCCATCTCGTATTCCTGAAGAACGGCCGCCGCGATGTTGGACCAGGAATATTCCCTTATGGAATCCCTCAAGGACTGAGGAGAAAAAACCGGGAGGCCTTTTGTCCCGCGGAGCTTTGCAATGGCACGGGCAATGGACAGGGGATTGCCGTCGTTCAGAAGATGGCCGTTCACCTCTTCCTGCAAAATGGTGGTCAACCCGCCGACACGTGTCGCCACAACGGGAAGACCGCATGCGAGGGCCTCGAGGCCCACGAGGCCGAAGCTTTCGTATTCGGATGGGAGAACCAGAACATCGGCTGCATTGTAAAAAACCGGTAGCTTTTCCTGTTCCACCCTGCCAACGAAGGTCACCCGGTCCTGAACGCGAAGTCGCTGCGTAAGGCGCCGCAGAGCAATCTCATCCGCCGTGAGGCGGCCATCCCCTCCCACGATCATCAGCCGAATTCCGTCGTCGGATCTCAGGTGAGCCAAGGCCCGGATGATCCTGTCGATACGCTTCAGCCTGGCCAATCTTCCCACGTAAACGATCACGAACTCACCCGCACGCAGACCGAGGTGAGCCCGACACATCCGTTTCTCCAGGGGGCGAAAGCGTTCCAGGTCCACTCCGCAGGGGACCACCCCGATGCGGCAAGGAGAAATGCCGTGGTGCCTGGTGAGATGTTCCTTCTCCATTTGGGTGGCCGCGATGATGCGATCCACTTCCTTTACCAGCTGGTGTTCCATGCGCAGGCGCAAGGGTTCGGTACGATCCTTTTGGCAGTAGAGATTCTTCAGGGCGCCAACGGTGTGGAAAGTGAAAAGATGAGGCACATTCCACCGGGGAGCGGCCCATGCGCCGAGGCGCCCGGATAGCCAGTAGTGACTGTGAATCAAGTGATAGAAGAGGTCCTGGTCATTCTTGAAACGTTCCAAGGCCTTCAGAAAATCGGGGAGGAGTGGGAAGACGTCCAGGGGACTGAGAGGCCGTACAGGACCGGCTGTAAGGTGGATCAGGCGGACTCGGCTATCGAGCCGAACCATGTCGGGGACGTCCGCCTCCTGGCGGCGGGTAAAAATGTCCACCCGGTGGCCCCGCTTTTCCATTTCCAGGGCCAATTGGCGGATGTATACACTCATTCCGCCAGTGTCCCTGTTGCCGATCCTTCCCAGGGGGCTCGAATGGACTGAGAACATGGCGATGTGCAGGGATTCCCTCGGCAACCGGATCACCTTTCTTTCCATCCTTCGGCGGTGCGCTACCCCACCGGCTTCAGTACCAACGGGGGAAACATCGTATAACGACGCACCGCACATCAAAAAATCTGCTCATTCATCTCCGGTGGTTTTTTCCAGGCGCCGGCGACACAAAAATAATCAGTGGACGTTCAACAGGCACCGGCAGATTTCCACCGGCATTCCTCCGAGGCGAAATTTATAGGGTTCGGAGCCCTTGAGGAAGTCGTATTTTTTTCTTCCTTGGCGGATTGCATGGCGGATGCTCATCACCTTGCACATGAGCCCGACGCTCAGTGATTGATAGTCTGGATCATAACCGCTGTTGTAGAGATGCAGGCACTCCCCGTCATCGAAGCACATGACCGCCGCCACGGGCCTTTCCGCGAGATCCAGGAACATGAGCTTCAACATATGAAGTTCCGCAAATTCCCTGGCAAGTTTTCGAAAGAATCCCTCCATGGTTTCCGTCATGAAGAGTGACTTGTCTTTTCGGCTGATGTGAAAAAGATGAAGGAACGTATCCATCTCCACCGCCATGTCACCGGGTTCCTCGACGACACGCAATCGCGCTGCGCCCGCTCGTTGCAGGCGGCGCCACTTGCGTCGGATTTCATGTCGTTCCTTGCCTGAGAGTCCGGCGAGGAAATCGTCCCAGGTGGCCGGGAGTTCCATCTCGAGGGAGACATTTTCCTCGGTGCAGGCAGATGATAGACCGTCCGATTGTTCCAGGCGCTGAAGAGACATGTACAGGTGGGAATCCTTCAGCACGGGTCCCAGAGAAAAGCGGCGGATCCCTTTCTCCGCAAGATGACCCACGAGAATTTGCAAGAAAAGGTCTTCGCAACCGCAGCGGGGGATGATGTCCAGGAAGTCGCTCACATCCCCGCTGCCCATGAGAACGGCACTGTCTTCCTTCAACACGAGAGGGGCAATGCCCAGGATCTCTTTACGGCGCCATACGACGGGAAGAGGGGGCGGAGGCCCTGTCTGGAAGGATTCCCACCACACGCGGAGCCATACAGGGGTCGTGAACAGACAGTCCCATCGCAGTGGGTGCAGAGCACTGCGCCACAAATGGAACAGATCGTCCAGGCATTCCCACGTCACCCGGTGAGTCGGATGAGGGACCGAGGTTTCATTGAGGCGTTCGAACTCCATCATATCCGCTGAATCACTCTTCCAAGAGGCAGTGCACAGGGCATCCGTATGCAACAATCCTGGAGGGCCGCTAGGCTGGGCCATAACGCCACCTGGTCCCTTCCTTCGTATCTTCCACCGCGATGTCTGCCCGAAGCAGCAAGTCTCGGATCGCGTCCGCGTCTTCCCAGCGTTTTTCCCTGCGGAACCGGTTGCGCAATTCCAGGATTTCGCCCATGAGCGGGGCAAGACACTTTTCCAGGAAGGGAGGATGCCGTTCCAGCCAGGACCCTAGAAGTACGATGCAATCCCGCAGGAGCTCTCGTCCCTGGGTGATGAAATCGGGGTCTTCCCTGTCGCTGAGGGCTTGCCACAATACCTGGTCCAGCTCCAACAAAGCGGTCACGATTATCTTGGCGTCCTCCTGCTCCATGCCCTTGTGAAATTGGGCCTCTATCCTGTGCATCTTTTTCCAGAAAGGATCATGGGTGGGCTGGGAGGGTTGGATGTTGTCCCTCTGGATGTTGCGGTGCCCTTTCGTTGAGTCCGGTTCTGAGTTTCCCCGGAGGAGGTCCAGGGGAAATCGCTCCCCCTTCACCAAGACCGTTTCAATGCCGCTGCGACGACAAACGATGCGCCCCAGACCCCTGACGGTGGCCGTTCCGCTTCTGAGATCCATGAGACAGGCGGTATGTTCGTCGAGCCCAAGGATGGAAACGTCTCCGGGCAGCATGGATTCCAGCTGCAAGAATCGCTTTTCTCCCATGTAGCAGTAGCGCGTGTCGTGGGTTCCTCCCTCCGCGTTGTTCCAATGGGGAATCACCGCGAGATTGAATCCGAAGCGGCCAAGGATATCCATCCCTTCCACCCAGTGCGGGTTCTCCCCCACCTTGTAGATCTCGTAAACGGGAAGCGTGAATCGGCCTACGGTGAGAGCGGCGGCACTCGCCGCCACGAGACAGCCTCCGTGATGGATGTGTTGGTAGAGAAGCTCCCCGACGGGAGTACCGCGCCACTGGCGCACGGCATAAGTCGGACTGCCCGGGCCGATGAGGATGTAGCAGGCCTCCCGCAGAGCCTGGAAGGCGCTTTCCCCCTCCACCGACCCCATAAATTCTTTGGACTTGAAAGATGCAACGGAAATGGGATGATGGATTCGCTCCCGGAAGTACTCCACCGCTCTGTGGGAGAGCTGGTCAACATTGAGCTGAAAGCCAGCCGGGGTATCCAGGAAAACAGCCTTGCCACCCGTCGAAACCATCCCCAGGAGTTCTTTGTGCACTTCCACCATGGTCGCGGTCAGTTCGCCCGAACCCATGAGGGCAATGATTCCACGGCTAGGTTTCGTGAGTGGGCGGTTTCCCTGCGAAAAGGCGTTCATCTCTCCGTGTCTTTCGCCCCCTGTTTCCTTTCAAATTCGGTCTCGTGCACCCGTGGCGCGCTCTGCCTGGCAACAGGTAATATAAGCATTTGAAAAAACTTGTTAAGGTGCAAACCGGACTAACGTATCACAGGGTTTCTCAAAAGGACAACCCCCAGATACCGTGACGGGATTTTCCCGCCCGTGCTTTGCTGCGGTCCACCGGGACCGCCATGTGAGACCCCCCACCATCTCAGGAAGACTGTCCGATGCATCCCTGCGTTCCTTGGGGAAGGTGGTGCTTTTTCCCTTTACCCCATGGAGCCGGAGGGATATTTTCTCCCCCCACCCCTCTTTTGAGGAAAAGCTTGGAGCGACTGGAGGCGGGAAATTGAATCGTGGGAGGTGTGGAAGGAAGGTGCCTCGTTATAGGCCGCTGAAAAGGGGGAATAGGTGACAACAGCCCAAGCTCAGGAATGAAGAAGAGCCAAGGAACAAGTATGATCGTCAAGTCTGTCATCTTCGATTTCGGGAGAGTCATCTCCGCCCGGAAGCCGCTTTCGCTTTTTGACGCCTACGAGAGGGACTTGGGGCTCGAGCCCGGGACCATCAACACCGTCATGTTCGAAAGCCGTGCATGGCGTGAGACTCTGTTGGGTCGCAAATCATACGACGAATTCTGGCAGGCGATCGGTCCCACGATGGGCCTGGAGACTCCATCCGCCGTCCTCGCCTTCCAGCTTCGCTACCACCGGGATGAGAAGGTGAACGAAGAGGTGGTGGAGATCATCCGGAAGCTTTATGGGCGCTGCAAACTGGCGGTACTCTCCAACGCACCGCCGGGCCTGGGCCGTTGGCTGGCACAATGGAAAATCCTCAACTGCTTCGATACGGTTTTTTGTTCAGGGGACGAGGGGCTCGCGAAACCCGACGCGAGGGTTTTTCAAAAGGTCATGGAACGGTTGGCCGTGAAGCCCGGTGAAGCGCTCTTCGTGGATGATACCCAAGAGCACGTGGAGGCCGCGCGTGCCCTGGGGATGCATGTCCTCCTGTTCCAGGACGCCGCGCTGTTGGAAAAGGAGTTGAAAAGGCACCTTCTCTTGTGATCGCCTTCAGTGTGAAGCAACCCCCTGATGGAGGGGAACAGGAGATCGGCTGGCGATGCGCTTCCCACGGGCAGGGCTTCGAAAAGCCCGCCCGCGGCGAGGTTGTCCGTCGCATGGGAAGGTTCAATGACAGCCTGCGTGATCGCCACGAAGCATTTTTTCCTCTTTCAACCGATTCTTGAGCCAGATGAGGACCTTGTCGAATTCCCCTTTCAATTCCGCAAGCGCTTTGCCCCGGTGGCTCACAGCTCCTTTTTCGGTCAGGGTCATTTCGCCGAAAGTCTTGCCCATGGGTGCATAATAAAAGAGGGGATCATATCCGAAACCGTTTTCGCCCCGGGGACTCTCCAGAATTTCCCCTTCGCAGAAGGCTTCATAAGTCAAGGCAGGGCCAGAGGGAACGGCGAGGGAGAGGACGCAGGCAAAGCGGGCGCGGCGGTTCTTTACGCCCTTGAGGGCTTGGAGCAGCTTGGCGTTGTTTTCCTCGTCAGTGGCAACGGGTCCTGCATAGCGCGACGAATGGATTCCCGGGGCTCCCCCGAGAGCTTCCACCTCGAGGCCGGAATCGTCGGCGAGAGCAGGGAACCCCAGCACCTTCGCCGTGAAACTCGCCTTCTTGTACGCATTGTCGTCGAACGTGGGCCCGTCCTCCTTCACTTCGGGAATGGGGCCGAAGTCATTCAGGTCCTTGATCTCAACAGGGAAGCCTGCGAGAAATTCCCGTATTTCTTTGGATTTCCCAGCGTTTCGTGTCGCCAGAACAAGGATGATTCTCTCCATCGTTGATGCATTGACCTCCTGAACGGTGTTTTTCCGTTGCACCTTGCCTCGAATCCATCCGGGGAAGTCGCGAACCGCAATCGATTTCCCCCATTCCTTGGGCCGTGGTGAGGCCCGATGATCGGAGTCGATTTCTTTTGGAACGGACCGTGTCATCACGAAGCGATGACTTCGCCCTTCTCTTCTGCGGTCTCCGCCTTTTTATTCTTGCCACAGGCGTGGACGATCCAAACGCTGATCTCATAGAGGATCAGAAGGGGGCCTGCCATCATGAGCTGGGAGAACACGTCCGGCCCGGGCGTCAGCGCCGCCGCGATGACGAAGATCAAGACAACGGCGACCTTGCGCATGCGGCGCATCAGCGGAGCGGTTATGAGGCCCAGCTTGGCCAGAAAATAGGCGAAGACGGGGAGTTCGAAAACGATGCCGAATCCCAGGAGCAGCTTGGTGCTGAATCGGAGGAACTCCCGGGTCGTGATCATGGGGGTGATGTAATCCGTGGCGAAGGACGCGAAGAACTTGAAACCGTATGGGAAAACACAGAAGTATCCGAACAGGGCCCCGCCCAGAAAAAAGAAGCTGGAAAAGAAGACGACGGGAATGAGGGCCCTCTTCTCGTTTTCGTAAAGGCCCGGGGCGATGAACCGCCACATCTGGAAAAGAATGACAGGGACCGCGAGCCCGATCCCTGCGATGAAAGAGACCTTCATGTAAGTGAAGAAGGCTTCGTGGGGGGCGGTGGCGATCAGCTTGATCGACTGGTCTTTGGGAAGGGCTTCAAGCCATGGCCTGCAAAGGATCTGAAAAAGCTGTTCCGCAAAGTTGTAGCTGACAATGAAGCCGACGAACACCGCAATGATACAGGCAATAAGGCGCCTGCGCAGTTCATGGAGATGCTCGGTAAACGGGAGTCGCTTCTCGTCGGGGGGGCTGTTTGCTGAGTCACTCATGTGTCAACGCGTCCGGAAGATGTCTGCAGGGGCTTGCTGTCGTGGGAGAGGGCACCGTTCTCCTCCTGGGCAGCATCCTCTTCGCTGGCGGGAGCAGGTTCCCGGGGTGCTGCATGGTCTCCCCTTGCAGCGTCCAAATCGCGGACATCGGGAATGGGGTTAATCTTGATGGAATCGGAAGGCTTGGGACCGTAGAGCACCTCGCGCTGAGCCGCGTGGAATTCCTGCTTGATTTCCTTCACCGTTTCGTCCTGATCGAAAGTCTCCCTCAACTCGTTCATGGCTCTGCGGAACTCCGCGTACCCCCTGCCCATGGCCCTCGCCAGATCGGGGAGCCGTTCGGGGCCGTAAACCAGCAGGGCAACGACGAGAATGACAAGGAGTTCCGGAAAACCGATGTCGAACATGAATCGCGAGTCCTTCCTTTGAGTCCTCTCAACGCTTGCGGCTGTGCACCATGCCCCGGCTCATGAAGAAAGACGAAGGTTCAATGGCATGGGAACCATCCTCGGACATGCCAAGAAGACCACAAGGTCCGGAGAGGTGAAAAAAACCAGTGGATGCACACTGTCTCAGGGCATCACAAGGCTCCCAGGCCGGGCAACAATCCACTGGAACAGGCAAGGGGGAGATGTACACCCTCTCCAGGCTGCTCCTTCAATCCTGCTGCTTCCGCTCGTTCTCCGAGTTCTTCTCCGCAGGGGAGTCGTCGCGAACGGCTCTCTTGAACTCGGTGATGCTCTTTCCCAGTCCCTCACCCAGCTGCGGCAGCCGCTTGGCTCCGAACAAAAGGACAACCACCCCTCCGACAATAACCAGTTCCCAAGGTCCCAATCCAAGCACCTGCGACCCTCCCGTCACTCTACCTGGCATAGCTGTGAAGACCGCTCAGCCAGAAATTCACTCCAAAATACGTAAACATGACACATGCAAAGCCGATCATGGAGAGCCAAGCCACCCTTTTGCCCCTCCATCCCTGTATCGTTCTTGCGTGGAGCAGGGCGGCGTAAATGAGCCACGTGATTAGAGACCACGTTTCCTTAGGGTCCCAGCTCCAGTAGTTGCCCCAGGCGGAGTTCGCCCAGACGGAACCGGTGACGATACCGAGGGAAAGCCACATGAAGCCAAAGAGAACCATTTGATAGTTGAATTCGTCAAGCTCTTTTTGATTGGGAAGGAGTGCGAAGATGCCCTTAGGGTGGGGATTGGCTTTGTGTGCCCGCTGGAGGAGGTACAAAATACTGATTCCCACGGACACGGCAAAGGCCGCATAGCCCAGAAAACAGGTCACCACGTGGGCGATGAGCCAGTTGCTCTTCAAAGCGGGCAGCAAGGGCTGGATCCTGGAATCCACCCCCTTGGAAAAAGATGCATAGGCCATGGCCAGGAACGCAAAAAGGCTCGGAAACACGCCGAGCACCTTGTGACCGATACGCCGCTCCAGAACCACGTAAATGACCATGATGGCCCATGCGGCAAAGACAAGGGACTCGTAAAGGTTGGAGAGGGGGGCGTGCCCGTACCCCATCTGGTAGGATTCGATCCAGCGCAGGAGAATCCCCCCTGTCTGGATCCCCAGACTCACCAACGCAAAAGCAGTGCCCAGGGATAACAGGGGCGTGAACCTGAAGACGGCCCCCGCAAGGTAGAAAACCGTGCAGACGAGATAGGCGAAGGTGGTTATGCTCAACAGAATGGAACTGTTCACCATGGTTTGTTCCGTCCTTTTCTCATGCTGTTTTCAACATCAGAAAGGTCTGATTCATTTCACGATCAGCACCCCTCCGAGGCGATCGCACAAGTCCTGGAATTCCCTTTCAAAGGCAACGCCGTTCTTGCTCGTCCTTCCGGCCACAATGACCCGGGTTTCCCCATGTCCGCCCGAATCCGGCTCAGCCAGCACCCAAAGCTTTCGATGACTGGTGTAGAAGCAAAGGCCGATTCCCACCAGCAAGGCCACAAAACCGATATAGACCACCCACACGCCCGGATCCCGTTTCACCTGCAGGCCCGTGTAGTAGCCCGATTCAGCCTTGAGAACCTTCACCTGGTATCCGCCGATACGGTTGCCGTGGAAATCGGGCCGGTCAATCAAGATCCAGGACCCTGTAGGTTCCTGCCCCTTTTTCAAGACCACAATCCCTGCCGCCGGGCCAAAGTTGCTGAATTCCTTCTGGTATTCCACCACCTGAATCCTGTCTTCCGTACCCGGAATTGTGCTCGTTTCCCGAAAAGGAAGCGTTATGCGCTGTATCCGACCGGATTCCTTATCCGTGAGTTCAAGCTCGATTTCCTTGAGAACACCACCGTATGTGGCCTGGTAGAAGGTCACGCCTTCATAGGTCAGCGGGTCGTTCACGTAGACGGGCTGCCTAAGCGCTTCCAGCCCCTCTTTCAGGATGGACAGATCCGAGCGAAACTCCCTGGGCATGCCCGTGTCGTAGAAAGACACCTCGAAATTGTCGCAACGA
The DNA here is from genome assembly GCA_012517315.1 of Deltaproteobacteria bacterium. Taxonomy (GTDB): domain Bacteria; phylum Desulfobacterota; class Syntrophobacteria; order Syntrophobacterales; family Syntrophobacteraceae; genus JAAYUJ01. The sequence goes on from JAAYVE010000039.1 coordinate 19,447, forward strand.
ACCTCGAAGGGCAGTACGAGCACCCGCCTGCTCTGCGCCAGTTGAACCTCATTGGATGCCTGACCTTCCGCGATCTGCATGAATCCCCTAAAACCATACAAAGAACCGATCAAGGCTCCGGCAAGGATCAAGAGAACACTCAGGTGAACCACATAGACCATGAGGCGGCTCCAACCGCCTTTCTCCGCAATGGCGGAAAACTTCGGCGGGGATTCAAGGGGTTGCAGCTTCGCGAACTGCGCCGAAATGAACTCATCGAGCCTGCTGACCACCTCCTCCATGGAAAGGGACGTGGCATAAGCCCGGTGGTGGGTGAACTTGGTGAGTTTGTCTGCGCTCAGTCCCTCTTCACGGTGAGAGAGAAGCTTCATGGTTCTGGGGAAGCGGTCCAGGCTGCATACGACGAGGTTAAGAGCGAGCACCAGCAGCAGGAACTGGAACCAGGCGGCATGGTACAGGTCATGGAGGCTCAATGTCTCGATCCACCAAAAGACACCGGGAGAGAAATGCTTCCGCATTTCCTCCAGAGCGAGCCCCTGAGGCAGCAGGGTGCCGATGATCGATGCCAAAGCGAGGAAAAAGAATATGAAGAGCGTGAGCTTGATGGATGAAAAAGCCGCATTGACTGAGGCCCACGGACCCGCCTTGTCCTTCATATGGACGACCTTTCCGGGGAGTTCCCGACTGGAGGCATGTGATAGGTGAACAGGAGTCCTTATTAACCTCTGTGCCAATTCATGGCAAGCGGAAGGAGACGTAAAGTGTCAGGACGGAGCAAGGCTCCGCCCTTGGTATTGAGCAATGTGCACGCATCCGTGAGAACCGTGGTGCACGCATCCATGAGAATTGTGAAAGTGATTCACCCGGTCGGTCCGGCTAGGAAAAGTACGATGTGGCAACGCCGCCGTGGGGGATTGCGCGAAGCCTGCCGAGGGAGCTGACCAGCCTCCGGTCGGCGAGGGTGAAGTCAAAGCGGGAAAGTTCGTCGAGGCAGGCCCAGTGATACGCCACGTGCTCTCTCAAACAAAGGCTTCCTCCCTCGATGGTGCACCAAAAGGCGTAGAGGTCCACCGAGAATCCCTGAAAGCGACATTGTACATGCTGGTAGAACTCGCCGACCTGGATCTTCCAGCAAAGCTCTTCGTCGATCTCCCTGATGAGGGAAGACTGCAGACTCTCTCCCGTCTCCACTTTTCCTCCGGGAAACTCCCACAACAGGCCGAATTTCTTGTGGGGAGGCCGCTGCGCGATGAAAATCCTGTCCTGGCAAGGGATGAGAGCGGCAGTGACCGCGATGTTTTTCGGAGGACCGGCGCACATTGGCTGGCACTTTCTGCATGGTTATCCTTCGGGCAAACGCAATTGACCATATCACATCAGTGGAAAAAAATCCTGATTTTCCTCGTGGAGACGGAGTGTTCAGTGCTTATCATTTTTTAGGGGCTGTCTTGTGGTGGACTCGTCGGCGTCGTATGCGGCAAATCTCAGCAGGGGGGAATTCATGTCAAAGGAAGTTTTGGAATACGATATCATCATTCTCGGCAGTGGCCCGGCTGGTCTTCAAGCGGCAGTGCATGCCTCACGGTCCAACATGAAGGTGGCGGTGTTGGGTCGAACGAAAAAGAGTTCCCTGTACAAGGCGCACATCGAAAACTACTGCTGCATGAACGGAACCGTAACGGGTGAAGAGATCCTGAATGAGGGCAGAAAGCAGGCGGAGAAGTTCGGTGCGGAGTTTCTTGAGCAGGATGTCCTGGGTTTGGAGAAAACGGAAGAGGGAAGATTCCTGGCGAAGCTGGAATCGGGTGAGGAACTCTGCGCATGGTCGGTGATTCTGGCCATGGGCGTCTCCCGAAACCGGCTCAATGTGCCAGGGGAAAAGGAACTGCTGGGAAAAGGCGTGAGCTACTGCGTGGAATGCGACGGCAACTTCTTTCGCAACCAAGTGGTGGTGGTGGTGGGCAATGAGAGCGCAGCGTGCTCCGGAGCCCTGCACATGTTGCTCCTGGCCCGGGAAGTCCACTTGGTCTATTCGGAACTGTCCGTGAGTGAAAACTTGCAGTACCAAGTTGAGAGCAGTTCCATCGTGAAGCATGCCGGACGAAAAGTGAGGGCGATCCTTGGTGAGGGGGAGGTGGAGGGGGTTGAACTGGACAACGGTGAACGCATCGAGGCGAGCGGAGTCTTCATCGAACTGGGGGCGAAAGGTGCCATGGAGTTGGCGGCCTCCCTGGGGATTCAGCTGGACCCTGACACCTTGAAATACATCACGACCAACAAGAAGCAAGAGACGAACATTACAGGGGTTTATGCGGCGGGCGACATCTGCGGCCCTCCTTGGCAGATGGCCAAAGCGGTGGGAGAGGGCTGTGTGGCGGGACTTGAAGCGGCTGCTCATGCGAGGCATGCACGGAAGCAGAAAAAAAATTGATTTTCTTGTTGACAGGGGACCGGAAATCAATAGAATGCCGCACTTGTCGCACGGAAACGGCGAGGCCACTGCAGGATCCCTGACGGCAAAACGTCGTTTGGGCCCGTCCTGACGAGATGACGCTTGGCGAAAAAAAATTCCGTTGACATAAGCATAATTGAGTGCTATATTAAACAGCCCCTGGTTGGTGGTGGGGGCTGTTCTTTGGAAACTAAATAGTGGGTGAGTGCTGGGCCTGAGTAAGGTTTTAGGTTAGGGATGAACTGGAGAGTTTGATCCTGGCTCAGAATGAACGCTGGCGGCGTGCCTAACACATGCA
>JAAYVE010000040.1 GCA_012517315.1 Deltaproteobacteria bacterium
CCAGGGCCAGCATTCTGGGCACCACCAGGAACTCCATGGGAGAAATACCCAGGGTCTTGAAGGCGTCGATCTCCTCGTTCACCTGCATGGTGCCCAGTTGGGCGGCAAAGGCGGCGCCGGTTCGCCCCGCCATGATCACCGCCGTCATCATGGCTCCCATTTCCCTCGCCATGCCAATGGCCACCATGTCGGCGACGAAGATCTGCGCCCCGAAGAGCCTGAGCTGAATGGCTCCCACAAAGGCCAGGATAAGCCCCACGAGGAAGCTGATGAGGGAAACGATGGGGAGGGCCCTGGCGCCGCAATCCTGGATGAACAGCATGAGATCCGATACCCGGAAGCGGGCTTTTCCCACGAAAACCTTCATCGACGACACGAAAGCTTCCCCGATGAACGCCAACATCTCCGCAGCGGATCGTTCCACCTTGATGGTGTGCTCGCCAATCCGGGAGAGCAGGGAATTCTCCTCCGGGTTCCGAGTGGCTTCAGCCACTTCCGGCACAGCCCGGGCAAGCTGGAGCAGCCTCGACACGCCTTGGGAGAGCCCTTCCTGGTTGACTTGCACATCAGTGGACGCGCAATGATCCAGGATCCCGTTGAGAAACGCAAGGAGGCTGGTGTCCCAAACACGCACATCCCGTGTGTCGAAAGTCACCCGCCGAACAGGAGGATCCCGTTTGAGGGCTTCCAGGAACCCGTCCAGGGAGGGAAGGCCTTCCCTGATGGACCATTCTCCTCCCAAAACCACAAGCAGGGTTTCGTAGTCCGGACGGGAATAGGTGATCCTGACTTTCCGGCCGCCTTCCGGAATGGAACCGGGCATAGGACAACTCGCTTCTTCACCAAATGAACTCTGATGCATCCGGGTTCGCCCAGGATAGATGGGGTGGGCAGCGGAAACGCGAGTGCGGACAGGTGCGCACTCCTTCTCTTTCCACTGGCCCCATTGCGGCGATACCGCCATGCCGGGACTGAAGCAAGGCTCTTTGAGCACAGGGTTCGGCTCCGGCCCACGATTTTGTACCAGGTAAGAGGAGACGTCCCCTGTGATTCCCTCCCGATTGAGGGAAATGATAAGGGAATGGAGCAAGACCGATCGAAGCCGCAGGGACTTCCCTGTATGCCAAACCAAGAGCGTTAAAACAGATGTGATGCCTGTTGTCAATTTCATCCACTCCGTGGTGAAGAGAAGTGAGGTGCGGGGGGAGGTTGCGTCTATGGAGGTCCGAGGGGCTGTGAATCTGCCCCCAAGTGAAGAGGGAAAACGCGCAGGGGGGGAGCAGGGGCGGTAAGCCGTGAAGTGCATGCCAATCAAAGAACTCTTGAGCAGAGAACGGGAAGTGGGGTATACGAGAATGGAGGCTGCTTTTCAGAAGTTCCCCTTCAGTTCCGTTTCCGGATGCCATCAAGGAGCCTGATTCAGCCCCAAAGTGAGGAACATTACCCCGAAACCTCCTTTCTTCCCGTTCATGGGGCAGCCATGAGAAAATGTCCAGCAGGCTGGAAATCGGCCATGGTTTGCTGCTTCGTCATCGGGCTGGCCTGCATTTTCATGCTGCCCGGAAACGCCCTGCCTGCGAAAAAAGGGCGCCCCGCCGCCGCTTCGCTGCAGAAGGATTCAAAGGTCCACCCCGGGAAGGTTTCCTGCAGCGAGTGTCACAAGACGTTTTACGAACACTGGTCCGTGTCCCGCCATGGGCTCTCCGTGCGCCCCTTTTCGCCCGCATTTGCCCGGGATCATCTCCAGTCCCCCGGCGTGGAGGTTGTCGTCGGGGAGAACCCCTGCCGAGCGCACTGGGACGGTGACGAAGGCTGGATGATCGAGCGGGGGAAGAAGGGGGACATGCGCTATAAAATCCACCACGTCATGGGGGGCAGAAGCGTGTACTATTTTCTGACCTCCCTGCAGGACGGGCGTCTCCAGGTCATGCCTCTGGCCTATGATATCCGCGCGGGATCCTGGTTCAATGTGCTGCAGAGCGCCGTACGGCATTTCATCGAGCGTGGCGAAGAACCCCTCGACTGGAGAGATGCCTTGCTCACCTTCAACATCGCTTGTTTTCAATGTCACGTGGCACAGAATGCCACCAACTACGACGAGGAGACGGAAACCTACAGAAACGTCTTGACGGAGCCCGGCATTCGCTGTTCCGCCTGTCACGGACCGACGGATGCCCATGTGAAGGCGGTTTCGGAAATGGGCAAGGGGCAACCTCCCCAGGACTTGAAAATCAACGACTGGAATTCCTTCAGCCCTCAGCAGAAAAGTGAAGGCTGCGCACCCTGCCATGGAAGGACCAGGCCGCTCACCAACACTTTCAAGCCTGGAGAACGGTTCTTCGACCACTATGATCTCATCGCTCTTGAAGACCCCGATTTCTTTCCGGACGGCACAGACCGGGGCGAAAACCACGTTTACACCCGATGGCTGATGAATCCGTGCGCTGGAGCCGGCCAACTGGAATGCACCCACTGCCACATGCCCGGGGGACAATACCGGTTCGGGACATCTGAAAAGGCGAACGAAGTGTGCCTGCCCTGTCACGAGGAAAGGGTCCGCAACGCCAGCGCCCACTCGAATCATCCCGAGGAGAGTGAGGGCAACCGTTGTGTGGCATGCCACATGCCCAAGATCCGAGGGGAGACTGCTAAGGCGCGGGATCACGCCATGCTGCCCCCCTGTCCTGCCGCTACACTGGCTTTCCAGTCACCCAACGCATGCAACGGCTGTCACCGGGACAGGGACGCCGCATGGTCCGATGAATGGGTCCGCAAGCGGCAGCCTCGTGATTATCAGGCTCCGATCCTTGAGCGGGCCAGGCTGGTGGATGCCGCCAGAAGGAGGGACTGGGGCCGGCTTGCCGATATTCTCAAGTTCATCGGCAACAAGGAACATGAACCCGTGACGGCGGTTTCCCTCATCCGCCTTCTGGCCTTCTGTGATGATGACCGCAAATGGCCGGTCCTCACCGGTGCCCTTGAGAGCCGATCGCCCTTCGTGAGAGCAGCCGCTGCAGAGGGGCTTGCGGGGAGCTTCGCCCCTGAGATCCTCCATCCGCTCCTCAAGGCGACGGAAGACGAATACCGCCTCGTTCGTGTCCGTTCAGCCATGGCTCTTTCGGCTTATCCCCGAACGATGCTCGGGGAGGCCGATTTTCAGAGGCTGGAGCGGGCCAGCATGGAACTGGTGGATGCCTTGGAAGTGAGGCCCGATGACTGGGAATCTCACTACACGCTGGGGAACTACCTCCTCAACAGAGAATATCTTCCTGCTTCTCTGGTGGCCTACGATGCGGCATCGCGGCTCAATCCCCGCCGCACCGCACCGCTCCTAAACGCCTCCATCGCTGCGGCGCGCCTTGGGGAAATGAACAAGGCCGAGGAGTTTCTGCAAAGAGCCTTGAAGATCGAACCGGCCAGCCCGGTAATCCATTTCCACATGGCCCTGTTGAGAGCCGACCAGGGGGACTATCCCCGCGCGGAAAGCCATCTTCGTGAAGCCCTGAAAGCCGATCCGCAAATGGCGGAGGCGGCATGCAATCTTTGTGTCCTTCTGGCGAGGGATCGCTTGGAAGAGGCGCTTCAATGGTGTCGCAGGGCCCACGAGATTGACCCCGAGAACGGCAAGTACGCCTACACGCTTGCCTTCTATGAACGGAAAAGCGGCAACACCGAAGTCGCCGGTCGGATCCTCCGAGAACTCACAGACAGGGAACCCATTCACGTGGAAGCCGTTCTTCTCCTGTGCGAAATCCTGGAAGAGCAGGGAATGCAGAAAGAGGCAAGGGAAATGCTTGCCAGAGCGCTCACCCGCGAGAGTCTTGCAAGCCGGGATCGCTACCGCCTCTTTCTGAAGGTCCAGGAAATGGAGAAACGGGAAAGCCCTCCCCAGGAAGGAGAGGCGCCCCGGGTCCGGAGAGAGGAGGATGCCGGCAAGTCACCGGAGGGGAAGGATGGGAACAATCCGGGCCTCGAACCTGAGGGGGTCGGCTCCTAAGGGGAGTCGCCGCCGCAGAAGGATGGACGAAAAATGGAAAGGGAAACCCTGTACCTCCTCCCCAACCGGGAGGACCATCACTGTTTCGGCTGCAGTCCTTTGAATCCGTCCGGACTGCAGATGAAATTTTACACCGATGGCGAGAAGCTTTATTCATGGGTGGCCGTGCCCGCTCATCTGTGTGGCTGGCAGAGGCTGGTTCATGGAGGGATCCTCTCTACGATCCTGGATGAGATCATGGGTTGGTGCGCTATTCACCTTCTGAAGCGCATCACGCTCACCAAGTCCATGGAAGTGCACTTTCTGAAACCCGTTTACGTGGAACAGTCGTTGCGGGCGGAAGCGCGTATCCTGAGCACGGAAAACAGCCGGGAAGCGATTGCGGAGGGCTGGATCGTGAACGATGCAGGAGAGGTGTGCACCCAGTCCACCGGGCGTTTTGCCCTCTTCACCCCTGGGACCATGCGGCGTATGAACCTTTTCGGCGAAGAGGTCATCCGAAGTATAGAGGCCGTGATGCGGGATATTAGCGAGTCATGATGCTGCTGCCCCGGGGGGCGCCCCTCGGGGAGAGCCGGCGAATCCGAGGGTTTTTCTCCCCGGAGGAGGCAACGGATTCTTCACTGCCTGAAGCCCACCATGGCCTGTCACGGGCGTCCATGCAGATTGCCACCTGTAATTTCCCCATAACCCTTTGCCCCAATGCCGATTGCCGGCTCCCTCTTTGGCGCAATGAGGACCCTTTCCTGGGTCGTCTGCGTTCCTCAAGGAGATTAGAGGGCGAACATGTCACATGATCGTCACGGAGATGTCACACGGTCGTGGAACACTGCCCCCATGAGTCTGCGGGTACTTTGCTGACCAAGGCCCCATGGTATCAGAAAGCCCGAACCTGAATCCCCCTCGAGGTTCGGGCTTTTTTTGCCGGAACTCGCGGGTTGGCTTCGGGAAGGAGACACATCGCAGAAGGGAGGTGGGACCCGCATTTCACACATGAGGTGAGGGCGCCGCTCGCGGAGTCCATCCGAGCGGGTTTTTCCGTCGGTCGCCCGCCGGGAAACAAGACATTGAGTGTTTTGAGAAAGACAAAGCCAAACCCATCGTAGGGTGGGGACGGAAAACCGCGGGTCCCGCCCCCATGGGACAGCCGGGTTACCTCTAACAGGGCGATCCGGCTTTTTTGTGCATCGTGACGATCACCCTCCTCTCATTGAAGGGAGGATATTGGCTGTCGGCGGAAAAAAACCATGTTTTCGAGTCATTGGAAAGGAGGAAGATATGCAGAGGCCGAGGCTTCTTTTGTTTTTGGCTGTCGCCTTCTTCATGGCCGTGGGCCTGGCAGATCGTTGTCACGCGTATATGCTGAATGCGGGGATCTGGCAACCCACGGACGGGGACTTCAATGCTCTGAAATTCGATATCAATTGTCTGGAGGGGAAGACCATCGACCTTTACTTGTACAATCCTTCAACCACTCCGCCATCGAACAGGGACCTGAACATTTTCTCAGGGAGTTCTCCTTCCATCACCATCGGTGGGGTCAAGATCCAAGGAGGCACCATCAGCTTCACGATGGATTCCCAGGGGCATCACATCGCGACACTGGGTTCCGATTCCCTGGACCTGGGGCCGAGCGGCCTGTTCGGGCTCTACATGGAGGATCACGGGACGGGTTCGGACGGCGACATTTCGCCGGTATTCATCGCAGAAAACCAGTGGAAACTCATCGATGATTGCGCCATCATCACCGTCACGGACGCAAACCCCGTTCCCATTCCCGGGCCGGCCTGGCTCCTTGGTTCAGGTCTGCTCGGAATGGCAGGAGTGAAGAGACGCCTCGAGATTTGATCAGTCTTGAAGGGAGACAGCAGAGGAAGGCAGGGAGAGGGGCGCTCCTGCCTTTTTTCCTGTAAGGAGTTGGAAACCCGTTGCCGGTTTCGGTAGTATCTCCATGGCGAGAGTTTTGGTGTGGAACGGTCAAGCGGGGCGACACGCTATCCAACAGAGGTTCGGCACAGTGGAATCCATCCAGGAATTGCGGGCGGACCTGCATCGGTTTCGGGAGATCGTGGGCAGAGGAACACTCATTTCTTATTCCCAGGATGAGAGAGAGTCCCTACTGGAGAATTCCCAGAAGCTTCTCCAGAGACTCGATGCCATGGGGGAGAGTGTCCTCACGGTGGGACTCCTTGGTGGGACGGGAGTTGGGAAGTCGACTCTCATGAACGCCCTTGCCGGTGCTCCCATAGCTTCCACCAGCCACAGGAGGCCCCACACGGAAAGGGTGCTCATCTATCGGCATGGGGAGGTGCCTTTGCCCGCCTCCCTCACAAGAAACGGACTATGGATGGAAATCGTTCATGCTGCGGATGCCATCCGACACATCCTCTTGTGCGATCTTCCTGATTTCGACAGCCTCGTGGGGGAGCACCGGCGACGCGTGATCCAGTTCCTGGAGAATCTGGATGTCCTTGCCTGGGTGGCGTCTCCGGAGAAGTACGGCGACGCTCGCTTTTACGCTTTTCTGCGCCAGGTGCCCAAGGCCCGTCAGAACTTCTACTTTGTCCTGAACAAAGTGGACCTTCTCTTCCAGGGGCGAACCCTGGAAGAGGGATATGGCGAACTGGGCAAGGTGTTGAACCGGTTCACACAGCATCTGGTGGACAACGACATACCGGATCCCATCGTCTTTGCCGTTTCCGCCGACCTGGCGTGTGATTCGGGGGGACTGGCTCCCTGGAATCAGTTTCCCCACTTCAGACACCAGATCTTCCAGCTTCGGGATGCCATGGAAGTGACCGCCATCAAGACCGCCAACCTGGATGTGGAGGTGAAACGGTTTCTTTCGGTGGTAGAAAAGGAGATCCTTCAGTTGGCGAAGATGCGGGAAGTGCTGGAGGAACTGGTGGACGAACTGGGGGGAGAACGGCAGGAATGGGCCGCAGCGGGGAGGGAGGCCATGGACCTCTGGCTGGATGGCACTTTTCGGAGTGTCGTCCCCGAACTTCTCATGGATCCTTGCCATCTGGTGGGGCCTGCACGTCTCGTGGGAAGAACCGTTCAATTCCTTCGCGGCTGGTCTGGGCCTTCTTCTTCCGATCCTGCCGACGGCGTGTCCCCTCCCCGGGAGGCCGCGTTTCTTCTTCGAAGCCAAATGGAGCGGTTGGCGAACCGGATCGCCCGAAGGCTGCTCCACCGGGGGTTCGCCGCCGACCTGGAGACCGGCGCCGGAATGGCCTGCGAAGGTGTGTCCCCGTGGGAACGCTTCCTGGAAAAGGTGCGTGAGTTCACCGTCATGCGCCTCATGGACCAGAAATCCGCCGGACCCTCAGGCTTCCGCCTCATTCAGTGGGGGGCGTATCTGGCGCTGCTGGTGCCTTTCGTTCTGGCGGTATCCGGCGCGGAAACCTGGCGGGATTTGCTGAAGCTGACCGATGCCGGTTCTTTACTGAGGCTGGCCGCCGATCTCCCTCTCGTTCTTTTCACTCCGCGGGGTCTTGCAGCCCTGGGGAGTTGTCTCATCCTGCTATTGCTCACGGGCATCGGCTTTTACAGCCGCTACAAGAAATCCTTGCAGCGGCGGACACAAAAGTTTATAGAGTCACTCAAGCTTGGACTGGGCAGCCTGTGGGAAGGGGAGTTGCAGTCCGTCATCGAGCATTTGAATCAGCACAAGGCACAGGTGGAATCCCAGGTGGGGGAGCTTTCCTCCCTATACGCGGCAGGCGGGAAGGACTGAGGGGTGTTGCTCAGGTTTGTCATCTTGATCGTCCTTCTGACGGTTCCCATCATCCCCACCTTCTGGGCCATCCTGGACATCCCCCGTCGGCGTTTCGCCACCCGGAAGCTGAAAGTGGTCTGGTTTTTTGTGGTGGCCACCTTGCCCTGCATCGGAGCGATCCTTTATATCCTGTTTGCTCGACGTCGCACGCAACCCGAGGAGACACCCTAGAGAAGGCACGCGCCCAAAATCCCTCCGTCGCGCTCACGGCGGCGGACAATGGCGCCCGCGGCATGGAAGGCGAAAAGGAGGCGTATTCAGGTCATGCTCGAGTTTCTCAGAAGACATTCCAAGTCATGGCTCATGATCGTTGCGTTTGGCTTCATCATCATATCTTTTGTCATATGGGGGGGATTCAGGACGGGAGAAGAGGGCCAGATCGCCGAGATCGACGGTCAGTACATCAGTCGGGCGGATTACGACAAGTTCTACAGAGACCTCCTGGAAATGTATCGCCGGCAGTTCGGCAACGCCTTTTCCGATGATCTCATCAAGCAACTCGGGTTGGAAAAGCGGGCCCTCGAGATGATGATTCAACGATACCTCGTCATGAAGGCAGCCGGCCAGATGGGCCTCAGCGCTACGGCCCAGGAGGTGCAGCAGGTCATCCTGGAAATCCCGGTGCTCCAGACGGACGGGCGGTTCGACCGGAAAAAATATGACCTTTTCCTCCGGCAGAGCCGAAGGACCGCGGAGACGTTTGAACAGCAAGTGGCGGAAGACCTGACGCTGCGCAAAATGGAATCGTTCGTGAAACGCAGGGCACTGGTTACCGACGAGGAAATCTTGGCGGAGTACCGCATGAACAGTGCACAGGTCCGGTTGGAGTACGTACTCCTGAACCCCAAGTCTTATGAAGACAAGATTTCCCCGGTCGACAAGGCCCTCGAGGCTTTTTACCAGCAGAACGTGGACAAGTTCAAGGAACCCGAGAAGAGACGGTTTTCCGCTGTGCTTTTCCCTGCCGCTCAGCACTTATCGGGGGTGAAGGTTTCCGAGGAGCAGCTCCGTCAGTACTATGAGGAACACCTTTCCGATTACCGAAAGGAAAAGGAGGTTCGGGCCCGTCACATTCTTTTCTCGGTGAAGGAGGACGCACCGGAAGACGAGGTGAAAAAGGTCCGGGGGGAGGCCCAGAAGGTCCTGGAAGAGGCCAGGAAGGGGAGAGACTTTTCAGAACTTGCCAGGAAGCACTCCCAGGATCCCACCGCGGCGCAGAATGGAGGGGACTTGGGGTATTTCACCAGGGAAAAGATGGTTCCAGCCTTCTCCGAGGCCGCCTTCTCCCTGAAACCCGGCGAGGTGGGGGACCTGGTGCGTACCCCGTTCGGCTTCCACATCATCCGGGTGGAAGATGTGCGGCTGGAGAAGACATCCACCTTTGAAGAGGTCCGCGGCGAGATTGAAGCCGCCATGAAAGACCAGGAGGCACGGGACATTGCCTTCAGGGAGGCACGAAATTTTTCGGATTTCGCCTATGCCAGAAAGGACATTGAGCAGGCCGCCCAGGCCAAGAACTTGCCGGTAGTCGGTTCGTCGGCTTGGATCTCCCGAAACGATCCCGTGCCTGAGGGGGAAGGACTGGCTCCCGATGCGTTGAACAAACTATTTGCCTTTGGAGAAAATGAAATCAGTGACCCCCTGGAGGTGACCAAGGGCTTCCTTGTGATCCAACTGAAAGGGATCCAGCCTCCGCAGCCGATTCCCTTCGAAAAGATCAAAGACCGGGTGGAACGGGAATATAAGGCGGAGGAATCGCGAAAACTTGCGTATGAGGCAGGGGTGAGTCTCCTGGATGCGGCGCGAAAAGGTGATAGTCTGCTGGAGGCTGCCAAGGCAAAGCAGGTGGAAGTGAAGCAGAGCGAATGGTTTTCGAGAAGTCAGCCCGACAAAGATTTGCGATTGCTCAAGGCGGATGCCATGGGAAAAATCATGCAGCTGAGACCCGACCAGCCTCTTCTGGATGCCCCGCTGGAGATGGGCAACCGATACCTCGTCGGCCGCCTGCTGGAAAAGAGGGAATCCGATGAGAACCTGGAAAAGGAGCGCGAGGCCATCGAGAATCGCATCCTTCAGCAAAAGCAGATGAGCATTTGGCAGGCATGGCTCAAAGACCGGGAGAGGCAGGCGGAAATCAAGCTGTTCCGGCAGCTTTGAGTTCACATTAACCCTAAACAGCAAGACGGGTCATATTCCGAAAGGCCCGGTCGGAAGCGATGTCCTGCGTGAATCCCCTGGAGGCGCTGTGCAGGGGAAAAGCTTTTCACCCCCTTGAGGAGAGGCATCAGATGTGATCACCCGTCACGACAAGGGAAGGATCGGTGAGGAGTTGGCTGCCCGTTACCTGGAGGAGCGGGGTCTGCAAATTCTCGATCGGAACTTCCGTTGCCCGCTGGGAGAGATCGATCTCATTGCCCAGGACGGGAGGACGCTGGTTTTTGTCGAGGTGAAATCCCGCTACGGTAAAGGGTTCGGATTGCCCCAGGAAGCGGTGACCCATGCCAAGCGGAGAAAGTTGACCCTGCTCGCCCAATGGTATTTGAAGTCCCGGGCGTTGGACACCGGGCGGGCCCGGTTCGATGTGCTTGGAATCGTCTGGAGTGGCAAGGGTCCGGAATTGACCTGGATAGTCAATGCCTTTGAAGCGACCTCCTGAATCAGGAGAAAAAAAGAAACCGGGTACTCTTTTCGTTGTGGCGACTCCCATTGGAAACCTCTCGGATGTCACCCTGCGTGCCCTGGAGGTTTTGAAAACGGTCCAGTTCATCGCCGCCGAGGACACCCGGCACACGCGAAAACTCCTCACTCATCACCAGATCCGAAAGCGGCTGCTGAGTTACCACGCCCACAATGCGGGCCAACGCGGCCCCGTGCTCATGGGAAAGCTCCTGGCCGGTGAAGACCTTGCGCTGGTCACGGATGCCGGAACCCCTTCCGTTTCAGACCCGGGGGAGGTACTCATCCGGGAGGCGCTCCACCGGGGCGTGCCTGTTGTGGTGATCCCCGGGCCCAGCGCCGTCGTCACGGCACTGGTCGCTTCCGGTCTGCCGTCTTGCCCTTTCGCTTTTCTCGGTTTTCCACCTTCCCGGGGATCTGCCCGTGGCAGGTTTTTGGAAGCTTTCGCCACACTTCCCATGACCCTCGTCCTGTATGAATCCCCTAAGCGTCTCGCTCGGACTCTGGAGGAGTTGCTCCAGGTATGGGGAGACCGGCCTGTTGCGGTGGCGAGAGAACTCACCAAGCTTCACGAGGAAGTATATCGGGGGACCCTGTCGCAAGCGGTGCAACGCTTTTCAGCTGAGGTTCGGGGGGAGGTGACCCTGGTGGTGGGAGGCTTTGTCCCACGGGCGGATACACGGCGAAACGATCAGGACTGGCTTGAGGACCTTGAGTCTCTTCTTCGAGAAAAAGAGATCAGGTTGAGGGAGGCGGTGGAAATCGTTGCTGCCCGTCACGGCCTGCCGCGACGCCAAGTCTATGGGGAAGCCCTGAAGCGGAAGGAATCCAGGGAATGAATCCTTTGCAAGGGGCAGCGGACCGATCTTCGGCCATCGGCGTGTTCGACTCGGGTGTGGGCGGGCTAACCGTTGTTCGAGCGGTCATGGAGAGACTGCCCTCGGAGAGCATCCTGTACTTCGGAGATACTGCCCGCGTCCCATACGGGGTCAAGTCCGTCGAAACGATCGTCCATTTTGCGGGCCAGATTACGGAGTTTCTGCTACGAAAAAGGGTCAAGCTGCTCATCGTGGCGTGCAACACCATGTCTGCGGTGGCGTTGGAGGTGATCCGGAGTATGAGTCCCGTCCCGGTGTTGGACGTGATCCATGCGGGTGCCAAGAGTGCGGCGGAGGCCACCAGGTCGGGATACGTGGCCGTGATCGGCACGCCGGCGACTATTGAGAGCAATGCTTACGTGAAGGCCATTCATCGACTGGATCCGGCCATCCGGGTCGTCTCTCAGGCTTGTGCCCTTTTTGTTCCCCTGGTGGAGGAAGGGTGGCTCGACCACCCCATCACAAAGCTCACGGCAAAGGAATATCTCCGGTCGATCCTTCAACACCCCGTGGACAGCCTGGTGCTCGGCTGCACCCACTATCCCCTCATCAAGCCGGTCATCCGTGAAGTGGTGGGAAACCGCGTTCAACTGGTGGATTCCGCAGAGGCCATGGCACAAGAGGCCGAACGGGTCCTCCAGGAAAGGGGACTTTCCAGACCCTCTTCTGCACTACCGGAATACAGGTTCTGCGTGACCGATATCCCGCTGCGATTCCGGACCATCGGCGAGCGTTTTTTGGGGCGGAGCCTTTCGAGTGTGGAGGTTGTGCAACTGTGAAAAGTGTTGAAACGGTCGACTGCTACCCCGTTCTCGCAACGCCCCCTTGGCCGGGACGCTTCCCGACAGGGCGCGGACGGCAACTGCGGGAATCCTGTCCGATGCATCCGACGTCACTGCCGCCGGGAACACGACGGTCGATCATGGAGTTGCCAGCACTTGGAGCGACACGAGGTGCTGGGGGGCGCCTTCCAAATGCGTGAGCAGTTCATCCGTTGCGGTGAGTTGATCGTCGATCCGGATTTCCCTGCACTTCTTCCAGAAGGAATCCGGCTGATTGGCCAGAAATCGGGTGAGTGCAAGGGAATCCAACAGGATCCCGACCCGAAGGAAGGATTCCCCCAATTCCGCAGCCACCAGGTTGAACAGCTTCATTTTAAAAAAACCCGGTTTTTCGTTGTATTGGGAGGGATCGTTGTCGTAAGTGGTCCCGGAACGCATCACCCTGTAATATCCCCCTTTTCGGTAGGCCGCTCCGACGAATCCGGGCATCGCGGCGGAAAGTGCCACAACGGAAGCTTCACCCACCACCGACGCCTCCAGATCGTCGATGGCCTTACCGTCGAGAAACACCGTCTGCACCCGCTCCTCAAGGTATTCCGGTGAAAGGCCGATCTCCTCACAGAGTACCTGGCGCAGGTTTCGCCCTATTCGTGTCTTTACTAGGAAGCCTTGGCCGAGGAGGGGAAACCAGGTGGCGAGACCTTCAGGGGTCGTTCCAATCCGTATTGTTTCCCTTGCTGATGGGTTTGCCACGCCACTCGCACTGGTATTTATCATTTTCTCTTTGTTCCTCTTCGTTCCTGGGCGGCGGTGGAGGTTCTGTTGAAATGAGTCTGCTGAGCGTTTATATTTACCATGCCTGCGCATCTGATTATAGTTATTAATTTAGCGACAAAACCCTAGAGGTCGCGCACATGTCCGACGACATACCCAAGATTCCCGATCACGAGGAACTGGAAAAGGAACTCAGTGATTATCTCACGAAGAAGTATGGATACAGGATCAAGGTGATATCGCCCATGATGATGCCCCAGACCAAGGACACCCAGGAAGCGTTGAAGAAGACGGACCTTTCGGAAAAGATCAAGTTCGATCTGAAGCCTGAAGAGCTGGAAAGTTACCTGGATCAATATGTGATCAAGCAGGATGAGGCGAAAGCCGTCCTCGCGACCAAGATCTGCACGCATTACAACCGCATCAAATACCAGTTCCGCAAGGGGCGGTCTTCCAGGGAACCGATGGTGGGAAGTGTCAAAAACAACGTCCTCCTCATCGGTCCAACTGGAGTTGGAAAGACCTATCTCGTCAAACTTATCGCTCAAAAGCTTGGAGTCCCCTTTGTGAAGGGCGATGCCACCAAGTTCAGTGAAACAGGTTACGTGGGGGGCGATGTGGAGGACTTGGTGCGGGAACTGGTGGTGGAAGCGGGAGACGACATTGAACTGGCCCAGTGCGGGATCATTTACGTCGACGAGGTGGACAAGATCGCATCTTCTCACCAGATCATCGGTCCGGACGTTTCTCGGACGGGTGTGCAGAGGGCTCTTCTCAAGCCCATGGAAGAGACGGAAGTGGATTTGAAGGTGGCCCACGACCCCATCTCCCAGATTCAGGCCATCGAGCATTACAGGAAGACGGGAAAACGGGAGAAGCGAACGGTCAACACCAGGAACATTCTCTTCATCATGAGCGGAGCTTTCAACGACCTTGCGCCCATCGTGAAAAGGCGGCTTCAGAAACAGGGAATCGGCTTCGGGGCACAGATTCACAGTAAGGAGGACGATGTCAAGTCCCTCAAGCAGGTCAAAGCGGAAGACATGATCGAGTATGGTTTCGAGAGCGAGTTTGTGGGGCGCATCCCGGTCATTGCCGTGTTGGAACCCCTTGAGGTGGAAGACCTTTACCAGATCCTCAGGAACCCTAACAATCCCATCATCTTGGGCAAGAAAGAAGATTTTCGCAGCTACGGCATCGATATCAAGTTCGACGATGAGGCGCTTCACTGCCTTGCCGCGAAGGCCTACGAGGAGAGAACCGGGGCCCGCGGGCTGGTCAGTGTCATTGAGCGGGTCCTGCTTCCATTTGAAAAGAGCCTTCCCTCTTCCTCCATCAGGTATCTCGTCATCACCCGGGAGGTGGTGGAGCATCCCCAGGAGGAGTTGAAACGTTTGCTGAAGGACCCGGACGATCCCATAAGGGTCCAGAGATACCAGAGAATGCTCAACGAGGAGAAATCCGCGCTGCTGGATCAACTCTCCAAAAAACAGAGTCACTACATCCAAAACTACCCCCTGGTGTTCACCCCCGAGAGGGTCGAACTCGTAGTGGACCATCATCTGAGAACGGGTTTGCCCATCGAGGGGATCTTCGATGAAACGATTCTCCTGTACAACCAGATCAAGGTTTTTGAAAGCGACTTCTTTGAACGATACGGATTCAAGGTGCGTTTCGATGAAGAGGCAGTGAACGAAATCATCTCCAGGGCACTCCAGAGGGACTCGTCCGCCACGGTGATCTGTCACGGCATATCCAGGGATTATGACTACGGCTTCAAACTCATCTTCGACCGCACCGGTCAGACGGAGTTCGTGGCGCCCAAAATGGCCGTTGTGCACCCGCAGGTTTTCATGGATGAATTGATTCGGGAGAGCTACAGGCACAATCCCTTCAATTCGGGCGAATCCGATTGAAATGTGATGCTCCCGAGACCTCTCAAGACTTCTTTTTTTTGCGGGAACCCTTCCAACTTGTGGTTGAATCTGGAAGAATTCCTGTGCGTTGCTCATGTCAAGATGCCCTCTGCCCGCACCGGATGCCTGTTTGAGAGTTGCGTTGGGAGATGCTCTCCCTTAATGAGGGATTCGTGACCGTTGAACGGCTTGCGAGTTAGGTCCTTCGGGGTGCCGTCCGTTGGGGGCGGAATTGGAGGGCCGAAAGCGGTCGGCCTGCTAAATGACTCGCCCAGGGACTTGGAGATGGATACACATGATCGGAATTTCAAAGCTTTACTGTGGAACGGTGGAACCATCCGACGCTCTGCGCTATGGGCGACAAAGCGGCAGGCTTCCCTCCCATTTGCTCCAGTTTTCCGCAGACAAAAAGCCGGTGGTTGTGTGGAACGTCACGAGGCGGTGTAACCTCAAATGCATTCACTGTTACGCCCACGCCAAGGATGAGTCTTTCCCCGACGAACTCTCGACGGTGGAAGGAAAGCTGCTCTTGGACGACCTCGCCGGGTTCGGCTGCCCGGTTGTGCTGTTCTCGGGAGGTGAGCCCCTCATGAGGCCCGACCTGGTGGAACTGGCGGACTACGCGGTGAAAAAGGGAATGCGGGCTGTCATCTCCACCAACGGGACACTCATCACCCCTTTGGTGGCAAAAGAATTGAAAACCGTAGGCCTGTCTTACGTCGGCATCAGCCTCGACGGGATGGAGGCAGTCAACGACCGATTCCGCGGCGTGAGTGGAGCGTTCAGGAAGGCTTTGCAGGGGATCGAAGCCTGCAAGGAGGCCGGGATCAAAGTGGGTCTTCGTTTCACCATGAACCGGCTCAACAGCCTGGAGATTCCCTCCATCTTCGACCTGCTTGAAGAAAGGGAAATCCCCCGGGTCTGCTTCTATCACCTTGTCTATGCGGGTAGGGGCAGCAGGCTCATGAAGGAAGACCTGTCACACGAAGAGACACGCCGGGCGGTGGATCTCATCATCGACCGGACCGTGGACCTGCATCGCCGGGGCAATGAGAAAGAGGTTCTCACGGTGGACAATCATGCTGATGGACCTTACCTCTACCTGAGACTCGTGCGCGCGGGCAACCCAAGGGCCGGTGAGGTACTGGAGCTTCTGAAGATGAACGAGGGGAACAACTCGGGGCGGGGCATCGGATGTGTCAGCTGGGACGGATCCGTTCATGCAGACCAGTTCTGGAGACACCACTCTTTCGGGAACGTGCGTGAGAGACCTTTCAGCACTATCTGGACGGACCTCTCAGATCCTCTCATGAAGCGCCTGAAAAACAAAAAACAGTATGTTACGGGCAGGTGTTCCCGTTGCAAATGGCTGGACGTGTGCGGAGGGAATTTCCGGGTGAGGGCGGAAGCGGCGACGGGGGATCTTTGGGCGCCGGACCCTGCCTGCTACCTCACCGATGAGGAAATCAGCTGAAGGCTGCTCCCTGACTTCTGCCGCACAACCTTCTTGAACCCAAGTCGAGGCTGTCCCATGTATTTTCCTGCTTATCGACCCAGGCGTCTGCGCCGCACGGAAAATCTGCGCCGCATGGTTCGCGAGACCCGTCTTTCTGTTGACGATTTCATTTACCCCCTTTTCGCGGCTCCGGGAAAGGGTGTGAAAAACCCTGTCCCGTCCATGCCCGGCGTCTTTCAGATGTCCGTGGACCAGCTCCTGGAAGAAGTGGAAAGTGTCAGTGCACTCCGCATTCCCGCTATTCTTCTTTTTGGGCTCCCCCGGGAAAAGGATGAGCAGGGCAGTGAGGCCCATGCGTCGGACGGCGTTGTCCAGGTGGCGGTCCGGGCCATCAAGGACCGTTTTCCCGACCTGGTTGTGGTCACCGATGTGTGCCTTTGCGAATATACCAGTCACGGGCACTGTGGAGTCCTCCATGGTCGGGAGGTGGACAACGACGCCACCCTCGACATTCTGACCAGGGTGGCCCTCTCCCACGCCCGGGCCGGGGCGGACATGGTCGCCCCTTCGGACATGATGGACGGCCGGGTACGATCCATTCGGCAGGCTCTGGATGAATGCGGTTTTGAGCAGGTGAGCATCCTGTCTTATGCGGCAAAGTACTGCTCCGCTTTCTACGGACCGTTCAGGGAAGCCGCCCAGTCGGCCCCCCAATTCGGGGACCGCCGGGCTTACCAGATGGATGCAGCCAACGGGATGGAGGCGTTGCGTGAGGTCGCCCTTGATATCGAGGAGGGTGCCGACATCGTCATGGTGAAGCCGGCTCTCCCTTATCTCGATGTCATTCGCAAGGTGAAGGAGAGCTTCAACCGCCCAGTGGCCGCCTACAACGTGAGTGGCGAGTATTCCATGATCAAGGCGGCGGTGGAACGGGGGTGGCTTGATGAAAGGAAGGTCGTGTTGGAGACATTGACGGCCATTCGAAGGGCTGGGGCCGATTTGATCCTGACATATTTCGCCAAGGATGCCTCCCGATATCTCCAGGAATGAGGAAGGCGCTTTAGGGAGTTCTGAAAGGGAAGTGCATGAAGATTGTCCTGAAAGGTGAGAAGGGTTTGAAGATCGGTCCTGCCCAGGGGCATCCTTCGGAGCCATCGGAGGTGCATGAAACGGGGCCTCCTGGGGGGGAAGGGATCCTGAGGGCAAATCTTCGCCTGGTGGCCTGGGAGGTCACACGCACCTGCAATCTAGCGTGCATCCACTGCAGGGCTGCCGCTCTTGATCGCCCTTATCCCGGAGAGTTGGCCACAGAAGAGTGCTTCAAGCTCCTCGACGACATCGCTTCCGTGGGAAAGCCCATCATCATTCTCACGGGGGGGGAACCGCTTCTGCGCCCGGATATATTCGAAATCGCCGCCTACGGAAACGGGAAAGGCTTCCGCATGACCATGGCGGTCAACGGGACGCTTCTCACGTCCGAGAAGGCAGAGCGGATGATCGATGCCGGGATTCAGCGGATCAGCATCAGCATTGACGGGGCCGGTGTGGAATCCCACGATGCGTTTCGCCGCATGCCGGGGGCCTATGAGGGAGCGCTTCACGGTATCCGGAACGCTAGGCAGGCCGGGCTCGATTTCCAGATCAATACCACCATCACGCAGCAGAATCTCCACGAACTTCCGGCAATCCAGGAGTTGGCCGTATCCCTCGGCGCCGTGGCCCATCACATCTTTCTTCTCGTACCCATGGGGAGAGGAAAGGAAATCAGCGAACAGGCCATCAGCGCACAGCAGTATGAAAAGACCCTCCACTGGTTCTATGAACAGAAGGACAAGGTACCGCTGCAGTTGAAGGCGACGTGCGCGCCACACTATTATCGCATCCTCCGCCAGAGAGCCAGGGAAGAAGGCAAGGAGGTGACCATGCACACCTTCGGCCTCGATGCCATGACCCGCGGCTGCCTCGGGGGCACCGGCTTCGTCTTTGTGTCCCATGTCGGCCAGGTGCAGCCCTGCGGCTACCTGGAAATCAACTGCGGCAATGTCCGTGAAACGCACTTCAAAGAAATTTGGGAGAACTCCCAGGTGTTCAAAAACCTCAGGGATTCCAAGAAATATGAAGGAAAATGCGGACGCTGCGAGTACATTCGCGTTTGCGGTGGATGCCGCGCAAGGGCCTACGAAAGCACAGGGAATTACCTTGCCCCTGAGCCTCTTTGTCTCCATGAGCCCAAGAGCTCGTGAAAACGACCCTGCCATTTTTTAAAAGTTAACGTTTTTCGGGCTCGTCGGCACCGGGTGCATCCTCTCCGAATGATCCCTTCCCATCCCCTCCCTTTTCAGGAGCCACAACCAAGGCAGGCGTCTTTGCGTCCTGGGCATTGACCAGCAAGACAGTGACCTGCTGCGGAGCAGCTGAAGGCACGTCGGTTTCGATACCCAGAGAAATCTGCTGCCTTGCCCCCGGCCTGATGTTTTCCAGGACGGGCGAGATCTCCAGAGTGTAGCCCTGGTCCTTGGGTAGAGGCTGCTGGGTGACGCGGATGAGGTTTGAGTCATAGGAAAGCTTGGTGATTTGGAACGGCTTGCCGCGGTTGTTGATCACCCGGACCGTCTGCATGCGCAAAGGTTGCTGGGCGGCGAGTTTACCCACCAGCACCGTCGGTGGCTTGACGGCGATCTCACCCTCCAGGGAACCGATGACGCGGACAACAATCTCGGGTTTGCGGGGGTGATCAGTGAAGCATTTGATGAAGCCGGTGTAGCTCCCATGCTCCACCTGGTTGGCGATCTTGAGGCGATAGTGCTTTCCTTCTTCGATGGTCTGTAGTTGGTGCGAGACATTGCCGCCCAGAGTGCTCTCTACCCGACGGATGTGGAAAGGCTCAGACGTGGTCACCATGTCCACTGTCTGCTCACCCATCTGGCCGGCCAAACCTCGGAAGGAAACCACGTTTCCGGGGCGCACCTCGACAAGCTGCTTCACGTTGGCCTGCAGGGTGAGCTTAACCAGGGGATTCCGAGGATCGTCCGTCAGAACCGTGGAAGTCTTCCGAACGGGTCCGCTGTAATTCTTCAGGTTCACCTTGATCGCAATCTTGCCCTCGCCTCCAGGAGGGATCGCCCGGTCAAACTCGGCGACGGCGCAGCCTCAGCCCGGACGGACTTCGCGGATGTTCAGGACCGCCTTTCCCGTGTTTCTGACCGTGAATTCGTGGACGACTTCGGCGCCTTCCAGGACTTCACCAAAATGGTGGTTCGGGTCCGGTACCTGGATGGAGGGTGTGTCCGGGTAGACCGCCCCCTGAGAGGGGGGTGCTTGGGGGTCAGGCGTCGAACACTCCACGGTGCCGCTCAAGGCGACGAAGGAAACCGCTAATAAAAAGCACACGGTCTTGGCGAGAAACCGAGTCATGAACATCCTTCTCTCTTACCCTATCTCTTGGAAACACAATGGAAACACCGTCCTGACGCATCTTTCGGTTTTGGTTGGCCTTGCATAACGTTTGATCATCAAAAGGTCAAGGTGAAACACCGATGTGAGATCGGCAGGTGCGCAGCCCTTCTTCAACGAACCCTTGCGGTGCTTCCATTCCGGGTGATCAACTCCCCTGCCGACAGGACGGCGACTCCTTCGTCCCGAAAGCGATTCGCTTCCTGTGTCAGCACCTTGAGCGTGACATCATAAGGGTGGCCGATAGCGACGGCTTTGCCTTCGGTTCGCGCCTTCCGGATGAGGGTCGCGATCTGAGACCGAACGAAGTCCTCGGTAGGGACGTGGTCCAAAAAGATGTCCCTCTTGGCGGTGGGGACCTGGAGTTCCTCCGCCAGGGCCAGCCCCACGCTCCTGGGGCTTGTGGAACTGTCCAGGAAGTACAGCCCCTTCTCTTTCAGCTCTCTCAAAAAGACGTGCATGCCATGTCGGTCTTCAGTGAATCGGGATCCCATGTGATTGTTCACACCGGTGAAGTGAGGGCTGACTTCGAGAGCGCTGCTGATCGCCTTTTTCAGGAGTTCATGGGACATGGAGGTGAGAAGAGCGCCTTTACCCGGGTTCTTCATGGGATAACCCTGAGGTTGCATGGGCAGGTGCAGGATGACTTCGTGGTGGTGGGAATATGCGAGTTCGGCAATTTCGCGGCTGTACTTCTGGTGGGGCAGGATGGAAAAAGTCAAGGGAAGAGGGATTTTCAGGAACTTCTTAGCCACCTCCAGATCCAGGCCGAAATCGTCGATGACAATGGCGATCTTTGCCAGGTAAGGAGAGATGGGGGGTGGAGGGGGTTGAGGAAGGGGGGGCTTGGTCAGAACACCCGAATGGTCGTGAAGGGACACGACCTGTTCTTTCTCCTCCTGTGGGGCGGGCCTTGGGGGAGGCGGCGATGCCTCTTCATGTGCCGCTGTTTCCGGCGGCGGTTGCGGTCGCCTCGCGGGAGATGGGATTGTGGCCTCCCCCGCGGGGGTAGAGCGGGCGAGAGGCAAAGTTACCGGGGGATCGGCTGAAGCCTTCTTTTGAGGTTCGGCGGTTTTGCCCGTTTTCCCCTTCGACTGGGCGGCAGGAGGTTGAGACTTGGACGGGGCGGTTCCCTCGGGGCCGACTCCCCAGTAGATCAAGCCGGCCAGCAAGACGACGGCAAGAACCCACGCGGAGAGAAGGGGGAGAGAGTGACCCGCTTTCATACTCTTCCGGAGGAGCTTGGCCGACCGTGATGTGTCGTCTTGTTTTTTGCCCCGGGGGCGAGCTCCGCGATTCTTTTCGGAGGACGCCCCGCGCCCCTGGGGGGAGGATGCCCCGCCTTTCTTCCCTGTGCCCACCTTGGCCGGCATCGGAATGATGCTCTTCCAGAACTACCTGAAATTCATCTGGGCCATGATCTTGTAACTCTTGAGCAGGTCGAGGGCTCTCCTGAGCTGATTGTCCTGCTCGATCATCTTCTGTGTCTCAGCGGCGAGATTCTCCTGTTTGGACGGGGGGGACTCGGGTTTACTGTTTTCCATGTGCCTGGGAAGATCCTTTTCCCGAATACGGCGTCCTTGGTCGGGGTTTTCGTCTTCCTCCTCCTTGGGTGGATTCTCCCGTTTCACCACGATGTCCGGTTCGATTCCCTTGGCCTGAATGGAGCGGCCCGAGGGAGTGTAATAAAGAGAAGTGGTGAGTCGAATCGCCGATCCGTCGTTCAATGGAATCACTGTCTGGACGGAGCCCTTGCCGAAAGTGGGTTCCCCCAAGATCACGGCCCGCTTGTGATCCTGGAGGGCGCCGGCGACGATCTCCGACGCGCTGGCGCTTCCTGAATTGACCAGGACCACAATGGGGTAGCTGCGAGGTTTGCTGTTCTTGTGAGCCTCAAAGCGCATCTTCTGGCTTTCCAGCCGGCCACCGGTATATACAATGAGGCCGCTGTCCAGGAATTCGTCCGATACCTCGACCGCCTGGTCCAGCAGTCCGCCGGGGTCGTTGCGCAGGTCCAGCACCAGGCCGAGCAGGGGATGATTCTCACTTTCCAGCTGGTCCAGGGCCTTTTTCAGGTCGGCCGAAGTGCCGCTTTGAAAACTGGAAATCCTGATGTATCCGTATCCGGGGTCCAATGTCCTCATGCGAACACTCTGGATGGAGATGATGTCTCGGATGAGTTCGAATTCCAGCGGCTTGCGTTCCCCCTTGCGGATGATGGTAAGTTTCACCCTGGTCCCCTTGGGTCCCCGCATCTTCTGCACCGCCTCCATGAGGGACATATCCTGTGTCGGCTGATCGTCGATCTTGATGATCTGGTCGTTGGAATGGATGCCCGCTTTGTCCGCCGGCGTTCCTTCCAGGGGAGAGACCACGGTGAGGACACCGTCACGGAGGGTGATCTCGATGCCGAGCCCTCCAAACTTGCCTTTCGTTTCTATTTGCAGTTCCTTGTAGTCTTCCGGCTTAAGAAAGGATGAATGGGGGTCCAGTTCCCGGAGCATTCCGTTGATGGCCCCATGAATCATTTTCTTGGCTTCGACCTTTTCAACGTAATTGTCCTCGACAATGTTCAGCACATCGCTGAAAAGTCTCAGTTGCTGATATATGTCCGGGTTTTCCTGACCGGTCTTGGCGCGCAGGGTGGACCAGCCCGCGAGCAATGCCACGAGTCCGAGCAGCAGGATAAACAGCGTCTTCTTGTTTCTTCGCATGGGAAATCCTCACTCTTTGATGACCTTTTCTCAACCTGGATTGCAAGGGATCGGCCGCCTGCGGACCATTCCGATCCGGAAATTGCCCTGGAGTTTTCTTCCTGATCATTGATTACTGCCGTGACCGGCGCGCGTCCAATCGGGCCTTTTCTTCGCATCCCTCGAGACGTTCACCTGTTCCGATAATATTCGGATTGTCCAATGGAGGTGCGAGGGCTGGTGTAGGACGGCATCACGATTATACAATATTCCATAACAATGACCATGTGTTCTTGTATCGCGCAAAAAAAAAGCAATCACCAATCACTTTGCTTTCGGCCGGCCAAGTGATCGTCCGCTTGACGCGCAGGTGGAACTCAGTCCCAGAATCTCACGGGCTTCGAGTAAGACAGCCTGCACCCCAAGAGGCACAAGAACGTCGACCAGCAAAGGATCACTCCCATGAAAAGGCCAATACGGCCCCATTCCCGGAGAAATATCCATGGTTTCAGCTGAAAATGCGGAACTTCCACCTGCCACAGGAGGAACAAAACGGTCCCAAGGCACAGAATGGAAGCGAAAATGGCCAGGGCGAGGGCTTGCAGGTATGACGGAAGGCGGACCTGAAAGGGGGTCGCTCCCAGGAGTTCCGCCACTTCCCGTTCCTCACGGCGGATGGAGGCGTCCAAGCGGCAAAAAAGAGAGGAAACGATGAGGCAGATCAGGGAAAAAGCCCCCCCGGCAGTCACCGTCATCCATTTGGAGAAAGACTGGGCGTATTCCAGTCTCTCTCGGAGGGTGCTCCAACCGATCACTTCGGCCACGCCTGAAAGTCCTGCCAATTTCGAAGCAAGCGCCTCAAAATCTGCATCGGAATCTCCGTCGTTGGCAAAAAACACTTCCACGCGAGTCGGAGCCTCCCCTGTCCGGACTCCCGGGATCCACCAAGGCCAGGAAACCGGGTTGAGCATCTCGGTACGGCTTCCGCCCCGATTCTCGCAGAACGCATGGACTCTCGCCACGCCAGGCCACTGCGTCAGTTGGGACACGAGCCTTTCCTGATCCCCGTAACCGGCTTTTTCATGGAGAACGATCCATGCCTTGGGGCGGGAAATGGCCTGGGAATAGTGAAAGCGGAAACTCTCCAACAGAAGCCATGAGCACGCCAGAAAGAGAAGGCAAAGGGCGATGGAGAGGAGGGAAAAAAGGACGGCCGAGGAGTTCCTTCTCATGGCCTGGACAGCCAGTAGGGAAGCGTTTCGCACAAACGGCCACGTCATGTGCCCATACCCGCTGCTTTGTTGGCGGTGCCTCGAAGCAGAGAAGGGCCCACTTCCAGGACGCGGCCACCGGTGAGCCGCAGGGTGCGTGGGGCATTGATGAGCTCAGCCACCTTGGGTTCGCGGGTGAAAACGACGATGGTGGTCCCTTTCAAATTGACGGATTTCAGGTGCTCCACAACCTTCAAAGTATGAGATTCATCCAAATGCGCCGAAGGTTCATCCCCCAGGAGAAGGAGGGGGGCATGAGCCGTTGCCCTCCCGACGGCCACGAGTTGCTGTTCACACCGGGAGAGTTCGCCGCACCTCAGGGAGGCTTTCTGCTCCAATCCGAGGGCAGTCAAAGACTGCATGGTCTTCCGGTGGATCAGGGCCCTGGAACTCTCAGCGAGCAGCAAGGGGAACGAGACATTTTCATAGACTGTCCTGGCCGGCATCAACTTGAGATCCTCAAAGACAACGCCCACCTGTTTGCGGAAAGAGGGCGCCTCGCGGGGAGCCAGTTTCGAAGGATCTGCACCTCCCACGATGACCCGGCCTTCATCGGGGCTTTCCAGACCCAGAAGGAGCCTCAACAAGGTGGTCTTTCCACTCCCCATCTCGCCCACGACGCAAACCAACTCTCCCCTGAAAAGCTCTAATTGAAGGCCGCTCAGCAAATGTTT
The DNA here is from genome assembly GCA_012517315.1 of Deltaproteobacteria bacterium. Classification (GTDB taxonomy): domain Bacteria; phylum Desulfobacterota; class Syntrophobacteria; order Syntrophobacterales; family Syntrophobacteraceae; genus JAAYUJ01. Next base: position 24,352 of record JAAYVE010000040.1, read on the forward strand.
GCCGTTGTGGCCCAGCTTTTCCAGATGAAGACACTGCACATGGGGGATGGGATGGGACCGACGGGATGCTTCGCCTGGCAATTCCATGGATTCGAAAGCGTTTTCCTGTTTTCTTGTTCCGCCGGGTGCGTGATTCCGCCCAAGTCACCCGGCTTGTCCGAATGGGACGGCCGGGAGTTCTGTCCCGGCATATCTCTAGAGTACCCGCCGGTTCTCTCGGTGCCGGGTTGCCCGTGTCTCAAAACGCACGACGGATGGTCCAGCAGTTTTGCCACGGCGTGTGGTCGTCTTGCCGACGCCTTCTCCACGGAAGGTTCGACGGTTTCTAAGGCTTGGGGCGCTTCTGTGGGCGCTCCATTCCAGGCAGACCTGTCTTCCTGTAGCCGGCGGGAAGCTCAAAAAGGGAGTCCGGCAGGCCTTGCAGCTGAATGTTGCTCAGCTCGGTCTTCATCCCGTAACCCTTTGCCCCCGAGTGTTCCGTCCTGATGGGAAATTTCAGATCTCTGGCTACCCACTGGGTCACGACCCCCAGGTCTCTGTCCTTGTAGACGTATTGGTACTTGTCACAGAGGAAGCCGTTGATCGTTTCCGTGCCCAGATTCTTCTTATCGGCCATCTCCTGTGCAGCTCTGTCCAGATCCTCCAGGCTGGAATGCTCCATACCCGCCATCTCCATGTAGGTCTTGCTGTCGGGCAAGAGGATCCAAGTAACCCCCCTGTCCATCCGGTGGATTGTGATGGTCCTCCGGCCACCCTGGACCCCCTCACTGCGTATTTTGTCTCCCTTGACGTAGGTCTTGCCGGTGAAGGTGCCCTGGGGATGGCTGGACGTGGTGTCGGCGACGAACTCCGCCGCCGCACAAATGCCTGCAGTGTTCAGGAGGAGGAGGACAGACAGGCCAAAACACATGAAAGGGGCTCTACCTCGATGCTGTTCCATGGCATGATCTCCTCGGTGAACCGCATGGTCCAACCAAGCATCCCGGCGTCTAACCGATCAGGCAAGCCTGAGCCGGCTGATCGAACCGGATGCGTATTTCGTGAACGCCACTTTTGAAAGAGGTTTCCACAACGTAACCGAGCTTGTGAAAGACTGCGAACACTCTCTCATTCCCCGGAAGGACATATGCCGTGAGCAGCTTGGCGGATTGACTCCTCGCCGCCTCGCTCAGGAGTTGAACGAGAAAACTGGCGATTCCCCTACGCCCGTAGTCGGGGTGCACCGCAAAGTCCAGTTCGGCCTTGTATCTGGGTTCATCGAGGACGAAGCGGCCGATGGCGACCACCCGTTCCGCCTCCAGGTCTCCAGGGAGGGCCACAATGCTCATTTCCTTCTGGTAGTCGATATTGACCATGCTCCGCACGTCATAGTGGGGAAATACACGCATGGTGGACAGAAAGCGATAGTAGGATTCGTCCCTGGGAAGGGAATAGAAAAATTCCTTGACCGCTCTCTCGTCGGTTGGTTTCGCTGGGCGAAAAAAGACCTTCAGACCGTCCTCAAACAGCTGGGTCACTTCCCATTGGGCTGGATAGAGTGCTTTGGGGGGGATGACCTGCACAATGTCCTGGGAAAGGTAGTTCAGTCGGCGTGCAGCGGCCATGAGTTCCTCACGGAAGTCAGGATGTGCGATCCCGATCAGGGCCAGGGCCCGGTCCCTGATGCGCTTTCCATGGAGGTAGGCGATGCCGTATTCCGTGACCACGTACTGGACCCCTGCCCGCGTGGTGACGACGCCGGCCCCTTCCGTCAGCACCGGCACGATCCTGGACGTCTTGCCGTCGAGGGTGGTGGAGGGCAGGACGATGATGGCCTTTCCTTTATGGGAATACATGGCTCCCCGCAGAAAATCCACGGCACCCCCGACGCCGCTGTAAATCTCGTAACCGAGGGAATCGGAGCAGACTTGGCCGGTGAGGTCCACTTCAAGGCCGGAATTGATGGAGATCATGCGGTCGTTTTCGGAAATGACGAGATAATTGTTCGTGTATTCCGTGGGGTAAAAGGCCACCATGGGGTTGTTGTCCACGAAATCGTACAGTCTCTGGGATCCCAGGCAGAAACTGGCCACGATCTTTCCCTGGTGCACGGTCTTTCTGGCATTGGTGATCACCCCTTTTTCCACCAGGTCCAGATATGCATCGGTCAGCATGTCCGTATGGACCCCGAGGTCCTTTTTGTCTTCGAGGGCGTACAAGGCTGCCGTGGAGAGGCTGCCAACACCCGCCCGTATCGTCGATCCGTCTTCGATGAGTTTGGCCACGTGCCTGCCGATCTCTCGAGCGATGGGATTCATGAAAGGGAGGCTCACCTCGAGCAGGGGTTCGTCCCATTCCACAACAGCGTCCAACTGCTCGACGTGAATGAAGGAATCACCGAGGGTCATGGGCATCTTGGCGTTTACCTGGGCGATGACATGCTTTGCACTCTCCGCCGCAGACTTCACGATGTCAATGGATATGCCGTAGCTGCAAAACCCGTGTTCGTCAGGTGGGGAGACCTGAATGAGAGCCACATCGATAGGAACCACTCCACTGCGAAACAAGTCAGGAACATCCCCAAGATTAATGGGTGTGTAGTCCGCTCGTCCCTGGGCGACGGCCTCTCTGCTGGCCGTTGCCACAAAAAAGGATTTGAGCCGGCATTTCTCGAAAAAGCTTGCTTCCGTGTAACGACTCGTCCCCACACTGAGGATGTGGAGGATTTCCACGTCGGCCAATTCAGGAATGACTCTTTCCAGAGCCCGGACGAGATGCTGCGGTTCGCCGCAGCCGGAACCGATAAAGATGCGGTAACCGCGCTTGAGAATTCTCAACGCCTTTTCCGCGCTCGTCTTCTTTGCTTCGTAACCGGAAATCCAGTTCCGATCGCCGCCGACGGAGGCCGGGCGCGTACTGCCCGCCGGTGCCTGTGGACCGTTTAGCATGGAGACATCCTCTTCTGACGTTCATCCTTTGTGAGAGGGCGTTTGGAGGATCTGCAAGCCTTTGGAGTCATTGCTGTTCTGGTTTGGAAGACCTGAGATGGATGAGAGAGGCCAGGAGAATGGCCGCCAGAACCATCATGGCACATAGAATCTGTCCCATGGTGAAATAGGTGAACAAGTATCCGATCTGCGGGTCAGGTTCTTTTACAAACTCGATGAAGAATCTTCCGATCCCGTAGAAAAACAGAAAAAACACCACCATCATCCCGTCAGGAAAAGGCCTTCGCCTGAGGACCCAAAGCAGGGCGAAGAGGACCACTCCCTCAAAAAACGCCTCATAGAGCTGCGACGGGTGTCGGGGAAGGGGCCCCCCCCCGGGAAAGATCATGCCCCACGGCAGATCTGTGGGAAGCCCGAGCAGTTCCGCATTGATGAAGTTGCCGATCCGCCCCAACCCCAGTCCAATAGGCGTGGTGACGACGATGCTGTCGGCGACGGCCGCAAAAGGCAGCTTCCGCCTGCGGCAAAACAGGATGGCGGCCAGAAGGACTCCGATGAATCCTCCGTGGAAGGACATGCCCCCGTGCCACGTTGCGAAAATCTCCAGAGGATTCCTGAGGTAGGATCCATAATCGTTGAATTCGTAAAAGAGGACGTATCCCAGCCGACCTCCCAGGATGAGTCCGATGGCGAGGTAAAAGATGAGATCCTGGACGATGGGGCCCACGAGGCCTATTTGCCTCGAGCGCTCCTGCTTCTGGATGAGGAAGTAGGAGGCAATGAAACCCAGGACGTACATGACGCCGTACCATCGGATGCGCAACGGGCCGATTTGGACGAGATCCGGATCGATATTGGGATAAGGAATCATGGTGCTGACCTCTTCTCAGTTTTCAGGCTAGCATACGGAAGTGCATGGGTCAATTGCGAGGGTTGTAAAGGTTCAAGGGGGCAAACCCAATTCACGCTGCCTCCGCTGCTTGCTGAAAACCATATGCGGCAAATTGCGCGGGATGAGGATCGCTCAGACGGTCATGATACTGCCCAAGATCGGCGGGGATGTCTGACATTTTTCGGATGCTGCGGGCATGTCTTGCCGGTGCCTTCAGGTGCCCCGCTCCGTCTAGTCTTGCGAGCACCGCGTTCCGCCGTAGCTCGAGTTCCCGATGTGCGAATCGGATCCTGTGAAGCATTGCTCTCTCTCCGTGCGGACTGGTTTCGCTTCAATTGCAGTTGAGTGCGCGGCGGTCGAAGCGTGATTCCCGTGACGGTTTTTGGAGAGCGAAGAATGAGTAGGAGGGTTTCTTCCAGGGCGTGGCCCTTCTGAACTGCGGGCGTTGACAAATAGGCGGTTCTGCTTTTCAATACGGAACGCCCCATAGGTGATTTACCAACAAGGGGAAACCGTTGGACCTGCAGAGTTTCCCCCCCACTCTTGGGGCCTTTTCTTCCGTGGGTGCCCATGGTGTTTTTCCATGAAGGCTGCTTGAAAACCGGAAAACGAAGAATGCGAGAATCTGAGGTGCTGGTTCACTCGTCGTGGATAGACGGTAAAGATGTGAGAGGAGACGGAACAACATACCCCCTGATCAATCCAAGGACAGGGGTGGAATATGCCAAGGTGTCCGCCGCGAGTGCGAGCACGGTCCAACTGGCCCTCGAGAGTGCTCGCCGGAGCTTCGCCGGGTGGAAATCTCTCGATGCCTCCAGCCGGTCCTCCGCACTCCGTGAACTTGCTCAGTTGATAAGGGCAGACCGGGAATCGTTGGGAGCCGCTCTTTCCCTAGAGGTGGGAAAGAGCCCAACTGCGGCCGTTGATGAGGTGATGAATGCCGCCTCCCTTCTAGATTACTTTGCTGAGGAGAACCTCCGAAGGTCTGGAGAGATGCCTTTGATGGGCCACCGTCGCGAAAGGGTTCTGGTGATGCGGGAGCCCGTGGGCGTCGTGGTGGCCATCACTCCTTTCAACTATCCCTTGAGTACTCTCGCCTGCAAGATCGCACCGGCTTTGGCGGTGGGCTGCACCGTTGTGGCCAAACCCGACGAGCACACGCCGGTCAGCACGCTGACGGTGGCGAAGATGGCTTCTTGTGCGGGTATTCCTCCAGGGGTTTTCAATGTGGTCACCGGGACTGGAGTGGGAGCGGGGCGCATGCTGGTGGACCACCACATACCTGGGCTTATCACCTTCACCGGCAGCACGGAAGTGGGAAAAGAGATCATGGCCGTCAGTTCCCGTTGGGTGAGAAAAGTGGTCCTCGAACTTGGTGGCCACTGCCCTGCCATTGTATGCGGGGATGCGGATTGGGGCGAAGTGCTGCCGCAGATCCTGAACCAGAGCATGAAGAACTCTGGTCAGTATTGTTACCGGATCAGCCGCATTCTCGTCCACAAGGAAATCTACCCCTCGTTTCTAAAAGCTTTTGTGGCTGAAGCCTCCAAGCTTGGACCGGGTTGTTCGGACGAACCGGAAAGAGAGATCGGGCCTCTGAATAACGTGCAAGTCCTCAGCCGACTGCGCGCTCAGGTGCAACAGGCTGTGGATGAGGGAGCCCGGGTGGAACTGGGTGGCAATTCCGTGGCCATGCCTTCGGGGGGATTCTTCTATCCCCCCACGGTCCTGACGGGCATCTCAGGGGACATGAGCATCCTCAAGGATGAAGTCTTTGGCCCGGTCACACTCATTCAACCCTTCAGCACCATGGAGGAGGCGGTGGAATCCGCCAACGGGACCCGATTTGGCCTGGCCGCCTATCTTTTTACCAGGGACCTTGCCATGGCTCTCGAATGGGCCGATCGGCTGGAGGCTGGCAGTGTCTGGATCAACAGGATCCATCAGGCCTATCCGCAAGTGCCGTTCGGGGGAATGAAGGAAAGCGGTCTGGGCAGGGAAAAGTCCAGGTTCGGCATGGAGGAATACACGGAGTTGAAGGCGGTTTACTTGTCATACTGAATGGGAGGGACCTAGGGGTCCACGTGCGACAATCCTTGGGAGGGAAAAATTTCATGATACCGATCATCTGCTTTGTCGGGGCTTCCAACGTGGGAAAGACCACTCACCTGGAGCGGCTCATTCCTGAGTTGAGAGGAAGGGGCTACCGGGTAGGGGTTGTGAAGCACGACGCCCACAGCTTCACAATGGATCGGGAGGGAAAGGACACTTGGCGGCTTCGGCAGGCGGGCGCCGACACGGTGGCCATCTCATCGGCGGAAAAGGTCGCAATGATCCGAGGCACAGATGCAGAAATGGACCTCGAGATGATGGCCAGCCGCCTTTTCTGGAATGAAGACCTGTTGCTCACGGAAGGTTTCAAACGCTCCCGATTCCCCAAGATCGAAATCTTCAGGGCCTCCGTGGAAAAAACGCCAATCTGCACACCCGGTGACAATCTTGTGGGATTGGTCACCGATGACCCCCTGCAAGCGGACATCCCCGTTTTCCGATTTGCGGAGGTGACGAAACTGGCTGATTTCATTGAAGAACGTTATCTCAAAGGTAGGAAGAGGACCAAGGCAACCGTTCACCTGGATGGAAAGCAGCTTCCTGTGAACGATTTCGTCCGCGAATTTCTGGGGGCGGGGATCGTGGGGATGCTCTCGACCCTTCGCGGCTGGAAAAGCCCACGCACCATCGATATTCACTTGCGGACAGGAGATGAATAGGTGATCAGCGGGGCGGTCCTGGCCGGAGGCATGAGCCGCCGGTACGGCAGGAACAAAGCCGTCGAGGTCTTCCGAGGAAAGCGTCTGGTTGATAGCGCCGTCGAAGTCCTCCAATCCTTCTGTGACCCGGTGTTTGTCGTGATCAACGACCTTTCCCTCTACTGGGACCTGCCTGTGACCCTCATCCAGGACGTCCTGCCCGGCCAAGGCCCTCTCGGAGGCATCTACACCGCCTTGCTTTTCAGTCCCAACGAATGGGTGTTCGTGCGTGCCACGGACATGCCGCTGCTTGTCCCCGAACTGCTCCTCTATATGTGTGAGGTCAGGCCGGGCTTTGACGCTGTCGTCCCCGTGTTCAACGGCCTCCACGAACCCCTTTTCGCACTCTACCACCGGCGATGCCTCGCCCCCATCGCTTCCCTCCTGGAGAGAGGGGAGAGGAAAATCGTCCGCTTCTTTCCAGGACTGCGCGTCAGGAAACTGCAGGAAGAGGAATGGCGCCCTCTCGATGCCGAAGGACTGAGTTTTGTCAATGTGAACACACCTGAAGACTGGGGAAAGATCCCATGAACCTGCGGGAGGTGAGGAAACGGGTTCTGGAGTTGGTGCGGATGTCCGAGGCGGAATGGATTGACCTGGAACAGGCCGTCGGACGGGTGGCGGCCGCTTCGGTTCGGGCGAAGGTCGATCTGCCTCAATCGGGTCGGTCGGGCTTCGACGGTTTCGCCATCCGCAGCGCGGACACGAGAGAGGCGTCCACGGAGGCTCCGTGCACCCTCACCTGCCTTCCTGGGTCCGTGGCGGCGGGTTCCACCAGGCGGGTGAGCCTGAGAACCGGGCACACCGTGGAGATCTTCACCGGCGCTCCCCTTCCCGCCAATGCGGATGCTGTGGTGCCCATGGAGAATGTGGTCCGGAACGGTCAGCGCGTTGCCATCCCCCACGTGATTCATGCCGGGGAGGGCGTGAGGCGGATGGGGGAGGAGGCGCTGAAGGGCGAGGAGTTGATCGCAAGGGGCCAGATCCTCACACCGACCCGTCTGGCCATCCTCGCCACCCAGGGAATCCGCACACTGCAGGTTTTCAGCCGACCACGGGTTTTCGTGCTGGGGACGGGGGATGAAGTGAGGGAGCTGGGACAACCCACGGACGGCCCCTACATCTACGGCAACAACCGGCTTCTGATGGGTTGGCTGGCCTCGTGTTGCGGGGGAATTCCCGTTCAGGCTGGCATCGCCCGGGACGACACGGCCGAAATCGCCGGGAGGCTTGAGACGGCGAACGGGGAGGTCGTCATCACGACGGGAGGTATCGGCCGCGGGGGAAGGGATTGTGTTCTCGACGCCTGGGCCAGGATGGGTGTCCAGGTGATCTGCAGGGAGATCAATCTCATTCCTGGAAAAACCAGTGCGACCGGTTGGAAGGACAATCGGCTTTTTTTCGCCTTGCCGGGCAATCCTTGGGGTGCGCAGGCCGTGTTCGAAGAACTGGTCGCCCCGGCACTTCGAAAGCATCAGGGTTTGAAACCGTTGCAGCGGCCTGCGGTCGCGGCGAGGTTGACCTCATCGGTTCGAAAGCGACCGGGCTTTTTCAAGGCCGTTCGGGGGATTCTGAAGTTCGAGGGGCCAATTCCGTCCTTTGAGCCCATAAGGCCAAAAGACACCTCCCTTTTCTCGATTCTCAAGAAGAGCTTGGCGTTTGCTCTCCTCGATGCGGAGACGGAAGAGTTGGAGGCCGGATCCCAGTTGGAGGTTTTCCTCCATGAGTGCCCGCTGGCTGCGTATCCCCTGCTTTCGGATTCCACGTTGTGCTGAATCTTTGAAACTGCTAAGCTGGCATCTTGGGAATCCGGCCGCTTGGAGTCCCCCTCTTTGTGAGCCATGGAGATCGCCACAAATCGCGCATGGAACCCGTCAAACAGTCGTAGCCGGTAAGGGGTCAGCATGTTCAAAGGCACACCCATAGAGGCGGGGTACTATTCCCTCCTCCAACGCCATCTCGTTCCCAGACTCATGATCCTCAAAGTCAAACCTAACCACATCACGTTCATGGGGCTCTTCGTCAGTCTCGGGGCGGGGTTGTCCTTTGCCTATTCCCCTCTGCTGGGAGGATTGTTCACCCTCCTCACCGGATTGCTCGACACTCTGGACGGATCCCTCGCCCGGGCCCTGGGACAGACCAGGAAATTCGGTGCTTTCCTGGATTCGGTCCTGGACCGCTACACCGAGTTCATCATCTTTCTGGGAATCTGGTGTTATTTCTATCGCCAGGGGGCTTCAACCCCGTTTTTCTCCCTCGTCATCCTGCTCATTCTTTTCGGCTCCCTCATGGTGAGCTATACCCGCGCCCGGGCTGAGGGCCTTGGAGAGCCTTGCATGGTGGGATTGTTTCAGAGGGGTGAAAGGATCGTCCTCATTGGTTTGGCTGGAATTTTCAATCCGCTGGTGAACAGATGGATCGGCTTGTCCGCTGGTCATTGGGGTCAGGACATCACGCTGACCCTGGTGCTTCTCGTTCTGGCGGTGGGGACCAACTGGACCGCTCTGTGGAGATTCCTACACGTTCTGAATAACTTGAGGAAGTAGTCTTACCGTTTTTCGGTGCCCTGCCCTCAGGCCGGATTGAGCACCTTTTTGAGAACGATCCGGTCTTCTTCCCTGTAAATCTCGAAAGAATCGCCAATAGCAAAGCCCAACTGCTCAATGAGAAGGGCCTTGTTGAGCGTGATGCTCCCGCTTTGCCCGATGGTCCGGAAATTGGACGTCTTGATGAGCATACCAGGCTTGGCCGGAGGTTTTTCCCGCCTCCGCACCACAGTTCGCTCCGGGTAAGAGGGCATTATCTTTGGATTGTTTGTTTTCTGAAAATCCAGCTGGGGAATCTCCCCCAGTTCCATGAGGCCCCGGAGATAGAGGTCCTGGACTTCGCTTTTGAATTTGATTCCAAAAATCTTTTGCACGGACTCCAGAGAGCGCCCGTTTCTGATTTCATTCACCACCAGTTTCGGATCGATATTCTTGTATTCGATCTGCATGGATATAACCCTTCGATTCATCAAACGTTGAGGACAAAACGTTCACTCGCCTTGCACATTCTCATCATCTCGACTCCCACGCCCCTCCCTTCACGTCTCCATCCGGGAAGCTCCGCAACGCATTCCCACTTGCGTGGGTTTGCGGTGCAATCACGCCTCGGGCGCGAACAGGAACTGCGACCTCGAATCCTGGATCTCAAGAGATGAGCCGATTAACGGGCGAATGAGCCATCATTCAGAAATGCGGCGTCCCTCTGACCAGAAGTGCTGTTGAATGACTACGGATTCCTTGTAGGGAGAATCGACGAGAGGGTGAAACCAAACTCTTCCCCGCCCCTGCATCCACGGACGAGGTGACATGCAGTTCGGCATTCACAACCGCTGATTTCGAGTAAACCCGTGTGGAAGAGTTGGAATCTGAAAGGAAACACTCCCGTGCGTAGGCTCTGGCACCCACTATAGTAATATTAGCGTTTCCCTTTGTCAAGAGATCAAGTGCTCTACCTGTCAGGTGCGTCTTGAAGTTCCGCAAGGAAAACTCTCCTCACGAATGCAGATGGCCCTGCATGATCGCACCTACCTCCCGGGTGAGGTGGAGGACTCTTTCCGCCAGTGCCTCCGGAAGGCTTCCGCAACCGCAGCTGGGGGTGAATAGGGACTGACGGAGGAGGCGGTCTACAGTCATAGACGGTGTTGTAATGGTCTTGACATTCTCCAGCCACTGATCCACCAGATGACCGGCCGTCTCCTCCCGGATGCAGTCGTGGTCTCCCGTGGGGACCAATCCCCAGGCGATGTTGCCCCCTTTACCCACAAACTGTGCCAGTGCCTCCCCGTAGAGAGAGAACCTGTCGAAATAACTGTATGCGTCGAAATTGATGATATCCACCCCCGATTGAAAAGCAATCATCCATTCCGTGTTGGCACAAACGTGAATGCCCGCAAGGCCTCCTTCCATGTGAACGGCGTCGATCACCTCCCTGAGAACCCCGTCTACGAGTTCTCTGGACACGCTGATGAAAGCGGATGAGCCGAATCCTGCGAGGGCGGGTTCATCGAGAAACAGGATGACCGGGCAATCCAACCGCTTGAGTTGCCTGACCTGCCACCTTGCTTTCATGGCCAGGTGTTTTGCTACCACATCCTGCATCTTCTCATCGTAAAGGGCGAGCCGATCGCCTTCGTCCTTGAGGCCAGCGAGAAGCGTGAAGGGTCCCACCACCTGGCCCTTCACAGCGAAGCATTCTTGGGCACGGGTGGAGAGAACTTCGAGGAACCGGTAGAAGGTCCGCCCAGAATCCGGACCCATGGCGAACCGGGAACTTTCCAATTCCCTGGTTCCCGCCTCCACCTCCAGGTACTCTTCGTAGAACCGAAGCACTTCGTCATCGAATTGGGGCTCGTGGAGGCCCACTAGAATGCGGTCCGACCTGCAATCCACTCCCGGCAACCCCTCCAGGTACTGGACCATCATCTGCTCGGCCCTGAATGCGGCCAATTGAGGCCACGCGGGGATGGTCGGCACTGCCTGGAGAATCAACTCGATGGCTTTTTCCGGGTCCTTGTGGGGCATGCTGCCCACAAGTGTTGGATGAGACATTCCTGACCAAACATGCATGAGATCCCTACTCCTCTTGGGTGACAGACCCGAATCGCAACGGCATCGGAGCCTATGGCGCCAGCCTCCTGGGGCACCTCGCATCTATCCCTCGTGTTTCCTCAGCAGGCGAAAACGGCCGTCTCCTTCCACGGCAACCGGGCGAATTATAGCCCGAGATGCAGTGGTCCCACAACCTGCATCTCTTAATCGGCACATGGGACCGCCTTGAGAGGTTCTTGGGGGGTGAAAGGGCTACCCTCCCCGGACAAGCCGATGAGTGCAGGAGTCAATGAAACGCGATGACCGTTGAACGAACTGGAAGGTTGATAATGAAAAGCATTGACATAAGGGCTGAGGAGGCAAATGGATCCACTGACAGTCTTTGGGAAAACCATAAGATGCGCAATGACTTTGGGGACTCCCCCATTTTTTCGGCGAGGGAGTCGTCTCTCGACGCCATTGATCGTGCCGAAATCTTGAAACCCCGGAGGAGATGGTTTTCTTGACAGCAGGCATCTTCACTTGCTTCAATTCAATACCTTGGGTTGCAGGAACCGGTCTGGACAGCCCGGTTGCCGCCTGCTGCTTTCAAGGTTGGATCAGCTCCTGTCTCCGCCCTTCATTGCATTTGCAGTTGCCCTCATCTATCCGTCAGCTTCAGGCCAGGCTGAAGGCTCTGGAAAAGCAGGAGTCCGCTTCAGTTGCGTAGCCCGTAAGCCGTGTTTGGCTGGAGTATGCCAAGGGAGCAAGGGGGGCGCAGAAGCAGCAGACAAACCCTGCACCTAGCGATGGGTGCGCTTTGGGCAATGTGGGGAAGAGGATTGTCCTCGGGGCCTACCAGAGTTGGAATCCCAGCAGCCTCGAGTCTTTGAACCGTCACGCCCGTCACATCACCCACCTGTCTGCCGAATGGCTGAGTCTGGTGGATGCAAGAGGGACTCTCGCCGTGAGGCCGGATGCAAAGTTGATCGCCTTCTGCCGTAGCAGAGGAATCCTTCTCATGCCAATTTTGGACAACCTGGTTGAGGACAACCGGCAGCCGGAGGCGGTGGAAGGCTTGGTGTACGATCCCATCGCCTCGCAGCAGCATTTCATCTCTCAGTTGGTCGGCCATTTGAAGTCGGCCATGGCCTGCGGTGTCATCGTCGCCACTGTTCTCACCATCCTGCGCTCCCTCGCCATCGTCTTCCTGGCCATCAAGGACGGGCGTGCATGTATGCAGGAGGAGTGCAACCCTTCCTTTCGTCCTCCTGTGAGTATCCTGATCGCTGCCTAAAACGAGGAGAAGGTGCTGGGAAATAGCCTGCGAAGCCTTTTGAAAACAAGCTATGCGGGCGGATTCGAGGACATCGTCATCGATGACGGCTCTATTGACGCAACTGCGGAGATCGTCTCAAGATTCGCTGAAACGGAGTCGCGCATCCTCCTGATCCGTCAGCGCAACCGCAGCAGGGCTGGAGCAATGCGGCGAGGTCTGGATTCAGCCTCCTGATGGTGGCTGTGGCCCCGGTCGTCGATGCCTTTCTCCTGTATTCCGTCTCTTTCGGCCTGGGCGAGACAGTCTAAAGGCTCAATGGATTCGGGAGGCCTTTAAAGCCATGAGACTGGCGTATCCCAGGGTGAAAGCGGCCGTTAACTGCCACGAATGCTTGCGCAACGCGAAGGGAACCTGCAGCAATCTCCACATCCATTCATCGCCGGAGGCGCTGGAGGCCTATCGGGCCTGCGTCAAGCATCCATACTGGAGGGACCGTCTCTGACAGGTGGCGTACACCTTCACAGGCGCCGTTGCAAGAGGCTATGTACTGTCAAAACGGTCTCCTGCCCGCCGACTTCCTTTTCAGAAGTCTCTGGCAGACCTCTTTCGGGACATAGGGGGGCTCCGAATCTCCAGTTCCCGGCGGAGGTAGATTTCCCTTGACGCATGCCTGCTGCTTTGGTAGCCTGCAAACCTCAATCCTCAAATATTAAAACGACTTAGCAGGGACAATCCCGTAGGCTTTATCCGGATGGGGTCGATCTCCAACGGGGATTCAGCTGGGGCGAACCGTTCCACTTCAGGTGAACGGCTGCAGGGGATGCCCTTGGTTACCGTCTGCACTCCTCGCCTCCATGCCGCTCTGACAGGGGTTCCGAGTGATGCCTCCCCCCTCTGCATCCTTTGAACCGACGGAGAGAATTCCTTGACAGGACGGTAGATGAGGTTCTGCCCATCGGTTTTCCGGCTAAAAGGGGGCGGTCCAGGAGCGTTCCGGGTCGAGAGAGCCCTTTAGGGGGCTTACGCAGGTTTCCGGCACCGGGTTGGCCCCGGGCCATAACCCTAGAGCGGTTTGAAGGGAAAACAGCGAGGTGCATCCGCGCTTGATTTTCAGGCCTTCGGATACTTCCCTCCACACCTGGCGCTTTCCAAAAAATGCTCTCCGCCGTGACATGGGAAGTCTCTTGAAGCGTTTCCACCAAAGGGCTGCAGGAAGACGTCTTTTGAAGACGGCGGAAGAGGAGGAGAAGCTGTTCATAACGTTTCATGGCAGGCGAGGAGGGGCTCATGAGAGGAAAGTGCTGGTTGCGTGGGATGGTTTTTTTGGCATTATGCATGGTTTTTGGGGTGGAGGGCGCTTGGGGGGCCGGCTTTGCGCTCTACGAGGGGAGTGCAAGGGGAATCGCACTGGGGGGAGCGGTCGTTGGGCGTGCCGATGATCCTTCGGCTCTTTTTTACAATCCTGCGGGGATCACGCAGCTTCCCGGACTTCAGCTCATGACGGGCGTCGCACCCATCATGCCGAGCACGGATGTGACGACGACCGTGGCGGGAGTGAGCCGAACCACGACCACGGAGGATAATGTTTGGCTTCCCCCGCATTTTTATGCCACTTATCAGGTCACCGACCGGGTATGGCTAGGTCTCGGTTTTTTTTCTCCCTTCGGACTGGGTACGGAATTCGACGAGAACTGGCCCGGGCGCTACAACAGCTACCGAGCGGTGATTCAGTCCCTCACCCTCAATCCCAACATCGCCATCAAACTCAATGACCAGTTTTCGTTAGCCGCGGGGCTTGAAGCCATGTGGTTCGATCTGGACCTGAGGCAAAAAATCCCGGTGACCCGATTCGGCGATGTGGACCAGACTCTGAAAGGTGACAGCTTCGGATACGGATTCAATGTGGGGTTACGCTACCAGCCCTGTCGCTACTTCGCGTTCGGGGCTTCCTACCGCAGTCAGGTGACACAGCATGTGGAGGGAAGAGCGGACTTCTCGAAACCGACCGCCCTGGCACAGCTGTTTCCCGCAAGCTTCAGGGACACCGATGCTTCGGGGACCATCACGCTTCCTGACATGCTTTTCCTGGGCGCTGTGTTTTACCCCACCCCCCGCATCAGTCTTGAGATCGGCAGCGTGCTCAGCCGGTGGAGCACTTATGACGCCCTGACCATCCGCTACGACAATCCCGTCAACCTGGTGACAAGGAACATCAATTCCGTGATCAGGGAAAAGAACTGGCACGACACATGGCGATTCCAGACGGGCTTGGAGTTCAAAGCGACCAATTGGCTGGATCTGCGTTTGGGCTATGTCTTCGACGAGGAACCCGCACCGACGGAATTCGCGGACTACCTGGTGCCGGCCAACGACAGGCATCTCCTGAACTTCGGGACGGGAATCCATTTCGGCAACTGGGTGGTGGACCTTGCATACACTTACCTCATTATCGAGGATCGGGACAACGTCCTTGCCAGGGCGGACGGTGTGCTCAATTCCAGTTTCAGCAATGGGGATGCGCACATTTTTGGACTCAGCCTGGGATACAAGTTTTGATGTGATTTCGTGTGGTATCCTGTCCTAAGGGACCTGGAGCGCATACTCCGGGCTCCGAGCATTTGAAGGAGTCGAAATGCCCGAAGACCTCAAGAAAATGTACCGTACTGTCATGGAAGACCACTTTCCCGATTCCTTGAGCATCCGTTTTGGAGGCCAGGAGCTTGCCTATCGAAAGCGGTCCTGGAAATTCCCCGATGAGAAGACGGGAGAAATCATCGAAAAGGGGCTGCGCTACGGTGAAAACCCCGGTCAGGAAGCGGCCCTCTACGAACTGGTGGGGGGAAATCTGACCCTCGGCAATTGCCGCTTCATTGATCCCCACAATGGATTGGTCAGCGCCATACGGGAAGAGGACATGCTCCAGGAGGGGAAGCACCCCGGTAAAATCAACCTCACGGATCTCGACAACGGATTGAATATTCTGAAATTTCTCATGGACAAGCCCGCCGCCGTCATCCTCAAGCACAACAACCCCTGCGGTGCGGCCATGGGAAAGGGACCGGCGGAGGCCTACCGGCGGGCCAACCGGGCGGACCGGATCGCCGCCTTCGGGGGTTGCCTCGTTGTCAATCGTGCGGTGGACAAGGAAACGGCGGCTCTCATTTCCGAGAACTATCTGGAGGTGGTGGCCGCTCCCGACTACGAGGAAGGGTCGCTTGATCTTCTCAAGAAACGATCCAACCTGCGCATCATCCAAGTAGCCCGGATCGACCGCCTGGCCGAGTATGTGGACATGCGATTCGTTGATTTCAAGTCCTTGATCGATGGTGGACTCATTGTTCAGCAGTCGCCCTTGAACCGCATCAAGGGTCCCGGAGACCTGAAACTGGCTGAGACCACATACCAGGGAAAGACCTACAGGATTTCGAGGGAGCCCACCCCCCAGGAAATGGAGGATCTGCTCTTCGGCTGGTTCATTGAACAGGGGGTGACCTCCAACTCTGTGTTGTATGTAAAGGACGGGTGCACAGTGGGTATCGGGACTGGAGAGCAGGATCGGGTGGGAGTGGCGGAGATCGCCGTGTACAAGGCATACCAGAAGTATGCGGATGCGCTTTGTTTTGACCGGCACCGTCTCTCGTACAAGGAGCTGGAACTGGCTGTGGAGAAAGGGGAAAAACCTCTGGACCTCAAGGAGGCGATCGACGCCGCTACCCGGGAGGCCAAAGGCGGTCTGATGGGTGCAGCCATGGTGTCCGATGCGTTTTTTCCCTTCCGTGACGGCGTGGATGTGGGCATCCGTCAGGGGATCCGCGCTGTGGTGCAGCCCGGCGGTTCCATGAGGGACTGGGAAGTCATCGAGGCCTGTAACGAAGCCGGCGTGACCATGGTCCTGACAGGGCAGCGCGCTTTCAAGCACTGATCCCTTGGCACCCGAGAGGATCTCCTTTCCTTGCCGGAGGGACGTAATCAAACGGCGCCGTCTGGGGGACGGTAAGGCTTCATGGGAGATAATTCCACGGTGCCACGAGGTCCTGGGGGATTTCGAGATGGTCCAGTATTCTCGCCACTACGAATTGAACGATTTCTTCCACGGATCCGGGCCGGTTGTAGAAGCCGGGCATGGCGGGCAGGATGACGGCCCCGGCTCGGGAGAGCCTCAGCATGTTCTCGAGATGGATCTGGTTCAAAGGGGTCTCACGGGGGACGAGAATCAGGCGCCGCCTTTCCTTCAGACAAACATCCGCCGCCCGGTGGATGAGGTTGAGGGAGATTCCGCCGGCCAACGCGGCGAGGGTACCCATGGTGCATGGGACAACGACCATGCCCAGGGCGGGAAAAGATCCACTGGCAAAAGGCGCTGTGAAATCGTCCTCCCTGTAGAGAATCACCGCGGATGGCAGGTCCTCTTCGAGAGAGACCCCCACTTCCATTTCATAGACCATTCGGCCGGAACGGGAGGCGACGACGTGGACTTGCAGCTCCTCCCGGGGGAGAACCCTCAGGAGTTCCCGGGCGTATGGGGCACCGCTTGCCCCCGTGACGGCAACGATGAGGTGTCTCTTCAAGGTTTCATTCCGCTGGCTTCGGTCGCACGTGGAGAGAGATTCAGTCATCCACCCAGGCCTGCGATGCTGGCACGCCTTCGTGGACGAGCCGCTGAACGGCTCGCAGCATCCGCTCCGGGTGTTCGTGCTGGAACACGTTTCTTCCGATGGCCACACCCCGTGCTCCGGCCTGAAGGGCCCTCTCAATCCGCTGAAGAAACGTTGTGGTGTTACGGTGCTTGGTTCCTCCCGCCACAACCACGGGCACCGGCAGGCTCAAGACGATCTCCTTCAGGACCTCGTCGTTGCAGGGAGCTGGCAGTTTGACGCAGTCGGCTCCCAGTTCCGCAGCAACCCTGGCCGCATGGGCGATGGACAGATCCTTCCGTTCCGTCATCTCCTCCCCTCCCCTGACGTAGATCATGACGAGAAGCGGCATCTGCCACCGGGCACACTCCGACCCGATTTGCCCCACGTCATGGAGCATCAGAGGTTCCGCCGGATCACTGAGATTCACGTGAACGGAGACCCCGTCCGCACCACGGCGAATGGCCTCTTCCACCGTGCCCACCAGCACCTTGTGATGCACATTGGGGCCCAGCTGGGTGCTGCCGGAGAGATGCATGAAAATGCCGGGTAGCCTCGACGGGACGCTCTCCAGAAGGCGCAGCATTCCCTTGTGGAGGACAAGGGCGTCCACCTCCCCGGAGACACCCATTTGAATGGCGCTTTCCAATCTCACGAGCCCCGGAATGGGACCGCAGGTCACCCCGTGGTCCAGGGGGAATATGAGGAGCCTGCGGCCGGGCTCGATTCCCAGCCTTTTCAATCGAAGGATCTTTCCGCTCATGCCCATGCCCTCTCGAGGTTCCTGAAAAAGTCTTCCAGGCATTCCTTTTTCAAGTAAGAAACATCCCAGCGTCGGGCAGCCCCACATTCTGCAGGATGGTGTCGTTTGCCCGGGCGGGGTTTCGCCTCGTTATCAGGCCACGCAGGCCAGCGGCGATGCGATCTCCAAGACCGGCACCCTCGGAATCTCTTCCATCTGCTCCAGGAAACGGAAAAAGAGATTCAACCCGGTCTGTTCATTCTGGCAGAGGTCATAATCGAGGCATTGGTAATAGTCCTGGAGGGCTTCGAAGGTGAGGACGCCCTTCTCGGAAGCTGCGCGGCAGACCCGGTCCAGGTGATTCCGCCCCCATGCCTTGGCGGCGCAGAGAATCTCCAGTGCCGTCCGCAGCGATCCGTTGAGCTTCTCCGCGGCATTTTTCTGAATCACCCACAGGGCGAAGACGAAAGGCAGGCCGGTCCATGTGTGCCAGACTTCCCCCAGGTCCATGCTGAAGGGGAAGATCCCCTGCCCGTTGAGCTGTAGGGCCTCGTCCCCAATGGCCAGGAATGCAAGGGGGAGATGCTCCGCCTCCAAATGGTCCGGCATCCTTCCCGGTCGCAGTTCGGCTCGGATTCCATATCTCTGGGCCAGCAGGATCCTAAGGAGAGCCACCGATGTGTGGGACTGGGTGGTCACGGTGATGGTTCTGGAGTCCAGTTGTTCCACGGGGACACGGCTCAGTAGAAGCACGCTTTTCACTGCACCACGGCAACTGATGGAAAGATCTGGTAGGATGAAGTACCTTTCGGGATGTCGGGCGTATTCGATGGAGGAGACAACGCTCAAATCGAGGTGCCCCGCGGCCATGAGCCGGTTGAGACAGGCGGGGGTTCCGGAGACAATGTTGAAGGGATGACTGATGATCCCCGTTTCCAGGGGATAGTAGATCGGAACGACATTGAGGAAGCCGATCTTGCCGAGTTTCAGTTTTTCGCTGGACAGCGGCACCATTGGATCACTTCTCCATTTCCCCCGTGAAGAATCGCTTCAGCAAGCTCCCACGGCGGGACGAAGCCGGGGAGAGGGATGGCTGCAATTGCGGCTCGCCTTCCCGGTTCGAGAGTCCCGTAATCTCTTTCACGCCCGAGTGCCTTTGCCCCGTTCAAGGTGAGCATTTGAAGAACCGTTTCGGGGCGGACGGACGGATGATCGTTCAAAACCTGCACCCCTTCCGCCAAAAGGTTCAGGTCCCCGTTGCTTGCAAGGCTGTCCGTGCCGATGCATGCCGTCACCCCGTGACGCAGGGCGCTCGGAATGTCCGCCTTGCCCACGCCCATGTTCCGATTGCTGCGGGGGCAAAAGCACACCGCCGCCTTGCTTGCGGCAACGGTCTTCCAGTCGTCTTCCTTCATGTGAACCGCATGGACCAGCAGTGTTCTCGCATCCAAAACACCCAAACGATCCAGATAATCAACCGGGGTCGCCCTCGGCGGCGCCCAGCAGGGAGCCCACTTCCCCAAGGTTTCGAGCAGGGCGCGGCAGTATCCTGTCCCATCCCTAAGGAATTCCATCTCTTCCGTGTGTTCAGCAGTGTGAATGGTGAAAACCCGGTTTGTCTTGCGGCACCATTCCTTGGCTTCCACGATGACGGGCGCGGATGTGGAATAGCAGGCGTGTGCGGCAAGAGACACCCACCACTCGTCCCGGATGGAACTGAGACTCCCGAAGCCTCCACCATCCAGAGCATCAGACAGGGAAAGGAGGTTGAAACCGATGAGTTCCCAGAAAACCTGCCTTTCGGGAAAATCCCCCTCGCATGCTGCATTCGGGAGGAACCCGCCTGTGATATCCCCACAGAGTGCCACTCCTCCCGATTGCAGGTATTTGAGCCCCGAATGGAATCCCTCCTGGAGTTGAGCAGAATCCAGGCACCCCCGCAGGGCCAAAAGATCGCTCAACCATTGCGGAAAGCCGGCCTTGGGCAGAACCATCCGACCGCGCATCGCGGACAATTCCAGGTGACAGTGTCCGTTCACAAGCCCCGGGATGAGTGCCGCGTCCCCGTGGTCCCATTCTGTGGCCGCCGAGGGACTCTCACGCTTCACCTCCCCGTAAGGACCCCCAAGAAGGATCCGATTGCCCGCAGCAAGCACTGCC
Source organism: Deltaproteobacteria bacterium (assembly GCA_012517315.1). Taxonomy (GTDB): domain Bacteria; phylum Desulfobacterota; class Syntrophobacteria; order Syntrophobacterales; family Syntrophobacteraceae; genus JAAYUJ01. The sequence goes on from JAAYVE010000040.1 coordinate 44,370, forward strand.
CCATTTGGGATTGGGGGGCGGCTCACGGGAACGACCCAGCTTGCCCGGTGCAGCGCGTACTCTCCAGTGGAGTGGGAAGCCGAGGGTTGAAGGGCGGTCACGGTAGTGTCCATTTCCTAGCGGCGGCCGGATTCAGGTTGACGCACGAAGGGAAGCTGCAACCGGTTCATAAGCCATGGTCCTTTGCTGGGGCCTGAAGCCGGCGGCCCCGATGATTCTCCGGATTTCCTCCACCGAGAGGCGAAAATGCACACCGGCCGCAGCCACCACGTTCTCCTCAATCATGGTGGATCCGAAGTCATTGGCTCCAAAGTGGAGCGCCAGTTGGGCGACCTTGGGCCCCATGGTCACCCAGGAAGCCTGAATGTTCTGAACATTGTCCAGTACGATCCGGGAGAGGGCGAGAAGCCTCAGGTAGGCCACAGCCGTCTCCGAAGGTTTTGAAATCCCGGTATTGGCGGGTTGAAATGCCCATGGAATGAAGGCGGTGAAGCCTGCCGTCCGATCCTGCAACTCGCGCAGGGCAAAGAGATGTTCCAGTCGGTCCTGTATCGCCTCTTCGTGGCCGAACATCATTGTTGCCGTAGTTTTCAGCCCCTGGCGATGGGCTTCCTCCATGACCCCAAGCCACTCCCTCGCAGAGCACTTGTTGGGGGACACTCTCCGGCGAACGGCATCCACCAAGATCTCCGCTCCCCCCCCGGGGATGGAATCGAGCCCTGCAACGCGAAGCCGGGCGATGACCGAGGCGATGTCCACCCCTTCCAGCTTGCTGAAGTGCACGATTTCAGGAGGGGAGAAAGCATGAACGTGAACGGTGAAGTGTGCCTTTATGGTGCGCAGCATTTCTTCGTAATAAGAGAGGGGAAGGTCCGGGTGATGCCCCCCCTGCATGAGGATCTGCGTTCCCCCCAGTTCAAGGGTTTCCCGGATCTTGGAAAAAAGCTCCTCGCGGCTCAAGACGTAGCCCTCGGGATGGCCTGGCGGACGGAAGAAGGCGCAAAAACGGCATCCACAGACGCATATGTTCGAATAATTGATGTTGCGGTCCACCACGTAAGTGACGACAGGGTCAGGGTGTTTCCGCATCCGGATGCCATGGGCGAGGTGGCCGAGTTCGTGAAAGTCCCCATCATCATAGAGCTTCCGGGCATCGGAAATGCTGATTCGCGATCCAGCTTCGATTTTCTTGATGATGGTTTGAAAGTCCATTCCCATCCTGGCCATGAAAACAACCAGACGCCGATCACGAGCGTGCGCCCTGTATGAACGCTGACGCTTCTCAGGCAGGGAGCTCTCCCTAATCGGCGACCTTTTCGAAAAAGGAATTTCTCTCCACCGGCTGAAAACCGGCGTCCCGGATGAGCCTCTCCAGTTCCGGACGCGTGAGCGCCTGTTCTGATTCGGCGCCCGCCATGTGCCCTATCTTTTCTTCCACCACGGTCCCATCGAGATCGTCCGCCCCGAAATGAAGCGCCACTTGGGCAAGCTTTACCGTCAGCATCACCCAGTAGGCCTTGATATGGGGAATGTTGTCCAGCATGAGGCGGCAAACAGCCATGTTTTTCAAGTCTTCAACCCCCGTGGTGGGTTCCACTTTTCCCACTCGCGTGTTCGCAGGCTGAAAGGGAAGGGGGATGAAGCAGACGAAGCCCCCTGTTTCATCCTGGAGTCGTCGGAGGGCGTCCAGATGCTCCAGCCTCTCGCGGGGGGTTTCGACGTGGCCGTAAAGCATGGTGGCGTTGCTCCGGATGCCCAGTTCGTGAGCCTCCCTGCTGACCGCAAGCCACTGGTCCCCGCTTAGCTTATGAGGACACAGGAGCGAACGGACCCGGGGGCTGAACACCTCGGCGCCTCCTCCCGGAAGCATGTCCAGGCCGACGGATTTCAGTCGCAGAAGGATTTCCCTCGTGGATTTTCCTGTCTGCTTGGCAAAATGAGCGATCTCCACAGCAGTGAACGCCTTGATCACGGCTGAGGGCCGAAAGGCTTTCACTTCTCTCAGGATGCTTTCATAGTAAGAAAAAGGAAGGTCCGGATGGCAGCCGCCAACGATGTGAATCTCGGTGATGGGTTCCTTTTCCCTTTCCTTCAGTTTGTTGAGAAGATCCTCGGTGGAAAGCTGAAACGCTTGTGATTCCCCCTTTACCCGGCCAAACGCGCAGAAGAGGCAGCCGTTGATGCAGATATTGGAATAATTGATGTGCTGGTTGAGGACATAATAGGCAGCTTGCCCGTGGAGACGGGTGCGGACGTGGTGCGCCAGCGCACCCACCGCCACGACGTCGGGACAGGCCAACAATTTCTCCCCATCCTCCAGGCTCAGACGCTCCGCACCTTGGACTTTGCCGTAGATCTCACCCAAACCGAGATTCTCATACCAGCCTGCATTCAGCATGACGAAACCATTCTCCGCGACGCTTTCACCGACGCTCCGCACCCATGCCTTCGCGAATCAATCGGACAAATTCGTCGATCTTCTGAGAGACACTCTCCGGGCTTGCCTGATACAGCCCTGCCCCGGCATCGAGAAACGAGACTGCATAGGCTTGCAGAAACCGGTCCATGATGGCATCCAGGAAGAAAACAGCCATGTCCGGATCCAGATCGGTGCGGAGTTCTCCTCTCTCGACGCCTGCCTGAACCAGTGGTTTCAAATACTCGGCGGAGAAGAGGTGGACCTGGTTAAGGAACTCGGCCCTCAGGGGAAAATCTTCCTGGAAGACCATCTTGAGGTAGATGTGAAACACGCGGGGGTGTCGGTCGATGAAACGGATGCCCGCGAACAGGCTCTGGCGAATCCGTTCGAAAAAATCCTGTTCCGCCGTGTCCTGCTTCACGCGCCTGAGAGAATGCCGCACTAGTTCCACGGCATGGTCGAAGACCAGATGAAAAAGCCCTTCTTTACTCCCAAAATACTGGAAGATGGAACCCTTGGCAATGCCCAGCTTATGAACCATCCGGTTGATGCTGGCTTCTTTGAATCCATGGGCGCCGAATTCCTCCACGGCCACGTCCAGGATCTTCTGCTTCTTCTGACTTTCGAGGTTTCGGAATCTCTCTCTTGGAATCATGACACCAACCTGGACACAACAGGAAATGACCACCTGGTCATTATAGGAGAAGTCCCTTGGATGTCAATAGAACGGGAAGATCTCGACACGCTTTGCTGCAGGACCGTCTTTCCCTTGCCGGTTGACATCCCCCCCCGCTTCCTCTAGACATTTCATCGGGTGTGAGGGCAAGGGGAGGGTTCGTTTCGGGTCGGGCCTACGGAATCACGGATGGCACAGGGGGGTGAGATGGAAAAACCCGTGGAAAACTACTGGCGCAAGCGCCTGGAAGCAGTCAAGGAGGCCCTCGAGGGCAATGGTTTTGATGTTTTCGTTGCCCAGGACGCGGGGGAAGCCAAGAAGATCGTACTGGAAGAGATTCTGCCCAAGCTGGAAGTGAAGAGCGTCTCATGGGGGGGGTCCATGACATTCCCGGCTACGGGTCTTTACGAAACCCTGAAGGACAATCCGCGGATGCAAGTGCTGGATACTTACGACAGGAGCCTTTCACCGGAGGAAAATATCGAGCGCAGGCGCCGGTCGCTCCTCGTGGACCTGTTCATCACCGGGACCAACGCCGTGACGGAGACGGGGAAGCTTGTGAATCTGGACGGTGTGGGCAACCGGGTGGCGGGCATCACTTTCGGCCCTAGGCACGTGGTCATTCTGGTAGGTCGCAACAAGCTCGTGCCGGAATTGGAGGATGCCATGTTCCGCATCAAGAATTATGCGGCCCCCGCCAACGCCATGCGGTTGGACAGAAAGACACCTTGTGCTGCCACGTCCTTCTGTGAGGAATGCAACAGTCCGGACCGGATATGCAATGCCTGGTCCGTGCTGGAGAAGTCTTTTCCCAAGGGGCGCATTAAGGTGGTGCTCATCAACGAGGATCTGGGCTTGTGAAGGTGCCTGCTATGAGTGGTGACCTAAATGGGACCGAACCGGCAAGGGGGGGCGTCCCTCCCATCGTCGAGGGCAAGGGTTTCCCCCAGCCGGGGGGTGGTTATTCTGTTCGGGAGAGCACCAGGGCCAAGCGGGTCATTTTGCGCGTCCTGCCTCACGGCCGCCTTGAAGTGGTCGTTCCCAATGGGTTTGACCGGGACAAGTTGCCTGCCATCGTTTTGGAGCATGCCCAATGGATCGAAAAGGCCGTGGGGAGGATGGCGTCGAGGGGCGGAGGCTCCACGGCCGCTTTTTCAGTGTTCCCCCCCGAAGTTCATCTCCGGGCGGTGGGATTGTGCCTCGGGGTGCGATTGATTCCAACGGGGGACAGAACCCTCCGGTTGAGCCAAAGGGGGGAGGATCAACTGGAGTTGACAGGGAAGTGCACCGACACAGGCGCTTGTATCCTGCTCTTGAGGCGGTGGCTCCGACATCAGGGACGGCTTCACCTGATTCCTTGGCTCGAAAACACTGCGGGCCGGCTGGGAATGAGCTTCAGAACGGCTCAAATTCGCAGCCAGAAAACCAGGTGGGGCAGTTGTTCCAGCAGGGGAACCATCAGCCTCAACGATTGTCTCCTCTTTCTGCCCAGGGAATTGGTGTGCTACATCATGGTCCACGAACTCTGCCACACGAGGTACTTGAACCATTCGCAAAGCTTCTGGAGGCTCGTGGCATCACACGCGCCCGACTTCCAGGTCCTGGATGCGCGCATGAAAGAGGGACGCCGGTTTGTCCCTTCCTGGGCAGGGGGGGAAGGAAAGTGAAATTCAAAAGTTGGCGAATCTTTCCGCTCTCTTTGCCCGGGCACACTGGGGGCAGAGCTTGCGCAACACCATCTTCCCCATGGTGGCGTCGCTTCTGCCGGTGACATAATCCAGGTAGCGTTGAGGAACGAAGGGTTGTCCGCACCCCGCACACCTTGGAGTCTCCAAGCGGTTGAGTAGGGTTCCGCAAAGCCTCAGTTCCCGGCTGTTTTGGTGTTCGAAATATTCCATGGCCCCAGTGGGGCATGCGAGGGCACACGCACCGCAGGTGATGCAGAGGTCTGCAGGTCGGTGGTAGTCGCTCAGGATGCGCTCGTTGGGGCCGATCTCCTTGAACTGGAGAGCGTGAACGAGCATCTGGTCCCGGCACACGGCCTCGCAGGCTCCGCATCGGATGCAGGAATCGCAGCGCAGGCAGCGCTTGGCTTCTTCCCTTGCGGATTCCTCTGAGTAGCCGATTTCCACCAGATCGAATGTCTTGGATCGTTCTGCGGGGTCCAAATAGGAGAGCGGTATGCGCCGGGTTCCGATCTTTTCCGATGCCGGGACGGGCAAGAACGGCACCATGGCTCTCCGTCGACGTGTGAACACGGAAGAGGTTCCATCGCCGCTCAAAAACCGATCTATGTCCAAAGCCGCCTGCTTGCCCGCCGCGATCGCTTCCACAACCGTTGCGGGGCCGGTGACCGCATCCCCCCCGGCGAATACATCCTCCACGTTCGTCTGAGTCGTGGGTTTGGCGGTCACAATGAGGTTTCGCGGTGAAATGCCGACGGGGATATTCTCACCGAACTGAGCAAAATCAGGCTGTTGGCCTATGGCTGCGATGACGGCCCCCGTCTCGATCCGGAAGTTGCTGCCCTCCATGGGAATGGGACGCCTGCGTCCACTGGCGTCCGGCTGCCCTAGTTCCGCCTGGAGACATTCCAAGTACTCCAGCTGTCCCGGGGATCCCCCAATGGCCACAGGCACGGCGAGGAAGTGAAACCAGATCCCCTCCTCCATGGCCTCCTCAACTTCATGGGCGCTGGCAGGCATCTCGAGGCGCGTCCTCCTGTAGGCGATGTGGACTTCAGAACAACCGAGTCGCAGACAAGTGCGTGCCGCGTCCATGGCCGAGTTGCCTCCACCCACCACCACGACGCGATCCGCCGGTTTTCTCCTTCCTTGGAGATTGCCGTCCCTCAGGAAGGAGACGGCGTCGTAAACCTGAGGGAAACTGTCCTCGCCTGGAATGCCGAGCTTGAACCCCTGATGGGCGCCGATCCCCAGGAAAAAGGCTTCGTATCCCTCTTTTCTCAGCTGGTCCAGGGTAACGTCTTTTCCAACCGTGACTCCCGTTCGAATTTCCACACCCAGAGACTGAATGGACTCCACTTCCTTCCGCACAATCCACCTGGGCAGGCGGTATTCGGGAATGCCCACGACGAGCAGTCCTCCGGCAACGGGCAGCGTTTCAAACACCGTTACCGCATGTCCCTTTAGGGCAAGGTAGTAGGCTGCGGAGAGACCAGCCGGCCCCGAACCGATAACGGCGACTTTGTGCCCGCTGGGTTTCTCAGGCTTTGGACAGGGATATCCGGCATGATTGTTCACCCACTCGGCGACGAAGGCTTTGAGATAACGGATGTTGATGGGCTGGTCCAGCTGGGCTCGGACACAGGCCTTCTCACAGGGGTGAGGACAGATGAGACCGCATACCCAGGCGAACGGATTGTCCCGGCGGATGACCTCCAGCGCCTCTTCATAGCGCCCGTGGGCAACGAGAGCGAGGTAACTCGGGACGTCGATTCCTGCAGGACAGGCCATGTGGCAGGGGGCGGGAAGCGCTTCGGCTCTGGGTAACATCACGGTGGTCAACTCCATCCATGCTTGCATGATATGAGATCGGAGGGCTTCACAGACCTGTGAACGACCGGTTTCCGATCTCTGCATGTTCCTGACGGTTCCCGGGAAAAGACACCCGGCGCCCTTCCCGTAAATGAAAGGCTCGAGCCTCCAAATGCTTCGGCGCAAAATCCCGGGAACCTGACTACCTGCCGCTCACAAGGGTTTCCAGCTCAAAAGCGACGTTTCTGGCAAAGCGTTCCCGCCGCGTGGTGTCCAGTTCGCTCGCTTTCATGAAATGCAGGCAGTGGGTAACGCATTTCGTCACGCAGGCGGGTTTGAGTCCCTGATCAATGCGATCCATGCAGTAATTGCATTTGACCGCCTTCCCGGTTTCGGGGTTCCACTGGGGAGCTCCCCACGGGCATGCTGAGATGCAACTCTTGCAGCCGACGCAAAGAGAGGGTTCCACGTAGACGATTCCGTCCTTGGGCCGCTTGCGCATCGCTCCTGTGGGGCAGACGGCCACGCACCAAGGTTCCTCGCAGTGAAAACAGGGCATGAACACGAAAGACATGCGGGGGACATCCCCGACCATCTTGGGCCCGACCGTCATGACCTGGCCGAGTCGGGGGCCGACGGGCATCCCCTGGTACATCTTGCAGTGAATTTCACAGCTGAGGCAACCGATGCATTTCTTCTGGTCTTGGAAAAGATAATATTGACTCATGGAAGGATCCTTTCGTCACGGAGATCCATTTGATGGCGGCTGGAAAACGTATGATGGTCCCCTGTGTTCCCATGGGCATTTTTCGGCACTTACGCCGGGTTGTCGACAGGGAACAAGCCGGATGGAAGCGTTCGATGGAAGCGTTCAATGCTCGTCCGAATCAACCCGCTGCCTTGCGAACCTTGACCACCGTGCAGTCGAGAGCGGGGCTGCCGCCGGCGTTGTCCGATATGTTCTCCTGCAGGAGTGCGTCGCTGGCCCCTTTCTGGTAGCTTCGCGTCTGCACCGGCACGGTTTTCCCAAATCCGTGGAGCATGAAAACTGCCTCGGCGTGGATGAAATCGGTTACCTTGGCCCGGATTTTCGCCGTGGAATGGCTGGAGGACACCTCGACAAGGTCGTTGTCCTTAATGCCCAGTTTCGCAGCTGCCCCTGCGTTGATCCAGAGCCGGTTTTCCGGGACAAGTTCGCTGAGGTATGGGTTGTTCTGGGTCGAAACCTGAGTGTGCGCCGCACATCTGCCCACCGTGAGCCGGAAAGAACCCTCCTCCATGGGCGGCTGCCGTTCATAGGGTGGGAAGGAGGGAATGCCCGCGTTTTCGAGAAGCGAACTCACCAGTTCTATCTTCCCGGAAGGCGTCTTGAACTGGATACCGTCCTTTCGGTCCCACAGGATGGCTTTGTCCGAAAGGGGAACAAATCCCTTGGCGTCGAAGTCCTCAATCTTCACGCCCATTTTGCCCAGCTGATGGTTCCAGATGTCTTCAATGGTTTTGTATGGAAGATAATGGCCGATCCCCATCCTGTCGGCCAGTTCCTTGATGATGAGCCAGCCCGGTTTCGTGTCGAAACGGGGGGTGACGGCCTGTCTGCGCATGAAAAGCTGGGGCTTCAACCCCGACGCCACCTGGATGGAGTCCGACCGTTCCAGGTATGTGGACTCGGGCAGGACCACGTCGGCGTACCATGCGAATTCGCTGAAATTCACCTCAATGGCTACCAAGAGGTCCAGTTTGTCCAGTGCCTTCCTGGTGTGTTCCGTGGCCGGAATGGAGGTGAGGGGCTCGAACCGGTTGGCGATGAGCGCACGGATTGGGTAAGGATCCTCGTTGAGAATGGCGTGGGGCAACATCTGGGGATTGCCGTGGGAGGCATCCGCAACGGGAAAGAGGTTTCTCCCGGAACCGTCGAACCTCGGTTCCGTGATCTTAGGGAACTCCTGGTCGACGTACTTGCCGATATCCGGGTGGCCCGCAGCCTTAGGTCCCTTTTTGAAGAAAATCCCACCTTGGGCCTCGATGCTTCCCATGAGTGCATTGAGCATGATTATGGAGCGCCGCAAATAGAGTTCGTGGGGATGATGGGAACCGCGATATCCGAAATGAAATACCACAGAAGGCTTGGCTGCGGCGATTTCCCGCGCGAAGACGATCATTTCGCCTGCCGGGATACCCGTCTCCTTCTCGGCCCACAGTGGAGTGTAAGGTTCCACAAAGGTTTGCAGTTCGGTCCAACCCGAGATCCAGCGCTTCACGTATTCTTCGTCATATAGCCTTTCCTTGAGAATGATGTGCATGAGGGCGTAGTTGAGAGCGAGGTCGGTTCCGGGGCGGATCATCCAGTAGCGGTTCGCCTTAGCGGCCGTGATGGACACCCTGGGATCGATATAGGTGAGCCTTGCGCCTCTTTCCATAGCATCGAGCAAGTTGTTGATGGCCTTGATCTCCAGGGATTCGAAGATGTTGCGACCGTACAGGACCATATGTCTCGTGTTGGCGTAGTCAATTCCCACCTGCGCATCCGTGTAGCCCGTGAGACTTCGGAAAGCGGTGTTCACGGACCCTTTGCACAAAGCGTCGTGTGTGAAGTAGTTGGGGGATCCGAGAGCCTTCATGAAGGTCTTGCTGATGTGCGTGTTTAGGTTGGTGCGCTCACCGAACAGGATGCTCCTGGCTCCGTCCCGGGCGATGATCCCTTTCAGTTTTTCGGCCACATGGTCCAGGGCCTCATCCCAGGTGGCCCTCCTCCACTGCCCTCCCCCTCTCGGCCCCGTGCGGATCATGGGATACTGCAACCGTTCGTGGTCGTTGAGGAAGGCAAGGCCCGCCGACCCCTTGGCGCAGAGAGCGCCGTCGATGCCGGGCACGTGGGGATTTCCCTCAATCCACCTCACTTCGTCGTTTTCCACCGTCACCTTGATGGGACATCTCACCGTACACATGAAACACAGGCTGTAAACGTCCTTTGGCATGCTTCCATCCTTTCTTCGGAAACCGTCTACGAAATTCGCGGCATTATGTCTGAAGGACTTGAGAAAATCAATCCATTCAGTGAGTTAAATAGTCTAGAAAAACGATGCACTTTTTTCGTCGAGAAGCATTGTGGGGGAAAATGACTCCCTTTACTAAGACACCTCCGCCTGCCTGAGAGGCGGATTGAGAGAATCTCCCTTTTGTTGCAGCCGTGTACAAAGAGAGGCTGCAGGCACACGCCGTGAAGTCCTCACCCGCATTGGGACGCATCCATCAACCACGCGGCATTGTGATAAAGAAGGAGAGCGTATGCGCCGGAGCAAGAAAATGAAGCTTTCGAGTTGAATCACAGCTTTTCAGTAATTACTATTCGAACACGTGTCAATTTATAATGAAAGCAGTCATTCCGCAGACTAAGCGGAGTGCTGCGTATTGAGAGGTTAGACTCGAATCGCTTCTGACGTTCCAGTGCTGATCGCGCTCTTTTAGATTTCAATGCCTCACCCTCTTGCGGACCGCCCGACTTCTCCCTCTCTAATCGTAGTAAGACCTTGCTTCTTTTGAATTTTCCCTTCTGATGGTGCGGCTTTTCTGCTGACCTCAGAGTCGGGTTTCCAGTGTGGAGGATGAGGTTGAAGGGAAGTGGAGTAAACTGGATTCAAGAGGGAGGAATGCGATGAGGCGTTTTTGGTATTCGCTCGTTGTCGCCCTGAGCGCAACGGCATTCATGATGATTCAAAGCGGCATTTTTGCGCAACATCAACTGCCGGGGGTCCAGGGTTCTCCTGGACTGGAGGCCCAGAAGCCGGAGGGATCGGCGTCCGTAACCCTGACCCTCGACAAGACATCCCTGAACAACGGAGGAACCGTAGCCATCACGGGCACGGCGCCGCCGGGCAGACCGGTTTATGTGGAAGTCTGGGCTGAGGATCAGGTCCGTGCGTCCCGTTTCGATTCTGAGCCGGACAAGGAGACCGGCAAAAGGCCCTACGTCCTCTATATGACGCATCAGATGCCCGCCATGTACCGGATTCTAGTACCCAAGGAACTCCAGGGCAAACTCGACGAGGTGAAGAAGCAGGGCAAGGGATGGAGCTATTCTCAGGCCTTAAAGGATTTGGATGCCGAGGCTGCCTATTCGGCTCCGGCAAAGGCCAAGATTGAGCGTTACCAAGCCACTCTCATGGGCAGTGTCGTGGGTTCCAGGGGTGAGCTCCTGCCGGCAATGGATGAGAAGGAGAACAGAAAGCGGTCCATGCAGCTTGTGAAAGCGAGGTTCAGAACCCCCGGCAAAGTGTTTGCGGCCAATGTGGAAGTGAAACCGGACGGTGCCTTTGCCGCGAAACTGAACATCGATTCCGGCTCGGCCCCCGGCAACTATAGGGTCAGGGCGGTGGCAGGCAAGGATGCGAGCAGCGAGCCTGTCACAATAGAAAACAAGATCGCATTTCCCTATCTCTACCTGAGCAATGCGGGCACGAGTCTCAACTTTTTTGGACCTTTCCTCCTCACCCTCGCAATCGCCATTTTCGGGGTGCTGATGGGCGCCGGTGGAGGTTTCATCCTCAATCCATTGCTGGTCTCCATCTGGCCCCTCCCCCACACCATCGTGGCGGGGACGGTAATGCCCACCGTCTTGTTCTCCCAAGCCAGCGGTATTTACAACTACTCCAAGATCAAGTTCATCAGCTGGAAGCTCGGGGTGACCATCGGACTTGCCATGGTCCTGGGAGGATTCATCGGCCCAAAGCTCACGGAATTGATCACTCTGGACCAGTTCAAGTTCGTGTTTGGTTGGATCCTCATCATCTTGGCAGGACTCATGTTCTGGCAAACCACTTCCGGTTACCTCGCCAGGAACAAGAAGGAGCAGGCCATTTTGCGGGAGTTCAAGAAGAAAGCGGAAGAATCGGCCCGGCGCAAGGCCTCCAAGTGATGGACAAAGTTTGACATAAAACCCGCTTGAAGAGGAGAACATATCATGGTGATTGAATTCTGGGGCGTACAATTCAAGGTCAACGTGCTCCTGGGATGCATCGGAGGTTTTCTCATCGCAGTGGTTTCCTCCATGTTCGGTTTCGGAGGCGGACCTTTCATGGTTCCACTCATGACCGTCGGCTTGGGGCTTCCCATGTACGTGGTGGTGGGCAGTTCCCTTCTCGCCATTTTCTTCAACACGCTCATGGGTACGGCGCGCCATTATCAGTTCGGCAATTTCGACCTGCTCTTCTTTCTCATCATGTTTCCTGCGGCCATCTTGGCGGGTTTCATCGCCCCTCAGATTGCAAAGAGAGTGAGTCCTCTGGTGGTCAAACGCATCGCTGCGGCGGGACTTCTCATTCTGGCGGGAAATTTGCTCGGACTTTATTGATCCGATCCTCTGGGCAAATCCATCCTTTCGATGCAATGAACGCGAAGAGCACGACAAAGGACGGCTGGAAATGATCCCGAAAACTTTTCGCAGTCGTGCTCTCCGCGTTTTTCATCCCACCACTTTAGATGTGCGGCTTCTCGCGTCGTGGGTGCCTGAGGCAAACACTTTGCCCGCGTTTTCTCCACTCCATCTCCTCATGGGGCCTTTTCCCTTCTTGCCAGTTCCTCCGGCGAAATGAAATGCAGGTTTCCCGCAGCGTTGACCACGTGTTGGACTTTTCCCTCCCGAAAGAGGATGTTGGAGAAATGATAGAACCAGAAGTTTCCCTGGATGCTCGTGGGAGTGCCCTGCACGGCGAGCACTTCGTCCCTGGTGGAACCAATGGTGAAGTAATCCCGCCTTGGAGGCGTGCTGGATGGATGGGACGGCAGAAGCCTCACCTTGAGATTGCCGAAATAGTTGTCGTAGTCCTCAACGCGACCTTCTTTGAAGCGCACTTCACTGAAGCCGAAGGTCCATTTGTTGCCGTCGACTCGGGTGGGAGTTCCCTGGACGGCGAGGACTTCATCCCTTGTGGATCCCACCGTGAAAAACTCAGGAGAATGGGGCGGTGGAGTGCGGGCGGGCAGAAGCCGGACCTTAAGAGAATGGTCGAAATTGTTGTAGCGCCACACGCGGCCTTCCCGGAACTGGACATCCGAAAGGCCGTAGATCCATGTCTGGCCGCGAACCCGGGTCGGCGGTCCCTGAACCCTCAATACTTCGGCTTTGCTGGATCCGATCGTGAAGTGAGGTGCCTGTGTATCCTTTCCTGCATCCTCCCGAAGGCTCGAGTCATCCGGAGTAGGGCTTAGCCTCGCCGCCCCCTCGGAACCAGGCCGAGAACTCGCAATGTCGTCCTGTTGTGGATCCCCGACATCCGCTTGGGGTGAAGGGAGAGCATAACGTCCGGCCTCAACGGGCGGGGTGGCGGGAGGCACTTTGCGGGACGGTGAAGGCGAATGTGGCACGAGGGTGAGGAGGAGTCCGCAGGTGACTAGAGCGATGGCGGCCCAAAGGATGTGTCGAACCGAGATGGCAACCCGTGAGCTGCGTCCCGCCTCCGCAACGCCCCTATCCCTTCCTCCGGGTTGCCTCCCCTTGGCGGCATGCCGATCCTTCGCCCCGTTTACGCCAGGCTCCCCACGGTCGTCAAATCCTTGACCACCTCCCGGGTATTTCTCTGCCCATTGCTGGTGCGGCGCCTTCCTTCCCGCCTTCAGACCCTTGGAAATGCGTGTATAAGCGCGGGTGATTTCCTTGAACTTCTCTTCCGAACGCTTGCGGTCCTGGGCCGACTGCTGCTGGAAGCGGTCCGGATGCCAGCGTTTGGCCAGTTCCCGGTAGGCTTTCTTCACCTGTTCGATGGAGGCGCCGGGTTCGAGGCCCAGTGTGTGAAAATCCTCGAAGGAAGCTTTGTCTAGCGGAGTTGGCATGATCTCTGAATTGAGGAACCGTGGACCGGTTAGATACGTGGCTGCAGTCGAAGCAGCGTCACATAAGGCCTTGCGCCCTTCGACTCCTCAAGGCCCGAAAGAGGCTGTGCCACATTGTCACTTTCCGCAACACAGTCGTGATGCGAACACAAGTCGGTATCAAAAACTGCCTGGAGAGATGGACGTCGGGTCTGTGAACGGGGAGTTTCAGAGTTTCCTCGCCGGATGGAGATTTCCCCTCCGGGTTGAGCAATCCGTCCGTCATCGATGGGAAGAATAGCCGTTTCACAAATAGTATTCAAGTTTTGACAGTGGTCATTCGATCGAGAGGGGCAAGGCCTCTTTCGCCTTGTCTCATTTCAGTTCAGGAGCAAATGATGTCATTGTACCCTTCGCCTTCTTTGTTGTTGCACGAAGTGCTTGAAGCCGCTAAAAAACTGCCGCCTTTTCCCGACGTGGTGTGGAAGGTCATGCCCCTCATCCAGAAGACGGCACCTCTGGGTGAGATCGAGGCGGTGATCAAGTACGATCCCGTCATCACGGCCAGGGTGCTGGCGTTCAGCCAAAGCCCTCACTTTTCAAGACGGCACAGCATCAGCTCGCTTCGTGACGCCATAGTCTTTCTGGGGGAGCAGCAACTGATCCAGGTCATTGTGACCGCTTGTTCCGAGCGTTACTATGCCGGCAAAACCCCTGTTGGCTATGATCTGAGGGAAGGGGAACTTTGGGAGCACGCCGTCGCCACGGCCCTCATGACGGAGATCGTGGGAAAGCATCTTGGGTTGGGGGATCTGTTCACGGCTTACACGGCGGCTTTGCTGCATGACATTGGGAAAACCGTTCTGAGCCATTTTGTGGAGAGTTATTTTGATTCCATTCTGACCCTGATCAAGAAAAAGCGCATGCGATTCCTGGATGCGGAGAGGGAAATCCTCGGCATCGACCACCAGCAACTGGGTGTCCTCATCGGCGAGCAGTGGCAGCTCCCTAGGGAAGTGATCGCTGCCGTGGGATACCACCACTCGCCTCAGCAGGCCGAAAGCAACCGGGATCTGGCTTCCCTCGTGTACGTGGCCGACCGGATGGTTTCCGCACTGGGGATCGGCTGTGGCGTGGACGGCTTTCTGCAGCCCAACCAGGACGCGGTGTTTGCAGAGCTGGGGATCAGTTCTGACTTGATGGACCGGTGCCTGGCCGACCTGGTGGAGGCGGTGAGGGAGACGAGGACTTTCCTCACTTCATGAGACAATCAAGCCGTGCCATTGCAATCACCTGAAGAGCGCCCTCGCAACCGACGCTCACTCCGGCGATCTCTTTGGGATTGACTCGACATCGTCCCAATGTCGGGACTTGGGCGGAGAGCAAAGATTCCCCCCGCCTTCAGAATTTTCCCAACCACCCTATCCTCCCTGCAGGACGCAAACTCCATCCTCCGCAGCAAGGAGGCAGCAGCCCGGAGGGTAACCTCTCCAGCTGGTTGATTCCAATAGACAAATGCGTGAAGAAAAATTTTTGTCAAGTTGCCGCCAGAAATATCCGATCACTGTGTCAAATGCGACAAGTGTGAGGAAAGGGGGACGAGACGACCCAAGGAAAAGGCAAGATCAGGTTCTTTAGATGTTATTGAAAGGCCGCGGGGATCGCGGCGACCCATCAAAATCTCCGGCAAGAATTGCCGGACCTCAACCTAGAAAAGGAGACACACCATGGCACTGAATGACATTTCCCTTACCAGTGGAATGAGACAGAACCTCGTCAGCCTGCAGAACACCGTCAGCCTTCTCAACCGGACTCAAGAGAGACTGGCAAGCGGCAAGAAGGTGAACAGCGCTCTGGACAATCCCACGAACTTTTTTGCTGCTCAGGCCCATTTGAACAGGGCATCCGACCTTTCCGCGTTGAAAGACGGGATGGGCGAAGCCATTCAGGCGATCAAGGCCGCCGATGCCGGAATCAAGGGAATCACCGGTTTGATCGAATCCGCCAAGGGTCTTGCCCAGGCTGCCCGGTCTGCGGATGCTGCCGGTCGCGCCGGTCTTGCAGGTCAATACGATGACTTGCGCACACAAATCGACCAGCTTGCCGGCGACTCCGGATACAAGGGAACCAACTTCCTGGATAACGCTGATCTTCAGGTGAACTTCAATGAGGATGGCACGAGTTCTCTGACGATCGAAGGTTTTGCGGCCGATTCCACCGGACTGGCCATCGACGCGGCTGCCAATGCGTGGGTCGCAGACACCGACATCGATGCGGCGGTTGCCGACTTGGACGCCGCTCTGGCAACACTGAGAACCGAGTCTGCGGCCTTGGCCTCCAACCTCAGCGTCATCACCACGCGGCAGGAATTCACGACGAACATGATCACGACATTGACGACCGGTGCCGACCAGCTGACGTTGGCGGACATGAACGAGGAAGGCGCCAACATGCTCATGCTCCAGACCCGCCAGGCTCTGGGGACGACGGCGTTGAGCCTTTCATCCCAGACGGCCCAGTCAGTCCTTAGGCTGTTCTAACCCATGAGTTCCTGAGGGGCTGGTAGATTATCGCACGGGGAGGCGATTGTCCTCCCCGTGCGCACATCCTCAGGAGGATTGAGCCATGACTCCCTTCAAAGTATCGAACGATCATTCGGTCCCTGACATCGGTCATTCAGGGATGGCAGTGGATCGCTTCAATCTGCGGCTCGGCACGGAAAAAGGCGACCCTGCATCGGGAGTTGAAAACCATGGGTGGATCAAGGTTTCCACGAGTCAGCTGAATGGTCTGCGATCGGTTGACTCCAGTCTGAACAAGGTCGCAAGAACCATCAGGCATGCCGACTCAGCCATGGAAAAGATCGGTGAACTCTTGGGGGAGATGAAATCCAAGCTTGAGAGCATCGTAAAGAACTATCCTCCCTTTCCGCCGGGGACCGAAGAGCGGGCCAGGTATCTTGAGAGCTACAACGGCCTCCGCTCGCAGATGGCACAGTTGGCGATACCACCGGAGAAGGAAGGGGCCGGGGCAAAGATGTTCCCTCCCACCGAGTACCGTGAAGGGGGGAACTGGGAATTCCTGGTTGAAAAAGACGGGCAGCTGAGGACCGTCCACAAGGGGGAGATTCAGCTGAACCTGGAAGGCTTGGACATCCCCGAGCTGAAACCGGATGCGAGCGATGAAGAGGTCTATCTTGCGCTGCAGAGACTGGACGCCGGCCGTGAAATCCTGGATTCCAGGAGACAGGCGCTGGCTGAAGATGCAGAGGCAATCATCAACTCCTTGAAAAGGTCCCTGGAATCCCATAAGCTTTACCCCAGTTACGGTGAGCAGATGAAACTTTCAGAGGACGAAGAGGCGGCGGTTGGCCGGATGAGCGCTTTGCTGCAGGAGACATTGAGCAGTGCCAAGTTCGTCAGCCTCACGAATGCCAGTGCCGCATTAGCGGAACTGCTATACTGAAAAAATGGCCCTCAAAATCACACTCAAGCCTCACGAGCGACTCATCCTGGGCGGAGCCGTCATAGAAAACGGCGATGCCCGCGCGGACTTCATTGTGGAGAACAACGTTCCGATCCTCCGTCAAAAGGACATCATGGGGGAGGAAGACGCGAATACCCCCTGCCGGAGGATCTACTTCGTGATTCAACTCATGTACATTGACGAAACGGGGCTTGTGAACCATCACAACACCTACTGGCAGCTGGTTCAGGACGTGGTGAAGGCGGCGCCGAGCACGCTGGTTCTAATCGACCAGATCAGTGAACTCATCCTTCAGGCAAAATACTATCAGGCGCTGAAGCTCACGCGCAAACTCATCGACTATGAAAAGGAGTTGTTGGATCATGCACTCAGCTCAAGTGGGAGCGTATAAGAAAGTCCAGATGCAGACGATTTCAGGTCGTGAAATCGAGGCGAATGTTCTGACCAAGGCGGCCATGGCCCTGAAGGATTGCCAGGAAACCTGGGAAAATGGGGGATCGAACGGAAAGCTGGATGAGGCGCTCAGGTTCAATCAACTTATTTGGAGCATATTTCAGACGGAACTGACAAAGGAAGAAAACCCTCTGCCCAGAGAGGTACGGCGGAACATTCTGATGCTGAGTGCGTTCATTGACAGGAGAATCTTTGAGGTCATGGCTTACCCTTCACCTGAAAAGCTCAACGCCATCATCAATATCAATCTGAATCTCGCTGCGGGATTGCGCGGTTCGCCCGTAGAGAATCAAAGTGGCTACTGAAAGACCCGTTCGTCAAACACGTCGACCATCATTAGAAAGAAAAATTGGCCCTTCCGGGGGAATGCGTATTTCCTCGAAAGGGTCAATTTGTTTTGCCCGCCCTAGAGAGCCGTTGTCATGCAGAAAAGCCTTCACTGGTGAAGTCCTCATGCCGATGGAATGATAGTTGGTTGATTGCGTGAGGATCGGCAGGCAGAAGCTGCCGGGCACGCCGCATCATCACCTCTATTTCGAAGACTGTTTTGAGATGCACCATGGTCATTCAGACGAGGGGGGGGTACACATGGAACAGGTATCCGCGCAATTGGACGCACTTCCTCCCTTGCCGTGCTCCCTGCAGAGACTGCTTGGGATTGTGCAGGATGAGAACGCCTCTGCAGCAGATCTGGAGCATCTCATTCGGCACGACGAGGCTCTTTGCGCCAAAATCCTTCGGATGGCCAACTCGGCTTTTTACGGCCACAGGGGAGGGGTGAGAACTCTCTCCAGGGCGATCCTCACAATCGGGTTCCATGAAGTGAAGTCCATTTGCCTTGTTGAACTGCTCATGGCAAGCTTCCCGGTCAAGGAGAATGACAGCCGCCGGGAGAGGGAAAAACTGTGGAAACATGCCCTCATGACAGCGAAGCACGCCGCCGAAATCGCCCGGGTGAGGCCGTGGGTGAGGGGGGATGAGGCCTACGACCTGGGTTTGCTCCACGATCTCGGGTGGCTGGTCATGCTTGTGCACTTCCATGGCCACTATCAAAGGGTCCAGGTGATTTCCGCCGAGCAGGGGATTCCCCTTCACGTGGCTGAGCGGGGCCATGGCCTCACCCATACCCAGGTGGGAAAATGGATTGCCCTTCGTTGGGGCCTCCCCGCCGTTTACCATTTCGTCATGGCATACCATCACGCCCCGGAGGAAAGCCCGTCCATGCGGCCTGCGGTCAAGATGGTGGCACTGGGGCATCTGCTGGCACACATGAGGGAGCAGGGCGAACTTGTGGGTATGGATCATGTTGCCTCTCTCTGTGCCGATCTCCGCATCCCGGAAGAGGAGTGGCGGAAGCACGCGGGGAAAGTGGCTCAGGTGGGAGAGGAAGTGGACCGACTTTGGCGACTCTTGAACTGAAGAGAGCAGAGTGATGAATATTGAGGAACTCCTGAGAAACGAACTGCTGGAAGTGAGGCGCAAGGAAGTGGAGAAGACCGGTGTCCTCACAATGCTCTACCGCCTCATGGAATTGCTTCCCAGGAAACTCGGCGTGAAGCAGACGTGCGAGGAGTTGGTGCGGATCGTCATGGAGGAGACGGACTTCGAGAACTGCTCCATCGCCCTCTGGGATGCAGCTGAAAAAAGCCTTTGCTTCGTTGCCGCATATGGGCTCCCGGAACTCCTGGACGAGGAGGTGGACTTTGCCTACCACCGTGACCTGAAATTCCGCTCAGGGCGAGATGTGGCGAGCAAAGTCTTTGAAAGCGGCGAACCGGTGTTCATTGAGGATACCAACAGCCAACCAATTCCCCGGAAGAACAGTGCCGTCGTGAACCCTGCGTGCCTGGTGTGCCTTCCACTGCTGGATTTGGGAATTCTCAACATGAGTGCCTCCCACCCGAGGAAGTTCTCGGATGAAAAGCAGCGCAATTGGGTCCTCATGGGGAACATCATTGGCCAACTCATCTCCACGGCGCTTATGAACGAACGGCTTCGGGATGCCAACCAAATCCTAGAATACGAGGTGGAGCAAAAAACGAGGGCCTATGAGGAGCGAAATCGAGAACTGACTCAGGCCAACCAGATCCTGGAGAAAATCATTGATCATGCGCCTGAGGGTATCTGCCTCCTGGATGCGGAGGGCGTGCTGGTCCGCATCAACAGGAGCATGCTGAAATTCCAGGGCGATGAAGCCTCGGCGGCCATTGGCGCCTCGCCGGAGATCTTTTTCAAAAACCCTCAGGTCTTCCGGGACTTGATGGAAGAGGTGGCAAAAACCGAACAGAAGCTTCTGCTGGATGTGTCCATGACGGGTCCAGGAGGAAGGCAGCAACAGGTCGACGTGTTTCTGACGGGGTTGCCCGATGAGGAGGGAAAGACGAGGGGATACCTCCTAGTGATTTACGACATGTCGGAAAAGAAGGCATTTTCTGACCAGCTCCTGAGGACGGAAAAACTCGCTGCCCTGGGTACCATGGCTGGCGGAGTGGCCCATGATTTCAACAACATGCTCATGAGGGTCCTGGGAAACACCCAGTTGCTGCTGCTCCACGTGGAGGACGAGGTGGCCCGGAGCCGCCTTCAGAACATCGAATCCGCCGTGCAAGACGCAGCACAGACGCTCAAGAGACTCCAGACCTTTGCGGGAAAGGAGGGCAATGCCGACAGCATCGCCGGCGTGGTGGATGTCAACGAGATTGTCAGGGATGTGGTGGAATTCACTCGCCCCCGTTGGAAAGATTCCATGGAAAAGCACGGCAAATCCATCGATCTCACACTGGATCTCGCTCCCACGTGTTTGGCCCGTGTGAGTCCCTCTGATTTGCGGGAAGCGTTGGCAGCTGTCGTTCTGAACGCCGTGGATGCCATGCCCGCCGGAGGTGTACTCAAGGTTTTCACTGCATGCGACGATCAGGAAGCCATCATTGAAATTCGAGACACGGGGTGCGGCATGGCTTCTGACGTTGTGCGCAGAATTTTCGATCCCTTTTTCAGCACTAAAGGAGTTTCCAATTCGGGACTCGGTCTCAGTGTCGCTTGGAACCTCATCCACCGGCATAAAGGGGACATCCGGGTGGTCAGTGAACCTGGGACTGGAAGCCAGTTCTGGATCCATCTGCCCAAGGTCGACGGCCAGCAACGGTTTCGAGCTCCTTCCAACGGGCCCCAGGAATCTTCTCCGAGGCACGTGCTTCTCGTGGACGACGACGAGGAAATCCTTAGGCTTCTTCGGGACATGATCCGCATGAGCGGCCACAAGGTCTCCGCCACGGCCGACGGCAAAGAGGCCCTTTCCCTCATTGAAACGGAGGACTTCGACCTGGTTTTTTCCGACATGGGCATGCCGCTGGTGAGTGGTTGGGAGATTGCCCGCAGGGTCAAAGAGAGGAGCCCATTGGTTCCTGTGATTCTCATCACGGGCTGGGGCACGCAATACGAAGAAGAGGACTTGAGCCGGGAAGGAATCGACCTCGTCCTGTCCAAGCCGCTGAGTTTCGAAAAATTGAAGGCGATCCTCCAGCGATTCCTCTGATCTTCCGAATTTGCGCGGAAAGGGGCGTCAGTTTGACGTCCTTTGCCAGCGCGAAGGGAGACGATTTTGCAGTGTCCTGAGATTTCTTGAGGTGTCAAATCTGCGGGTATTTGATATGTGAGGGGTCATGAAGTTCAGCGGCAGAATGCCCGGGGCATGGCGGCCTTTGTGGTGTCTTGTCACAGTGTTGGTGGCGGCTCTGGGGTGCGCTGGGGAATCGCGGGCGTTTTCCCACGGCCCGAGGGTCGAACTGCAGCCCATCGATGTCTTCAGAAGATCGAACATCCAGTACTATGGGGGGGCTGCCTTGGGGGTTCTGAGCTTCAAGGGGCCGGCGCAAATGAGCGCCGCAGGGGATGAGATTGCCCGAATCTACGCTCAGGAACTTCTCAAACCGGGATTTTTTAAAGATGTGAGGTTTTTTGCCCGCTCCGCCGCAAGCCAGGAAGAGGCGGTGTGGCTGGCGAGGACGCTTGAATGCGACCTGATCATGGAAGCAACCATTCAGTATCTTCTGGATGGATCCGGTAGCATGCCGACGCATCTAGACATTGCCGTCAAGATTTTGGATGCCCGATCGGGGACCGTGGCGTGGGATCTTGGCCAAAAGGCCTCCTCCAACCCGGGAAAGGAAGTGGACCTTTTCTGGAGCGTAAAAAAAGGAGCCCCTGCCGAGCGATATCCCGCCATGGCCAAGGCCCTTGCCGTTCAGTTGGTCCATTTCCTCGCAGGTCTTCCCCCAGAGGTGGATACGGGAGACGGAGGGAAGGGCAAGGGGCGTTTCAAATGGTAGAAGCTTCGCCGGGAGACGAGGTCTGGCTGTCTGCCGGTAGAGGACCGGGGAACATGGACATCAAAATCAACTCCCTGCAGCCAGTGACGACGGATCCGAAGCTGGTTCCTGAATTCTCCAACAAGAGGTCGAGGGTCATCAAGCCCATCGCCAAGAGCAAGAAGGCTCTTCCGGGAAAGGTTGGCGACGATCGGAGGGCGAAACATGAACCGCCGATCCTCGGACACTTGCCGGAGTTGGACGACTCGGAAACGCATGCAGGCGGAAAGCAGGACGGGGACACGCAATCCTTCAACTCCGCCCAAGAGATGAACGAAACGGTGGAGGGGAAGACCGCGTTAGTCAATGAGCATTCGCAAGGATCCGTCGGGGGAATTTCTGTTGGGAATAGAGCCCAAGAATCGGGAAATCTCCAGGGAAAAAAGGGGGTGATCCTTGACGCGAAGATTTGAATCTTTATAGGAATCAATAAAGTGCAAACGGTGCAAAGGAAGCGTGGAGAAATCCCTTGGCCTGGGGGCGGTCCCTTGGAAGATGGCTTGGAACACTCTTTTTGTAATTCTCTTTCAGGTTCTTGGGCGACGAACTCATGAAGGACTCCGACAATCCCGTTTTGGAGCAAAGAATCAAGGTATTGATCGCGGATGACGATGAAGTGTGTCGTGAGATCCTCGAAGATGCCATCCGTAAGGAGGGGGCCGAAGTGGTCCTTGCTTCGGATGGGGTGGAAGCTCTCGACAGGCTCTCACAGGAGCCTGCGGACATCCTTGTGTCGGACCTGAACATGCCCCGCATGGACGGTTTGACTTTGCTCAAGCATGCCCGGCAGCAGCATCCACAAATCCTCACCATCATCATCACGGGGTACGGGAGTCTCCAGTCGGCCATCGAGGCGATTCGCCTGGGGGCATACGATTACATTCAGAAACCGTTCCGTATCGAGGAGATCACCGTCGCGACGCGCAATGCCATCGACAAGGTGAGGATTTTGAGAGAAAAGACCTTTCTCCTCAAGGAACTGGAGAACTTGCATCAAAAGCTGGAATTGCTCGAGGCCGCGAGGAACATCCGGTCCCAGGAAGAAAAAGGCTTGCAGGCCGCCAATTCCAAGGAGAGTTCCCTTTGTCTTTTTTCGGGCATCGGACTGCCCTTGCGTTTCCTGGAAGTACCCGACGAAGATCCATCCCGTGTTCTGAATGCGCTGGAGAATCTGAAGGAGTTGAGGCGAGACGGGACCATCAGCGAGCATGAGTTCCTGCGGATCAAGAAGTTCATCATTGAAAAGATCGAATCCAGCAAGCCATGAAAGTGTTGATAGTAGAAGATGATATCGCTCTGGGCCGGCTTCTTCGGGAGTTTCTCCAGAGGCTGGACCATGAACGGGTGCAGGTATGCGCCACCGGCAGAGAAGCGCGGGAGGCGATCGAGTCTGAAACCTTCGATTGTGCCTTTGTCGATCTCAGGCTGCCCGACTCGGACGGGCTTCAGTTGCTGGAAGCGTTTAAGAGTCAGGATCCTTGCCTCCCGGTGGTCATGATGAGCGGCTATCCCACCATGGAGTATACGATTGACGCCATGAGAAAGGGAGCTGCCGATTTTCTCACCAAACCTTTCACTCTCCAGGACGTTGCCCTCGCCCTGGAGAGGGTCACTAAGGAAAAGAGGCTGCTCTTGGAGAATCTGGGTTTGCAGTTGGAAATACAGGCACAAAAACAGCTTGAAGTGGTCAATCGGGAGTTGGAGGAAAAGGTCCAGGAACAGGTCAAGCTGTTTGAGATTTCCAGGGAAATTGATGAAATCCGGTCCAGTGACGAGCTGTATCCCTGCATTGTCAAGCTGGCTTCAAGACTCACCAACCTCAAGAAAGCCAGCTTTTTTGTCTTCCCCCCCGATCAGAACAGTCTCATCCTTATTGCCGATCACGGCAAGAGCATCGGCGGAGTATCCCCCGGACTGATGGTGCTGGAAGACGAAAGCCTGAGGCGTGTACTCAACCGACAAGGAAGCCATCTGATTCTCACCTCCGAAGATCTTGCCAATCACCGGGCCCTGTTGGGCGGAACCTTATCCAGCAATGTTTCCCTGTCTTGCTGGCCTCTGCGCATTCGGGGAGAGTTGTTCGGTTTTCTCATGGGCTATCACAACGGAAATGGGGAGGGGCTTTCCCCCATGGAAACGAAGCTACTGGACTTTCTCATCAAGAAGGCGTCCCTTGCCGTTGAGAACATGGCCCTCTACGAAAGCCTCATCGGGAACTTCTACGGGATCTTGAGATCCCTCGTCAACGCGCTCGAAGCAAAGGATCTTTATACGGGCAAGCATTCGGAGCGCGTCACCACGTATGCCGTGATGATCGCCCGTGAGATGCGTTGTTCGGAGGCACAACTTGAGACGTTGCAGACCGTGGGATACCTTCATGACATCGGAAAGATCGGGATCCATGACAGCATTCTCAACAAGCCGGCTCCCCTTTCCCGGGAGGAATACGAACTGGTGAAGAAGCATCCCGTTATCGGCGAATCTATCGTGGCCGAGCTTGGATTGACTCTGGAGGAGAGGTCCATCATTCGACACCATCACGAGCGGTGGGACGGCAGTGGATATCCTGACGGGCTGGGAGGGGAGGAGATACCCATCCTTGCGCGTATCGTGGCCGTTGCCGACGCGTTCGATGCCATGACTTCCAAAAGAGCCTACCGGGGGGCGATGGGAACGGCTGAGGCCGTCCGGGAGTTGCGGAGGAACAGGAACAAGCAGTTTGACGGGGATACGCTTGATGCTTTCATTGCAGTGATGGAGAGGACGGAAGAACAGGGCGATCATGAGCAATCAACCGCAGTCGCTTTCGGAGAAAGAGGGTCATTCGCAGAAGGGCATAGATGAACGCTGCATCGAGGCGTTGCTCGCCAAGGACCGCTTGAATCATCTCGGCGGGTTCATTCAGGGTCTGATCCACAACATCAACGGTCCGCTGCACAACATGTCCATGCTGGTGGAGGTGCTGGTTCGGAGCCAGGGAAAGCTCGAAAAGAGCGCCAAGGAAAGCGGTCTTTCAGTGGACCCCGCTCTGGATGCGCTCCTTCAGAAGCAAGGAAGGCGCCTGGAGCAGCTGAGCCAGCAGATCAAGACCCTTACCGACATGCTTCGCAGTTTCATGCTCCTGCATGAAATCGAACGCAATGAATCAGAAGTGGATGTAAACCTGGTTCTCACCAAATTGGCTGAAACCTTCAGGTCGGACCTCTTTTTCAAACACCAGGTGACGTTGGAGCTCCGGCTCACCAAGAATTTACCCTTAGTCCGTGTGCTCGGCAGGCACCTTCTGCCCGCACTGGTGCACTTGTTCAAGAATGCAGTCACCGCTATGAGACAATCCCCCGAAAAGCGCCTCGTCCTGGAATCCGCTCTGGAGGAGGACGGGATCCGAATCGCGTTCCGGGATACGGGGTGTGGAATCGCCTCGGAAGAAGCCCGGAGGAGATGTTTTGATCTCTTTTATTCTCACTGGGCGCAACTTCCTGAGATCCCGTCAACGGATGAATGCTATCTGGGTTTTGGCCTTTTTGCTGTGAGGCGGCTTCTCGAACCCTACGGCGTGCGGGTGGCCCTGGAATCCGTCGATGGGGAGACTACCGCTCTTCTTCACATTCCATTTTCATGCAGCAGATAGCTCCCCAGCAACACTAGGCATTGTTTTCCAGGCAATCGGAAAATCCTGCCGCGCTCTTGTCCCTCTCATCCACCTTGTTTGCTGGTCAAGCCTCCCTGAGAGACCGCCCTCAATCCTTGGCCATTCAGGATGGAGAGCACATGCATTCCTTGACAGTGCTCTTGGCAGAGGTTTTGCTCTGCGAATCTGCCGCGTGCAAACGAGCTGGTTGGTTTGATGCTTACGGCAGATGCATACGGTAAAGGATATGGGGATGAAGATCGATGAATGGGTCAAGTTTCAAGGGGTCGGGGGTAATCCCGAAAAGACAACCGGAGCACAGTCGTGCGGCCGGGTTCAGTTTGGACAGATCCTTGAAGGGGAGATGAGCCGTGAGCCGGAGAGTTCGACGAGTGCGAATGTAGTCTCTGGGACCACTGCCTGCACGGCTTGTGAAAACCTTTCTGCCCGCTTTGCAGAGGATAAGACCGGCACTGGCTCCGCGGCTCAATCGCTGACCGCCGCTCTGGAAAACCTCGAAGCGATGGAAAAGGCCCTCAAGGATTCCAGGGTGGGTCTCAAGTCCCTGGATGGAATGTTCAAAGATTTGTCCGTAGCGATGGAAGAAATGGAGAAAGATTTGACGGGTCTGCCTGCAGAGCACCCCATGCGCATGATTGCGGATGAAATGATGGTGCTCTCTTACGTGGAATCCCTCAAATGGAGACGAGGAGATTATCTCGCCTAGGCGCGAGCCAACGCGGTGCCTCTCCCAGCAGGTGGTCTAGCTTCCCTTTAACCTTGGCCCAAGTGCGCAGATCCAAGTTTGCAAAAAACCTCTCCACACCGGCGTCTTCCAGCATTCCGATGTTCGGTGGAGACGGATGCGCTGTTTTCCACTGAGCTCTCTTCAGACATCAGGACGAGTAATCCCACTTCCCGCCATAACCTTATCCTGCGGCGTTGTCCTCTCGTTTGAGCGTCGCTGGTCCTTCGACAAGAGCAGGGTCCCTCCCTTCTTTCCCTCAAGTCAGGCCATGGCAGGGCCGATTACTGGTTGAACCCGGGCAAATCAACCACAGCTCTTGCCCGCCGTGGTCCTATCCCCTGCAAAGAACGCTTTTTATCAAGGAAACGAAGATGGACAGAATTCTGGCTGAACGCCTCTTTGTGCAATTCAGTCAACTGGTCTACCAGCAGTGCGGAATACGTCTTCATGAAGGCAAGAAGGCCCTGCTGCAAGCCCGGCTGAACAAGCGCCTGAGAGCCACTGGAATTTCCTCCTATGAAGACTACTACCATCACATCACTTCCGGGGAAAACCCACCCGAGATGGTGCACTTCCTGGATTCCATTTCCACCAATCTCACCTATTTTTTCAGGGAATCCCAGCACTTCGAATTCCTGGAAAACATCGCCCTGCCGGGAATTCTCGACCGAAAATCCAAAAGAGGTGAGAATCGCTTGAGATTTTGGAGTGCGGGTTGTTCCACGGGGGAGGAGCCCTACGGGTTGGCCATGTCCATCCTCTCTCATCTGGATGATCCACGGAAATGGGACCTGCGCATTCTTGCCACCGATATTTCAACGAGGGTGTTGGACGTTGCTTGCCGAGGGGTCTACGCGGCGGACAAGGTCAAGAAGATCCCTCCCCAACTGCGTCATGGCTATTTCATAAGGAGGGGCAACAGGAATGGGGAGGAGGAATACGAGGTGGCGACCAACCTCAAACAGATCATTTCCTTCCGGCGCCTGAACCTGAACGATAACTATCCCTTCAAAGGGCCATTCGATTGTATCTTCTGCCGCAATGTCATGATCTATTTCGACAAGAAGACACAGGAAACTCTGGTCAACAGGTTGGCGAGTTATCTCACCCAGGGAGGATATCTGTTTGTTGGCCACTCCGAGAGTCTGACCGGACTGTCTCATCCCCTCACCTATGTCAAGCCGGCAGTGTATCAAAGGGGGTACTGAGGAAGGAATGGAAGGTGGCAGAAGAAAAAAGCCTATGTTCATATTCCGCCGCAAAGGATGGCAAATATTTTGCTTGATGTCCTTACAAGGCAATCCGATTTCTGACCCAACTGCCGATAACAGCCGGCGCATGTGCTGTTCATCCTATGAACCGCTCCTTGCTTGCCGGGAATCACAATAGATCGGGTAACTTATGAAGAGAGTTGTCGGTGTTGCGGATATGGCGATCAGCAACAAACCCGAGGAAGTGCTCATCACGTACTCCCTCGGATCCTGTATTGCCGTCATCATCTACGACCCCTACGTGAAAGCAGGAGGAATGCTTCATTACATGCTTCCCGAGTCCTCCATGGACAAGGAAAAGGCCAGAAAAAACCCTTCCATGTTCGCCGATTCGGGCATTTCCTCGCTGTTCAAACAGAGTTACCAGTTGGGTGCCAGAAAGGAGAACCTCATCGTCAAAGCGGTGGGGGGTGCCCAGATCCTGGATGAAAACGGCGTGTTCAACATCGGAAAAAGGAATTACCTGGCGATGCGAAAGATCTTTTGGCGCAACAACGTCATGGTGACTGCTGAACATGTGGGCGGCAGTGTGAATCGCACGGTGCGTCTGGAAATGAGCACGGGCCGGGTGTTCGTCAAGATTTCAGGCCTTGGTGAGATTGAACTCTAGAGAGGGCGCGGCACAAGAAGCTTCAAGAGGCGAACATGCCATACAACATTTTGATCGTGGACGATTCAAGATCCATGCGGAAAGTGATCCGCAAGGTGTTGGACCTTTCAGGATTTCAGATGGGGGAGTGCGTCGAGGCGGGAAATGGCCGGGAGGCATTGGAGTTGCTCGAGAGTCACTGGATTGACCTGGTTCTTTCCGACATACACATGCCCGTCATGGATGGAATCGGCTTCATCCGGGCCCTGAGGAACAATCAGTCCTGGTCGGACCTTCCGGTGGTGTTCATCACGACGGAATCCAACGAGGATCGTTTGCAGGAGGCCATGGACCTGGGAGCGAAGGGCTATATCCGAAAACCTTTTCAACCGGAAGAGATTCGTTCTCTTTTGTGCCAGATAATGGGGGAAAGCGATGGGGTTCCAAGAGCGTTCAGCGATGAAGGATGCGATTTCTGAGGTCCTCGAGACCATGTTCTTCATGTTCGTGGATTTCGACGGAGATTGCCCCGGAGATCACTACAGCGACTGTGAGTCGTTCATATCACTGAAAAACAACAAAGGGCGGGTGGACATCGCTTTCAAAGTGAGGGAGGAGTTCGCGCGAATGATCTCGGCGAATCTGCTGGGCCTCGATGAACTGGATGTGACCCAGGAAGACATGGAAGACACCATGAAGGAGTTTGCCAACATGGTGGGGGGCAACTACAAGGCACGCTTCGACGTGAACAACCAGTGGGAACTCGGTATTCCACAATTCAGGAACTTGACGGGGACTTCCGGAGACCCCGCCGATGCCGGTCTGCTCTTTTTCTGTTTTGGCAGATCCATGGGCAAGGTGGAATGGTGGAATCGGGCCTGTTAGGAAATGAGACGGACTGGGCATCTGGGTGTGTGTGCCGGAGGTTATGATGGATTGTGTTGAATTAGGTGCCACTGCTACACCTCGCAAGAAGATCAAGGTCCTGATCGTGGACGATTCCGCCATCGTGAGGAAGATATTCTCACAGGAATTGTCCCGGCAGGAAGACATCGAAGTGGTCGGTACGGCCCCGGATCCTTATGTGGCCAGGGAAAAGATCGTCCGGCTGAGGCCCGATGTCATCACGCTGGATATTGAAATGCCCCGGATGGATGGTCTGAGTTTTCTGCGCAAGCTCATGAAATACTTTCCTGTTCCCGCAGTCATCGTCAGTTCCCTGACACCTAAAAATAGCGAAATGGCCCTGGAAGCGATGGAATGCGGGGCGGTAGAGGTCCTTGCCAAGCCTGGAGGGTCATACTCTGTAGGGGACATGAGCGTGCAGCTGGTAGAGAAGATCAGAGCCGCTTCCCAAGCGCGACTAAGTCCTGTACAGCAGGGTGGGGCCACTTCGCCACAGAAACCCGGTCACGCGGAATGGAGCAAGGCCCTCAGGACAACCACCCACAAGATCATCGCCATGGGTGCTTCGACGGGGGGCACGGAAGCCTTGAAGTCGGTGCTGACCCAAATGCCCCCTACGAGTCCCGGCATCGTCGTCGTTCAGCACATGCCCCCCCGGTTCACAACGGCTTTCGCTGAGAGGCTCAACAGCCTGTGCGACATTGAAGTGCGGGAAGCCAGAAACGGCGACTCGGTTCTTCCTGGCCTCGCCCTCGTTGCCCCCGGAAATTATCACATGCTCCTGCGCCGCAGTGGGGGCACCTACTGTGTGGAGATCAAGAACGGACCTTTGGTTTGCCATCAACGGCCCTCGGTGGACGTCCTGTTTCACTCGGTTGCTCAGCATGCCGGGTCCAACGCGCTCGGGGTGATCATGACCGGAATGGGCAAAGACGGCGCCAAGGGGTTGCTCGAAATGAGGCAGGCGGGGGCTCACACCATTGCGCAGGACGAGGCGAGTTGCGTGGTTTATGGAATGCCCAGGGAGGCAGTGCGCTGCGGTGCCGTGGAGAGCGTGGTTTCCCTTGGCGAGATACCGCGGACGGTTCTGAGGATTCTCAGCTCGTGAGCTGGAGAGGCAATTGAAAAAGGGTTTTTCGAAAACGCTCAAAGATGCGGCTCTCAAGAGAGAAGGAGTTGATCGGTGGCTTACAAAGATCTTACGGTGTTGATCGTGGATGACTTTTCCACCATGCGGCGCATCATGCGGAACATTCTGCGTGACCTTGAGTTCAAGAACATCCTGGAAGCGGAGGATGGCACCGCCGCCGTTGGGATTTTGGAGAAGCAGCCTGTGGATCTGGTGATTTCCGACTGGAACATGCCCAAAATGACCGGTTTGGATCTCCTCAAGCATGTGAGGTCCAACGACAAGACGAAGGAACTTCCGTTCCTTATGGTCACTGCCGAGGCGCAAAAGGAAAACGTGGTGGAAGCTGTAAAGGCCAAGGTGAGCAATTACATTGTCAAGCCCTTCACGGCCGCGACGTTGGGGGAAAAGTTGGCAAAAATCCTGCCTCAGGAATGAGTCAAACGAGTTTTCAACAGGCTGTCGCAGGGCTTCCCCCCTCGCTGCAGGGGAGGGAGACGGATATCGGCGGGATGTGAATGACTCCGAGAAGCTTCTCGAGGAGAGAGCGACAGGAAGAAGGCTGTCATCATGATGGAACAGATTCTGGATCGGCTGGTCAATGGGGTGATTGAGGGGCCTGAAGACCTGATGGGGATGGGGGAATGCCTCAATCTCCTGGACGAACTGGAGGGAAATCCCGAGTTCCCCAAAAGATGGGAGGGAAACCTGGCTGAACTGAGGCAGCTTTTCAACCGCATCATTCTGGAGGACTCAAAGGATCCCGACGTTGACTGGCAGAGGATTCGCACAATCATTGCCACGCTGCATGCCAATGGAGGGACGGAGGAACCTCACCCTGGGAAACCGCCGGCGGAAGTGGAGAAAGACCTTCAGCAGGTAGGGGATCCCCATGAGACCTCCGCAACTCTGCCTGGACTCCACGACCAGCTTCACGATCGCGGTCCCAACGGTTCCGGGGGAGAGGGTCAATGTGGGGTGGGATTCGGCGGAGAAACGCCGGTCGATGGTGAGATGACGGAAATCCAGGACCCGGAGCTTCTCAGGGATTTCATAGAGGAGGCAAGGGAACACCTTAGCGCCATCGAATTGAACATGCTTGCCCTGGAAGCCAATCCCAGCGATATGGAGGCCATCAACGCGGTATTCCGCCCGTTCCACAGCATCAAAGGGGTGGCTGGTTTTCTAAATCTCAAGGACATTCATCACTTGAGTCACGAAGTGGAAAACCTGCTGGATGCGGCGCGCTCCGGGAATCTGAGCATTTCCGATTCGGTGATCGACATTGTGCTCCAGGGCTCCGATATCCTCAAAGTGCTCCTCAACGAACTGGAAAAGGTTCAGAATCAGGAATCGGCGGTGATTCCCGCATCGCCGGTGGTGTCCCAGTTCCTGGATCGGGTGAGGAATTTCAAGGCAGAGGAACCGTCCCCGGAGGGCACTCCCGTGCGGCGAGTGGGAGAGATCCTTGTGGAGCGGGGGGTGGTGGACAAACCTACGCTGGAGGTGGTGATCGAGCGCACCAAGAGTTCCGGTAAAAAACTGGGAGAAGAGCTGATCCAGGAGGGACTGGCAACCACGCGGGAAGTCTCCGATGCCCTGCGGGAACAACGGCGGGCGAAGGACAGTGCCGCGTCCGTGCGCATCGACACCCAAAAGCTGGACAACCTGGTGGACATGGTTGGGGAACTAGTGATCGCTCAGTCCATGGTGCTCCAGAACAGCGAGGTGCAGAAGATCAAGGACCAAAAGCTCCAGAAGGATACGGTCCAGCTCAACCGGATCACTGCGGAACTGCAGCGCATCAGCATGTCCATGCGGATGGTTCCTATCAAGAACACCTTCCAGAAAATGATCCGCCTGGTCCGAGATCTCTCAAAGAAGTCCGGAAAAGAAGTTGCCCTGGTCATGAGGGGAGAGGAGACGGAAATCGACAGGAACATGGTAGAGGAGATCTACGAACCCCTCGTGCACATGATCCGAAACGCGGTGGACCATGGCATCGAGAAGCCGGGTGAAAGGATCCAGCAGGGGAAGGAAATCACCGGCACCATTATGTTGGCGGCCGAGCAGAAGGGGGGCAATATCGTCATTGATGTGCAGGACGACGGAAAGGGGCTGGATGCGGCGAGGATCCGGGCAAAGGGAATCGAGCGGGGGATCATTTCCGCCGACGACCAACTGGATGAAAAGGCCATCTACGAACTCATCCTCCACCCCGGCTTTTCCACGAAAGACGAGGTTACCGATGTTTCCGGTCGGGGAGTGGGAATGGACGTGGTGAAAAAGAACGTAGAGGCGTTGCGCGGGAAAATCGATATTTTCAGCACTCCCGGCAAGGGGACTCATTTCCAGGTGAAACTCCCCCTCACCATGGCCATCATCGATGGAATGGTCATCCGCATCGGCGAGGAGCGATATGTGGTCCCCACCATCGCCATGAAGGAGTCTCTCAGGCCCGGCAAGGAAGCCTATGTGACGGTGCAGAAGAAGGGAGAGATGATCAAGGTGAGAGAAACTCTCATGCCCCTGATTCGCCTGCACAAAGCCCTCGGCGTGACCCCGAAATATGAAAATCCCTGGGAAGCCCTCCTCCTGGTGGTCACGGAGGGAAAACACTCGTACTGCCTGCTTGCGGACGAAATCGTGGGCCGGCAGGAAGTGGTCATCAAGAGCCTTGGAGGATCTCTCCGCAAGCTGGTGGGCATTTCGGGGGGAGCCATTCTGGGCGATGGCAAGGTTGCTTTGATCATTGACGTGAAAGGTGTTGTCAGCATCTACGAGGAAAATGGAAAATGATCTCCATGATCGAGAAGGATGATTTGACTGAACTGCTCGCCATTCTGAGAGATGTGGAAGAAAAGGTGCTCGTCCTCCAGAATAACGGGAATGGCGCGGTCTGGACACTGGAACCCTCTCTCCAGGCTCTCCGATCCTTTCAATCCACAGCTTCCCGGATGGGAGTCACGGAACTGCAAGACGTAGGCGGAGTGCTTCGACGGTATGCAGAGGAGCAGGTCGGTTCCGAATCAAACGCAGAGGCACTGGGAGTGTTCAGTTTTGCTGTCAATGCCCTCGTGGAGCAGATTGAAAGGGTCCGAAACGGAAAAGACACCAGCGGGATAAACGTGGGCGAGGTGATGGACATCCTTGGGTTGGCGTCGTCCGAAGATGTGTCGGACTCCATCAGTGTGGACGATATTCCCTCCGATGATCTGTTGACGTCTCACCCCGACTGGCCCGACTCCAGCGATTCGGCTGTGGATTCGCTTCCCCCGGTCGATGGGCGCGACACATTGTCGACCATGGAAAGATTGGAGAAAACGGTTCAGCAGTTGGGAGGGCAGGTTGTCCTGTGTGGAGGAGAGGGAGGAACCAGCAGAATCCAGCTGAGCTTCGATGCGTCCGAACAAACCATCGAACAGATCGAAACGCTGCTTTCCATAGGCTTGCCAGAGGTCAGTTTTCCATCGAAGCTCACCCGGTCGGGGAATCGTTTCGACAAGATCCTTGGCAATATCAAGGAATTCATGATGGCCCTGTCCCAAGGCAACTGCAACGGAGCCCAGGAAGTGCTTCTCGAACTGGCCGAACAGCAGCAGCAGGCTGGGTTGTACAACGAAATCGGCGGATTGGCCCGTGAACTCCACGATTCCCTCAAGAACTTTATGGAAACCATGGATCCCCACCTCCGGGAAATGGTGGAGGAAAAGATCCCGGACACGGGCAACCGCTTGGAACACATTCTTGAGCTCACGGAAAATGCCGCCAATACGACCATCGACCATGTGGAGGCTATCCAGAGGAGAAATGAACGTGAGCAGCTGCGTCTCAGGGAACTGGATGGGATCATGTCCAAGTTGAAAGCAATCGGCGAACTCGCCCACAGCAGTGTCCTTCATGGGCAGGAGATCATCAGGGAGCTTCGGGATTCCGTCGAAAAGAACCATCAAGACCTGCTCACCGTCCTCACCGCTCAAGACTACCAGGATTTGACGGGCCAGATCATCCTGAAGATCATTCAACTGCTTAAGGACCTGGAGTTGAAGCTCGTCAACGTCATTCGCACCTTTGGCGTGAAAATGGAGGAACACAAGGCAGTCCGCACCGAAGAAGAACTATACGGTCCGGCTCATAAAGCCATGGCCGAAGCCCTCCACTCCCAGGATGACGTCGATTCACTCCTGGCAGAATTCGGATTCTAGGCGTTTGCGTCTCATGACGCACCGTTCATGGTTCGGTTTTGACTTGGTATATGGGTAGGTATGATAGGGGGGCAACGAGCGGGGAAAACGGGGAAAACCAAAGAGGCTTGTCTGCCCCTCCAAGGTTTCCCCGGCCGTGCCCTTCCCTTGCGAGCCAAGCCTCAATCCGCTGCTCCTGATCAACCTTTCAAAGAAAAGACCTTCCGAGGGGACTTGCGGGGGCATCTTAGGGGGATTGAGGGAATTCATTCCATGCGAAATTCTTGGCGAAGCGTAGCGACATTAGACCAGAACAACCTTGTTACGCCCCGATCGTTTGGCTTCGTACATGGCGGCGTCAACCCGGTTGAACAATCCTGCTTCATCCCTGTCGGACGGTTGTATGGATGTGACGCCAACACTGATCGTGAGGGGAATCTTCTGACCTTTGCAGAGGAAGTGGGTCTTTTCGATCATCTGCCGCAGCCTCTCACCTACAGCCTGAGAGTTTTCCCGGTCCGTGCCGGGAAGGATCACCACGAATTCCTCCCCACCGTATCGAGCTAGGAAGTCACATTCCCGCATGGCCGGCTTGATCCTCTTGATGATCTCCTTCAAACACTTGTCCCCTGCCCAATGGCCGTAGGTGTCATTGACCCCCTTGAAATGATCCACGTCGAAGAGCAGTAAAGAAAAGGACTGCTGATATCGATGATAGCGTTGCATCTCCTCCCGAATCCTCAGGTCATAGGCGCGGCGGTTTGGAATGCCGGTGAGCGGGTCGAGAAGGGTTTCCTTTTCCAGGTTCCTACTCTGTTCCTGAACCTGCTCGATTTCCTTTTTCATGTTCTGGAGGTTTTGCTGCAGTGCCCCCATTTCGGTGTCCATCTCCTCCATCCGCTTTTGGTCCTCTTTTCGCTTGGTTTCCAAAGCGGCTTTGATGGAGGTGATGCGTGAGGCCACAAAGCCCCTGATTTCCGCCAGGGTTTTTCCCATGTGGGTCGATTTCTTGATCTCCTCCATCTGTCCTTCCAACAGATGGCTGAAATCGACGTTGGACCGATGGGCTTCCGAGGCATGGTTGAAAGATGTCATGAAATTGGCCTCCATCTCGATGAGGCTCTTCCCGATCTCACTGATGAAGTCGGTCACCTGGCTTCTCTCCTGGTTCAAGAGGCCGAGGTAGTCCTGGACGAGTGCGGTGACTTCTTCACTGAGATCGAGAAGCTGGTGGAGTGCGGTGGTTTCCCTGATACGCTGCTGCAGGTTCGAGAATCTTTCGAGGTAATCCTTTCCCAGGTCGAGATGAAATTCGGCGATGATGCTGAGAAGGCTGTTCTGCAAGCGTTTGTGCTCGGCGATTTCCTTAATGTCAGCTTCTTGAGCCGTCCTACTCTTCTTTAACCATTTCCCCATGATGCCTGTGTCATGGGGCTTGGAAAGCCTTCCATCCTCCCTGCCGCGAAGCACCAAGTCCTTGAGTTCACTGAGGCAGTGATCCAGTTCGCTCATCTCTCCCCTGTCAACAAGGAGCTTCTTGAAGCGTTCGAGGACAGGGGAGTAGCAGCAGTTCTCAGACGAAAGAGTGAGGTTCGCCAGCGTGAGCAGAGATTTCCTGCAGAAGGCCTGTGCCTGCAGGTTCTTCTCTTCCAGGTGGGTGAGCTGTTTGAGGAGTTCCTCCTTCTGCTTCTGTAGAATCTTGAGTTTTCCGTTGAAGGGCGACTCTTGGTCCGATGGTCCCCCCCCTTCGGTGGTGAGTGCGGATTTCGGGTCAAAGGATGCTGTGCGGAGAAGGCTGACGATGTCCGCACGTCTGCCAAGGGCGATGGTGAGCGAGGAGAGGGAGATGGGCTCCCGACGCGTGTTCAATTCCCTCAGTGTTTCCATAATGATCCCGGAAAATTTTTCCAATGGATCACCGTCCCTGGACTTCTGGGAGATTCCTGTCATCGCCCGCCTCGTTGAAAGTGAAGTGCCAGCCTGCCGCCCGTTGCCGGGAATAGGATTTTCCCGGGAACGGAGCGACCGTGGGGATCGTACCGATGAACCGTTTTCTGCCTGCGAAGCATTGGGAGAGAGTTGATGCTGTCTGCAGGGAAAAGTATTCCGGCCAAATGGTTCGATGGGGTTGTTTGCAAATTATATGCCCATTGTTGGCGGGCGGCGGGTTTGGGAAAGAGGGAGGGGACCCTGGTGTGATGGGTGGTTTTCCCTGCGTCCTCAGAGGGGGAGCGCAGGATTTGATACTTTCCACTAGGTGTTTTTCTTTCAAGTATTATATGCTGGAATACGATGTTGAAACCAAGGAGAGATGTTGATGGTTATTACAGACTACAGGGTTCGGAGCGTTCTTCGGACGTACAGCAGGCAGTTGCAGCGTTCCAGGCTGTCTGCAGAATTGACGCATGATGCCGGGGAACCGAGGTCGACCGTCGAAAAAGTGACGATATCCGATGATGCGAGGCGTCACTTGGTCATGGAACGCATGACATCTCAGGTCTTGGAGAAGGCGTATCCCAGGAAGTGAGATCTTTAGGCACAGAAGGCGAGAGGGTTTTGCACCGCTTGGAGGGACGTTTTACTTTATCCCCCATGGGCAGTGGGTGACTTTTTCCCCTCACAATTTTGGACCTTTGAAAGGGAACATATGGAAGTGAAAAAGGTTGCGACCTACATGAGTCAGTCGCTCCAGAAGCCACAGGAAACTGCTTCGAGGGGGAGTACGGAGGACAAGGCGGTTTCCGGGAAAGAGACTCCTGCACCCCCCGATCGGTTGGAGCTTTCCAAAGGCTATCAGGAGGTGGCTCAGGTCAAGAAGGTGATGATGGAACGGGATGATCTGCGGATGGAACGTGTGGACAGAATCCGAAACATGATAGAGAAGAATACCTATCAGGTAGATCCCGACAAGATCGCCGAAAAGATGCTGGATGAGTTGATATAGTCCCCTGGACGACTCTCGAGGCCGTTTCCCCGCTGTTCGGGGGGGCACCCATGAGTGAGCAGCACCGGAGATTGGAATGATCCACCCTCGGCGCACGTCACAGCCTCCACGAGGAAAAAGCCTCCTCCTTTGAGAGGGGGCTTTTTTTTCCTCAATCGGCTTCCAAGGGGCAAAATCTCGCGCCCTCCACGAGAATGGGTCGGGTGGGTGTAGGGCTGGCTTTCGCTTGGCAGGAGGAAAACATGTCGGACGTGTCCATGGTTTTTGTGACGGCCGGCAGTGAAGAGGAGGCCATGAAGATCGGGAGGAAGCTCGTTGAGGAGCGCCTCGTCGCGTGTGTCAATCTGGTTCCCGGGATTCGCTCCGTCTATTGGTGGAAGGATGTGATCCAGCAGGAGGAGGAGTGGTGGTTGATCATGAAGACCAAGAGTGCTCTCTTTGGCGCGCTTCAGGCCCGTATCCGCCAGCTCCATACTTATGAGGTGCCGGAGATCGTCTCGATACCCATAGACCGAGGACTGCCGGAATACCTCCAATGGGTCCTTCAAAATACGGTGGATGCTTCCTCAGGCCAGGAGTAAGCGCTGCAGCTGTCAGATCTCATTGCGGGTCAGTCTTAGCCTTACGGAAGCCGCATGGGCTTCCAGTCCCTCCAGTTCCGCCATGCGCATGACGGCTCGGGCGTCCCGTTCCATGGCCGTTTTTGAGTAGGCGACGATACTCGTGCGCTTGAGGAAATTATCCACTCCCAGGGCGGATGCGAAGCGGGCGGTTCCCGATGTGGGAAGCACGTGATTGGGTCCCGCGAAATAGTCTCCAAGTGCCTCCGGTGTCCAGTCCCCAAGAAAGACCGCTCCTGCGTTCTCGATTTTTCCCACGAGCGACCAGGGATCTCGCACCTGGAGTTCCAAATGTTCCGGGGCGATTCGATTGGCCAGTTCCAGGGCTTCCTCCATTTCAGCCACGACAAAAACCGCTCCGAAGGATTCCAGGGACTCCCAGGCGGTTTTCTGCCTGGGAAGCCGCTTGATCTGTTCCAAGAGGCACTGGCAGGTCTTTGTCGCGACGGATTCATCGGTGGTGACGCAAACGGCGCTCGCCATGGAGTCGTGTTCGGCTTGGCTGAGCAGATCCGCTGCGATGCACGCGGCATCGGCCTTTTCGTCAGCAATCACCAGGATCTCGCTGGGACCGGCCAGAAGATCGATCCCCACCTCCCCCGACACCATTTTCTTGGCAAGGGCTACATAGACATTACCAGGGCCGACGATCATGTCGACCCTCCGGACGCGCTCGGTTCCAAAGGCAAGAGCGGCGATGGCCCACGCGCTGCCGATCTTGTGAATCCGGGATATGCCCACTTCCTGTGCTGCCACCAGCAGGTACGGGTTGATGCTTCCATCCCTCCGGGGTGGGGTCACCATGGCCAGGTCGGGCACTCCCGCAATCCTTGCGGGGATTCCGTTCATGAGGACGGAGGAGACGAGAGGGGTCTCGCCCCCCTTCCCCCCGGGAATATAAAGGCCGGCTGAAGCCACCGGCCTGACAATCTGGCCGAGGAATGTTCCGTCGGGATTCGTGGAAAAATAGGAAGAGCGTACCTGGTGTTTGTGAAACGATTCGATATTGGCGACGGCATTCCTCAGGATTTCCCGGAAATCCCCATCTACTTTGTCATATGCCTCTGCCAATTCATGCTCCCCCACGGTGAGGTTTTCCGACGTGATCCCGGGGGCGTCGAAAGACCTGGTGTACTCCAGTAGGGCGGTATCTCCATGCCGCCTCACCCGATCCAGAATCTCCTCCACTTGGCGGGAGACGGCCGGATCGGCGCCGGGCTTTCGTTCCGCAATCTTCCTCAGTCGGAGTTCTGCTTCCGTAGACGGGTATGGGAGTGGGTGCAGCATTCTATCGTCCTTCCATGGCCACCACAAAGGCATCTCCGAAGCCCATGGTTTGGAGGCGGTGCAGTTCCTGTTGAGCCAAGAGAATATCCCGGTAGGCACCGACCTGCACGCGGTAGTACTGGTATCCTTTATCCTGGAAGGGGAAAACGTCGATAACAGGGTATCCTTTGGAGAGTCTCTCCTTCAGGCGCAGCGCGTTTGTCTGTTCCCGGAATGCCCCGACCTGTACACCGAAGGAGCCATACCGGAAAGACGGGACCGGTTCCACTTTCCAGTAAGTGTCTTGGCCCACCGTTTGTTCCTTTGCCACCTGCACCGCTTCGACTCTCACCAGGGCAAGGCCCTTTCGGTAGGATCCCAGTTCCTGGGCGGCACGGCATGACAGGTCAATGATCCGCCCGGAGACAAAAGGACCACGGTCGTTGACTCTCAGGATCGACGACTGGCCATTTTCCAAGTTGGTTACCTTCACGTAGGTCCCGAGAGGCAGTGTCTTGTGGGCAGCGGTCATGGCGTTCATGTCATACGGTTCCCCGCAGGAGGTGGGTTTCCCGTGGAAGTCCTGCCCGTACCAGCTGGCATACCCCTCCTCCCGGTATCCCTCAGCACTGGGCAGCGGGTAATACCAAATGCCGTTGATCTGGTATGGCCTCTGGCTCCTGAGACCTGTTTGTGGAAGGTTCCCCTTGGGGGGATGGCGTGGCGCGGTGGAACAACCGGCAAAGAAGAGCACAAGGAAGATCATGACGCATCTGCTTCCCATGGTGGGCGTTCTCACGGCGTACTTTCCTCGCGGATCTCATCCTTTGGATCACGGAGTTTGGGGCCCTCAGAAATCCCCGGTTTCCTCCATCTTAGCCAAGTCTTCGAATCGGATGTCGATGCCAAGGATCCCCACGATTTCTTCCGCCTCATTGCGAATGGGCGCAGAGACGGTGATGCACAGAGCTCCCGTGTAGCGGGAGGTATAGAAGTCCGTAAGATGAACCTTGCCGTCCCGAACGGGTTCGATGAACCAGGGGCGGTCGGAGAGGTCCTCTCCCACTTTGGCGCTCTCGTATTTTGCCTTGTCGACGATGTGGGTGATGTTCCGGGTGATTTTCCGCCCTTCGTGGTCCGTGATGTATATGTATTGGATGAAAGGGTTGAGATCCAGGAGGGTTTGGAGGAGAGGTTCCTGGCGCAGGGGATCCATGGATTTGATGGCATCGCTTTCCACCACCTCCTCCACCAGATGTGCGGCAAGGGCGTTGGCTCTCTTCTTGAGCTTGTCGAACTCGCTTACGAAGTATTCGGGGAGATAGCGCCTGGCCCATCGCTCCAGTTCTTCCGTGGATATGGACGTGTTTCTGCCCTGTTCGTACTCGTGCATGACCCGCTTGTGAATGCGGACAATGCCCGGATGCCTCTTGTCAAGCCGCTTTTCTCCGGTCAGCTTCAGGCGGGTGTTGACCCAGTAGGCGATGCTCGAGACCCCCGACTTGTCCGTGATGATAATGCTCACCGGTCTTTTGAGGAGCTTCTCCGTGTTGAAGATGTTGTAGATTTCTTCGTCCTTCACCAGGCCGTCGGCGTGAATACCGGCACGGGTGGCGTTGAATTCCTCCCCCACAAAGGGGTAATTGGGAGGGATGCGGTATCCCAGTTCCGTCTGAAAGTATTCGGCCATTTCCGTAATGGCCGTGGTGTCGATACCTGAGAGGGAGCCTTTGAGGGAGATGTACTCCATGATGAGACCCTCGATGGGAGCGTTGCCCGTTCTTTCGCCGAAGCCAAGAAGCGTGCCGTTGGCTCCACCGCACCCGTATAGCCAGGCACACGCGGCATTGGTCAGTACCTTGTGGAAATCGTTGTGGCCGTGCCATTCGAGCAGGTGGCCAGGGACGCCCGCATCATCGATGAAAGTCCTCACCAGCCTGGGGACGCTTCGAGGCAGGGCCGTCCCTGGGTAGGTGACTCCGAATCCCAGTGTGTCGCAGAGGCGGATTTTGATGTCGATTCCGCTTTCTTCCCGGATCCGCATGAGTTCGATGGCGAAGGGGATGCAGAAGCCATAGACATCGGCCCGGGTGATGTCCTCAAAATGGCAGCGGGGGGTAATCCCTTTTTCAATGGCCGCCCTGACGATTCCCAGATATTTGGCCAAAGCCGCCTTTCGATCAATCTTCAGCTTGAGAAAGATGTGGTAGTCGGAAACGGAGGTGAGGATCCCCGTCTCCTTGAGTTGCATATCGGCGACCAACTGAAGATCCTGCTCCACCGCGCGGATCCATCCGGTGATCTGGGGGTACGGATAATTCCTGGAAAGGCACCTCTCCAAAGCCTCACGGTCTTTGGACGTATAAAGAAAGAATTCCGACTGGCGGATGACTCCCTCTGGACCCGAAAGCCTCTGGAGGAAATCGAATATGGTTTCGATCTGCTTGACCGTATAGGGTGGACGCGCCTGTTGCCCGTCCCGAAAGGTCGTGTCCGTGATGAAGATGTCTTCTGCGGGATCGATGGGTAGCAGAGTATGATCGAAGTCGATCTTGGGAATCTCGTCGTACGAGAAAATCTCACGGATGAGATTGGGTTCCGCCACCTCCTTCAGGTCGTGCTTCCAGAACTTGGAATGCTCGTGCTCCAGAACCCGTCTTTTGGGGTTCCATCGGGCCATGGATGATGCCTCCTGTCTATCGGGAGTGCCGCTGCAAGCCCTCCCTCGATTTGCCTTCCGGATTCCTTCCCTTCCGTATGCACCCCCTGAGGATTTGCGGGCGCTCCCCAGGAGACGGCGGTCGGTCGGGAGCGTCCCCCTGCGGGCTGTGTGCTCCACGAACGGGGTGAGCGATGGAGAAGGTGGCCTCGCTAACTGGACCCAAAGGGGAACCGTTGGTCACTGGCTGTCGATTTTGACGCAAAGTTCGAGCAACTGGCGGATTTCTGGTTCCGAAGGCGCACCACTCATGAGGCAAGTTGCTTTCTGTGTTTTTGGAAAGGCGATCACGTCCCTGATGGATGCGGAATGACTCAGGAGCATCAGCAACCTGTCGAATCCGAATGCAATCCCCCCATGGGGCGGGGCCCCGTGCTGGAGAGCTTCAAGGAGAAAGCCGAACTTGTTCTGTGCCTCCTCCGACTCAATTCCCAGAGCACGAAAAACCCTCTCCTGCATATCCTGACGATGAATCCGAATGCTCCCCCCTCCCACCTCAATTCCGTTGAGAACGAGATCGTAAGCCCTGCTGCGAACCTTCTCCGGTTGGTCCGCCAGCAGATGCATATCCTCTTCCATGGGAGAAGTGAAGGGATGGTGCACGGACGTGTAACGCTTTTCTTCGTGGTCCCATTCCAGCAGGGGGAACTCGTTCACCCAGACAAAATTATAAGTTTGAGGGTCCACCAGATTCAACTGGTGAGCCAATCGGACCCGAAGATTTCCGAGGCCGTCATGAACAACCTTCTGCTGGTCTGCCAGAAAAAAGACGATATCTCCAGGTTCCAGACCCAGTCGCCGGGTCAGGTCGGCCCGCACATCCTCCTGGATGAACTTGGCGATGGGGGACTGCCAGCCGTCGGGGAGGATCTTGATCCAGGCCATCCCTTTGGCGCCGTAAACCTTGACGAATTCGATCAAATCGTCCAATTCCTTGCGCGAAAGGGTGCTTCCCCTGGGGACACGCAGTGCGTCGACGATCCCCCCATGCTCCAGTGCCTGTTGAAAGACTTTCACCTGAGACATCCTCGCGATGTCCGTCACATTCACCAAATGCAGGGCGAAACGGGTGTCGGGTCGGTCCGTGCCGAAGCGGTCCATGGCATCGCCATAGGAAAGGCGCGGGAAAGGGGTCTGGAGTTCGATTCCGAGAAGCTGCCCAAAGAGTTCAGTCAGCCAGCCTTCGATGAGTTCATAGATGGTTTCCTCCCGCACAAAGGAAAGCTCCATGTCCACCTGGGTGAACTCCGGCTGCCGGTCCGCCCGGAGATCCTCGTCTCGGAAGCATTTGACGATCTGGTAGTAGCGGTCCAGGCCAGCGACCATGAGGAGCTGTTTGAAAATCTGGGGGGACTGGGGAAGGGCGTAGAATCGCCCTGGGTTGACACGACTGGGGACCAGGTAGTCCCGCGCTCCCTCGGGGGTGCTCTTGGT
Organism: Deltaproteobacteria bacterium; assembly: GCA_012517315.1. Taxonomy (GTDB): domain Bacteria; phylum Desulfobacterota; class Syntrophobacteria; order Syntrophobacterales; family Syntrophobacteraceae; genus JAAYUJ01. The sequence goes on from JAAYVE010000040.1 coordinate 87,516, forward strand.
GAGCACCGGCGTTTCCACCTCGATGAAACCCTGTGCATCCAGGTAGTTTCGCGTGATCTGGGCGGCACGGTGCCGCATCACGAGGTTCTTGGCCATGCGCGGGCGTCGGAGGTCCATGTAGCGGTAGCGCAGCCGGATGTTCTCGCTCACGTCTACGTCGTCTTCGATGTGAAAGGGAGGTGTCTTGGCGGTATTGAGGATCTTGAGATGAGAAGTGATCACCTCGACGGCTCCCGTGGGCAGCTTGGGATTGGTCATTCCTTCCGGTCTATTCCGCACCCTGCCCTGGACAGCGATGACGTATTCGCTCCTCAGCAGGTGAGCCCGTTCATGGGCTCTCGCATCGACCTGGGGATCGAACACGACTTGGGTGATCCCCTCCCGGTCTCTCAAATCGACAAAGATGAGACCCCCGTGATCCCGTCGACGCTGCACCCACCCCATCATGGTCACCTGCTCCCCCACGTTGCGTTTGTCCAGTGAGTTGCAGTGGTGGGTTTTCACCCAGTCGTCAAGGGAATCCAAACTCACGGGTGCCGTCAGAACGGCGTCCATCTGTTCTTCGTGTTGCTTGTCCAGAGATTCCAATCTAGGTTCCTCCTGAAAGAGGTCAGCGGCCGCAGGAGCCGGTGAACTGCGAACGATGGGTAGGAAGGGTTCGGGAAACAGGCGAAGCGAACCCATTTCGTCCCCGCCAATTTGACGCCGCGACGCGAGGGAATCAACCTACGGGACACGGGTGACGCTTCCCATGGAATTTTACCATTGCCTGGACGACGGATTCCAGGGCATGTACCTCCTGAGTCTTGGAGATCATGTCGCGCACTTGGACTTCACCCCGGTTCAATTCATCCTCACCCAAAATCACGACATGCGACACTGCCAATTTGTCGGCACGCCGCATCTGGCTCTTCAGGCTTCGGCCTTCGTATTCCATGTCCGCAGCCACTCCCTCTTTCCGCAGTTCCTGCACCAGGAGAAAGGCCCTCCTTCTGGACGCTTCCCCCAGAGCCGCCACGAAGACATGAGGTGAAACCGATGAAATACCGGAACCCTGCTGGAGGAGCAGGATAAGACGTTCCATGCCGATGGCAAATCCGATTCCGGGGATGTCGGGCCCTCCCAGGTCTTTCACAAGGCCGTTGTAGCGGCCTCCGCCGCCTACGGCGTTCTGCGCCCCAAGCTGGTCGGTGATGACCTCGAAGGTCGTTCGCATATAGTAGTCCAGCCCCCTCACCATGCGAGGGTTGACCAGAAAAGCGGTTTTCAAGCCCTGAAGGCAGTTCTGCACGCGGTCAAAATGCGCAGAACAGGCTGAGCACACTGATTGGAGAAGGACAGGGGCCTCTTGGAGAACGGACTGGCAACGGTCCACTTTGCAATCGAAAACCCTCAGGGGGTTGGTATGCCTCCGACGCTGGCAGTCGGGACAGAGGGCCTCTGCATGGTCCGCCAGAAACGATTGGAGCAACCCCCTGTATGCTGGACGGCACTCGGTGCACCCCAGGGAATTGATGTGCAGAACAACGCCTTCCATGCCGAGACGCTGCAGGAAGAGGTGCAGCATGTACATCACTTCGGCATCGAGCATTGGATCGTCGATTCCGAACGCTTCAGCGTCGATTTGGTGAAACTGACGATACCGGCCTTTCTGCGGGCGCTCATGGCGGAACATGGGACCGATTGCGTAGAACTTGTTCACAAGAGGATCCGCATGAAGGTTGTGCTGGATGAACGCCCGGACAATGGAGGCCGTCGCCTCAGGGCGGAGACCGAGCAATTCCCCTTTCCGGTCGGGAAAGGCGTACATTTCCTTTTCCACGATGTCCGTGCTTTCTCCGATGCTTCGGGCAAAGAGTTCCAGCTTCTCCACCAGTGGAGTCCGAATCTCCCGGTACCCGAAGTCTTCCAGAATTTCTCTTGCCGTCGCCTCAACGCGCTGCCACCAGGAGATCTCCCGCGGGAGTATGTCGTTCATGCCTCGGACGGCCTGGATCAGTCGCATGTCGATTCCTTGAAAAAGTTAACAAAATCAATCGGCAAGCTGTTTTAATTAGAAAATAGCCAGGGGAAAGTCAAGGAAAAGATCCCGGGATTGCATCGGGCGGCTGCGTATCATACAGTGTTCCTTAAGGGACGGGAGTTCCACAGGGATACTCTCCCGCCTGAGACGGGGGATGATCGCCGGCTCATGTAAAGGGGTGGAATCATGGATCTGGAGGATCTTTACGAACTGATCCCTCAAATGCAGTGCAGAGGGGGCTGCCGGTTGTGCTGTGTCGAGTTCGGAGTACCTTCCATGACACCGCTGGAAGCGGAGCGATTGGACCGTTTTCTTCAGTCCCACGGCATGGAGAAGCGCTACGCAGCCGGAACCACCTGTCCTTATGTGGGGGAAAACGGCTGCACCATCTACCCCGTGCGCCCTCTCATCTGCCGCCTCTATGGCAACTCGCCCAACTACCTGTGCAAAGTAGGCGCAAGACCTGTCCGCCTCCTCACCGAAGATGAGGAGGCGGAAATATTCCATTATTACTACAGTGAATTTGCAGGTGGCCGAAGGTAGGCCTTAGCCGGTGCGGTAGAAGGGCTCATCCCCTGCCCTGCCTACGAGGATCAGGGGCCCGCCGCACAGGGAGCAGAAGGTATTCTCCATCAGGCTGCCCCTTGCGTTGGTCGGGTCGTCCATGTGGATGGCTGGCGGCGTGAGAAAAATGGAGATCCCGCACTGGGTGCACATGCATTCAAAAGCTGTTTCCATTGCTTTTCCAAGCACTTCGGTTCATGAGGAAAAACCGGAAAAAACGTTTTTCCAGTTGTTTGCATAACGCATTCCCCCGGGATGCGGATGGGCCTGGAGTGGGTCACCGTCGACCCTAGGAGAAACCATTTGTTCGATTGTTGGCGAATGACGAAGGTCCGGGAGGGGTCCCGTTGCCACCATGTGAGACTTTATGTCATCCATGGAGGTGAATCAAGCCCTTCCAAAGCGGGTCCCACAGGACTTGGACGCGACTGTGGAGAAGGGTGAAAAGCCCTAACGGAGGCATCACCTTCCCCCACAAGATGGAAATTCTCATGAGGCATCTGTACTTTTCGGGGTGTTCATCCCTCGAGCATAGCCCCGTTCTTGAAACCAAGGAGAAGACATCATGCTCGGCCCAAAGGACTCTCTCGCATATCATGAAACCGGTCGTCCAGGTAAAATCGAACTGCGGGCCACAAAGCCCTGCCTAACTCCGTCGGATCTCCGTCTCGCCTATCTGCCGGGTGCCGTCCACGTCGCCGCGTCCATTGCGGAAGATCCTGCCAATGTCTTTCGCTACACGTCCCGAGGGAACCTCGTGGGGGTCATCACCAACGGAACGGCGGTTCCCGAGCTTGGGAACGTGGGACCCGCTGCTGCAAAGCCGGTGCAGGAAGGGCTGTCGGTGCTGTTCAAAAGGCTTGCGGACATCGATGTGTTCAACCTGGAACTGGACACGACGGACCCAGAGCGCTTTATCGACGCGGTGCGCCTTCTCGAGCCAACGTTCGGGGGCGTGACCCTTAGGGATATCAGGGTTTCGGAAGGCCTGACGATCAGCGACCGCCTCAACGAATGCATGAATATCCCCGTTTTCAACCAAAACCTCTATGCTTCCGCTGTTGTTGCTTCCGCCGCCCTCATCAACGCCCTGAAAATCGTCGGAAAGAAAATGGAGGAGGTCCAGGTGGTCATCTGCGGCATCGGTTCCGGAGGGATGGGATGCGCCAGGCTCTTTCTCAAGCTCGGAGTGCAGCCCGAAAACCTGCTAGTCTACAATTCAGGAGGGTTGCTCCACGGGGATCGGACGGACATTCCGGAATACGCCAGGGGGCTGGTACGCAGGGACCCGGCCCGCACGCTGGCGGACGGAATGCGGGGGGCTGATGTGTTCCTGGGCTTTTCCACAGGGGGAATCGTCACCCGGGAAATGGTGCGGTCCATGAACTGGAGCCCCATCGTCTTCGCCTTGGCGACGCCGGAACCGGAGATCAGCTACGAGGAGGCGAAGTCCAGCAGGCGGGAAGCCATCGTGGCCACAGGTCTTTCCGAATACCCCAATGCCATTCTGGACATCCTGAGCTTTCCCTACATCCTGAGGGGGGCGCTGGACGTCCACGCTACACAGATCACCGAAGGGATGCTCCTTGCGGCGGCAAGGGCCCTTGCGGAGGTGGCCAGGGAGGAGGTGGTGGAGTCGGTTGAGCGTGCGTACGGGAACACGCGATTCAACTTCGGTCCCGATTACCTCCTGCCCAAACCGATCGACCCGCGCATCCTCATACGGGAATCCGCCGCCGTTGCGGAACAGGCCGCCAGAGAGGGAGTTGCAAGGAAGGTCGTGGAGAAGGAGGCCTATCAGGAGAGCCTCACCGTCCGCCTTGGAACTGGTCGTGAGACACTGCGGGACCTCCAGATGAAGGCCAGGCAAAAGAACCTTCGGGTCGTCTTTTCCGATGGAGCGAGTGAAGCGGTTCTCAGGGCCTGTGGGACGCTCATCGGGGAGGGAATCGCCAGGCCGGTGCTTCTCGGCCAGGAACGGGAAATCCGGGAAGCGTTGGAGCGGCTGGATCTGGATCTCTCCCAGGTGGAGATGATCGATCCCGCCGGCAGCCCGCTCTTCAGGAGCTATGTGGATGAGTATTTCAGGATGCGCCATCGCCGGGGGATCATGTTGGATGAGGCCAAGAGACGGATCAAGAGGCGGGACCACTTCGCCGCCATGATGCTGCACAGCGGTGATGTGGACATGATGGTGGGGGGGGCGTCCATCCACTACGGGGAAGCTTTGCGGACCATCCTGGAAATCATCGGTCCCGCCCCGGGTGTCAGAAAGATCTCTAGCCACCATATGGTTCTACTTCCCAAGCGGATTTACTTTCTTGCAGACTGCGGGATCATCATCGACCCATCCGGGGAGGACCTGGCGGAAGTGGCCATTCTCGCCGCCAACAGGGCCAGATCCCTGGGGATCGAGCCTTGTGTGGCGATGCTCTCCTTTTCAAGTTATGGAAGTGTGGACCACCCGTTGGCCCGAAAGGTGCGCCAGGCCACCCAGCTGGTGAAAGAAAGGGACCCCGACCTCATGGTCGACGGGGAGATCCAGCTGGCCACGGCCCTGGATTCGCGCATCCGCAGGAGGTTCTTTCCCTTTTCCACACTCAAGACCGATGCCAATGTCCTCGTCTTCCCCGACCTGCAGTCGGGGAACATCGCTCTGGACCTCGTGCGTTGCCTTACGGACGCAGTCATCGTGGGACCCCTCCTGACAGGGACCCGGTTGCCCGCTCACCTGCGACAGTACGGGGTTACGGCCGAGGAGATCGTGAACCTCACCACGGTGGGCGTGGTGGAAGCGGCCACCACTGCGGCGGGGACCGGCTGAAGGATTTTCCCGCGCTGGAGGAAGGAAAGGGAGCACATGTTGACGGGAGCTGACCTATGGGCCCTCATCATTGTGGACATGCAGAATGATTTCGTGCTGCCGGGGGCGCCCATGTGCGTCGCCGGGGCCCGGGAGACAGTCCCCCGGATCCGCACTCTGCTGAATGCCTTCAGGACCTGGAAACGACCCGTCTTCCACGTGGTCCGTGAGTACCGGGAAGACGGGAGTGATGTGGAGATCATCCGTTTGCAGTCTTTTCTGAAGGGCCCCAAGTTTGCCGTGGCGGGGACGCCCGGCTGCGAGATCGTTTCGGAGCTGAAACCGCTTCCCGGTGAATATCGCATCGTGAAAAACCGTTTCAGTGCCTTCATGAACACGGAACTCGATTTCATGTTGCGAAGGCTCGGCATCACATGCATCGCCGTTTGCGGGACACAGTATCCCAACTGCATCCGGACCACTGTGTTCGACGCCATCGCTTACGGCTATCAGGTCACCCTCGTCACCGACGCCGCCTCGGCACAGACACCGCAAATCGCGGAAGCGAACATCCTGGACATGAAGAACATCGGGGTGGAGTGCATGACCGCGGATGCCTTCCTGGCAAAGTTTCGCCCATCAGCCGAAGGATGATTTCGGCTGGACTTTGCAGTAGGGGCTTTTCAGCGCAGCGTTCATGGAAGCTGCAGTTGGGACGTGCAGCATGGTGCACACTATTGGGGATGCGGAGATCCCCAAGGCAGACGGGTATTTCAATGGCCGCCGGTCAGAGGCACAAAGGCGACGGGAAGCACTTGCCTGGTCCGGATTCCTCCCGCTCCGTCCTTTTCCACGAGCACCAACTGCTGGTTCATGAAAGGGCCTCCCACGGGGATGACCATCTTTCCTCCCGGTTTCAGCTGTTGGACGAGAGGGGGAGGAATATGGCCGCCGGCGGCGGTGACAAGGATACCGTCAAACGGTGCGTGTTCTTCCCAGCCAAGGTAGCCATCCCCCACCCGCACTTCCGTATTTTTGTACCCCAGGCGCTGAAGTGTCGACCTGGCTGATTCGGCAAGTTCAGGAATGATTTCAATTGAGTACACCTGCTTCACGCATTCCGCAAGAACGGCCGCCTGATAGCCGGAACCGGTGCCCACCTCCAGCACGACGCTGTCCGGTCCCGCCTGGAGAAGATCCGTCATCAGAGCCACGATATAAGGTTGCGATATGGTTTGATCATGGCCGATGGGGAGAGGGCGATTTTCATAGGCGTAAGGCCTGAGGGGTTCGGGTACAAACTCGTGACGGGGAACTCTCCCCATGGCCTCCATCACCCGCGGATCCAAAGCTTTCTTGCCGATGTATTCGCTGGTTCGGCGAACATCCGCCTCAATCGCCAGGACCATATTTTTCCTGGACTCGGCGAAAGGGTCGGCTCCTGCAAAAAGGTCGGCCCAGTTCGCCGTCGCAATGAGCAGTACACAAGAAAGAGTCTTGTAAGTGATCCGGTTCATTGACTCTTCTCCTCCCCGCCCCGTCGTGGGCACCGGTGCTCACAAAAGGGGCTCGTGATGGCCATCATCGGCGCCTTGCCGAACATATGCGCAGGATGCTGGACTCAAGGAGTTCGACTCAGAGGGCCTTGGGCCCATAGACTCCCTTATGTGCAAAAGAAGTTGCGCGACGCTCCCATAGATTCACGACAAGGTCTTGCATCCAACTCGGCGTCACCGCCCACCAGAAGAGGTGAAGAACCGGATGAGCGATTCCACCAAACGGGCCATGAAGGGGTAGTCGAGTTTTTCCATTGTGTCCGATGGCTGGTGATAGTGGGGATTTCGATAATCTGCGGTGTCGGTGATCAGGACCGCCTTGTAACCCATGTCCCAGAACGACACATGGTCACTGCGTCTCACGAAGGGAGTCAGCCAGCCTCTCGCGGGAACGGTCAGCCTGTAGACGGGAATCCCAGGGTTCTTCTGAAAAGCCGATTGGATGGATGTCGCGAGTACCCTGGACTTTCCGTCGCTCACAAGGGCCAAGAAGTCGCCGGAACTGGGATAATTGAGGTGCATCAGAGGGAAAGGGAATCTCTGACTGCCTGGGAGAGGATTGCAGAAGCCCACCGACTCGAGACAGATCATCCCGTCCAGAGTTTCCCCTTTCCGTCGCATGCCCTTTGCGTGTACGAGACTTCCCCGCTGCGGCGTCCAGAAGGCAGGCCGCTCTTCCAGGGTGAACGCGACACACCTCACCAGCGTGTCCATCGGACGATTGGCACCGATGCGCTTGAGCCCTCTCGCCGTCTCCAGAAGGACGGCGACCCCGCTGGCATTGTCGTCCGCTCCCACGGTCCCGGGGACCGTGTCGTAATGGGCCCCCAACAGGTAGCGTCGCGATGACGTCGCTAAATATTTGATTTCCGAGAAGACGTTTGAGACTGTGTGGTTTTTGTAGCGGTAGGCTTCGCTGGTCACATCGAGCCCGAAACCCTCTAGGGCTGCATGGATATAGGCGGCGGCCGCGGCGAGATTCTTCGGTCTGCGGGGGCTGCGCTCACCGATGGAGACCGTCAGGGCTGCCACATGCTCCCGGAGCGACCTTGCAACGTTGTCGATATCGGTGAGCCGATGGGGCAAACAGGATGGCTTCATGGGGGTGCAACACCTCTCAAACAAGATTTCGTTGCCATGAGAACGCCTTGCCGGCGTAAGGGAAAAAGGTCTGGCAAAGTCCACGGAGTCTCGCATAAAATGATAACAAAAAAGGATCAGGCCATGCAAAAGATCCTCATCATCACGGGGTTCCTGTTTCTTGCTGCCGGACTCCTGTGGCCCTGGATTGTCAAGATACCCCTGGGGAGGCTTCCCGGGGACATCCTGGTGAACCGCCCCGGTTTGAGGATTTTCGTTCCCATCACCAGCATGCTCATTGTGAGCATCCTTGTTTCCATCATCCTCTGGATCTTCAGACGATGATCCTTGCGGCCCATCAGCCTTATTTCTCTCCCTTTGCCGGTTTCTTCTACAAAGCTCACCTGGCGGATGTACTGGTGCTCCTGGACGACGTGCAATTTCCCCAAGGGACCACCTGGATCAGTCGCAACCGTTTCAAGAATGCGGGTGGAACGCTCTGGATGACCATTCCGGTTCTGAAAAAAGGCCTCGGGCTGCAGAAAATCGGCGAAGTGCGGATCCTCCGCGACAAGCGCTGGCAGCGAAAACACCTCGAGAGCCTCAGGGCGGCTTACGCCAAGTCGCCTTATTTCTTGGAACATGCACAGTTCCTGGAGGAACTGTTCTCGGACCCGTGCGAAAGGCTCCTGGATTTCAACCTCGCCATCATTCGCCGACTCATGGGATGCCTTCCCCTGGTGGCGGACATGAGGCTTCTGTCTCAATTGGGCATCGAGAGCCGGGGGACGCGACTCCTCGTGGAGATTTGCGAGACCCTCGGCGCCACACGCTTCCTGGTCCAGAATCCCGCAGCCAGGTACCTGGAAATCCATCTTTTCGAGGAAGCAGGAATCGAGATTGAATGCTTCAAGTACCCATCCCCCGTTTACCCCCAGCTTTGGGGGGACTTCATTCCCAATCTCTCCCTCTGGGATATGGTTTTCAACTGCGGCCCCAAGGCGTGGGATATCATCAATCGCTGCAGATGAGTGGCGTTTTCGGGAAAAAACGCAAAAGTGGGTTGGGTACTTTCTGGCAGCGGGATCCCCAGCAGCGGTTTCCGGTGGATGAAAATCAGCCTCGACAGGCCCCCCGTACGGTGATGTGGAGGCGTATCCTTTTCCATTGAATGGATTCTTCGGTCAGGGGGAAATCCAGGACCGACCCGTGGGAAATACCGGGGGGAATGCGCACGGGAACCGACTCTCCCGTCTCCAGCCACCCCCTGGAGGAGCAGCGGGTGCACGGATACCCGCCTCGAGCGCTGCTGCCCATACAAGCGGGGCAGGTTCCCGGAATGGGTATGGGAAGCACGCCTCCTTTCAAGGCTTCTTCCGGGGAGAGAATCACCTCCAGGCTCCACACGCGGCTTGCAGGGATGCCAGTGAAGTTCATGACAAAGGAGTCACGGAAAAAACTTTCCAAAAACCGCGAAAAGGTTGAATCCCTCCAAGGTTCGAACTCATGGCGGCTCCCGAAGAAAGTGGGCCGGGACGCGGTTTTCACCGGGATCGGCCCCGGGCTTGCCTTTTCCTCTGTCGAGAGGCGTTTGAGCTCTCGATTGTA
>JAAYVE010000041.1 GCA_012517315.1 Deltaproteobacteria bacterium
CCACCCTTGAAACAGCAAAGGATCTTGGGAACGCCTTGTGGGAGAGTTGGTTTCGGAGGCAGCCCCATAAACCAGCGGGACCGCCCCCATGAGGACGGTCCCGCTGGTTTATGGCTATGAAATCCGCAATGATCAGCTGGAAGCTTTGGCCTTTTCGAGTTCCTCCTTAAGTCGGTCCACTTCCTGTTTGTACTTCTCGGCTTCTTCCTTGTATTTGCTATCGGTTGAACCATAAGATGGAGTGGTTTCTTCGGCTTTCTTGGAGAACGGCAGTTTCTCTTTCACCTCGTCGTAACCCAGGTAGGCTGCCATGGCTCCACCGACCAGAAGCATCAAGGGGATGGCACCAGCCAAAAGATGCAGGAATGGACCCATAAAAACAAAAATGCCTATAAAACCGAGAAAAGCTGCTGCGATGCCACCAACAAAAACCTTCATGACTTCTCCTCCTTCTCGTGATTCCGTACCGGTATTCTCCTGTTATGGACTTTCGATCTCAAGGCACTCAGGCACAATCCAGATCTCATGACAGCCCGTGCTGGAAAACGCATATCCCTTAGCACGGCCCCTATTAGATTGCAAGGGCAAATTGAGACGCGGGGAGAGGGGGAAGGCTGCGGGGAGGATACCGACCGGAAGTGTCGGGAAAGAGACGCGGAGGCATTTTGAGTTGACGGGTTTGCTGGGCCACAAGTATAGTTTTGGACTCAGTGGATCGTCTCCATGGGGCGGTCCGCGAATTTATGCCGGGACCTGTGCCGGGTCTCCAGTGAAAAACTCCGGGAAGAAGCCTCTCTATGCTGGAAGATTTGCTCTACGGCGTCGAAAAGCCGGGAAGATATATCGGCGGTGAAATCAACATATTCCGGAAGGACTTCGCAAAGGCCCGAACCCGTTTTGCTTTGGCCTTTCCCGATGTATACGAAGTGGGCTTGAGCCACCTGGGTCTTCAGATCCTCTACCATTCGCTCAACCGCATGGAAGAGGTGCTGGCTGACCGCGTCTACGCCCCTTGGATTGACTGCGAGCAGGCCCTGCGACGCAGCGGCGAATGCCTCTGCGGCATCGAAACAGGGCGTCCTCTGAGGGAATTCGACTTCCTGGGTTTCAGTCTGCAATATGAACTCAGCTACACCAACATACTCACCATGCTGGACCTCGCCCGGATCCCTTTTCGAGCCTGCGACAGAAGCGATGAAGACCCCCTGGTGATCGGGGGAGGACCCTGCGCGTTCAACCCTGAACCCGTTGCGGATTTTTTTGACTTTCTGGTCCTTGGTGAAGGGGAGGAAGTCCTCCTGGAACTGATCGATCATCACAGGGCTTGGAAGGAGTCAGGGGGCCGGGACAGGCGCCGATACCTGGAGGAGGTCGGCTCCATCAGGGGCATCTACGTGCCCTCTCACTTCCAGGTCAGCTACCGGGAGGACGGAACCGTTGCCGCCATAGAACCCCTCAACAAGTCCCACTCTCACGTGGTCAAGCGCCTGGTCCGAAAACTCGATGAGGATTCTCCCATCCCTGAAAGGCCCATCGTCCCGTTGCTTCAAATCGTCCACAACCGGCTGGGAATCGAGATAGCCCGTGGATGCACCCGAGGCTGCCGATTCTGCCAGGCGGGATTCATTTACCGCCCTGTTCGGGAACGCAACCCGCTGGAGGTCTACCAGAAGACATTGCGCGCTTTGGGAAACAGCGGCTTCGAGGAAGTGTCCCTCCTCTCCCTGAGCACGGGGGACTATTGCCAGGTCCAACCGCTTCTGACCGCACTCATGGAACGCCTCGCGCCCGAAAAAATCGCGGTCTCCTTTCCTTCCATGCGTGTGGGCACCCTCACCCCCCAATTGATGGAAGCCATCGTCAGGGTGAGAAAAACCGGTTTTACCCTGGCCCCGGAAGCCGGCAGTGAACGCCTCCGGCGGGTGATCAACAAGGGGATCTGCGACAAAGACCTGTTGGAGGCGGCGGAGCATGCGTTCCGGCTGGGGTGGCGCCTTTTGAAGCTTTACTTCCTCACCGGCCTGCCCACGGAGACCCACGCCGACCTGGACGCCTTGGTCGACCTCTGCTTGAGGGTATGGGAACTGGGCAAACTCACCCGGTCCGCCATCAACGTGTCGGTCTCCACTTTCGTTCCCAAACCGCACACGCCTTTCCAATGGGCCCCTCAGATTCCCACGGAAGAAACCAGCGTGCGCTTGAGCGAGCTAAAGGGGCGATTGAGACGCCCCGGCCTGCGCCTCAAATGGCAGGATCCGCAGCACAGCTTCCTGGAAGGCATTTTCGCCCGGGGCGACCGCCGCCTGGGGAAAGCCATCGTCCGCGCGTGGGAACTGGGTGCCCGGTTCGACGCCTGGAGTGACGTCTTTCGACTGGAACCGTGGAACCGGGCATTCCATGAAACCGGGCTAGACCCTTCCTTCTACCTGCTGAGGGAGAGGCGGACGGAAGAGGTGCTGCCTTGGGATCACCTATCCGCCGGCGTGAGCAAAAGCTTTCTCGAAAAGGAATACCTTCGGGCCATGGCAGAGGAATCCACTCCCGACTGTCGGTGGAGTGCCTGCAGTCACTGCGGGGTTTGCGACCACAAGACAGTCGCTCCATGCCTATTTCACCAGACGTCTCTGCCGGACGAACCGGTTACCACCTACCGCCCGGCCCCACTGCGTGGCCCCTTCCAGTACCTCCTTCGATTCTCGAAACTGGACAAAGCGAGGTTTCTTGGACAGCTGGAACTCTCCCAGGTTTTTGAACGTTCCCTCCGGAGGGCGGGCCTTCCTGTCGCATTCACGGAGGGTTTCCATCCCCATGTGAGACTCTCCTTCAGCGGAGCCCTTCCCCTCGGGCTGGAAAGTCTCGCGGAAGAAGTCACCTTGACCCTGTCTAAGAAGGTGCTGCCGCAAGAGTTGAAGGAGGCTTTGAACGCGCAACTCCCCGACGGGCTGTGCGTCCAGGATGCTTTGCTGGTGACGCACAGGCAGACGCCGTTTCCCGAGCGGCGGGTCACTTACCGCGTTTCGAATTTCAATCCATGGTTGATGCGCCTCATCGAACAGAACTGGCGAAAGCGCCTCCGGGACCCTCTCATCAAAAAGACCAAAAAGGGGCACACCACTGTTTCCCTGGGGGAGGTGCTGCTGGACGTTAGGGAAAGGGCAGAGGGCGACCTGGAGATGGACCTTTTGGAAGGAGATCGCGTTTGCTTCAGGCCCCTGGCCATACTCAACCATTTTTCCGGAGAACGCGCCGAGACACTCCACTCCTGCAGGATATGCAAGATTTCCGTGGTTCCATATAGGAAAGAGGACAAGTCAACACTCCCCAGGAACCAATCGTTCGGTTGCACCCTTTGACTCCACGCGGAGGAAACAGTGCATGTCTGCTGAGCTCATCATCAACGCCGATTTCTATGAAACTCGAGTCGCTCTGGTGGAAAACGGGCAAGTGGCCGAGTTTCACGTGGAGAGAAGCTCTGACCGGGGGATTGGCGGCAACATTTACAAAGGCCGGGTCGTGCGGGTTCTTCCCGGAATGCAGGCAGCATTCGTGGATATCCACCTGGAGAAGGCCGCTTTTCTCTACGTGAGCGATGTCTACCAGCCCATGGGTGATTTCGAGCGGCTCTTTCTCGGGTCGGGCAACGGAGAAAACGGAGAGGAGGAGGAAGGAGAAGAGCAGGAGGAAACCGACGAAGCAACCATTCAAAATGACCTTCCCCTAACTCCTGAATATGCCACTGTTCCCATCGAGGATCGGCTGCAGGAAGGTCAGGAACTCCTGGTGCAGGTGGCCAAGGAACCCATTGGCAGCAAAGGGGCGCGGATCACCACGCACATCACCCTGCCGGGTCGAAATCTTGTCCTCATGCCCACCATGGACCACGTGGGGGTATCCCGGCGTATCGAAAACGAAAAGGAGCGCAAGCGTCTGCGGGAAGTCATGATCTCCATTAGGCCCTCAAACTGCGGGTTCATCGTTCGCACCGCTGCGGAGGGAGCCGAGACGGAAAAGCTCCAGGCCGAAATGGACTTCCTTTTGCGCCTCTGGCAAAACATCCAGCGAAAGGCGGAAGTTGCACCCGTGCCTTCTCTGGTCTACCGGGAACTGGACATCACCCTCAGGGCAGTCAGGGATCTCTTCACAAAGGAAGTGGACCGCCTGATCATCGATTCTGAGCAAGAGTACAGAAAAGTCCTCACGTTCATTGAAACCTTCATGCCCGCCCTCCAGAACGGTATTGAGCTCTACGAAGGCGATGAACCCATCTTCGATGCATACGGCATTGAGATGGAAATTCAGCGGGCGCTGAGCCGAAAGATCTGGCTCAAGTCGGGGGGGTACATCGTCATCGAGACAACCGAGGCCCTCACGGCCATCGACGTGAACACGGGCAGGTACGTGGGCAAGCGGAACCTCGAGGAGACAATCCTCAAGACCAATCTGGAGGCGGTGAAGGAAATTGCTTACCAGCTGCGGCTCCGCAATCTGGGAGGCATCATCATCATCGACTTCATCGACATGGAGAAGGAGAGCAATCGAGAAAAGGTGTTCAACGCCCTCAGGGAAGCACTCCGCCGGGACAAGAGCAAGACGAACATTCTGCGCATGTCTGAACTTGGGCTCATCGAAATGACGCGGAAAAGGACGAGGGAAAGCATCGGCCGGGTCCTCTGCGAATCGTGCTTCTATTGTGAAGGGGAAGGGCATCTCAAGTCGAAGCAAACGGTCTGTTACGAGATTCTTCGCGAATTGGAGCGGGACAGGCGCGATTATTTTGGCAGAAACGTCATGGTAACGGTGCACCCCGAGGTGGCAGCGCGTTTCTACGACGAAGAACGCACTGCGCTGGAGCGGGTGGAGGAAAGGCTTCAGGCGCGCATCATGGTCAAGGGAGAGCCGAGTCTTCACATCGAATCCTACGAGATCGCTCCCCTGGAAACCTAAATTTTCCGGGCGCTTCCTCTGGCCGTCAACCGGCGCAGCAGCGAAAACATCTCCCCGCGGTGCCGTCATCAGTCGGTGGATGTCAAGAACATGGGAAGGACAATGGGAAGCCATGAACTGGAATGAATCCGCAAGGCTTTACGAGGAAGCGTGCCGCTGGATACCCGGCGGGGTGAATAGTCCCGTCCGATCGGGACGGGCGGTCGGCATGCATCCCATCTTTATCCGCGAGGCCCGAGGCTGCCGCCTGACAGACGAAGACGGGAACGAATACATCGACTACGTTGCCTCCTGGGGCCCTCTCATCGGTGGCCATGCCCACCCTGCAGTCGTGGATGCCATCCGGAGAGCTGCGGAGAGGGGCACATCCTATGGGATTCCCACCCGCGCCGAGGTGGAAATGGCGCGCATGGTGGTGGAAATGGTTCCGTCCATCGAAGTGGTGAGAATGGTCAATTCCGGGACGGAAGCCACCATGAGCGCCCTGAGGCTGGCTCGTGGATTCACAGGCCGAAAGAAGATCGTCAAATTCAACGGGTGCTACCACGGACACGCAGACAGCCTGTTGGTGCAGTCGGGATCGGGGTTGGCCACCTTTGGGATTCCGGGAAGCCCGGGGGTTCCCGAAGAAATCGTGCGCCACACCCATTCTCTCCCCTACAATGACCTGAATCAGGTCGCCGGTTTCATGGAGTCCAACAGGGAGGAGGTGGCCGCCATCATCGTGGAACCCGTCGCGGCCAACATGGGCGTCGTTCTTCCTGTTCCCGGCTTCCTAGAGGGACTTCGACGCCTTTGTGACGCCCACGGGGCCCTGCTCATTTTCGATGAGGTCATCACCGGCTTCCGGCTGGGGCAGGGGGGAGCCCAGGAACTGCTGGGCGTCACGCCCGATCTGACCTGCCTGGGGAAGATCATCGGGGGAGGACTGCCAGTGGGGGCTTACGGAGGCCGCAGGGAGATCATGGAACGCATGGCACCGGCGGGGGACGTATACCAGGCAGGCACTCTGTCGGGAAACCCTTTGGCCATGAGCGCCGGAATAGCCACCCTGGAACTCCTGCAGGACCCGGAAGTCTACAGAAGCCTTGACGAGAAGTCGGCGTACCTCACGGAAGGGCTGGTTCGGGCCGCGAAAGCGGCGGGGGTTCCCCTTCACGCCAACCGTATCGGCTCCATGGGTTGCGGATTCTTCACCCCCCATCCCGTCCGCGATTTCTCCGATGCAGGGAAGGCCGACACAAAAGCTTACGGCATCTTTTTCCGGGAAATGCTCAAACGCGGCGTGTACCTTGCACCTTCCCAGTTTGAAGCATTCTTCATCGGCATGGCTCATGAGAAACCCGACTTGGACCATACCATCAATGCCGCCATGGAAGCTTTCGAGCACGTGGCGCAAATGAGGGAGTCTTCCACCTGAGGAGTCTGGGGGGAAAAAACGATTGACTCAAAAGGGGGACTGTGCTAGGTAGCGTGTGAACAAATACACGCACTTACTATGAAAGAAGAGACGAGGAAATATATCCGGCAGCTTGCCAATGCCAGCAGCATCGGTTTTCAGGTCGTCTTCGCCGTGTTCATCGGCCTGTTCATCGGTGTGTGGCTGGATTCGCGCCTCGGGACCTTCCCCTGGCTGGCGCTGGTCTTCCTGGTCATGGGCGTTGTGGCGGGCTTTCTCAACTACTACCGTTTCATCAAGCAGCAGCAGCAAGAGGACAAGAAACCGTAGCGGAATAGTGGAAGAGAAAAGGGCCAACGATCCAGTGGTAAGGCGTGTGGAGCGTCTCTCCCTCCTTCTTTTGGCTGCGGGTGTACTGGGAGGATGGGCGGGTTTCGGCTTGAACGAGGCGCTGGGAGTTCTTCTTGGAGGCTTGATTGCCATATCGAGTTTTCAGGTGCTCAAATGGCAACTGCACAAGACACTGGGGAATCCGGCCAGGACACCTCGCAAGGGCCGTTTGTTTTTCAGCTACTATCTTCGCTTCATCGTCACACTTGTCCTGGTTTTCCTCGTCATTTATTTCGGATGGGCGAACCCCGTGTTCTTCCTGGTCGGTTTTTCCGTAATTGTCATCAGTGTCATGGCGGTGGGGGGCTTTGAGTTTGCAGGGATGCTAACCAAAAAGGGGGACAACTAGCATATGGAACACCCAATTCTTTTTCTCAACCTTTTGCTGGAAAAGCTTGGATTTCATGTGGTCGGTCCTGAAGAAGCCAAGACCTTCCTTGATTTTGCCCTGCAACCCCACGTCACTTACACTTGGGTCATCATGATCATCCTGGTCCTCCTGGGTTCCATGGTGGCTAAGAAAGTCGAAATGATCCCAGCGGGAGGCCAGAACTTCTTTGAGGTGGTCATCGGAGGCATCGAGGACTTCATGATCAACGTCACAGGTGAGCATGGCCGGTTTGTATTCCCCCTCATCGCAACGCTCGGCTTCTTCATCCTCATCAGCAACTACCTGGGAATGATCCCCGGGTTCTTCTCCCCCACCGCCAATATCAATACGACCGGGGCGTGTGCGGTCATCGTGGTGGTATTCACCCACGTGATCGGCATCAAGTTCCACGGTGCCCAGTATATCAAGCATTTCATGGGTCCCATCAAGTGGCTCACGCCTCTTATCATGCCCATTGAACTGATCGGCCATGCAGCCCGGGTGCTGAGCCTCTCCATCCGTCTTTTCGGCAACATCTTCGGGGAAGAACTGGTTCTGGCCATCCTGTTCTTCCTGGCCGGAATTTATTTCGCCCCCCTGCCCATGATGGTTCTGGGGCTGTTCACCGGCTTCATTCAGGCATTCATTTTCTGCCTGCTTTCCATGATGTATTTTGCCGGGGCCATGGAACACGCTCATTAGAATTTGCGACCGGTATCGGTTCGGTGGGAAGGCCGTATCTATATGCCGTGTTTCATTACTCATCATTTTCATTCCAACACCCAAGAGGAGGTTTTGCATGTTTAAACGAGTTAGCCTGATGACAGTGGTCTTCGTGCTCGGCCTGACAACCCTTGCCCTCGCGGCGGATGCGGGCTCTGACAAGGGAATGGGACTCCAGTTCTTCATCTACTCCGCAGTCGCGGCCGGCTTCGGCATCGCCATCGCGGCGTTTGGTTGCGGCATCGGCCAGGGCATGGCGGTTCGGGGTGCGGTTGAGGGCATCGCACGCAACCCCGACGCATCTGGAAAGGTCACGGTGACCATGCTCATCGGTCTTGCCATGATCGAATCTCTCGCCATTTATGCGTTGGTTATTGCTCTTATTCTCATTTACGCAAACCCCGTATCCAAGGCGATTCAGGGATTCGTCGGCCTAGCCGGCTAATCCCCGCTGCTGGGAGTTCACCTGAGGAAGGACAGGATTCGGTTCCCGCCGTGCGGGCATGGATCCGGTCCTTCCATAGCCCATCGAAGGCCTCATGAGAGTAGGCCGTTTTTTTGGGCAAATTATGTGAATAATATCACATAACTAGGATTGTGAACGGGCCCCGCTCCATGTCGATACTTTTTTCCGCACCAACGATAGCTGAGGTTCAACTATGAAGTTCGCCAAGATTCCCATGGCTACCATCACTCGACTGTCCGTATACATGCGCACCCTCCAGGACCTGCTGGAGGACGATGTGGACGTCATCTCTTCCGAGCGGCTGGCCAGGCTCTGCGGGGTGAATCCGGCCCAAATCAGAAAAGATCTCGCTTACTTCGGTGAATTTGGGGTTCGAGGGGTTGGATACCGAGTAGGTGATCTGCTGGGGCAAATCAAGGAAATTCTGGGCTTGACCCGCCGGTGGAATCTCGCCATGGTGGGCCTCGGGAATCTCGGCTCAGCACTCATCCGGCATGCCAATTTCCTGAAACACGGCTACATGTTCACTGCCGCATTCGACGTGGACCCACAAAAGGTCGGGAAGCGACTGCCCAACGGCTTGGTCATCAATCATGTCAACGAGATTGAGGAAGTAGTGAAGGAAAGAGAGGTGAACGTAGGGCTCATCACGACACCTGCAAGCGCTGCCCAGAGCGTGGCCAACCAGCTGGTCCTTGCAGGGATCAACGGAATCCTCAACTTCGCTCCCGTTCAAATTCAGGTGCCTGACTGCTGTCACGTGGAGAACGTTGATTTTACGATCAGTCTCGACACGATCGCCTATCATCTCTCCGTCAGCAGTTGAGAGAACCACAATGCTCCATGTGGTGATTGCCCACCCGAAGATATCGGCCCGTAATGGAAGCCTCCGTCTTTGCGATCTCCTCGGGTGTCCCCGCCGCCACAACACTCCCACCCGCGTCCCCTCCCCCCGGACCCAGATCGATGACGTGATCGGCGGCGGAGATGACTTCGAGGCTATGCTCCACAACGATCACCGTGTGCCCTTGGTTGACGAGATTTTGCAAAAGGTGCAGGAGCCTGCGGATGTCTTCCAAGTGCAGCCCCGTTGTCGGTTCATCAAGGATGTACAGCGTCTGTGCGGCAGACTTCCGGCATAGTTCACCGGCAAGCTTCATCCTTTGAGCCTCGCCACCGGAGAGAGAGGGACCGGACTGCCCCATTCGCAGGTACCCCAGACCCACTTCCATCATGGTCTCCAACCGTTGTCGGATGGCAGGGATGTTGACGAAGAGCTGGCAGGCTTCCTGAACGGTCATCTGAAGCACGTCATGAATGGAGCTTCCCTTGAATTTGATCTCGAGGGTTTCCCCATTGTACCGTGACCCCTTGCAGGCAGGACACGTGACGAAGACGTCCGGAAGAAACATCATCTCTATTTTTTGGACGCCTTCCCCCATACACGTCTCGCAACGCCCGCCCCGCGCGTTGAAGGAGAACCGCCCCGCGCCATACCCTCTTGCTTTGGATTCGGGCAACCGCGAAAAGAGCTCCCGCACATGCGCGAACACCCCGATGTAAGTCGCCGGGGTGGACCTGCAGGTTCTGCCGATGGGAGCCTGATCCACCAACACGGTCCTGCGGAAACTCTGCCCGTTCACGATTTCCCGGTGTGGTGCCGGTTCCGCTCGGCTCCCGTGGAGTCTCGCAGCCATGGCGCGATAAAGGGTGTGAAGAACCAGAGTGCTCTTGCCAGAACCCGAGACTCCGGTCACACAGGTGAGACAGCCGATGGGGAAATGAGCATCGACTCCTCGCAGGTTGTGGCCCGTTGCTCCCATCACGCTCAAAAAACCGGATGCGGGCTTCCTTCTGAACCCTGGACCCTGAACAGACTTCCTCCCCGAGAGGTAGAGCCCCGTCAGGGTACACGGCTCCTTGAGAAGCATCTCCGGAGCGCCGGCAAACACCACTCCCCCCCCCTCCTCCCCAGCCCCCGGACCCATGTCGATTACGTGGTCGGCGCCGATCACGGTTTGCCGATCATGTTCCACCACGACCACTGTATTGCCCATTTCCCTCAGACGGCGCAGGATGCTCAGGAGATGATACATGTCATGGGCATGCAGCCCCACACTGGGCTCATCCAGGACATAGACGACCCCGGAAAGGGAGCCGCTCAGCTGAGCGGCAAGGCGGATTCTCTGAACTTCGCCTCCGGAGAGGGAGCGCGCAGACCTTTCCAGTGAGAGGTACTCAAGCCCCAGCTCCTCCAGGTTGGCCAAGCGCTGCAGCAGTTCCCGCATGGGGCGGGCAGCGATGCGATGCTGAGTTTCGGTGAATTCGAGATGCATCAGCCATTTGCGCACACCGGGAAGGGCGAGCCTGCATACCTCGTGTATCCCCAAGCCCCCGAGACGCACACCCCTGGCGCTTTCGTTGAGACGGGTGCCGTTGCATCCGGGGCAGATCCTTTCCTGGGGCACGAATTCCAAATCCAACACTTCCGGGCTGACCGGATCGTCCAGTCCCTCCCATGTCCCATGGGAGAGCGCATCCCGTCCTGACGTGCCCCTCGCCCGGGCCGCAGGCAGGAAACCCAGCCCTTTGCAATGGGGGCACATCCCTTCCGGATGGCGGAAAGAAAAACCGTTCACTGAAGGAAAGACCAACCGGAGGCGGCAGTCGGTGCAACGGAAAGTTTCCGAGTAGAGCCGCTCACTTCCATCCGGGTCGACAACGCCAACCAAACCCTCCCCGACGGCGAGCGCCAATTCCACGGATTCACTCAAGCGCCTAATGCGCGTCCTGTCCAGAACCACTCGGTCCACCACAACATCGACCTTGTGCGTGCTCCGCCTGGGCACTGGGATATTAGAATCCAGTCGGCGCATTTGTTCATCGAGGCGAACTCTCGCGAAGCCCTCGCGTTGAAGTTTCTTCAAGAGCGTGGGCAACTCCTTTTCTCCAACTGTTTTCATGGGAGAGATGAGCAGAAGACGCGATCCTTCCTCCCATTGCTCCATCATGTCTTCCACGATCTCTCGGATGGTGAAAGCTCGGACGGGTTTTCCGCAAGAGGGACAATGGAGAACACCCAGTTTGGCGAAGAGCAGTCTCAAGTGGTCCTGGATCTCCGTGATAGTCCCCACGGTCGAACGAGGGTCAGGGGGGAAGCGATTCTGTCTGACTGCGATGGCGGGGCACAAACCCTGAATCTCGTCCACATCGGGTGCATCCATTCTCTGAAAATTGTGCCAACCGTGAACGGAGATCGCCTCGACGAATCTGCGGTAAGCCTCCGCGAAAAGGGTATCGAAGGCGAGTGAAGACTTTCCCGAACCGCTCACCCCGGTGATGACCGTCAGCCGATTCCGCGGGATGTCCACACTGATGTTCTTGAGATTGTTGTTTCGTGCGCCTCGTATTCGGATGGCATCCATAGGCATGAGAGTAACGCAAGAGGGCCGCCTTGACGGCATTCCTGAATGAACTCAGCGGCTTTGAAGATTCTGGTGCTCGCAGTCGCCCGACTTCTCGAATGGGGCTTTCGCTGCGATCCGAACAAAAGCCGGAGCCTACCTGCTCAGCGTGAGGAGATCTGGGCTCTCAGCCGATTCCCGGCCATTGCTGCCGCACAGGCGATGGCCGCCCGGAGGCTTCCCTCCCGGGCGATTCCCCTGCCAGCCAAATCGTAAGCCGTGCCATGATCCACAGAGGTTCTCACGATGGGCATTCCTAGGGTGACATTGACGGCTTCATCGAAATGAACCAGCTTGACGGGTATGAGGCCCTGATCGTGGTACATGGCCACGACAACGTCGAATTCCCCTTGGTAGGCACGGTGGAAGACGGTGTCCGGCGGCAAAGGACCAACCAGCTGAAACGGACTCTCCGCAAAGCTTTCCACGATAGGCCGGACCCGCTCTATTTCCTCTCTCCCGAACCTCCCCTCCTCACCGGCGTGCGGATTCAAACCCGCCACGGCAATGCGTGGGTTGAGGATCCCAAAATCCCTTTGGAGAGCTTCCCCAGTGATGGCGATGGTCCTCCTGATCCGTTCCCCAGTGATGAGTTGCGGCACATTGGAGAGAGGTTCGTGGATGGTCACCAGGGCCACCCGGAGGCGAGGACCGGCAAGCATCATGACGACCTCTTCCGTGTGGGTCAGTTCTTGGAGAAATTCCGTATGCCCAGGAAAGGCGAAGCCGTGTCGATGGAGATGGGCCTTATTGATCGGGCAGGTGCAAATGGCATCCACCCTCCCTTGAAGAGCCAGCTCTGCGGCGCACTGGATGTACCGGATGACGGCCCGGCAGGTCCTCTCTGTCGGCCTGCCATACTCCATGTCCCTCTCCTCCAGGGCAACAGGGGCAAGAACCACCACCGCATCGGGGGCTTCTTCCGGGTGAAGCTGGGCCATGTCTTCTACAAGACGAAAGCTCAGGGGTTGCAGCAGGAGACGGGAGGCACGCCGGAGGGCCGACGGATCCCCGACCACGATAAGAGAGCATCCTTCAGGGCGGATGCCTTGTCTGAGCACCTTGACGAGGATCTCGGGTCCCACCCCGCAAGGATCCCCCATGGTCAAAGCGATTCGAGGCGTCAGCGGCTCTGCAGGCTTCAGCGACAACGGCATGCGTCTCTCACCTCATCCTGCCGCCAACATGCGCTCCACCGCCTTGAGGGCCCTCAGTCGTGTCTCCTCGGGGACGGTGATGCGAGGTTGCAGCGTTTCGAGGGCAAGCAGGATGTCTTCGAGGCCGATTCTTTTCATGTCGGGACAGATCATGGCTCTGGAAGCGGGATAGAATTTCTTGCCCGGGTTTTGCTTCCTCATGGGATGAAGAATTCCCAGTTCCGTGGCGATGATGAACTCCCCATGGCTGCTTTCCGCCACGTAGTGGAGCATCCCTGAGGTGCTCTTCACAAAATCCGCCGCCTCCAGCACCTCCGGGCGACATTCAGGGTGAGCGACGACGAGCGCTTCTGGATGCTCCTCTCTGGCTTTGTGTATGTGATCCAGCGTCAGTCTGTCGTGGATGGGACAGTATCCGTGCCAGTGGAGGACCTTTTTTCGGGTGTGGCGCGCGGTGTACATGGCAAGATTCTGATCGGGCGTCATGTAAACGGTTTCAGCGTCCTTGAAGGATTCCACGACCCTGATGGAATTGGCCGAAGTACAGCACACGGTGCTTTCCGCTTTCACCGCCGCGGTGGAGTTGACATATGTGACGATGGGAACCGCTGGATGCTGCTCCTTGATCGCCAACAAATCCTGGGCGGTGATCATGTCGGCCATGGGGCAACCTGCCTCCAGTCGCGGGAGCACGACAACCCTACCCGGATTGAGAATGGCCGCCGTTTCAGCCATGAAGTGCACGCCGCAGAACACGATCACCCGGGCATCCGTCGAGGCGGCCTGGCGACTCAATTCCAGCGAGTCCCCCGTGATATCGGCGATGTCCTGAATCGCCGCGGGTTGGTAATTGTGAGCGAGGATGATCGCTTGACGATCTCTCTTGAGCGCGAGTATCCGCTGTGTGGTTTCTTCCGCCATCTCAGTTCTTTCTGCTGCCTGAAAGCTTCCGTTTGAGATTATCAATGTCTGCCGGCGTCAACTGCTTGCCCTCCATGTCCAGGACCACAGTAGAGGGCGGAACCTCCAGTTGGAAGAGTCTCTGGTCCAGGGAAGACATCGTCACCTGCGATTCCAGCACAATCTTGTTGGTGTTTCCCATCGCATCGTGACTCTCCACTGCTGAAATGCGATGGGCAGGCAGGTCGATCCATAGAAACAGCTTCTTGATTTGCGGGTCTTCCTTTTTGGGGATGAGCCGCAAAACGGCCCTGGAAGCCGTGGATTGCTGCAGATCCAGCGAAACCTCAAAATTGTTCTTCAGTTCCACAATCCCGTCAAAAAACGCCTTTGCCAGGGGGGATGCAAACAGAGTCCCGGCGTCATATAGAGATATGGACTTCTCGACGGGTACGTGAAGCCATGCGAGCTGCTGGTTGGCCACGAATGTCTGGGGTTCCGGTTTGTCATATTCCCAGCGCATCTGCCGCGGTTTTTCATAATAGAGCTTCCCGGAGGCTTCAGCCACCATGGAACTTGCAGAGGCCGATGTGGTCAACTGGCGGAAAAAGGCCGTGAAAGCCTGCGTCTGTTGATAATTGACCTCGACCTTCTTGAGGATCTCTCCAAGCATCAGTGTCGGTTCCCCCGCCGCCATGCAGAAATGACCCAGACCCATCACCAGCATTCCCATGGATATGGAAAGCCACCAGGCACATCGCTTCCTTTTCATGGTCTCCCTGTCTCTCCTCTCGATCAGGTACCCCTGTTGCCGATGACTTCCCTCGGCTTGACGCCGTCCGATTCGGTCACAAGGCCCTGCTGTTCCATCATCTCGATCATCCGGGCGGCACGATTGTAGCCTACCCGCAAACGTCGCTGCAGCAGGGAAATGGATGCCTGGCGAGTCTCCAGCACGATTTCCACTGCCTCCTCGTATTTCTCGTCCATTTCCATTTCTGCAGCATCGCCGTCACGGGATTGATCCTGAAAATCGACCCGGTCTCTCAAGGGATCTTCGGCCCTTTTCTGCTTCCTCCAAAAATCCGTGAGACGCTGCACTTCGGAATCAGAAATGAACGCCCCGTGAATTCGCTGGAGTTTTGCCGTACCGGGGGGCAAAAAGAGCATATCTCCAGACCCCAGCAGGCTCTCTGCACCGCTGCTGTCGATGATCGTGCGGGAATCGATGCGCGAAGAAACTTGGAAAGAGATCCTCGTTGGAATATTGGCCTTGATGATTCCTGTCAGCACATCGACTGAGGGTCGCTGGGTCGCCAGCACAAGGTGCAGGCCCGCCGCCCTGGCCATCTGTGCGAGGCGCGTGATGGATTCCTCCACTTCCCGGGAGGCCACCATCATGAGATCCGCCAGTTCGTCAATGATGACCACGATATATGGGAGAAGCTGATGTCGAAGCTTTTCCCCCCCTTCCGCCGACTCCTGGGGAAGCCTGCCCCCCTTCCCCTTCTCTTTCTCCCTCGCAAGGATCTTGTTGTAACTCTCGATGTTTCTCGCATTCTTCTCAGCCAGAAGCTGATAGCGCAGTTCCATCTCATGGACCGCCCAGCGCAAAGCTCGCGTCGCCA
The DNA here is from genome assembly GCA_012517315.1 of Deltaproteobacteria bacterium. Taxonomy (GTDB): domain Bacteria; phylum Desulfobacterota; class Syntrophobacteria; order Syntrophobacterales; family Syntrophobacteraceae; genus JAAYUJ01. The sequence goes on from JAAYVE010000041.1 coordinate 15,442, forward strand.
TCTTAGGATCGGTGACGACGGGATGGATGAGGTGGGGAATTCCCTCGTACGAGCTCAGTTCAATGCGCTTGGGATCAATGAGCAGGAGGCGGACCTCGTCGGGGCTGTTGCGATAGAGCAGGCTGCTCAAAATCGCGTTGATGCAGACCGACTTCCCTGTGCCGGTGGCCCCGGCAATGAGCAGATGGGGCATCTTGGCGAGGTTGGCCACCACCGGCCGACCCATGGTGTCTTTCCCTAGAGAGAGAATCAACGGGGAAAAAGCCCCCGCAAAGGCCTCCGATTCAATGACGGCGCGCATGGATACCAGTTCCCGGTTCTTGTTGGGAACTTCGATTCCGATGGCGGCCTTTCCGGGTATGGGAGCGATCACCCGGATGCTGATGGCCTTGAGTGCCATGGAGAGATCATCGGAGAGGTTGACGATCCTGCTGATCTTGATGCCGGGTGCGGGGGCATATTCATACGTGGTGATCACCGGCCCTGGGGCTATGGCGACAACCTTTCCCTCCACGCCGAAATCGGCCAGCTTCTCCTCCAAAACCCTCGCCTTTTCCTCCAGCAGCTTCCCGTCCGGCTCCTCTCTTTCCGTTTCGTAGGCATCCAGGAGTTCCAGCGAGGGGAGTTGGTAGCCTCCAGAGGAAGGCCGCGTCTGAAGAGTGCCGGGGAGAGCTTTCCTGGTGGGGCTTGCCACCTTCTGAACGGGGGGTGCCACGACTTCAACACCGGGATGTCCCGAACTTGCCTGTTGGGATCCTCTGGGAAAGGTTCCGGTCTTGGCGGTTTTCCGATTCCCGCCCTTTCTGAAGGGGAGAACCGAGCGCAGGCCATTGGCGAACGCTCCGGCGGCGCCTGCCACCGCGTGCACCCCAACCAACAGCCGACTCCACATGGCGTTGAAGGTGAAGGGGGTTGCCAGCAGGACACCGATGCAAATGGCTCCCAAGAGCAGAATGTGCGCCCCCACCGAGTACAGACGACTCACAAGAAAGCTGGAGAGAAAGATACCCAGTTGCCCCCCCGTGAAGATCTCCTGCCCCATTAGGTGGACCTCGGGCCAGTGGAGGGAAAGGAGGCTGACGGCACTCACGACAAACAGAACAATGCCTCCCAATTGGGCCATCCCCTCACTGGGAAACGGCCGTCCCCGAAAGAGGGAAAAACTCAGCCACAAGCCGGTCAGAGGAATTCCATAGGCTCCCAGTCCCAAGAGGAAAAAGAGGCACCAGGCGAGGTTTGCCCCGAAGAAACCGATCCAGTTGCTGGGAGCACGCGCCGCAGCATCTGAAGCGTTGAAGAGCGTGAGGTCCGAAACGCGATAAGAGACGAGGCTGAGAAGCACGAGCAGGGTGACCGTGAGGGTACAAAGGGCCCAGATTTCGTGTTGCTTGTGGTTCACGAACATCCTCGAGTGAAGAACTAGAGGTCCACCACGATGGGATAGATCACCGGGTGGCGGTCCAGGGTATGAATGAAAAACCTCTTGAGCTCCCTCCTGATTTCATTCTGTAGATCCATTTCGTCCATCTGGAAGTCCCGGCTCAAGAGCCTGTCCAGCACCTCAAAAACCACACACTTGGCTTCGTCCAGAATTTCCGGTTTCGTCCCCTCGTGAATGAAACCCCGGCTGAGGATATCAGGGCCGCTGAGGATCTCCCGGCTCTCCCGATCGATGACGAGGGTTGCGATCACGAGACCGTCTTCCGACAAGTGTCGGCGGTCGCGCAGTACAAGCCCTTCCACGTCGCCGACCCCCTTTCCGTCAACGAGAACCCGCCCCGTCTCCACACGGTCTTCCACCAGGGCCGCTTCACGAGTGAAGCGGAGAACAGAGCCGTTCTCCACCAGCAGGCAGTTTTCCGGGATCACCCCCGTCTTTGCAGCCAACTGGCAGTGCTTCACAAGATGGCGGTATTCTCCGTGGATGGGGATGAAGTACCTGGGACGCACCACATTGATGAGGGTTTTCAGCTCCTCCCTATAGGCATGACCGGAAACGTGGATCTCCCTGACCTGCTCGTAAATCACTTCCGCTCCCTGGCGGTAAAGGTGATTGATGATCCGCTGAATGGTTCGCTCGTTCCCCGGAATGAACTTGGAAGACAGGACCACGGTATCCCCCGGTTTGACCTTCAGCTTCCTGTGGTCGTTAAACGCCATCCTGCTCAGAGCACTCATGGGTTCCCCCTGAGATCCTGTGGTGAGCATGAGAACCCCTGTGTCAGGCAGTCTTGGCAGTTCATGGAGAGATGTCTCCCATTCACGGGGAAAGTCCAAGTAACCCATCTCCCGAGCGATACGGACGTTGGCGACCATGGACTTGCCGTTGAGAAGCACCTTGCGGTTGAACTCCCCGGCCAAATGGATCACCTGTTGTATGCGGTGCAAATTGCTTGCAAACACGGCAACGATGATCCTTCCTCCACACTCCTTGAAAACATCACGCAGGGTGGCACCGACCTTCTTCTCCGAGAGCGTGTACCCGGCTCGCTCCACATTGGTCGAATCGGAGAAAAGGGCCAACACGCCTTCCTCTCCATAAGCTCCAAATCTCGCCAGGTCCAACCTCTTTCCGTCCACAGGTGTCTGATCGATCTTGAAGTCTCCGGAGTGAATGAGAACTCCTGCAGGAGTGCGGATGGCAAGCCCCACACCGTCCGGGATGCTGTGACAGACCTGGATGAACTCGACGGTAAACGGCCCGATAACGACACTCTCCCTGGCTTCTACCCGCACAAGAACCGTGCGCTCCAGTAGATGATGCTCTTTGAGCTTTTCCTGGAGAAGGGCAAGTGTCAGGCCTGTTCCATAGATAGGCACGTCGAATTCCCGCAACAGAAACGGGATCGCCCCGATATGGTCCTCGTGGCCGTGAGTGAGAATCAAAGCACGCAACCGGTCCCTGTTCTGGCGCAGGTAACTGAAATCGGGGATCACAATGTCGATGCCCAGCATTTCGTCTTCTGGAAACATGAGACCGGCGTCGATGACGATGACGGCATCCTCATGCTCCACCACCATCATGTTGAGCCCGATTTCCCCGCATCCTCCCAGGGGGATCACCTTCACCGCAGGATTCCATTCCACCGCTGAATCCACCTCACAACACACTCTGGTATATCGCTGCGCGCCCAGGGGGTGAACCACACTCCGGTTCGGAAAGGAGACCACCTTCCCGTACCGTCAGGTTTGCCCGAACCGCCTCCCTGACCTCTTGAAGCAACCGATCTCTGTCCTTTACGGTCAATCCCTCGGTGGAGATCGGGCTTCCGAAAGTGATGGCGATGCAGCCGGGAGTGTTGAGCCATTTGCTCCTTTTCGGGAGGATTCGGTAGGATCCGCTGATGCTCATGGGCACAACGGGACACTGAGACTTGATGGCCAACATGAACCCTCCTTTTTTAAACTCCTGCAGGACGCCGTCCAGACTGCGTGTTCCTTCCGGAAAAATCACCACGGAAGTCCCCCCCCGCACCCTGTCCGCCGCCCGATTCATACTCTCCAAAGCCTTGCGGTGATCGCTCCGGTCAATGGGAATATACCCGCTGACCCGCATGGCGCGACCGAATACCGGCAGGCGAAAGAGCTCCTCCTTCGCGAGCCAGCTGAACTGAATGGGCAACTTGGCGAGGACAGCCAGAATATCGAACAACCCCTGGTGGTTCGCAGCAAAGATGTATGACCCCCTTGCGTCGACGTGATCCAATCCCTTGACGGATACCCTCACTCCTGCAGCCCAAAGGTTGATGGCACCCCATAGCCTCCCGAAACCATGGCACCATTTTTCCTTGCGCGTGACCACTGCACAGAGAATGCATGCGGTTCCGAGGAAAATGGTCGAAACGACGAGCACAAAGTAGAAGAAAAGGGAACGCACCATCTTTCTGACCGTTTTGAAACTGTCTACGTGCTGATTTCCCATCGATTCCACCGTATCCAAACGCTTCCCGCAGCATGGTCTTTCCCTCAGGAATACCCATCCAGACGGTAAAAGGCCAGCGGTTCTACAAGAAGATCATTACTGATATCAAGAAGTTGTCACCCCCATCAATAAATTTGAAATTTAATCTGTTTCTCCAGGTGAGTCAACAAGGCATTTGCTCCCCTTGTTTCGCCCTAGAGCAGGCAGCCAAGTCAAGACGAACGGAACCACCGGAGCCTGGACAATGCCTTGGCTTGAACAATCTCGCATCCCTTTCCATTTGTGGCCTCATGAGTTCCTATGCTATAAGGCGGCAGGCAAGTGGTTCACATCATCATCACTAAAATCTCGCGATCCCGAATCGGTAGAAGGGGAATACCATGGCAAGCAGAGGAGTAAACAAGGTCATCCTGGTGGGCAATCTCGGTGCAGACCCCGAAATTCGCTACTCCGCAAACGGGACTGCAATTGTCAATCTGCGCGTAGCCACGACCGAACAGGCTCCGACCAAGGAGGGAAACTGGGAAGACCGGACCGAATGGCACCGGGTTGTGGTCTATGGAAAAGCAGCCGAAGCATGTGGCAACTACCTGAGCAAGGGGAGCCAGATCTTTGTCGAGGGTCGGATTCAAACCCGTCAGTGGGATGATGCTCAAGGTGTGAAACGCTACACAACAGAAATCATCGCAAGAGACGTGGTCTTCCTGAGTCGTTCTGGAGACCGCCCCCCTCAGGGGCAAGCAGGGAATCAGTATGGGGGAAGGTCTGCCGACGGCGGCGAGTTCTCGGGGGGACCCAGAATGGAGGAACTGCCCCCCGTGCCCACAGGTCCCGATGACGATATCCCCTTTTAGAGTCCGGCTGGTTCTCGCAACATTAGGAGTCTTAATGGGACTGGGCTCCGAGTCCCATACTCCTCACTCGGCTGGATTCCGGTCTCAGGAGTGTTCCCGGCTAACCGCAAAACCTTCAATCGGAAGGAGACTGCTTCTCTTCAATCTTGTCCGTCTTTTCAGGTTGGTGCAAATCCAGCGGATCCGTCGTGGCCTTCTTGAAATTCTTAATACCCTTTCCAAGGCCGGCACCGATCTCCGGCAGCTTGCCGGCTCCGAAAATGACGAGCACGATAACGAGAATGATGATCAATTCCGGCATCCCGATGCCACCGATCATAAAAAGGCTCCTTCCATCTGAAAAACATCAGCGCTGGTTCTTGAGCAGCTCCTCGACCTCTTCCAGGAGTTGGAGAAATTCCTTCGACTGCCTATACTGATCCAGGCACTTTTGGTGCTCCAGCCAAGTCTCCCAGACCTTCATCCACTTTTCATTATACCAATAACACTGCGAAACGGTCCGCTTTCCCTCCGCTCTCTCTCTGAACTCCTGGTATTCATCCCTGCAGTTTCTGCACAGTGGGTATGGGGTCGCGAACTGCGGTTTTTCCTCTCTGGCCATTTCCAGCTGACTGCCACACTTGGCGCACTTGAGAAGGCAGCGGGAACACTGGAATATCTTCTTGAGAGCATCGATCTTGCGCTGTCTCAAGCTTTGATCACGCAAGTCCTTCAAGTCCTGGGCCTTTTTGCCGAACTCCAAGATTTCAGCCATGGCGGACCCCTCATGTTTTTTTACTTTTTTTTCAGTAAGTTACTTTGCGTTCTTAACATCTGTCCGCCCCTCCGTCAAGTTGCTTCCACAGACTCCGGTGCCATCTTCCAAGTTGAAAAGCTGCTGTGTGAAGTCGGAAAAGGTTTGCCTGCTCTCCCGGGCAGACTTCTTCTTGAGGAAGACAATGGGGTCATGGAGCAGCTTCTTCACGATGGATTGGGTCAGGAGTTCGATGGACTCCCGGTCCTTTTGAGTGAGATGGGGAAGCTGCGAAAAAGTCTTCTGAAGCTCCCCGCAGCGAATTCCTTCCGCCTTGTTTCTCAGGGCCACAATGGTGGGAACCACGTCCAGAGTCTGCAGCCAGATGCCGAATTTGAGCGCCTCCTCGGCCACGATGTGCTCAGCCTTTTCCGCCTCCTTCTGTCGCTGGTCACGGTTGATGTCCACCACTCCCTGAAGATCGTCGATGTCGTAAAGGTAGACGTTCTCGATCTCGTTGATCCTGGGGTCGATGTCCCGGGGCACAGCGATATCGATGAAGAAAATGGGACGGTTTCTCCGCTCACGCATCCTGGATTTCACTTCCTGGTAGTGCACGATGGGCTCGGGAGAACCCGTGGAACTGAGGACAATGTCCACGCTTTTCAAAACGTCGGGAATGTGCTCAAAGGCGATGGTGTCCGCTTTGAACTGACGTGCGAGCTCAACAGCTCTCTCAAGGGTCCGGTTGGCCACAGTCATGTGGCCAACACCGTGGGAGAGGAAATGTTCCGCCGCAAGCTCCACCATTTCCCCTGCCCCAATGAGCAGCACCCGCTTGTCTTCCAGGGTGCCGAAGATCTTCCGGGCCAACTCCACTGCAGCATAGCTGATAGATACCGCGTGAGAACCGATGGAGGTTTCGGACCGAACTCTCTTAGCGACAGAAAAGGTCTTGTGGAGCAGTCTGTTGAGGATGACTCCCACTGTGCGGCGCTCCGTCGCCTCGCGATATGCGGCCTTGATCTGGCCGAGAATCTGGGGTTCTCCCACCACCATGGAATCCAGGCTGGAAGCGACGCGGAAGATGTGGGACACGGCTGCCAAGCCCTCATGGACGTACACAAAGCTTTCCAGACTGGATTTCCCGGGTTTCCCCAGGTACTCGTTGAGGACGCACGCCACTTCCTCGACTGCCTCTTTCTTGCACCGGGACGTGAAAAGAAATTCAACACGGTTGCACGTGGAAAGATAGTAGAGTTCATCCACGTGATCGAGGCGGGGCAGCAACTGAAGGGGATCCACCTGATTGCGACAGCCCACCGCGAGTTGCTCCCTCACCTCAACGGGTGCGGTTCTGTGATTCATCCCCACGAGGACAATACTGCTCATGGCAGCTCTTACCTTACAAAAACCGTATGATGCCCCTTCAGGACCAAATTCACTCCCAGAAAGGTCACTAGGACTGCAGAAAAACCCACTATGGCCATCCATGCTGCCCTGCGTCCCCGCCATCCTACGGTCAGGCGCTCATGGAGCAAGACGGCATAAATGACCCAGGTGATGACGGCAAAAATCTCTTTGGGATCCCAGTTCCAGGGGGACCTCCAGACGTTGCCGGCATAGGTAAAACCCACCAGGAGACCCACCGTCATGAGTGGAAAGCCGATGAGAAGGCAATAGTAATTGATGGCATCCAACCGATCCAGAGAAGGGAGTCGATTATAGAGTTTGCCGAAACTCTTGTGCTTGATTTGGCGTTCCTGCAACAGGTACATGACGCCAGCGCTGAATGCGAGGGCAAAGAGGGCGTTGGCAAGAAAAAGCGTCGAAACGTGGAGAACGACCCAACCGCTTTGAAATACCCCGCTCTTGGGGATGATGTCGGGGGGGAGAAGAGAGGACGCCAGCATGAAAATCACAGCCAAGGGCGATACGAAGGAACCCAGTATCCTCAGCTGGAGCCGCACCTGCACGAGCAAATAAGTGACTACAAGGACCAGTGCAAAAAAAGAGAGCCCCTCGGCGCTGGACGTCACGGCAAGGTGCTCTTTGTCCATGGAGCGAACGGCGATGGCTGCTCCATGGAACAGCGCCCCGGCCAGGAGGATTCCCCACGAGGCCCAGTGTACTTGAACCCAGTCCCTGTATAGGTATATGACGTAACCTACCGTCCCCATGCAATAGGAAAGTGTTGCGACAACTAGGAAAACGCTTTCCATACCTTGTCCCAGGTTCTGTTCATTTCTTCTTCGCTGACATGCGGGTGGCAAACGGAACAGACGGACCGAACCAAGACCTCCCTATCGCCCGACCTGATCCAATCCAAGAGAGGAAGGCCGGCCAGTTGACGAAAGAGCAACTGATTCGCTGAGGAATCCAATCCCTTGGACTGGATGATCCCCCGCAGGGCGCCCATCAGTTCCAATAGGAGAATCCAGGCGTTGTCAAATTCTGCCTCCAGTTTCTGCTTGATCTGCCGGGCGATGGCCGGACTCGCGCCCGATGTGCCCACCGCCACCGTCAGGGGCCCCCGCTGAAACACGGCGGGAAGCACAAAGGAACCCTCTTCCGGATCAGTCGCCATGTTGCACCACAACCTCCTCTTGTGTGCTTCCATGGCGATGTTGCGATTCAACTGGCGGTCACTGGTGGCCGCAAAAACCAGGTCGATGCCATCAAGCTGCTCCTCCTTAAAGCTGCGGGAAACATGATCGACGAAACCCTGAGCAACCTGGAGCTGCAGCCATTCTGTGAGGCTGGCGGCCACGATGCGGATGCGCGCCCCCGATGCGGAAAGGCCCCTGACCTTTCTTTCACCCACTTCTCCTCCGCCCACCACGAGACACGTTCGACTCTTCAGTGAGAGAAACACGGGGTAGAACGGTAAAGATGTTGCTCGGTCATCAGTTCCGATCATGGGGAGCGCCACCCCTCGAGTGAGTTATCTTATCAAAAAGAGAAAGCCGGACCATGCACAAAATGATCCGGCACAAAGCGTCTGGTTCGGTGCTGCCAGTCAGGATTGCATCATATGCAGAACACAGTGCTCGAAAAACGGCCCCTACTCTCGGTTGCTCGCTCCAACCGCCGGCAGAGGACTAAACACGGCGATGGATCACATACTCCGCGATGTCCTCCAGGATTTGCCTCGCCCCATTGGCCGGGAAAAGCGCCAGAGCCGCCTTTGCCTTCTCGACGTGTTCTGTCGCCAGCCGTCGCGTATACTCGATGCCTCCGGATCGGGTCACCAGTTCCTTGAGTTCCATGAAAACTCCATGGGGGATCCGCTCCGAACTGAAGATCTCCATCACTCTTTTCTTCTCCCTAGCGCTGCCATTGCGAAGGGCAAAAATGAGGGGCAGTGTGGCCTTCCCCTCCTGAACGTCGTTGCCGACGGGCTTGCCCAATTCTTTCACATCGCCCGTGTAGTCCAGGGTGTCATCAATGAGTTGAAACGCGATGCCCAAATGATGACCGAAATCCCGCAAAGCCATCTCCTCCTCCTTCTCCACGCCACCGAGGAGGGCACCCACCTGGCAGGCAGCACTGATGAGGCCGGCGGTCTTCCGGTCGATCACGTCCAGATATTCCAGTTCATCGATCTCGAGGTTGTCTTTGTGCACCAATTGGAGGACTTCTCCTTCGGCCATTCTCGTGGTGGCCTCCATGAGCACCTCCAGAATCCGGACGTTGCTGTATCCTACAGTCATGAGAATGGACTTGGCGTAAAGAAAATCACCGACCAACACCACGGCGGGGTTTCCCCAGATGGTGTTGGCCGCGGGTTGGTTTCGGCGGAATTCGGCGTGGTCGACAACGTCGTCGTGAAGAAGCGTGGCAGCATGGAGAAACTCGAACACGACCGCAAGGCTGGCGTCGTGGTTGCCCCGGTAACCGCAGAGCCTCGCGGAGAGAATCATGAGCAGAGGCCTGAGCCTCTTTCCCCCGCTGCTCATGATGTGCCGACCAACGATGGAGATAAGCGGCACGCTGGAGGTCAACAGTCGGTTGATTTCCGCCTCGATCCGCTCCAGGTCAGGCCTGATTCGAGCCATTATGTTCAGTTTCATGCTCTCGGAATTCGGCGGCATGCTATGAGACGGAGCAAGAGAGTCCACCTTCAGTGTGCCCGTTTGATTCATTCTTAACTTTTTCTGATCGATATGATGGATTCAGCGCAGAACGCACTGTCTTTTGCGAGCAAAACCTACTAGAACAATCGCTTCATAACGAAAATATGGACGCATGTCAAAATCTTTCGCTGGGAACCCTTTTCGCTCCATGGGGTGAACACCTCTCCGGGGACGCTCCTCCGGGTCTTCCGAAAGAAAGCTGTCTCTCCTCTCTCAACAACCTGGCCTCTAAGTCGTAGTCGTGGGCGGCGGTGATCTTTGCAGGAATGATCTCCCCGATCTCCGCCTTGCCTTCCGTAATGATCACCATGCCGTCGGCTTCAGGCGCCTGTGATGGGAGGCGCCCCCGGAGAAGCATTTCCGTCTCTTGGTGATATCCCTCGACAAGCACAGGAAAGACTGCTCCAACCTTGTTCATCAGCTTTCTCCTGGAGATGCCCCTTTGGACTTCCATGAGTATTCCACGCCGCTCCTCCCGGATTTCCCGCGGCACCTGGTGAGGATATCTCGCGGCGCGAGAGCCCGCTTCCGGTGAGAAGGCAAAGACCCCAAGGTGATCGAATTCTGACCGCTCCACGAAACGGATCAGCTCACGGAAATCCTTTTCTGTCTCTCCCGGAAAACCGACCATGAGCGTCGTCCGCAAGGTTGCCCCGGGCAGATGAAAGCGGATCCTCTCGAGGACATCCTCCACGCGTCGGCAGCCAACCTTGCGGCCCATGCCTTCCAGAATTTCCGGCACGCAGTGCTGGAAGGGGATATCCAGGTATGGAAGCACTTTCTCAGACGCGGCAATGGTGCGCAAAAGTGATCCAGTAATCCGGTCTGGATAACAGTAGAGCACTCTTATCCATTCCGGGGAGACATTGGTCTCCAAAACCCCCAGGAGACGGCTTAGAGCATCCTCTTCGCCACGGTCCAACCCGAACGCCGTTGTATCCTGAGCCACGAGATTGAGCTCCTTTATGCCTTCCGCCGCAAGGCGGGCGGCTTCCATTGCGATTTCGTCGATGCTGCGGCTCCGGCAAGGGCCTCTCAAACGCGGAATTAGGCAATAGGAACAACGGTTGCTGCAACCTTCCGCAATCTTCAAATAGGCCAAGGGGAAGTCGGTCGCGTGACAGCCTACCGATTCACCGTCACAAAGATGGCGTGGCGGCCCTATCCACAGCCGCCTTGTCCCCTCAGCATCCCAGGATTCGATGGCAGTCCCCAATCGGTGGAAGTGGGATGTACCCACAAAGAGATCCACCTCCGGCATGAGAGGCACCAGCTTCTTCCCGAAGCGCTGTATCATGCAGCCGGCTGCCACCAGGCAGTCACAGGTACCCTTCTCCTTGTATGCCGCCACGCGGATGATCGTCTCGATCGACTCCTCCACCGCGCTCTCAAGAAAGCCGCAGGTGTTCACCACGATCACCCCGGCTCCGTCCAATGCTCCTGTCATTTCATGGCCCCGCGCCACCAGCTGGGAGGCTATCCCTTGACTGTCCACGAGATTCTTGACACACCCAAGGCTGATGAGCGCAGCCGTTCTCACGTTCTTCTTCATACAAACGCTCCGCCACACGTTCTTTGCAGAGGACAACCGTCTCCTTTCTTGAGCTCTTTCACCGCCTGAATGAAGCCACGGTGAAGTGATCGATTCCCCGGAAAACCAAGAGATGAAGGAACAGTAGGAAGATTCCTCCGAAAATCCATGTCGATCGCCCCAGTCGCCGCGTCGAACGCCAGGGCGCACGTCCCAACAAAAGGAAACACGCGTTGGCCATGACATAACATTCCACCGCAAACGGAGGAAAGCCCAGGAAACCCAGAAGCGGCATTTCAAATACCTTGAGAAAATCCAAAAAAGGTATGGTGTAAACCCACTTGGATCCCGCCCAGTAGTTCCAGAATTCCCAAAGAAAACCGCATATCGCCCCGGAAAGGGCCAGAAGGAGAATCCTGCGGGCGTCTCCCCCCTGTAGCTCCCGCAAGAGGGACTCCCCACCGAATTTGTAATTGAAAGGTTCCACGAGAAAGATGAACGCCAACCAAAGCAAGGGGAAGAAGCAGCGGGGCCATAATAGTGGAAGAAAAAGCATCAGCGCACCAGCAGCGATGAGAGGCCCGCAGAGTCTTTCCGCACTCTTCAGCGGTGTGACCGAAAAAGTGCACGCCACTCCAAGATGATCAAGAAGTCGCTGAGTGACAAACAGTCCCGGCAACACCGTGGCAAATGATACCCAATAGCCGAGCCATCGCTGTGGAACCTGTTCGACCACGTTCACATACTGCCAGTTGGCCAATCGGAAGTTGAACACTTCAAAGAGAAGCCACAGGGTCACGGAAAACGGCAAATGGAGCAGATACCTTCCGGGCTCCTCCACGACGGGTGAAGAACCCCTCTTCCGGTAAAGGTACGCTTCGGCCCCGACAATGTAGCTCCACCATGCAAAGCAATAGAAATACGAAAAGAAAGGCTCAACCTTCCTCAACATATTGACGGAAGCGACGGCTAAGGCAATCGCGGCAGCGGCCATGAACACAGTTCCCCAGACAAGGGAAGATGGAGATCGCTTCACCGCGCATTTCTCCTCTTGATGCGGACAGTGGTCAACCGTTTCCCCTTCTCCTGCAGCGTCAGCCGCGCAGGGCCTTTGAAAGCTCGCAAAAACATCCCCTGTGCACAGCAAAAGAGCAAAGGGATGGCTATTGCAGATTTTTCGCGTTCAGGATAGAATACTGGGTTCTTATGACCCAGTGCACCAGAGAGGAGACCCCTCCCGCCCCACTGGAGTGCCTGTTCGCTTCGCTCTCGGATGTTTCTTCCACAGGTCTCTTTTGAAGCTGGAGGGGGGAGACGCTTCCCTTCCGGATCCTCGACCCCGATGGCGAAAGGAGGCAAAGGCCCCCGGGATGGAAGTGGAAATGGCATCTCCTTGTTCCGCACATATTGCCGTATCGTGAGGATGCATCCTCAAAGCCATTTTCGAGTCACCGAGGAGAATATCGGTATGCCAAAAGAGAGAGTCTGTCGCGGGCTGTCCATGAACTCTGACCGAACGGTAAAGAACACTCCCAATCCGTCCATGTGCAAAGAGGGGAAAGGCATGCGCAATTTCGCCTGCCAGCATTACGACAGCTGCCTCGACAAAGCCGCAAAAGCCATGTGGAGCGGTTTCACATGCAAGGAATGCACGCTGCACCATCAGAAGGAAGAGGAGTCTTCATCACAGAAGGAATGACAATTCGCCCGCCGGGCAAGCGGCCTTCAAATCGCACCGCCGCCTGCGCCGGGACCCATGATTCGGAAGAGGACATTTTCTCGCCGGGTGGGACCTGCGATGGCAACCCCGCAGCTGCACCCTTCCCACTTCAACGCAAACAACCCGCCGCAGCGGGTTGTTTGCGTTGGAACTAATTCTGAATGCTGTTCGGAAGCAGCCCCTATTGACCACTCTCCCCGGAAGTCGCCCCCGTTGCTTCGGGAGACGACATGCCGGAACCGCCGACCTGATCCTCCCTGGGTTTGCTCCTGGATTTACCACGAGCCTGAGCAGCACCCGTCACCAATTCCACCAAGCACATGGGTGCCGCGTCCCCCCTTCGGAATCCTACCTTGACAACCCTCGTGTACCCGCCAGAACGGTCCTCATAGCGTGGTCCGAGTTCGGCAAACAGCTTGTGCACCACGTCCTTTTCCCGGACCAGCGAAAGCGCCTGGCGCCTGGCATGCAAATCCCCCCGCTTGCCCAGGGTGATCAGCCAGTCTCCCCATCTTCGGATTTCTTTTCCTTTGGGTAACGTCGTGAAGATGCGCTCGTGCTTGAGCAGGGACGTGGTCATATTCCTGAACATGGCGAATCGATGGCTCGTGTTGCGATTCAACTTCCTGCCGGAGACTCCATGGCGCATGGCTATTCCTGTTCCTTTCTTCGTTCCTCTATTTCATCGCGACTGGGAAAGCTTTCCAGCCTCATTCCCAGAGAAAGCCCCATTTCCGAAAGAATCTCCTTTATTTCATTTAATGATTTCCGTCCGAAGTTCTTTGTTTTGAGCATCTCGGCTTCGGTTTTCTGGACGAGTTCCCCAATGTAGCGGATGTCCGCGTTCTTGAGGCAGTTGGCGGACCGGACGGAAAGCTCCAGTTCATCCACACTCCGAAAGAGGTTCTCGTTGAAGGCAGGCTCCAGCCTCACCTCTTCCTCGTGGGTCTCCACTTCCTCTTCAAAATTGATGAAGATGCTCAACTGATCCTTGAGGATCTTGGCTGCATACGCAAGGGCATCCTCAGGTCTGATGCTTCCATCCGTCCATATTTCCATGGCGAGTTTGTCATAATCCGTGATCTGTCCGACACGGGCCTGGGTCACCGTGTAACTCACCTTTCGGACGGGGGAAAACACGGCGTCGATGGGAATCGTCCCGATGGGCTGCACCTCGTCACCATTTCTTTCGGCCGGCAGATACCCTTTTCCCTGTCTCACGGTCAACTCCATCCGCAGCTTCGCATCCTTCTCCAGGGTGCAAATGTGCTGCTGAGGATTCAACACTTCAACGAGAGGATTCTCATGGATGTCTCCCGCCGCCACTCGCCCGTCCCCGTCTTTCTCAATGACCAGAGTTCTGGGTCCCTCCCCGTGAACCCTGAGGCGCACCTCCTTCAAATTGAGGATGATATCCGTCACATCCTCCATCACTCCCGGTATGGTCGAAAACTCGTGGAGCACTCCATCAATTTTGACAGAGGTGATGGCGGCTCCCTGCAGAGACGAAAGAAGGACTCGCCGAAGAGCATTGCCGAGAGTGACGCCGAATCCGCGCTCAAGGGGTTCGCATTCGAATTTTGCATAGGTATCCGGGCGTCCCTTGGTTTCGATTTCCAAGCGCTTGGGTTTGATCAGTTCGCGCCAGTTTTTTTGCATAACGTTTCCTCATGTGCAGAGGTCACCCGCCAATGAATGGACCCTTTTAATCCGGTGGGTATTGGGTCTCCCTTGAACGGAATCCCTCCTGTTCACCCGGACGGCATCAGGGCGGCTCATCGGCTACTTGGAATAGAATTCAACGACCAGTTGCTCCTGCACAGGGAGATTCATTTCCTCCCGTGTGGGAAGAGTCTTGAAGATCCCTTCGTAGTTCGCCTTGTCGAGATCCAGCCAGGCGGGGACTCCCCGGCGCGGTACAGCTTCCAGGGCTTCATTGATGACAAGAACATTCCTCCTCTCTTCCCGCACACTGACCTTGTCTCCAGGCCGGAGGAGATAGGATGGGATGTTCACCTTTTTGCCGTTCACCAGGAAATGATTGTGTCGAACCAGTTGCCTCGCCTGGTCCCGCGAGTTGGCGAAACCCAGTCGGTAGACCGTGTTGTCCAGTCGCCGTTCCAGGAGGACGAGAAAGTTGGTGCCGGTCACACCTTTCTGACGGTCAGCTTCCTTGAAATACGTCTTGAACTGCTTTTCCATCAGGCCGTACATTCTCTTGATCTTCTGCTTTTCTCTCAGCTGAAGCCCGTAGTCCGAAAGCTTCCCTCTGTTCTGGCCATGTTGGCCGGGAGGGAAGTTGCGGCGCTCCACGGCACACTTGTCCGAGTAGCAGCGATCACCCTTCAGGTAGAGTTTCATGGTTTCGCGCCGACAAATGCGGCAATTTGAACCGATATAGCGGGCCAAGCTCATCCTCCTTTTCGCTATTTCCCTAATGCAAATGGTCGAGCAGAGCCATTCAACAGAACTCCGTCAAACGCGGCGCCGCTTGGGGGGCCGGCAGCCATTGTGCGGAATGGGGGTCACGTCCTTAATGATCGTAATGTTGAATCCAGCGGCCTGCAACGCTCTGAGGGCCGCTTCACGGCCAGACCCAGGGCCCTTCACGTATACTTCAATGTTCTGCAACCCGTGTTCCATCGCCTTCTTTGCTGCAACTTCCGCCGCCACCTGAGCAGCAAAGGGGGTGCTCTTCCTAGAGCCTTTGAAACCCTGGCTGCCTGCACTGGACCACGCAATGGCATTTCCGCTGGTGTCCGTGATGGTCACGATGGTGTTGTTGAAGGTGGATCGGATATGCGCAATGCCGTTGAGAATGTTCTTGCGTTCCTTCTTCTTGCGCGACGCCGTCTTGTCCCTCGCCATAATTCCTCCCGATTATGCCTTCTTTCGCTTGCCCATGATGGATCGGCGGGGACCCTTTCGAGTCCGCGCATTAGTGTGCGTCCGCTGGCCGCGCACGGGCAGTCCCTTCCGATGCCTCAGTCCGCGGTAGCAACCCAGGTCCATGAGCCGCTTGATGTTCATGGACACTTCCGTCCTCAGGTCCCCTTCAACCTTGTATTGCGTGTCGATCACCTGCCGGATGGCATTGATTTCGCTCTCGGCGAGATCGTCGCTCTTGGTATTTCTGTCGACATTCGCCTGATCGAGAATTTTCTGCGCAGTGGTTCGCCCGATCCCATAGATATAGGTGAGGGCAATCTCGATACGCTTGTTCTTGGGTAAGTCAATGCCTGCAATGCGTGCCAATGCCGTTTCCTCCGCTCAACCTTGTCGTTGCTTGTGTCTGGGATTCTCACAGATGACTCGCACCGTGCCGTGGCGACGAATGATCTTGCACTTGCGGCAGATGCGCTTGACCGATGCTCTCACTTTCATGATCTCTGCTCCCTCTGTAATACCGGCGCGGAGTCTCTACGACTTGGATCGATAGGTGATGCGTCCGCGGGTCAGGTCGTACGGCGACAGTTCCACCGTCACCTTGTCGCCGGGAAGAATCCTGATGAAATGCATTCGCATTTTCCCGGAAATATGAGCCAGAATCCGGTGCCCATTGGGCAATTCCACGCGAAACATGGCGTTGGGAAGAGTCTCAACAACCGTGCCCTCAACCTCGATGACATCCTCTTTGGCCATGCGCTTGATTCTCTCCTTGAGCTCTCAATGGGACACTTTGGCATGCGCGGTTGTACGGGCACGGTTGCGCCGCCCCGGGAACTGCATCTTCATGGCCTCGTCAGCACATCCGGCCCGTTTCGTGTCACCGCGATGGTATGCTCAAAGTGGGCCGAAAGCTTCCGATCCACGGTCACCGCAGTCCACTGGTCTTCCAGGATTTCCACCTCGGGTCCCCCTTGGTTGATCATGGGCTCAATGGCCAGGACCATTCCCTCCTTCAGCTTGACACCTTTTCCCGGAGGGCCGTAATTGGGAATTTGCGGGCTTTCGTGAAGCTGCTGACCAATTCCGTGCCCCACGAACTCTCTCACGACGGAAAAACGGTTTCTTTCCGCATGCTCCTGTATGGCATGGGAAATGTCCGAGAGGCGGTTCCCCACGACCGCCTGCCTGATCCCCTCGTAAAGGGATTCCTCAGTGACGCTGCAAAGTCTCTGCGCCTCCTCGTCGATCCTGCCTACGGGCACGGTGACGGCGGCATCCCCGTAGTACCCATCGCACACCACCCCGAAATCGATGCTGATGATGTCTCCCTCCTTCAAATGGCGCTTCCGGGAGGGCATTCCATGGACGACTTCCTCATTGACGGAAGTGCAAAGGGCAAAGGGGAATCCATGATAACCCTTGAACGCCGGTTTCGCTCCCCTCTTTTCCGCCAGCCCCTCGCTCAGCAGGTTCAGCTCCCACGTGGTCACTCCGGGCCGAATCTCCTCTCGAAGACGCTCAAGCACCTCGGCCACGATCAGGCAGGCCTTGCGAATTCGCTCGATTTCCCGCTGAGAACGCAACACGATCAATGCATACACCCTCTACCCGAGAACCGCCTTGATCCGCGCAAATATGTCCGCCATATCACCCACGCCGTCTATCCTGCGCAGCTTGCCCTGCTTTTCATAATAGGCGATGAGCGGTTTCGTCTGTTCGTCGTAGACCCTCAGACGGGAAGTGACCGTGGCAACATTGTCGTCGTCCCTCTGGTAGAGCTCCCCATTGCACTTGTCACAAACCCCCTCCTTCTTAGGAGGATCGAACATTACATGGTAACCCGCTCCACAGCTGCGACAAGTGCGGCGACCCGTGAGGCGGCCGATCAATTCCTCGTTGGGCACTTCAACGCACACCACGTGATCGATCTTCTGGCTGAGGTCTCCCAGCATCTTGTCCAGAGCCTCTGCTTGGCTGACGTTTCGGGGAAAACCGTCCAGCATGTAGCCTTTGGCACAGTCGTTCTTCAGAATCCGCTCCTTCACAAGCCCGATCACCACGCTGTCGGGAACCAGTGCTCCCTGGTCCATGTATTTCTTGGCCTCGAGCCCCAAAGGCGTGCCTTCCTTCAAAGCCGCACGAAGCATGTCACCCGTGGAGATCTGCGGAATGCCATACGCGTCGATCAGTCGTTTCGCCTGAGTGCCCTTGCCCGCTCCAGGTGGTCCTAACAGAATGATGTTCATACTCCCCTCCTCCCTTGGTTGAAGACCGTTCAGCGATCAGCACACCCCGAAGCAGCACTCTCCGCTTGAGACTAAGGAGCCTCTAGAGGAACCCCTCTCAACGCCTGCCCCGGATACGTCCGCTCTTGAGAAAGCCCTCGTAATGCCTCGAAAGCATATGGGCTTCAATCTGTCCCAGGGTGTCCATGGCTACACCGACCACAATCAGAAGCGCCGTTCCCCCGAAGTAAAACGGAACACTGAATCTCTGGATGAGAATAGTGGGCAAAACACAGACGGCGGAGACGTAAAGGGCCCCCCCCAAGGTCACCCGCTCCAGCACCCGCTCGATGTATTCCGCCGTCGGCCTTCCTGGGCGAATCCCCGGTATGAATCCGCCGTATTTCTTCATGTTTTCCGCCACATCCAGTGGATTGAAGACGATAGCAGTGTAAAAGAAACAAAAGAAGATGATGAACCCCACATAAAGAAGCAGGTAAACCCAATGTCCCGGCGAGAGGGCATTGGCGAAGGACTGCAGCCAGGGAACGTCCTTGAAAAAGTTTGCAACAGTTGCAGGGAACATGATGAGAGAAGACGCGAAGATTGGAGGAATGACGCCCGATGTGTTGATTTTCAGAGGAATGTGGGTGTTTTGCCCCCCGTACACCCTT
Source organism: Deltaproteobacteria bacterium (assembly GCA_012517315.1). Lineage (GTDB taxonomy): Bacteria > Desulfobacterota > Syntrophobacteria > Syntrophobacterales > Syntrophobacteraceae > JAAYUJ01. The sequence goes on from JAAYVE010000041.1 coordinate 34,126, forward strand.
CTCCCCACCACTCTCTTCGCGTATTGAACAGGTATTCTTCTCTGTCCCCGCTCCACGTAGATGATGAACCCAATCACCAAAACCATCATGGCGATGAGGAAAACCACGATGAAAAGGCTCATTTCGCCGGCTTTGAAAAGACGCACCGTGCTCTCCAGTGCATTGGGGACACCAGCCACGATACCGGCAAAAATGATGAGGGAAATCCCGTTGCCGATTCCCCTTTCCGTGATCTGCTCGCCCAGCCACATGATGAATGCGGTGCCGGCCGTCAGCGTGATGACCGTGATGATGCGAAATCCCCACCCGGGGTAGAGCACCACCATTTCGCCACCGGGACCGGTCATCCCCTCCAAACCCACAGCGATTCCAAATCCCTGAATCAAGCTCAACACCACCGTGCCATACCGCGTGTACTGAGTGATCTTCCTCCGTCCCGCCTCACCCTCCTTGCTCAAGCGCTCCAGGTGCGGAATCACCACGGTGAGCAACTGCAGGATGATCGAGGCGCTGATATAAGGCATGATTCCCAGCGCAAACACAGACAACTGGCTCAGGGCCCCACCGGAAAACATGTCGAATAGGCCGAGCAGGGTTCCCTCAGCCGCCTTGAAGAAAGCAGCCAGAGCCTGGTTGTTGACACCCGGCGTTGGGATGTGAGCGCCGATGCGATAGACGGCAAGAAGGAGAAATGTCGCTATGATTCTGCGCTTGAGCTCAGGAATTTTGCCGATGTTTTGGAAACCGGTAAGCACCCGCTATTTCCTCTCAGGGGATGGAATCAAGTCGACGCGTCCGCCGGCAGCCTGCAGCTTGCTCACGGCGGCTACACTGGCTTTGTGCACCCGTACGGTCAGTGGGTGGCTGATCTCACCCTCACCCAGAAGCTTCACTCCGTCCAGGAGTTTCCCGATCAAACCAGCCGCCATCAATTGCCCCACATCCACTTCCGCTCCTGCTTCAAAGCGAGCCAAATCCCCCACGTTCACCACGCTGTAGCGCACTTTGAACTTGTTGTGAAAGCCGCGCTTGGGAATCCTCCGCTGCAGGGGCATCTGTCCCCCCTCGAACCAAGGAGGCGTTCCACCGCCCGACCGGGACTTCTGCCCCTTGGTCCCACGTCCCGCCGTCATTCCCAACCCGGAACCGGAACCCCTTCCCACGCGCTTCCTGCCTTTTCTTGCCCCGGGATTTGGGGCCAGATCGCCCAGTTTCATCATTTCACCCATATCCTTCCCAAGTGGCCGAAGAACTTCAGCCTTCGCTCACCTCAACCATGTGCACCACCTTTCTGATCGCGCCCACCACCTGCGGCGTCCCGTAAAGCGTCACGGTCTTGTTGAGACGGGTTAACCCCAGCGCCTGCAAAATTTTGCGCTGCTTCTCCGGGCGGCCGATGGGGCTGCGAACCAGTTTTACCTGAATAGCCTTTGCCATCTCGAATCCTTCACTGAATCGAACGATACACCCCTGTTTGATTTGAAGAGCCTTCTGTCCATCCCCTTCATCGCCGGGGTTCCTCGAGGCGATGTTCTGCGACCATTCCAGCGCCCAGGTGGGCTGGAGCAAAGGCATCCACCTAGGCCACCAGCTCCTGCACATCCCGGCCCCGTATTTTTGCGATACGCTCTGGGCTTCGCAGTTGCCTGAGTCCCGCAATGGTTGCCTTCACGACGTTGTGAGGGTTCCTGGAACCGATGCACTTGGTCAGAATGTCATGTATGCCGACCGCTTCCATAATGGCCCTCACGGCTCCTCCCGCGATGACTCCCGTCCCTGGCGAAGCAGGCTTGAGCGTCACCGAGGACGCACCGAACCGCCCCAGGATTTCATGGGGAATCGTCCCCCCGGAGAGGGGAATTTCCAACATGTTTCGCTTTGCCGTCTCCAGACCTTTGCGAATGGCCTCGGGAACCTCGTTGGCCTTGCCTAGGCTGTATCCGATCTTCCCGTTTCCGTCACCCACGACGACAATGGCACTGAAGGAAAAGCGACGTCCGCCCTTCACAACTTTGGCCACGCGGCTGATGTGGACTACCTTGTCGATGAGCTGCAATTGGCTCGTTTCCATCTGCACCCACTCCATCTACCCTGAATGATCCCGGACGAGGGCCGGGCTAGAACTCCAGACCGGCCTCCCTGGCAGCATCGGCCAACGCCCGCACACGGCCATGATAGATATAGCCGTTTCGGTCGAATACCACCCGGGAGATCCCCAGTTCCTTGGCCTTCCCGGCGATAAGCTCCCCCACCAGCTTGGCGGACCCCACCTTTCCCTCCGGCCTTGCCTGATTCTTATATTCCTTGCTCAGGGTAGACGTGGAGACCAGTGTCACCCCTTTCACATCGTCGACGATCTGTGCATAAATATGCTTGTCGCTGCGGAATACCGTGAGGCGAGGTCTGTCCTCTGTTCCGCGCAGCTTCTTGCGAATCCGCTTCTTTCTCCTGAAGCGGGCAACTTCCCGTGGATTGGTATGGATCGCCATTTCCTTCGTCTCCTATCATCCCTACTTCTTGGACCCGGCCTTGCCGACCTTGCGCAGAACGCGCTCGTTGGAGTAGCGAACCCCCTTCCCCTTGTAGGGCTCCACCGCCCTGATGGCACGGATCCTTGCAGCCGTCTGGCCGAGCAACTCCCGATCGATCCCCTCCAGGCGGATGACCGTCTGTCGTTCCACTGTGGCGGTCACCCCCTCCGGAAGAACGAAATTGACCGGATGAGAGTATCCCAATGCCAGATTAAGGACGTTGCTCTGAACATCGGCACGGTATCCGGTCCCCTGGATCTCGAGTCCCAAGACGAAGCCTTGACTGACACCATGGACCATGTTGTAGACCAGCGCCCGCATGAGCCCATGGAGAGAACGCCCTTGCCTGGAATCATCCTTTCGCTTCACTTGAACGGCGTCCTGTCCCAATTCGATTTCGACCAGGGGCGGCACCCGACGGGAAAGAGTCCCCTTGGGGCCCTTCACGGTCAACAAAGAGTCATCCAGAGAGATGCTGACACCCTGGGGAATTTGTATGGGAAGTTTTCCAACGCGTGACATTTCCTATCCTTTGTGCCTGTCCGTCCGAAGAAAGGACTGGATTCCAGTCGGTTACCAAATGGAGCAGAGCAATTCTCCTCCCACTCCCTCTTTCCGAGCATCCCGATCGGTGAGGATTCCCCTGGATGTGGAGAGGATGTTCAGGCCCAGGCCGTTCATGACCCGCGGAATCTCCTCGTGACCGACGTAGACCCTGCGGCCGGGGCGGCTGACTCGCTTCACGCCCATAAGAGCTCCTTCCCGCATGTCCGTGTATTTCAGCTGAATTCTAAGGATCCCTTGCTTGTTGTCCTTGATGAGCTTGAAATTCTTGATGAACCCTTCATCCTTAAGGATGCGCGCAAGGCTCACCTTCATGCGGGAAGCAGGAATGTCCACCCTCTCGAACCGGGCTTTCTGCCCGTTTTTGATCCGATTCATGAAATCGGCCACTGGATCAGAAACTGCCATCGAACACCTCTCCTGTCGTTGCCGTCACTCACCAACTGGACTTGATGACGCCGGGAAGTTCCCCGCGCAATGCCATGGAGCGGAAGCAAATCCGGCAGATGCCGAATTTGCGGATGAACGCTCGGGGCCGCCCGCACAGGGGACATCGATTGTAGGCCCTGGAACTGAATTTTACGGGGCGCTTCGCTTTTGCAATCAGTGACTTCTTGGCCAACTGTGCCTCCTTATTCGACCATGCTTTCGCTGAACCGATCCTGCGCTCTGCCGAAAGGCGGGACCCTCACCGCAACACCCAGGCCGCTCAGTGTCTGAAAGGCATCCCCATCAGCGCGAGAAGTGTCCGCGCCTCCTCATCGCTCTTTGCGGTCGTGACGATGGTGATGTTCATGCCCTTGATTTTGTCGATTTTGTCGTAGTCGATCTCCGGAAAGATGATGTGCTCCTTGATTCCCAGTGTGTAGTTGCCACGACCGTCCAAGGCTCTCGGTGAGACTCCACGGAAATCGCGCACTCGCGGCAGAGCCACATTGACGAGTTTGTCAAAGAACTCATACATACGCTCGCCCCTGAGGGTCACCATGCATCCGATGGGCATCCCCTTACGAAGCTTGAAAGCGGCGATACTTTGGCGAGCCCGGGTGATGACCGCCTTCTGACCGCTGATCTGAGCCAGTTCCTCCGCAGCGGAATCGAGGATCTTGATATTCTGGATGGCTTCCCCCAGCCCCATGTTCAGAACAATCTTGCTCAGTTTCGGGATCTCCATGGGGCTCTTATACTTATACTGCTCAACGAGCTTGGGAGCTATCTCCGTTGTGTACATGTCGCGCAATCGTGCCATGAATTGCCTCCACTCCCGGCCCGTCATCTGAGGGGACGTTTCATCCGTCGATGACTTCGTTGCATTTCTTGCAGAACCGAACTTTGCGATTGTCTTCGAGGATGCGATAGCCCACTCTGGTCGGGTCCGTGCACTTGGAACACACCAACATCAAATTGGAAATGTGAATGGGAGCTTCCCGTTCCAGGATTCCCCCCTGACGGTTCTGCTGGCTCGGTTTCATGTGGCGCTTGATCATGTTGAGCTTCTCCACGATAGCCCGGTCCTTTTTGGGGATGATCCGCATCACCTTGCCGCTCTTCCCCTTGTCTTTGCCAGCCGTAACCATCACCGTGTCGTTTTTTCTGATGTGATACTTCTTGCGGGCTTCCATTGAACAGGCTCCTTGATTCCCTAAAGCACTTCCGGAGCAAGCGAGATGATCTTCATGAACTGCTTGGCGCGCAATTCTCTCGCCACCGGTCCGAAGATGCGCGTTCCGATAGGTTCTTTGGCCGCGTTGATGAGCACTGCGGAGTTCTCGTCGAACTTGATATAAGAACCGTCGGGGCGTCGCACTTCCTTCTTGGTGCGCACCACTACAGCCTTCAGGATATCGCCTTTCTTGACCTTGGCGTTGGGAATGGCCTCTTTGACGGACACGACGATGATGTCCCCCACCGAAGCATATCGCCTGCGGGTGCCCCCCAGGACCTTGATACAGTATAGGCGCTTAGCGCCGGAATTGTCCGCTGCGTTGAGCTGCGTTTCTGCTTGAATCATGTCCTACTCCGTCATCGCAACAGGTGTCCTGGACCCCTGCCGCAAACGTCGCCTCAGATAGCTGCCTTTTCCAGGATCTTCACCACGACCCAACGCTTGTCTTTGCTGAGAGGGCGGCTTTCCTCGATGAGCACTCTATCCCCCACACCACAGGCGTTGTGAGCGTCGTGAGCCTTGAATTTATTGCGCCGCCGGACGAACTTCCGATACTTGGGGTGATGCACAAGACGCTCCACCACCACGACCACGGTCTTTTCCATCTTGTTGCTCGCCACCGTACCAACTCGGGTCTTGCGGTTCGCTTTCTTCTCTTCCATGCCTGCTTATCCTTTCACGGCACTTTTCCTGGCCGTCTCGCCAAGAATGGTGAGGATCCGAGCGATATCCTTGCGGTTCTTCCCCATTTGCGCCGTGTTCTCCAGCTGGCCGGTCACATGCTGGAACCTCAAGTTAAACAATCCCTCGCGAAGCTCCTTGAGCTTCTCCAGGAGTTCCTCTCTGGACATGTCCCGAAGCACACTCACTTTCATAGGATATCCTGCCTTGCTACGAACCGCGTCGGAATGGGGAGTTTGTTGGAAGCGAGTTCCAGAGCCTCTCTGGCGGTAGACTCGGCAACTCCCTTGATTTCATAGAGAATCCGCCCCGGCTTGATGACGGCAACCCATCCTTCGGGAGAACCTTTGCCCTTGCCCATGCGGGTTTCTGCAGGCTTCTTGGTAACGGGCTTATCGGGGAAAAAGCGAATCCACACCTTTCCTCCACGTTTGACGTGCCGGGTGATGGCCACACGGGCGGCTTCGATCTGCCTGGACGTGATGTACCCGCATTCCATGGCCTTCAACCCGAAATCCCCAAAACTGAGGGTGCTTCCCCTGAAGGCGGTGCCCCTCATGCGGCCTTTCTGCTGCTTTCTGAATTTCACACGCTTTGGCGCCAGCATGGAAAACGCTCCTGGTTAACTTTGCCCTGCTCGATTGCAACCTTCCACCCAAGGCTCACCCGCACCCCATCTCCACCCCGACTCACCGCAAAAGGTCCCGAGATCTTCGGGCGGAGCACGGCGTGGGCGGCTCCGGTCAGGGAAGCACTTCTCCCTTGAAAATCCAGACCTTCACTCCGATAACTCCGTAGGTCGTCTTCGCCAAGGCCGTTCCGTAATCAATGTCCGCTCGAATGGTGTGCAGAGGCACCCTGCCCTCCCGGTACCATTCCCGTCTCGCCATCTCCGCGCCGCCCAAGCGACCGGCTGACGCCACCCGCACTCCCTTGGCGCCAAACTTCAAAGCTGACGTCACGGCACGCTTCATAGCCCTCCTGAAGGCCACCCGCCTGACGAGCTGCAGGGCGATGTTTTCTCCCACCAGTGTAGAATCCAGTTCAGGTCGGCGCACTTCCTGGATGTCGATGAGAATCTCCCGTTTGAACTTGACTTCCAGGTCTCGTCGGAGGGCCTCGATCTCGGCACCCTTCTTCCCGATGACGATCCCAGGGCGCGCAGTGTAGATTCGAATCTTGGCCTTATTGGCCGCCCTCTCAATCTCCACCCTGGAAATCCCCGCGTGAAAAAGCCGCCCTTTGATGTAATCGCGGATCAAGCGGTCCTCGTGAACCAGCTTCGCGTAGTCCTTGGTGGCGAACCATCTGGAATCCCAAGTCTTGAGGACGCCCAAACGGAATCCTGTCGGATGCACCTTCTGTCCCAAACTTCACCTCCACCCGTATCGTTTCAGATTTCGTCCAACACCACCGTGACGTGGCTCATCCTCTTGATGATCCGCGTTGCCCGGCCCATGGCCCGCGGTCTCCAACGCTTGAGACGGGGGGCCTCATCCACAAGAATCGTCTTGACAAAAAGCGTCTCCACATCGATGGTTCGCTTTCCTTCAGCGTTCGCCACGGCCGACCGGAGGGTCTTGTTGATGAGTCGACTGCCTTTCTTGGGCGTGAACTTGAGAATGGTCAACGCCTCATCCACCCTCTTCCCCCTGACCATGTCCGCCACGAGACGGGCCTTGTGCGGAGAAACACGCAGGTATTTGCCGACGGCTCTCACTTCCATTATTTCTTCCCTTTCACCTTGGACTTCTTGTCACCCGCATGACCGTAGAACGTTCTGGTCGGAGAAAACTCGCCCAGCTTGTGGCCCACCATGTTTTCAGAAACGAAAACCGGGATGAATTTCTTCCCGTTGTGGACCGCCAGAGTGAGGCCGACGAAATCGGGCAGAATGGTGGATCGTCTCGACCAGGTCTTGATGACCTTCCGATCCCCGGTGTCCTTGGCTTTCAAAACCTTCTGCATCAGATGACCATCGACAAATGGTCCCTTCTTGAGAGAGCGAGGCACCTTTTCCTCCTATGAAGCACTGGGTCCCCGAGCTGCCTGATGGCATTCCGGAGGTCAAACCATGTACGCCGTGCTTTACTTGCGGCGACGAATGATGAGCTTATCACTGCCCTTGCTCTTGCGGGTCCTGTACCCCTTGGTGGGAACTCCCCACGGGGTGCAGGGGTGACGCCCGCCGGAGCTTCTTCCTTCTCCACCGCCCATGGGATGATCCACGGGATTCATGGCCACCCCTCGCACATGAGGCCGCCGTCCCTGCCATCTTTTCCGTCCCGCCTTGCCAAGGGACCGGTTTTCGTGCTCGATGTTTCCCACCTGGCCGATGGTGGCCTTGCAGACAATGGGAACCATGCGCATCTCGCTGGAGGGCAAACGAAGAATCGCGTGTTTTCCTTCCTTGGCGATCAACTGGGTGCTGGAGCCGGCCGATCTCGCAAGCTGCCCACCCTTACCAGGTTTGAGCTCGACGTTGTGCACAACCGTTCCCAGGGGAATGCTCGCCAGCTGAAGACAGTTGCCGGGCTTGATGTCGGCATCGTTGCTCGCAATCACCTGATCCCCTATGGACAGCCCAACGGGAGCAAGAATGTAGCGCTTCTCGCCGTCCACATAATGGAGGAGAGCGATGTTGGCCGAGCGGTTGGGATCGTACTCGATGCTCGCCACCTTCGCCGGGATATTTTCCTTGTTGCGCTTGAAGTCGATGAGTCGGTAAAGGCGTCTGTGCCCGCCGCCCCGATGCCATGCCGTGATCCGCCCGGAAGCGTTTCGACCGCCCGAGCGTTTCAGAGGCACGCAAAGGGATTTTTCCGGCTCACCGCGAGTGATTTCATCGAAGGTGCTGTAGGTCTGAAACCGGCGTCCGGGTGAAGTCGGGTTGACTTTCTTTATGCCCATGGGATCCTTCTCCTCACTTATACGCCCTCAAAAAACTCAACCCGCTGCCCGGGCTTGATGGTGACCACGGCCCGCTTCCAATCGGATCGCTGGGTGAAGTGCTTGCCCACCCGCTTCTTTTTCCCCTTCATGTTGCTCGTCGTCACGTCGAGCACATTCACTTTAAAGATGAGCTCGACGGCATGCTTGATCTCGATCTTGTTGGCCCGTCGATCCACTTCGAAGAACAGCTTATTGTAGGCTTCCTTCTCCGTCGTGCTCTTCTCCGTCACGAGGGGCCTTTTGAGAATCTGGTAGGATTTCTTGTTCATGATCCCAAAGCCTCCTCCAGCCTCGCCACGGACTCGCGGGTCAGCAGCAGGTTCCGGTATTTGAGAAGATCGTAAACGTTCAACCCTTCCGATCGCAGCACTTTGACGTGAGGAATGTTCCGGGCTGACTTCTCCACCGTCTCGTCCGGGTGCGGCAGGACCAAAAGGGCATTGCCCGCATCAAACCTCTGGAGCAGGGATGCCAAATCCTTCGTCTTGATCTTCTCCATCTGCAGATCTTCCAGAACCGTCAGGTTCCGCTCCAGGAATTTCTGCGTGAGGGCCATCTTCAAGGCAAGCTTTCGCACCTTCTTGGGGACCCGCATCTCATAAGAACGGGGCTGGGGCCCATGAATCGTTCCACCTCCCCGCCACAGGGGCGACCGGCTCGTGCCGGCCCTTGCTCTGCCCGTTCCCTTTTGGCGCCACGGTTTCTTGCCACCTCCGGATATTTCGCTTCGCCCCTTGGTCTTTGCAGTACCGGCCCTGCGCTTCGCAAGTTGGTAGAGCACCACCTCGTGCATCACGTGAGGTTTCACGGGAATGGCGAATATCCCCTCCCTCAGTTCCAGCTGGCCCACTACGTCGCGATTGGTGTTGTATACATCCACTGTTGGCATGGTCATCCTCAAATGTGCCCAGACTCGCACAGGGCAGGATCATGCAACCCGGTTGCTTTTCCTGATAAAGATGATCCCGTTCTTGGCACCCGGTACGGCACCCCTCACGAGAAGCAAGTTCTGCTCAGGGCGAACGTCCACGACCTTCAGACCCATCACGGTCACCCGCTTGTTCCCCTTCTGACCCGGCATCTTCTTTCCCTTGATGACACGGCCGGGGAAAGTCGCATTGCCCGTTGAGCCCGGTTCCCGGATATTCTTCGATCCGTGGGCCGCGGGGCCCCTCTGGAAGCCCCATCGCTTGATCGTACCGGCAAACCCCTTGCCCTTGCTCGTTCCGATCACGTCTACCCGTTCACCCACTTCGAACACGTCCACAGAAAGGTCTTGGCCGATTTCGAAGTCTGACACATCCTTGACCCGGACCTCCTTCAGGACCTGGAAGTAGCCTTTGCCAACCTTGTCCAGGTGACCTTTCATGGGGCGGTTCACGTTCTTGGCCTTTCTCGAACCGAAGCCGATCTGCAAGGCCCTGTAGCCATCCCGTTCCACCGTTTTGACCTGAGTGACAACGCAGGGCCCGGCCTCAACCACCGTCACCGGCACCACCGACCCGTCCTCGGCAAACAGCTGTGTCATTTCCAACTTGCGTCCAATGAGTGCTTTGACCATACCGTCCGCTCGCTTTCACCCTGACAGTCCACTTATTGCCTTACAGCTTGATTTCCACATCGACACCCGCAGAGAGATCCAGTTTCATCAAAGAATCCACGGTCTGCTGAGTCGGTTCCAGGATGTCGATCAGCCGCTTATGGACGCGAATCTCAAATTGCTCACGGGACTTCTTGTCGACGTGGGGGGACCTGAGAACGGTATATCGCTGAATCTTTGTGGGAAGGGGGATGGGGCCGGCCACCCTGGCGCCGGTCTTCTTCGCGGTCATGACAATTTCCCCCGTCGACTGGTCAAGCAATTTGTGATCGTAGGCTTTCAATCGGATGCGAATTCGTTGATTCGTCATCATAGGTCTGGTTCCTGTCTGCCGGCAGCAAAGCCGGGAAAGACCCGGGTTGCACCGTCACTCCTCGGGTTCGTTACTGGATGATATCGGTGATGACGCCTGCCCCCACCGTGCGGCCGCCTTCCCGTATGGCAAACCGAAGCTCCTTCTCCATCGCCACCGGCGTGATCAATTGCACCTGACAACTGATGTTGTCCCCAGGCATCACCATCTCCACCCCCTCCGGCAACGTCATCACTCCCGTCACG
>JAAYVE010000004.1 GCA_012517315.1 Deltaproteobacteria bacterium
GGAGAAATGCGTCCGTTGCCTCTCTGGCATTCGGCAGATGCTGTACGTGGTTGAGAATGACGGTGACGGCATAAGCGGCGTTTCCCGGCATGGATACGATTCCCGCAAAGCCCAGGACATTGCTCAGTGTTCCCGTTTTTCCGCGGATGACGAAGGGGGAATCGCTCATTCGCCTGCAAAGCGTCCCCATTTGGCCATTGACGGCTAAGGAATCGATCAGTGGCTGTCCGAACAAGGGGTCCCCATAAGCTTTCTGGAGGATCCGGCTGAAAGCTCTCGGGCTTGCCCTGCTCCTGCGGCTGAGCCCCGAACCGTTGTCCAGCTGCACTTCGTCGTCAGGAATATCCAGTTCCTTCAGGAACTGCCGGATGACCTCGAGTCCTTTCTGCATGTTCCCTGGGATTCCGAATACCTTGGCCCCCATGGTGCAAAGAAGGGTCTCAGCCATGAAATTGTTGCTGTGGCGGTTCAGACCGTGAAGAAGATCCTTCAATGGGAGCGATTGGTGGGATGTGAGCACGGTGACGTGGGGGGGGACTTTTCTCTCCCCCGCCCCGGTGCCTTGGACCTCGATTCCCGCATCACGGAGAACTGCACGAAACGACCGGCAAAAAAAACTCGCAGGATCCTCCACGGTAAACCGTCGGTCGATCCCGCTTTGGGCTGTTAAAGCCAGCCTTCCTTCCAAAATGAAGGATTCGCGCCCCTCCCTGGTCGGACCAATTGAGCGGATGCTTACGGAAGGGACACTCCTCCGGGGCCCGGTGTTCCCTTTATTCCTGATCTGGACGTAATCCCCGCTAGGAGTCCAGCTGACATGGAGGGGCGTGCGGGGTCTTATTCCGGGAGTGACGTGGAACTCAAGGCTGTTGAAGCCGAGAGAGGTTCCGGAAATGACAGGGTTGTATGCCTCACTGCAGTCCTCATCCAGGCACACGCGCAAGGACGCGGGTTCGAAGTAGGAGTTGTCCACGAAAATCGAGCCTTCCACCGTTGTGACCCCCAGTTGTTTCAGCTGAGTTGCAAGCTTTGAAGCGTCTTCCAAGAGGAAGAAAATGTCCCCTTCACCTTTGATCCAGAGATGACCCCTTACTGTTCCCTGGACGGGGCCTTGGAGGGCAAAGATAGATGTGTTGAAGCGGCTCTCCGGCCCGAGGGACTTCAGGGCGGCGTAACTGGTGAAGAGCTTCACCAGGGAGGCGGGGATGAAGGTGGCTTGGCTGTTGAGTTCGAAAACGGTGTGGCCGGTTTCCAGGGAGACGATGTGGATGCCAACCTCCCCTGCCCAGAGCCGCAGTTGGTCCACGTGAGACTGAAAGGACGCAGCATTGGTGTTTGCAGCAAATGCAGACAGATGAGGGAGGATCTGGACCGTCAGCAGGTAAAGCAAAAACAGCGAGATGGAGGTTCTGATGTTCATGGGCGCACTTTGAGTGTTGCTAAATATGGACATGTTCTATGGGGAGTAAAGCTGATCAAAGAACTCCCAGAAGCCAGGGAAAGACTTGGCGACTGCTTCTGCTCCTCCGATCTCAACTCCACCCACACACAGTCCGGCCATGGCAAAGGCCATGGCAATGCGGTGATCGTCGTGGGCTTCTATGGTTTCCACAGGGGGGAGCACCCGGCCCCCTTCTATCACCAGGCCGTCGGGGAGTTCTTCCACCGGAACGTGGAATTTCCTCAGCTGGGAAGCCACAACATGCAGCCTGTCGGATTCTTTCAGTCGCAAATGGGCCACATTGCGAATTTTGCTTTTCCCTTCGGCAAAAGCGGAGAGGACCGCCAGGGTCGGGACCATGTCCGGCATCGCGTTCATGTCGCGGTCTACGGGCTGCAGTCGACGCGGTCCACGCACGCAGACTCCTTGTTCTTCCCAGTTCAGACTGCAACCCATCTGTTCCAGGACCTCCAGAAAACGGCTGTCGCCCTGAAGACTCTTTGACGACACAGGATACGTGAACACCTCGCCTCCGGTGATGGCCGCCGCTCCCCAAAAATAGGACGCAGAGGAGCAGTCCCCTTCCACGAGGTAGTCCATGGGCGTATAGGTCTGAGGAGCAGGGAATAGCAAGCGGTTGCTTTCAAGCGGCGAATAGCGGATGCCCGCTTGGTGAAGCATGGAGAGGGTGATGGCGACGTAAGGGTACGATGCGACAGGTTCAAGCCATCCTAGCCTGACATCGCTTTGAGCACAGGGGCAGGCCAAGAGGAGTGCGGAGAGAAACTGGCTGCTCTGCCGCGCATCCACTGTCACCTCCCCTCCCCTCAAGCCCTTGCTCACTACCTCAACAGGAGGGAATCCCTCTTCTTGAAGGCAGCGGCAGCTCACACCCAGTTGGCGAAGGGTCTCGAGAAGGGGGCCCACAGGCCTTTCGCGCAGGCGGGGGGTCCCATCGAAGATGAAAGTTCCCGTCCCGGCCGCCGCAAGCGCAAGAAGGAGCCGCATACTGGTTCCGCTGTTCCCCAAGAAAATCGGTGCTTCGGAGGTTGCCCACCGTTTCTCTGGGGAGACAACCCTCACGGTCTCACCGTCCCGGCTGATTCCCACTCCCAGCTGTTCCAGGGCCTGTGCCGTGAGTTGTGTGTCTTCGGCGATGAGGGCATTGCGGATTGTGGTTTCCCCAGGCGCAAGAGACGCCATGACGAGAGCGCGGTGCGTGATGGACTTGGACCCGGGAAGCCGGATCCGGCACTTCATCCGGCGCCCTGGGTTGATGCTTTGGATTTTCCTATTCATGGCAGAGAGCCTTCACGAGTGCATTGTGCATTGCCTGGACCACATTGGAGGGGAGCGGGCCCGTCTCCAGCCACCATTCCAACTGGGCTATTCCTTGGTGGACCAGCATTTCGATACCAGAAATGGTGACACTGCCTACATCCCTGGCGGCCCTGAGGAAGTCCGTCCAGAGAGGTCGGTAGACCGTGTCCATGACCACCATTCCCCGCTGAAAGAATGCCTGGGGAACAAGATGTCCCGGGGTTCCTCCTGTGAGGCCCACGGAGGTGCATTGGACGACGACGTGGAAGAAGGGAAGCTGTTCTCCCCCTTGCAGTCGGTGAAAGGGCAAGAACTCGCATCCAAAAGCCTTTGCCAGGGCTTCCCCTCTTTCAGGAGTGCGGTTTGAAACGTGAACTTCCGCTCCTGACCGGATGAGACCGTACACGACGGCTCTCGCTGCGCCTCCGGCTCCCAAAACCAGAGCCCTTTTCCCCTCGAGGGGGAGAATTGATTCCAGGGCCCGGTTGGAACCCAGCCAGTCCGTGTTTTTGCCGGCCCAGCCGTATGCCTCGCGACGCAGGGTGTTGACGGCACCGATGGCTCCAGCCGTTTCGTCCTTTGAAGAGCACAGGACAAACGCGGACTCCTTATGGGGCAATGTGACACTGACTCCACGGAATCCCATTTTCCAAAGCGTGTCCAGATCCTCTTCCAAAGCATCCGATTCCAGCGCCATATACAGAGCCGGATGCCCAAGCTCCCTGAAAGCCGCGTTCATCATGACAGGACTAAGACTGTGGGCGATTGGATTGCCGATGACCGCGAAAAGGTCCTGTTGTCTGGGACGGATCATTTCTTCAGTTCAGGGGTTTCTTGTTGGGTGTGCAAGTCTGGTTGCCCCTGGTGGCTGACATGGCCCGGCGTTTTGTGCAAGGAGCTCCAGGAGACGTCGCATTTCCTCCACGGTCAACTGACCCGGTGCGCCAACATCCTGATCAGGCAGGCACACGTAACTCCACGGGCTTCCAAGAAGAAGACACACCGCCCTGCTCCACCTGCCCTCACGCCCCATGCAGAATGCAACCACACGAACGTTAAACGCCTTATTCCCATATGCAATGAGCTCCAGGACCCGCAGATTGTCTTCAGGTTTCCGGGCGAAGGTTGCAATCTTGACGACGTGAGCCCCGGTTGCAGCCATTTGTTCCAGTTTTCTCCGGAGATGCGAAACAGCGGGGGTTCCTGAGAAATCGTGATGGGAAACGACCAGGCGGCAACCGGTGGAGAGAAACCGGCGGTAGAGCCCCACGTCCAGGCCGACTTCCAAATCGATCCAGTCCGCTCCGGCTTCCGTTGCTCTCTCAAGGATGTGCATTCTTTGGGCTTCATCCCCTTCGAACCGGCCGCCATCCCGCTTGAGGCGGCTTGTGGCGATGACGGGTTTCCTGTCAGGTACTGAGAGGAACCTCAGCATGTCAAGTGTCTTTGGGGTGCCGTGCATTTCTGAGAAGGAGTCCAGTCGCCATTCCACAAGGTCGAGGTCCGGATGATTCAACATGCGAAGGAGTTCCTCGGGGGGGCATTGCATCAGGCAACCACAGAGTCCGCCCTGGAGAAGTCCCCTCCTCATCGCTGCCCCACCGTTCTCATCTTTTCCATTTCCACGCGGATGGGCCGCTTAGGATCGCTCTTGGGATAGGATCCCAGAAGTTTCAGCAAAGTGACGTGGCGGCCCAGGTCATCGAGAGCGGAGCGCACAGGCTCTTCCTCCATATGTCCCTCGATGTCGACACAGAAGAGGTATTGCCATGGAAACTGGCGATTGGGGCGGGATTCGATGCGACTCATGTTCACCCGATGCCTGGCGAAGGCCTCCAGTGCGGTGTGGAGGGCTCCGGGGCGGTCGGCGACAGTGAAAAGGATAGAGGTCTTGTCGCTTCCGGTAGGGCCACTGGGGTGGTCTGCCAAGGCAAGGAAACGGGTCGTATTCTCCGTGTGATCCTCGATGCGCTCTGCCAAAACGTCTAGCCCGTAATGATGAGCCGCGTAAAGATTGCACAAGGCAGCTCCGGCGGTGTCCTTTCGGGCCATCTGGGCAGCCTGGGCTGTGGACGAGCACTCATAGATCTCTGCACTGCGCAGATGCTCCAGGATCCACCGGCGGCACTGTTCCACGGCCTGAGGGTGAGCATACAGACGCTGGATCTGGGCAATGTCTTGCGCTGTGCTGCAGAGGTAATGGGTCACCTCCAGGTAGCATTCGCGAACGACGCCCACCTCTCTTTCATAGAGGAGATCGATGGTTCGGCCTACACCGCCCTGGAGAGAATTTTCCACAGGAACGATGGCCACGTGGGACTTCCCCTTCTGGAGCGCGTCGAAGACATCCTCCAGCGTGGAAAAAGGCTCGTAAACGGCAGAGTGCCCATAGAGGGACATGGCTGCCAGATGGGAGTAGGTCCAGGCAGGGCCAAGAAAAGCGACGCGCAGGACATACTGAAGAAGCCGCGAGGCGGCCAAGATTTCTCTGTAGATGGATCGGAGGGATTCATTGGAGAGGGGTCCCGGGTTGATTTGGGTGAGCCGCTCATAAATGCTTTGCTCCCGGCTTGGGTCGAAAAGGCTGAGACCCTTCGCCGCCTTGATGCGTCCCACCTCCTGAGCCAATTCCATCCGGCGGTTGAGCAGCCGGAGCAACTCCAGATCCACCTGGTCGATGGCTTCCCGGATCTCTCTGAGTTCGGTTTCCGCATCGTTTTGGGCTATTGGGTGTGCTTTCATGGAAACTTTGCCCCTTATTCAAGATGTCCTTGTGCAGGTTCCTCTGCGCGCCCCAACTGGGGTCCTCCGTCACCGTTCCCGAATGGATTCACTCACCCGGATCCCGAAATGACGTCCGGCCTCTTCTGTTGCCACCAGCACCGCATCGCCGGGCTGTGCCTGGACCACCGACAGGGCCTCCCCGCCGGGCCGTGTGAGCCTGATAGTCTCAGCGTTCTGAAGCAGTATAGAGCCGTGTCCGCTTTTGCTTTCTGCGTGAAGGAGAAGAAGGGGGCGGCGTTCGATTTTGATGCGACCGGCGGTAGCCGGCTGGGTGGTTCCCCGGGCATGGACGAGGAGGAGCGGATCTCCCGCCTCGAGTTCACTCAAGTAACGGGTACGCCCGTTGGGAACCCGCACGTAAGCGTGCACAGGCCCTGCATTGACCCGGAACGGTCGCGGGGCGACGTAGGGATTCTCTTTTGCCTCGGCTTGAACCAGGAAGAGAAAGGCGCTGGAGTTCCCCACCAGCATGCCTTCTCCTTCCCCCATCAACGTGCAGGTGTCAACGCAGACTCGGTCCCCAAAGCCTGAAGACCGGATTTGCCGGATGGTTGCCGTTTCCAGCGGTACCTGCTCCCCTGAGCCCTTAACGCGCGAGAGCATCTCTCCGAGACTCACCGGATCCTGTGCATGAATAACGACACCCGCTACACCCTTTTCAAGAATTCCCAGTGCAAGGACAGCTTCATCAAGACTGTACACGGGAACGAGCAGGCGAGCTCCCTGGGCGACGAGGTTTTCCAGGGGGATCACCTCCCAACTGCGTGAGGGGTAAGAGTGAGCATCCTGCGCCGTGGCCCCGGGTTCCGTATCGAGAACGACAGGAGCGTGGTGGAGAATCCGCCCGATCCGAGCCTCGTCCTCGGGCGAGGAGAGTGTCTCGAAGAAGACGTCCTTCCCCGGAACCAGATCCCCCTTCTCATGGACCGTCGGGATTCTGCCAAGCTCTTTAACGCGGCTCTCCCATTCCGACGGGATTACCAGCGCGTCGGCACCACCCTCGATGGCGGTGGTCACCATTGTCTTGGACCACTTTTCCAGAAAGACCCACGCTTCCTTCAAATCTTTCTCCCCAAAAAACAAAAGCCGCAGGCTGATCCTGCGGCTTTTGTAACAGACTCGGTTGCCCGAAGCTCAACGGCAGGCCAGCACGCCCTCGCTCCACCTCGCAAAATAAAAGTAACTGCAAAAAAACGACATGCCCTGCCTCTTTTTGTTCCATATTCAAAGAATAAGCGACTAGAACATCATATGCTTCAGGGTAGGCACCTGTCAACAGAAAACTGATTGTGCCCGGCGCTCGGGGAACTGATGGATTCAGAATGTGATGACTTTGTCGGCTTCTTTGGCTGGTTTATAGAGATCATCCATCCAACCGATGGGACACGTAGAGGAACCCACCAACCGTGGGTTTTTATCAGACCCCTCAGACATGGAAATCTCCCTCGTACTGCTTGATCTGTCCCATGACATCGAATTCGCCGGTGCTTCGCTGCTCAAAGAGAACCCCCTTCCCCTGCATGAACACGTTCACCTCATCCCCCTTCTTGACGCCGACGTTTGCAAGACGCATCGCATTGTATATGGCCTCTGCGTCGTCTGAATTGATGATGAAAAGAGTCTTCATAAGAAGTGCCCTCCCTATCGTAAGTATCGACCGCCCCCGAGATTGATGCCGTCAATGCTGAAAACGGCCATAACGGAATACTGCGCCCGTGCAACCGGGTAACGGGAGGGCAAGATGGACAAGGGAGGGAACGGGAAATATAATTTAAAATATCGCGTATTCAATCCATTCCCGAACTCCATCGCCAACACATTGAAAAGGAAGGTCACGGCCATGATCTCCACCAAAGCCTTCAGGAAAATCTCGGATACCATTTGGGAGATTCCAGTCGATTACAAGGAGGGGATGCGTGTTCCCGCCCGCATCTTTGCAACGGAGAAGCTGCTCCGGGAGATGGATGAAGGCGTGTTGGAGCAGGTGACCAACGTGGCCACTCTACCTGGGATCATCGATTACGCATATTGCATGCCGGACGGCCACTGGGGTTACGGTTTTCCCATCGGAGGCGTTGCTGCCATGGATGTGGAGACAGGGGTCATCTCCCCCGGAGGGATCGGTTTCGACGTCAACTGCGGCATGCGCCTGCTGCTCACCAATCTGACCCATGAGGAAGTCAAGCCTCACCTGAACACTCTTGTGGACAGGCTTTTCGCAAGGGTTCCGGCCGGGGTCGGAAGCAGTGGCTTCGTGAAGATATCTCAGGATGAATTTCGCATGGTCGTGGAGCAAGGTGCCCGTTGGTGCCTGAGAAACGGTTACGGATGGCCCGAGGATCTGGATCGCACTGAGGAGTTCGGTTGCGTTGGGGGCGCGGACGCGGCCAAGATCAGCAACAAGGCCGTGGAGCGTGGATTCAGGCAGATCGGAACTCTGGGTTCAGGCAACCATTACCTGGAAATCCAGGTGGCGAAGCCCGAAAACATCTTCGATACCTCCATTGCTGAGGCATGGGGAATCACCATACCCAACCAGGTGGTCGTCATGTTTCATTGTGGCAGTCGGGGCTTCGGTCACCAGGTTGCCACGGAGTATCTGAAGGTCTTTCTGAGTGTGACGGAAAAAAAATACGGAATCAAGGTCAGGGATCGCGAGCTGGCCTGTGCGCCGTTTCGGTCTCCCGAGGGCCGGGATTACTTTGCGGCCATGAACTGTGCCATCAACATGTCCTTCGCCAACCGGCAGGTGATCCTCCACCGGGTGCGAGAGGTCTTTTCGGAGGTGTTCCACAGAGATCCCCTGGACCTTGGAATGCACCAGGTATACGATGTAGCCCACAACACGGCCAAGTTGGAACGTCACCGCATCGCAGGCTGCCTGAAAGAGGTCCTGGTGCATCGAAAGGGGGCCACCCGGGCATTGGGTCCGGGAGCGGAAGAACTTCCCGGCACCTACCGGGAGACGGGGCAACCGGTCATCGTGGGTGGCAGCATGGAGACCGGCTCATATCTCCTGGTGGGTGTTCCGGGAGGGGAAAAGACCTTCTTCAGCACGGCGCACGGGAGTGGGCGGACCATGAGTCGCCGCGAAGCCAAAAAGAGATTTCATGGCAAGCAGCTCCTGCAGGACATGGAGAACCGAGGAATCTACGTGAGGGCTGCCTCCTATGGAGGGCTGGCAGAAGAGGCCGGCCCCGCATATAAGGATATCGACGACGTAGTGGGCGCCACGGAATCCGCTTCCATCAGCAAGAGAGTGGCGCGGTTCGTGCCTATCGGGAACGTCAAGGGATGAGTTTCCCGCGAACGCGTGGAACAGACTCCTGACCATCTTCCACCAACCTGGGCCTTGCCGGCACGGAACAGTGTGCCGCCGCTGTTTGCGTGGCATTGAGGTTGGAATTGGAAAAACACTGAGCTTCTGAAGTCTTCCCACTCGCGAGCCTGTCCATGCCATATGCATACCTGGATGATGTGGCCACAGCGGACGTCGCATTCCTGGCCTGGGGAGAGACGCTCGAAGAGCTCTTCATCGCTGCGGCTGATGCGACCATGAACGCAATGGTGACAGACCTTGAAAGCATTTCTCCCTCGCTTACCCAAGGGATTGTCCTGGAAAGCGAGGCGCTGGATCTCCTTCTTTTCGACCTGCTTCAGGAAATCATCTTTCTCAAGGACGCGGAAGGGTTGCTTCTGCGCGTTTCCCGTATCGAATTCATGAGGACGGAGAACGCGTTCCGCCTTGTGGCTACGGCCCGGGGCGAGGAAATCGACCCTGGAAAGCATGAGTTCGTCGTGGACGTAAAGGCTGTGACGCTTTACCGGTACCGACTGGAAGAAACCCCCAGGGGATGGGAGGCCACGGTCATTCTGGACGTGTAAAGGCCGAGTCCAAGAGGCCTCTTTCCCGGTGGAATTGGGAACGGTCCCAAAGGCTTGGAGGAATGCAGTGGAGCCCACCGGAGCTTCAGAGGGGCCGACGGACGAAGCCGGGTCCGCGGTTTTGATGGGAGGGAGCACCGGTCGCAGCCACTGCGCATATCAGAACATTCTGCGATCCAGGCTTCGGTATTGTAAGGCTTCGAGAAGGTGGTGCGGAGCGATGCGCTGTTCCCCGTCCAAGTCCGCGATGGTTCGGGCGACTTTGAGGATCCGGTGGTAGGCGCGGGCGCTCAACCCCAGCTTCTGGACAGCTTCCTGGAGCAGCCCCTGGGAGCTCTTGTCCAGTTCGCAGGCTTTCCGGATCTGCTTCGGTTTCATCATGGCATTGCAGTAAATGCCTTCCCCAGCGAAACGCTGTAACTGTGTGGCTCTTGCCTGGGAAACTCTCTGTCGGATGTGGAAGGAAGGCTCCGCTGCCTTGGTGGAATGCAGGTCCTCGTAGCGAACCGCAGGGACCTCGATATGCAAGTCGATGCGATCCAAAATGGGCCCCGAGACCCTGGCCTTGTAACGCTGCACTTGGGTGGTGCTGCAGCGGCAGGAGTGGGCCGGATCTCCCCAGTAGCCGCAGGGGCAGGGGTTCATGGCTGCAACGAGCATGAAGCGGGCGGGATAGGTGAGAGACATGCTCGCGCGGGCGATAGTCACCTTTCCGTCTTCCAAGGGCTGTCTCAGAAGATCCAGGATATTCCTTCGAAACTCAGGAAGTTCGTCCAGGAAGAGCACCCCATTGTGGGCAAGGCTCACCTCGCCGGGTCGCGGAATGTGGCCCCCGCCGATGAGTCCCGCATCGGATATGGTGTGGTGAGGGGCCCGAAAGGGGCGCTTCACCAGCAGAGCTTCTCCTTGCAACAACCCTGCGACGCTGAAGATCTTGGTCGTCTCCAGTGCCTCCTCGAAGCTGAGCACGGGAAGCACTCCCCCCATGCGTTGGGCCAGCATGGTCTTGCCTGAACCTGGAGGACCGATGAGAAGGACGTTGTGACCTCCAGCCGCCGCCACTTCCAGCCCCCTTTTTGCGAGTTCCTGGCCCTTCACCTCATCGAAGTCCGGTTCTTCGATCTTTGTCGACTGCCCCAGGGAATGGATGTCCACGGTAAAAGGTTGGATTTCCCGGGTTCCGTTGAGGTATGCCACAGCCTCCGGGAGGTCGTTGACGGGAATGACGGACAAATCCTTCGCGACAGCGGCCTCGAGAGCGTTGGTTGCTGGAACCAGGAACTGCCGGTAGCCGTTTCTTCGCGCCTGAACGGCCATAGCCAGGGTTCCGGCTACGGCTTTGATGCGCCCATCCAAGGAGAGTTCCCCCACAAGAAGGACCTCTCCCAACTTTTCACCCTTTACGACACCCATCGCGGCCAAAATCCCGATGGCAATGGGGAGGTCGAATCCGGCCCCTTCCTTCTTGATGTGGGCAGGTGCCAGGTTGACCGTGATCCGTTCCGATGGTAAAGGATATCCACTGTTCTGAAGCGCCGTTTTCACGCGGTCTTTGCTCTCCCTCACCACACTGTCGGGCAGTCCTACCGTGGCAAAAACCGGAAGCCCCGGAGAGAGATCCACTTCGACCTCCACAAGGATGGCCTCGATCCCCATCAGGCTGAACGTATAGGTCTTGGCGATCATGTTTTCGCGATCATCTTGGAACAGAAGAGACGGTGAGGGCATGAACGCGCCATAATCCCTGTTCCAGCTTGTTTTCCTGGTTCCTTGCAGTAAAATATGCCTTGCGTGATCCTTTTCTTCCTGTGTGCTTCAGTTGGCTTGCCCCGCACCCGTATACACGGCGCAGCGTTTGCGGATGTTCCGCAGGTGCGGCTTCAAGGAGATCCGTTCTGCAAACAGTGGACAACAGGACTTCCTGTGGACTGCTATTATAAGATACTAGGTATACCTTTTCGAGCGAGTCAAGAGGAAATCAAGAAGGCGTTCCGAGCCCTTGCTCTGAGGTGGCATCCGGACAGGAATCCCGGCAACCCACGAGCGGCGGAGCATTTCCGCGAAGTCCTGGAAGCATACGAGTCTCTTGTTGAAGAATCCCAGCGTCGCACGCGTCGGGAGTTGCGCCGGAGCGAAAAGGCGGCGCGCGACTCTTGGGGGGTTGGATTCGAGGGTGCTCCGGAAGAGGGCGTTTTTTCAATCCTTGATGAGATTCTCCAGGAAACCTTCGGGGTCGACTTCGCGCGGCGCAAGAGCAGAAGAGGCACCGACCTGCGTTTTGACGTGCAGATTCCGAGATCGCATGCAGCCTGCGGTGTGCAAGAGGACATCGCTTTTCAGCGGCTGATGTACTGCCGGAGGTGTTCAGGGGAAAAGAGCTCCCCAGCTGTGTCCCGATGTGACCTTTGCATGGGAAACGGGCAACTGGAAGAACACTGTAACCTACGAATCTGGATCCCGCCCGGCAGTGAAAACGGAACGAGGCTAAGAATCGTCGGGCAGGGAGATCATCCTGCCCCGGGCATTCCCCCCGGAGACCTGGTGGTTTGCGTCCACCTGGTGGACGGGATGTGACCGCTATTCCTAAGGGATGCCTTAGGGTCCCTCACCACTCGCCATTTTCTTCCAGAGGTGCTTGTGCCAACCCCTGGAAGAGTGGGGCCTTGCATTTTCTTGTGGATTTCCAACCCATTGACCACCTCAGAGAACCTGCGGGAAAAGACGGCTGTCGTTCACTTGGAAACATGCAAAGTCAGAATCCTGAAGGTATCGCGGCGTCGCCGCCCAAGAGCTTGGGCCCAAGGCGGCCGCGCTTTACATGTCATTCAGTGTGCCTTATATTCAGCATTTGGACAAAGGTTGGACGATTCGCAGGATCAACGGGGAAAGGAACGGTTGGGCATGAAACACTCCGAACCGCAGTGGACCCATATGGACGCTTCAGGACAGGTGCGCATGGTGGATGTGAGTGACAAAGGTGTCACCGTTCGGGAGGCCAGGGCGGAGACAACCGTGAGAGTTTCCAGGAAGACGATGGAAAGCATCCTGGATCGGAGCGTGCCGAAGGGAAATGTTTTGGAGGCGGCAAGAATCGCCGGGATCATGGCCGGCAAGAAAACATGGGAGTGGATTCCCCTGTGTCACCCCATTCAAATCACGGGGATCGACATCGAATTCGACTTGAAAGAGGAGTTGAATGAGATTCACATCTCATCCAGGGTTCGCAGTCTCGACCGCACCGGGGTGGAAATGGAGGCAATGGTCGCCGTCACCGCCGCCGCCTTGACGGTCTATGACATGTGTAAGGCCATCGATCGGGCAATGAGCATCGACCACATTCGTCTGACCTACAAGAGTGGAGGGCGGAGCGGGACATACGAGCGGGGGTGAAGCCACGTTTTTTCTTGCCTCTCCGTTGTGAGTGTGTTAGCGAGATACCTTTCAAGAAAACCAGGGAGGTATTCCTATGGACAAGGAGACTCAGCAGCAGTTCAAGGAGATATTGCTCAAGCGTCTGGAAGAGCTCTACAACGATGCGGAAAAGACCGTGGCCGGTATGACAGACACAGAGGAGACTTTTCCTGATCCGACCGATCGAGCCACTCTGGAATCGGACCGCAATTTCATGCTCCGCATCCGCGACAGGGAGAGAAAACTCATCATCAAGATTCGAGAGGCGCTCCAAAGGATAGAAGACGGCACATTTGGCCAGTGTGAGGAGTGTGAAGAGGACATCGGGATTGAGCGCCTGAAAGCCCGCCCTGTCACGACGCTTTGTATCGAATGCAAACGCAAACAGGAGGCCAGTGAGAAAGCACGGGGAGCTTGACGCACTCTGATTGCCGCCGTGCAGTCAGCCCGCAATCAGTCATTCCATTCCCTCCAACCGGGTGATGTCACCCGCCCAGATGGTTTCTTCGTTGCCGCTTTCATCCCAAACCCTCAATCCTCCCTCCGGGGAAAATGCAGCGGCTCTCCCCCGAATTTCCCGGTTTCCCACGAGAACCCTGATTCTCTTACCCAAAACTGCTGAAAGCAATTCCATTCTGGGCAGAAAGGCGGAAAAGCCTTCCTGTAGATAGAGGTCGTATTGGTTTTCAAATCGGGCGAGAAATTGAACCAGGAGATCTTTTCGGTTGGTGGTCCGGCCGCATTCCAGGGCCACGGAGGTGGCGGGATATCGAAAAGGTCCTTCCAGATCGCGAGGTTGATGGTTCACATTGATTCCCACGCCGATCACGAGGAAGCGGGTATAGTCCTGGTCTGACTGGAGTTCTGTGAGAATGCCCGCGATCTTTCGCCCGTTGACCAGAATGTCGTTGGGCCATTTGATCCTCGCCGGCAGTGTCCAGATAGTGATCAGGACTTCTGACAGAGCGACCGCTGCGACGCTTGTGGCGTGATGGGCTTCCATGAGAGGCAAGGGGGTCCTCAGGACAAGAGAAGCGTAAATTCCAAGACGGGGGCTGGATATCCAGGAGCGTGACAGGCGGCCCTTGCCCTGGGTCTGCTCTTCAGCAATGACTACCGTGCCGTGGGGGGCGCCCCGGAGGGCTAGTTCCATGGCAACCTCGTTCGTTGACCCGATCTGTGCGAA
Source organism: Deltaproteobacteria bacterium (assembly GCA_012517315.1). Lineage (GTDB taxonomy): Bacteria > Desulfobacterota > Syntrophobacteria > Syntrophobacterales > Syntrophobacteraceae > JAAYUJ01. Next base: position 14,028 of record JAAYVE010000004.1, read on the forward strand.
GTGATGGAGATGACGCCCCGCCCAGGAGGTATGGAGTTCGGGAACGATCTCCTCGGCGATGAGCGCATCGGGCAAACCGGTCAGACGATAACCTTCTTTGGGGTGACTGGTAATCTCATAGCCAAGCAATTTCAGGTTTTGAACGTGCTTCCAGATGCTCGTTCGGCTCAATCCACAAAGGGACGCGAGTGTGGTGCCGGAAATCGGCTGGCCGAAATCTTGCTTCAACAACTGAAGGATCTTCAAGTGGGTCGATTCTCTTTTCATGGGTGCCTATTTTTACTCCAGGCAGGATTCAATTTCATGAGGTTACGGAGAAACAAGCGCCTGCCGTAAGCAGGAGCACCTCGATGATTTCGTTTGTCGCCCCCAGCACATCGCCCGTGACACCGCCCAGGAACCTGCCGCTGAAACCCTTCATCGCCGCAACGGCGAGGAAAGTCCCCCCTGCAAAAAGAAGGGAGAATTTGAGAGTGATGGGGATGGTGACGAGGATGAGGAAGGTGGCGGCTGTGATCAAGTCCACGGGTCTCATGGCATCCAGGAACGGCTTGCCGAGACCTCCCGAGGGGCGGGCGTAAGGGCTGCTTGTTGCGAGGAGGACCATGCCGAAGCGACTGAATGCGGGAGTGATGAGGAGGACGGGCCAAAGGCGGTTTGTGAGGATTGCGTGAAAAGCAGCCATTTTCAACGCAAGGGTCAGGATCAGGGCAAGAGTCCCGAATGCACCGATGTGGCTGTCTTTCATGATCTCAAGGCGTTTTTCGGGGGTGAATCCTCCTCCCAGCCCGTCCGCCATGTCTGCCAGACCGTCCATATGGAGACCCCTGGTGAGCACGACGTTGAAAGCGGTGACAACAGCGGCGAGAAGCAATGGGGGAAAACAGGAGGAAAGCCCCCATCCCGCGAGAAACCAGCAAGACCCTAGAATTCCACCTACCAGAGGATAGAAGGCAAAACTCTTTGCCAAGTCCTCGGGGCGCATCGCTGATGCCGAAAACCAGGGTGTGGGAAAGACCGTCAGAAAAGAGAGTGCCATGGAGAAGTCTGTGAATCGGTATGGGCTTCCCCGCATCGGATCTCCAGCCCCTTTCCTTTCCGATGTCATAGCAGCAAACAGGGCCTCAACCCGTCCGCTTCTCCGAGGGTCGTCGGGCCTCGTCTCGGCGACCGCATCCGCATGTGCGTGGGCGTACGGCGAAGAATGCCGCAGCAGAATGAAGGGAGGCGGTCCCGGGTGAGCAGCGGCATCATTTCAACCTGAGGGGGATACCGGCTGCCACAAGCGTGACGCTGCGGCACGCTGCGGCAACCTTCTGATTAGCGAATCCAGCTAGATCCCTGAACTGCCTTGCCAAGGCGTTGTCCGGCACAATCCCCCATCCCACCTCATTGGAGACGAGGACGAGGGGGTAGTCTGCCCGCTGGATACAGAGACACAATTCATGAATTCTCGTTTCTATTTCCTCGCCGTCTCCCCTTAGGAGTAAGTTGCTGATCCATATGGTGAGACAATCCACCAAGACGGCTTTTCCCGCTCCCCCGAGCCGACCAAGCGCCCCCGACAAATCGTACGGCGTCTCCAGGGTTTCCCAGTCGGCCGTGCGTCGAGCCTGATGCCGCGCGACACGATCCCGCATCTCTTCATCCAGCACTTGGGCCGTGGCTACATAGACGTAGGGAGGGTGAAAGGAAGCGAGGGTTTGTTCCGCGAAAGCACTCTTCCCGCTTCTCGCCCCCCCCAGAACCAGGTGGGGGATCGAGTCAAATGGGTCCTTCCACATTCTATCGATCTTCCAGGGGAATGTGGATGGAAAGATGCTCAGCCACCAGTTTGTCTACAAGGTGGGGAAGAGGTTCGTGCACCGTTCCAACGACGACAATCGCTTCCTGAGTAAGGGGGAGAAGGAGTTTGGGAGCACGCGACGCACCGATGGATTGAACCATGGCTGGTGTCACTTCTCCCATCATGGCATTGCTGATGAGGATGGAGATGGGTCCGATGATCACATCCACCTGACCTGCGCAGTGGCAGATGGCATTTTCACCTGTTGCCCCACGGTTTGCCCGTGCCTTCATCATTTGTGAGGTGGCGATGGCGTTGGTCCCCAAGGCCCACAGTTCCACCCGCTCTCCATATGCCTCCTTGATCTTCTTGATAATGGTGGCACCAATGCCTCCTCCCTGACCATCGATAACCGCAATGCGAATCAACGACAGCTCCCTTCTCTCGGTTGGAGCGCGGTTGCGACCGGAAAACCGGCCTCCGCAGTCTCCTCATTCACGGGCCCCCTTCGCAGATGCAAAGCCGATCGCTTGAGCTCACTCGAGACCGAGCGCCGCGAGCACCCGCTCCAGTTCCATTTCAGAACGAAAGGAGATGGTGATGCGACCGCGCCGGCCACGTCTGTTCAGACTGACCCGGACTCCCAGGAGGGACTGCAGTCTCTCCTGGATATCGCGAATCTTTCTTTGCTCCTCGTCATGAGCGGGGCCATGGCCGGGAAGCGTTTTTCGGAGCTCTGCCGCGACGGCCTGTTCCGTCTGGCGCACGGACAGATGCCGGGACAAGATCCTTCGAAAGAGCACCATCTGGTCCTGCTCGGTTTCGAGGCCGAGGATGGCACGGGCGTGCCCCATGGCGATTTGCCCGTTGAGGACCGCCCCCTGTATTTCCTCGGGCAATTGAAGGAGTCTCAGGAGGTTGGCAATGGTGGATCGATCCTTTCCCACGCGTTTGGCGATTTTTTCCTGTGTCAGATGGAATTCGTCCTGGAGGCGCTTGTAGGCCAGGGCCTCTTCGATGCAATTCAAATCCCTGCGCTGAATGTTTTCGATAAGGGCGATCTCCAGGGCTTCCTCCGAAGTGGAGTCCCTAAGCAGCACCGGAACATCGGGCAACCCCGCCAGCTTTGCAGCTCTCCACCGCCTCTCCCCCGCGAGGATCCTGTATATATCCGGATCGTCCGTTCTTGTCACCAGGATGGGTTGCAGAACCCCTTTTTCCCGGATGGAGCAGGCCATCTCCTCCATCCCATCATCTCCTCCAACCTGCCTTGGCTGGTGGGGGTTCGGTTCCAGCATGTCAACAGGCCAGTAGAAGAGCTGAATATCATCCCTTTTGAGCCAATCTGCGGTGGACAGAAGTTCCTGCAGTCCTCGCCCCAGTCCCCTTCGTTTGTCAGGCATTCGTCCTCGCTCCGTTTATGATGATTTCATCGGCCAATTCCCCGTATGCTTTCGCCCCCGGGCACTGAGGATCATAGAACATGACAGGCAGGCCGAAACTGGGAGACTCGCTCAGCCGCACGTTGCGGGGAATCAGGGTCCTGAACACGCGGAACTGCAGATGGCTGCGGATTTCATTCACCACCTGATGGGAAAGGTTGTTGCGACGATCAAACATGGTCAGAAGAATGCCCTCCACGCGGAGGCTGGGATTGATGCGCAGCTTGATTCTCCGGACGGTGTCGAGCAGACGGGAGAGCCCCTCCATGGCGAAATATTCGCATTGAAGGGGGATCAACACACTCTCCGCAGCGGCCAAGCTGTTGACCGTGAGCAATCCGAGAGACGGAGGGCAGTCAAGAATGATGTAAGCGTACTGATCTCTTAAGGAGGCCAGTCTCCCGAGAAGGACGCGTTCGGGCTCGGAGCGGGTGCAAAGTTCAAGTTCGGCAGAAGCAAGATCTGTGTTGGAAGGCAGTACATCCAGGTTGAGCCGAGGATAGAGGGGCGTGTAGATGGGAGGAGGTGCATTGTCGCTCTTGAGAAAAGAATGAAACGATCTCGCCTTCGATTTCAGTCGAAGTCCGACGGCACTGGAGGCATTCCCCTGGGGATCACAGTCAACAAGCAGGACCTTTTCACCTTTCCCCGCAAGGCAAGCGGCCAGATTGACCGCCGTGGTCGTCTTGCCCACCCCGCCTTTCTGATTTGCGATGGCGATAATTCTCGACATTCTGACTTGGTTCCAATACCGCTGCAGTGCCGATGCAGCCCTGCTGACCGCCTCAAAATCCCACAACGCTCAGCCCTGCCCTGGTGAACCGGTGATGAGCAGGCTCCATGCACCGAAAAACTCGTGATGGCGAAGGATGAAAATCAGACCCTCCCCCGTCTTGACCTTGAAATAGCGCAGAGGCAATCGGGTGGAATCCATGTGTCCTTCGTACCATCGGTCCAGGATTTCATGAACGGTGTATCTCTTGCCCCTCCACACAAATGAGGCGGGTTCCTGGCCTGTCCTGTATGCATCTCGCGTGGTGACCCTGATACGCTCAAGTTCCATGGGGATGACAAAGTTGAGGTGCCATGCGGTCCGCCCGGCAACAAATCACCCTCCCTACACTGGAGGGGAGCTCATCGTTTTTCCCGGCCTGAGAGCGAGGGTACTTTTCAGGTTCTGCTCCGCAGCTCCCGTCCGGCAGTCTCTGACCATCACGATGCATGGAGTCCCGAGGACCTCCGGAAACTTCTCATAAACTCTCAGAGTATACTGACTTCCTATTTCAAATCATATGGTTTTTTGTTATAAAAATTATAATAAGTTAAACGCGTTTTGCAGTTTCAGGGTCTGTTGAAGGACTTCGTCAACCCAGGGTCAGATGAGGATTATTTTACTCGCAGCCTTTCATCCTGTCTTGTCCGTCTCGGGGGTGGTGGAAGGCTTGTAGCAATAAGGCTGGAGCGGTAGGAAAAAGGAGGTGCAGATGGCGAACCCCGTCAATGTTCTCCTCGTCATCGACATGCTCAATGATTTCATGGACCCCGGGGGTGCTCTTTACTGCGGTGATGCGGCACGGAAGATCATCCCAGCTGTGCGGTCCCTCATCGATCGCTTTACGGCGGAAAAGAACCCTGTCATCTACCTGTGTGATGCCCATGACCAAAAAGATCGGGAATTCGAACTCTTTTCTCCCCATGCCGTAGCAGGAACCTGGGGGGCTGAGATCATTCCTCAGTTGCGTCCTCCGGAGAGGAGCATCGTTCTCGCGAAAACGAGGTTTTCCGCGTTTTACAAGACGGATCTGGACCGAGTCCTGGCGTCCGTTCAGCCTCAGGAAGTCTGGTTGTCCGGTGTTTGCACGTCCATCTGCATCATGGACACTGCGGGGGATTTGCGCAATCGGGACTATTCCGCCGTAGTGCCTGTAGATGCCGTGGCTGATTTTGATCCAGAATACCATGCCTTTGCGCTGAAACGCATGGAAAGGGTCTACGGGGTGAGGCTCACGCGGGTTTCCGCCTGAAACCCTTCGGTCGCCGGGAACCGGCGGGAGAAAAGGAGTTTTGATGGGTGTTTGGGACCAGTACACTCCGGAATTGCTGACTGATCTCTATGAACTCACGATGGCCGCTGCTTATCTCCAGGAAGGGATGAACGAGGAGGCGACCTTCGATCTGTATATCCGTGATTACCCCCCAGACCGGGGATATTTCGTCCTCGCCGGGATCGAGCACTTCCTCGAACTGTTGAGCCAGTTGCGCTTTTCCGAGGGTTCCCTGGCCTATATCCAATCCATCGGGCAGTTCACCCCCTCTTTCATCGAGTACCTCAGGGGGCTTCGGTTTACCGGCAGCGTTCGAGCCATGCGGGAAGGGCGCATCTTCTTCCCCAACGAACCCGTCCTTGAAGTGACTGCTCCAATCATCGAGGCCCAAGTCATTGAAACCCTGGCCCTCAACGTCATCCAAGTGGAGACGCTCATGGCGAGCAAGGCCGCCCGCTGTGTCCATGCGGCTCAAGGACGGGGTCTCATCGATTTTTCCTTTCGGCGGACGCAGGGCATCGATGCGGGAGTCAAGGCGGCCAGGGCGAGCTATATCGTGGGCTTTAGCGGTACCAGCAATCTTCTGGCGGGGAAGATCTACGGCATTCCCGTTTTCGGAACAATGGCACATTCTTACGTCACCGGTTTTTCCCATGAGTTGGATGCCTTCATGGCCTTTGCCAGGGCGTTTCCAGAAAATACGGTGCTCCTCATCGACACCTACGACACCATCAGTGGTGCGAGGAAAGCCTTGGAAGTGGCCAGACAGATGAACCTGGAGGGGAAACGCCTTCGAGGGGTGAGATTGGACAGTGGCGACATGGTTCAGCTCAGCCGCGAGGTGCGGTCGATCTTTCGGAAGGCAGGGATGGAAAATGTTCTAATCCTAGCCAGTGGCAACCTAGACGAGTTTCGGGTCGAGGAAATGGTTCATGGTGGGGCGGAGATAGACGTCTTTGCGGTGGGAACCCGAATGGGGGTCTCGGCAGATGCGCCCTATTTCGATATCGCATACAAAATGGTGGAGTACAGGGGGCGCCCCGTTCTCAAACTCAGCAGTGGAAAACGGACTTGGGTGGGCAGAAAGCAGGTTTTCCGCCACCGTCAGGACGGAATGATGCGAGAGGATGTGCTGGCCCTCCAATCAGAAAACCTCCATGCGGGTGAGCCTCTGCTCGAGACGGTCATAGAGCGGGGAAGGCTTGTCAGGCCCATTGAGTCCATTTCTGACATTCGGCAACGGTTTGCACACGAGTGGCGGTCGCTCCCCCCTGAGTATCGGAAACTGAAGGCTCCTTCCCGCTATCCGGTGCATATCAGTCCTGCTCTTGAGGAGTTGGAGAGGCGGGTATCGGATGAAAAAAGCCGGCAGGAGATCGGGAGGTGAGGGCTCTGATCGCTAGGCGCAGGAAGCGTGCGTATCAGGCATCGCGTCGCCATGTGAAGAACTGACGGGGCTGAAAAGTGCCCGGCAGAGTATATGAATCTGCCGTGTTCAGAACAATCTGTTCCCCCCCGGGGCGTCTGGAGGTAAGTCTCTCCAAGGTTTCCGCCTGAACTCCCGGTCCGGCCCACCAGGCGAGGATGCCGCCCGGGGAGAGGAGTTTTCCCAACCCAAGGATATCTCTCCCCTCAAGGCGTAGTGCCCGTACGGTAATGAGAGAAAACGCCTCCCCTTCCTGAGTGCTGTGACGGCCTGCGAAGTCCTCCCATCGGCTCTGCACCGCCTGGATTTCCTTCAGGGCAAGTCTTGCAAGCACGACTTTGAGAAAACTCACCTTTTTTCGCTGGGCTTCCAGCAAGAGCATCCTCAGACCGGGTTTGATGATCTTAAGAGGAATGCCCGGGAAGCCAGGACCTGTGCCGACGTCGACGGCCCATCCCTCCCGGGGAAGCCAGCGGGAAGGGAGCAGGGAATCGAGGACGTGTTTCACCAGCACCTCGTCGGGTTGCGTGATGCGGGTCAGGTTTAGGCGTTGGTTCCACTGGAGCATGAGGCACACATGATCGTTGATCAGGCATGCCTGCTCCTTGCTGAGTGGGATTTCCGCCGTCTCGGCATACGCAAGTATCTTTCGAACGAGGGACTCCTTGGGGATGATTTCCATTTCAGGGGTTCCCCTGACCGTTCAGTGTGTTCCATGATGGATGACACATGGCCCCCCTGCTCTTCAGTGGAGGGCTATTTGCCCACGCAAAACCTCGCAAAGATGGAATCGAGAAGCGCTTCGTCGCAATTGAGGCCCAGAATCGTCTCCAGGTGCCTGCGGGCAGCTCCAAGCTCCAGACTAACCAATTCAGTGCCTTGGCCCGATACGAGCAATTCATGTGCTCGGCGGAGTGCATCCAGTGACTCCTCGAGGCATTTCTGCTGTCTCAGATTTGGGACGATCATGGATTGAGATAAGGCGAGGGGTTGTTTGATTATGGTCTCGTTCAGAACCTCCCGCAGCCTCTGAAGATCCCCTTCCTTCAAGACGGATAGGCTCAGCAGAGGGGCTTCCATTCCGTAACGCTCCCGGACCGCTTCCTCGCTAAAGGAGGGAGGGAGGTCCGCCTTATTCAGGAGAATGATATGTCGGGTGGCGGCCACGGCCCTGAAGACCGCATCGTCTTCTTCCTCAAGAGGGCGGCTTCGGTCGAGGAGCCACAAGACCGCGTCGGCGACCCCCACCGATTGCAGAGTCCTTTCGATTCCCATGGATTCGATGGCATCGGGCTGGTGGCGAATTCCCGCGGTGTCGAGCACGCGGACCAGGATTCCCGAGAGGAGGAAGGAGTCTTCCACCACGTCTCTCGTGGTGCCCGGCCATGGGGTGACAATGGCCCGCTCCTTCCCGATTAGGGCGTTGAGAAGAGAGGACTTGCCCACGTTGGGTTTCCCTACCAGGACGAGAGTCAATCCCTCCCTGACAATCCTGCCTGCGGCGAACTCTGCGGAAAGGCGGCTGATAGGATCAATGAGTTCTGTTGCAAGTCTGGAAGCCAGCATGGACAGATCGGCTGGATCTTCGGACACATCGTCGGAGAAATCGATATGCACTTCAAGCTCTGACTGGAATTGGAGCAGCCTCTCGCGCCAGTTCCCCAGGCGACGGCCAAGATCTCCCTGCAGGTGACGCCCGGCAAGAGTCAGGCTCTTCTCGGAGCGGGACTGGATGAGGTCGATGACTGCCTCTGCCTGGGACAAATCGATGCGACCGTTGAGGAAAGCCCTGCGGGTGAATTCTCCCGGCTCCGCCAGCCGGGCTCCTCTCTGGAGGATGAGTTCCAAGGCCCTGTTCAGGACGGCGAACCCACTGTGACAGTTGATTTCCACCACGTCCTGCCGCGTGTACGTGCGGGGGGCCGCCATGAAAGTGACGAGAACCTCGTCCAGAGTCGCACCCGTGACCGGGTCTCTCAGCCACCCGTGGTAGAGCCGATGCGATTCGAAGGGGCAGAGGCGGGCCGAAGGGGTGAAAAGCCCGCGCAAAATGGGGAGAGCATGCGGTCCGCTGATTTTGACAATGCCGATTCCCCCCTCGCCGATGGGTGTACTGATGGCACAGATCGTGTCGTCAATAGAAGGAGTCAACATCGGTTATGCGGCAGGAATTCCAGTTTTCCCTAGACTTCTTCCTGAGATTCGGCGGGCCGCTGCTGCTTTCTCCCCTTCCTCACAGGGTAGATGACCACACGACGGAGATTGCCCTCTCCCTTGCTCTTGGTACGCACTTCATGGTCTTCCTTGAGGGCAAGATGGACAATGCGGCGGTCCTGGGCATTCATGGGCCCGGTGGTGAGTGATCGCTTGGACTTCTTCACCTTCTCACCGAGTTGCTGTGCCAGCTCCATCAGGCTCATTTCCCGCTTGGACCGATAGTTTTCCGTGTCCACGATGACGGAAACGTTTTCCCCACCCATGCGGTGGAGGATTCGGGTAACCAGGTACTGCAACGCACTGAGGGTCTTACCCCTCTTTCCAATGAGCAGTCCGGAGCCGTTGCTGATGATGTTCAGGTAGACGCAGTCGTCTTTGACGACAGGTTCAATGACCGTGGGCACGTCCACGTGTTTGAGTATTTCTGCCAGGATTTCCTTCGCCTGGTCTGCGGCGGCCTCAAGGGGCATCTCCTGGAAGGTCACTCTGATTTTGGCTTTTCTTACTCCAACGATACCGAAAATGCCGGACGATCCCTTGGAAAGGATCTCGATTTCGAGCTTCTCTCGAGGCAGGTTGAGCTTTTGACAGGCCGCGGCGATGGCTTCCTCGACAGATTTCTCTTCGAATTCAAGGACGGACATGCTCTCCTCCGACAGTGCCCCCGTTGCGGATGGGTTGGTGGATGTTGAATACGGGGAGATGGTGATCATGCATGGCGATTGATCCAATACTGCTGCACAATGGAAAGGATGTTGTTGATAAGCCAGTATAGCACAAGGCCCGAGGGAAAGTTGAGAAAGAAAAAAGTGAAAACCACGGGCATGAGCAGCATGATCTGCTCCTGGCGTGGGTCACCACTGGAGGGTGTCATTTTCTGCTGAATGAACATGGTGGCTCCCATGAGGATGGTCAAGATGGGCAAGCCCGGGTCTCCCGACAGGTAGGGAATGCGGAAGCCGACATCCAGACGGTCGGGTGCGGTGAGATCGTTGATCCAGAGCATGAAAGGCTGGTGGCGCAATTCCACCGACCCGTAGAGCATGCGATAGAGTGCGATGAAAACCGGTATCTGAAGCAACATGGGCAGACAGCCGCCCATGGGGTTCACCTTGTAGGTCCGGTAGAGATTCATCAGTTCCTGGTTGAGCTTCTCGCGATCATCTTTGAATTTCTCGCGGACTTGAGCGATCTTGGGCTGGATCTTCTTCATGGCCTGCATGGACTGATAGCTCTTCTGAGTGAGGGGCCAGAAGATGATCTTGATAAGGATCGTGAGGAGAATGATGGCGACTCCATAGTTGTGCGTGTATTTGTAGAGCCAGTTGAGCAGGTAAAGGGAGGGCTTGGCGAGGATGCTGAACCATCCGTAATCCACGGCTTCCTGCAGTCGGTTCTCGGCCTTGGCCAGTTGACCCAGTTCCTTGGGGCCGATGTAGAGGCGCAGTTTGAAGGTTTTTTCTTCCTGGCTGTCCAGTTGGAAGGGGTCAGTGAGGTAGACAATCTGCATCAGCCGGCTTTCTGCATCCAGGACCCTTGGAACGATCTGGTATCCACTTTTCTCCAAGGGAATGATGGCTTGGATGAAATAGCTGTCCTGGTAGCCGATCCAGTCTAAGGGCGGTTTGACCACCACCTCCTTTTTGAGCATCTCCTTCAGGTCCAGGGTGGTGGTTGATCCCTTTTCGAAATAGGCGAGGCTGGACGGATTCCAGGACTGGTCCTTGCCCCCCGTCGAAAAAGGCTGTGCGTAAAAGCTGATTCCCAGTTGGTCCGTCAGTTTTTCATGAGACAGGTTTTGCAACTGGAGTTCGATGTCTATCACATAGCTGTCGGGGCTGAAGTGGAAAGTCTTCGTCAGGCGAATCCTATCAGGGACTTCCGTTTGGAAGGCAAGCAGCGGCGAAGGTTCGCCGGCTTTAAGGGCAATGCGATCAGGAGCCTGGCTTTTGAAGGGCCTGGTGGAGAGCTGCCAATCCTGGTGCTGGAGGAGGTCCACCGCAAAAGGCAGATATCCGCTCGCCTGGGTTGGCACCATTTCCATGGGGGGAGAGTCCTTGGCCACTTCTTGGCGGTACTGTCTGAGTTGGTTGGACTTGATGCGGGCGCCGGGCGAAAGGATCTGCATGATGTAGAGGGGACTTTCCACCTCCCACTTCTCCGGCCCAAGGCCCGTCTGGACCAGGGGATCCTTCGGCAGGGGTTTGGAAGCAACTGCCCCGAGGGGGCGATCCGGGACAGGCGCTTTCTCCTGTTCAGGCGCACTGGATGGTGGGTGGGGTGTCTTCTCTGGCGGTTTGGTGTCAGGGGTGAAAAAAAACTGCCAAAAAACGAGGACAAGAAGAGAGAGGACAAAAGCGAGCAAAGCCCTTTTTTCCATATCGAGTGTTCTCCGTTCTACTCAGTCGATTTGGGGCGCACGAGACCTTCAGCGGGGACGGGGTCATAGCCTCCTGGATGAAACGGATGGCAGCGGGCAAGCCGTTTGATGCCCATGAAGAGTCCCTTGAGAGGGCCGTGCAACCGAATGGCGTCGAAGGCGTATTGCGAACATGACGGGGTGAATCGACAGGAGGGGCCGAGCAGAGGGGAGATAAGAAACTGATAGGCGCGTATCATTACAAGGAAAAAAAGGCGAACCATACAGTCCGGTTATCCCGTATTGTGAAACGCTGCGTTGAGCTCTCCCACCACGTGTGCGGCTGAAAGCCTTTCGGCGCCGGGTCGGGCGACGGCAACGATGTCTTTGCCCGGCAATGGGATCCTCGACTTGTTCAGACGAAACCATTCCCGAAGGCGCCTCTTGATCAGATTTCGCTCCACCGCCCTCCAGTAGCGCTTTTGGACGACCGTTCCCAGCCTGTGAAAGGAGAGGCCGTTTTCCGCCACACTCAGGATGAAGTGTCGTGTGCGCAAGCGCCTCCCGCGTTTCCTGACCCTCTGGTATTCGGCGGAAACATGGAGTCTTTCGTGTGCTCGAAAACCGTATTGTCCTCGTTCCAACGAGTTGCCCAGTCGCGCACCCTTTCCGCGTTGCGAGAAATGGGATGACCGCCGTCTACGCGACTCATCCTCATTGGTGAACCCGACTTCGGGCATGAAATCCCGGGAGCAGGCTCTGCCAGGTAGCGGTGTCAGTCGGAGGCGCTAATCGCTCATGCAGAGAGGCGCTTACGCCCCTTTGCGCGTCTTCTCTTTAGAACGTCGCGCCCGGACTTCGTGGACATTCTCTCCAGGAAACCGTGAGTTCGCTTGCGCTTCAAGTTGCTGGGCTGAAAAGTCCTCTTCATGGTCGTCCTCAGTAACATTAATACAACAAAGCCACAGGCCCACTGCCGGGAACAGCCTTATCGACGCCCAAGATGGGCAGCGCCGCTGTTCTGCTCCGGGCATGCCTCCGTAAGGCGGGCAGAAGGAAAGCGTATTTCTAATCGATTCCCTCCTGCCTTGTCAAGGTGCAAAATGCTTTCAATACGTCGTCGGGAACGGCGTGAAAGAGCCGGTTGCGACCCGTCAAATCAGAGCATGAACTCATTAGGTAGGCCGGCGGAAGGCGATGTGCAAACTTTCGCTTGCACTTTCTTAATGATTGAAGATACTCGAGGCACGTGCTATGAAGTGGAGCCTTAAACACGAGTCAGGCGAAAGGAGAGGCATAGCCGATGTTCCATAACCGGATTCTGGGTTGGTTTTCGAACGACTTGGCGATCGATCTCGGGACGGCCAATACGCTGGTATATGTCAGAGGAAAGGGAATTGTTCTTTGCGAGCCTTCTGTAGTGGCGGTGAAAAAGGACGAACGGGGTGCCAACCGCGTCGTGGCAGTGGGCAAGGATGCCAAGATGATGCTTGGGAAGACTCCCGGGAACATCATTGCGATTCGACCAATGAAGGATGGAGTCATTGCCGACTTTGAGGTGGCCGAGGCAATGCTGCGATACTTCATACGAAAGGTGCACAATCGGCGCAATTTGGTGAGGCCTAGGATCATCGTGTGCATTCCGTCCGGCGTGACCCAGGTGGAGCGTCGCGCAGTGAGGGAATCGGCGGAGTCTGCAGGAGCCCGTGAAGTGTATTTGATCGAGGAACCCATGGCTGCAGCCATCGGGGCTGGCCTGCCCATTACCGAACCGGTGTGCAACATGGTCGTCGATATCGGTGGGGGCACGACGGAGGTTGCGGTCATCTCCCTGGCCGGGATCGTCTACAGCAGGTCCGTGCGGGTCGGTGGGGACAAGATGGACCTGGCTGTTCTGCAACATATCAAGCGCAAGTACAATCTCATGATCGGCGAGCGGACCGCCGAGTCGATCAAGACGACCATAGGGAACGCGTACCCCATCGGCGAGGTGGAAACCATGTCCATCAAGGGGCGCGATTTGGTCAGCGGCATTCCAAAGACTGTTGAAATCAATTCGGACGAAATTCGGGAATCCATCCAGGAGCAGGTAGATACCATCGTGGAGACCATTAAGATCGCCTTGGAACAGACGCCGCCGGAGCTGGCTGCGGACCTTGTGGATCGCGGCATCGTGCTGACCGGCGGAGGAGCGCTGCTCAAGGGCCTCGACCATCTCCTGAGACTGGAAACCGGCCTTCCCATCGTCATCACGGAGGATCCCCTGTCCACGGTCGTGTTGGGATCGGGCAAGGCATTAGAGGAAATCGAGGCCCTCAAGGGCGTTTTGGCGTAATGGCGCTGGGAGGTATTCTTCCGCTCAAACGGCGGACACCTTTTCTTCACGGGAGCAGGGGCGTCCCCTTGTTTGCTCGATTATTCGCCGGATCAAGGCAAAATACCTATGACCGACTGGATGCGCCGACTGAGAGGCGCTATCATCATTGTGGTTTTTTTTAGCGTTTTCTTCTACGTCCTTTCGCTCAACTTCCGCCCGCCTGCCCGCATGGATCTTGTTCAAAGGTTTTTCATCGAGTCCCTCACCCCGGTGGTGAAGTTCGTGGGCAACGTGACTTCTGGCCTGGAGGATTTGCTGGCTCAATACTTCTGGCTTCACAACCTGCGTGACGAAAACCAGACCTTGAAAAACCAGATCGCAGATCTGCAGCAGAAGGTCACGGAATACCGCGAAGCATACATCGAAAACATGCGATTGAGGCGGCTTCTTGACTTCAAGGCTACGATCGAGGCGGAGACGGTACCCGCGCAGGTGGTTCTCCACGACCTCACAGGATGGTTTCAAACACTCATCGTGGACAAGGGGTTTCGGGACGGCATCGGTCCGGACATGCCGGTAGTGAACGATGAGGGCATCGTGGGCCGTGTTCTTGATGTGTCCGATCGCTATTCGAGAATCCTCCTGATCACTGACCCGGGGAGCTCCGTGGATGCCATCGTTCAAAGAAACCGGGTGAGAGGAATCCTCAGCGGCAAGGACGGCAATTCCTGTTTGCTCAAATATGTGCGGAGCAATCTGGACGTCCAGGTTGGGGATCTCATCACGACCTCGGGAAAGGACGGGGTTTTTCCGAAAGGGCTGCGGCTGGGGGTGGTGCAGGGTATTTTCAAGGACCCCGTCGATCTGTTCCAGCGGATCGAAGTGAAGCCAATGGTGAGATTGAGCGCCTTGGAAGAACTGCTCATCATCAATCGTCAAGCGAATGTGCCTGAGAAGATGGTGGGAAACTGAAAGCAGCTTGATTACAAGGCACCTTTGAGGAGGATGAAGAACCTGTCGACTCTGTATTGTGCTGGAAGATCTGTGCGCTGGCCGTCTTTTGCCAAAATCCTTCCCTACACCATCCTTCTGGTCGTGGTCCAGTCCCAGTGGGTCTCCCGTATCGACCAAGACTCTTTAAGGGCCGACCTCTTGCTACCGCTCATGTTTGGTGTGGCCGTGGAGTGGCCACCTCTGCCAAGCGTTGGCTGGGCCCTCGTGTGGGGATACGCCCTGGACGCCTTATCGGGCAAATTCTGGGGGTTCCACGTCGTTTCCTATTTGCTTGCAGTATGCCTTGTGCACATGGCGTCGGAAAAACTCGAAGTCGAGAGTCCTCTTTATCAGATGACGTTTGTGGGGATGTGCGCCTTGGCCCAGTCCTTCGTCCTGGGAGCTTTTCTGTTCTTCGAATCTTCAGGTGCTTTCGGGACCCTGATCAACTGGGTTCATCTTCTTTTCCGTGCCGTGTTCACGACGGTGGTTGCCCCCCTGGTCATTTACCCGGTGTGCTCTCGAGACCGGGCACCGTGAAAGGGACGGCTATGGAGAAAGGGAAAGATTTCCTTTTCATGAGATTCCGACGAACAGAACGGTTTCCCGGGGAAGTCCGGTCCCTTTGTACCCTGACACGCCGCAATTGTTGAGCCGCGTTGGGGGGCAGATCCTAGGGGATGATTTGAAGCCATGAGTTCAAACAGCAAAAGGAGCGAGAGTCTCCTCCTCGTGAACTGGGAAACCGCCGAGATTGCGGGTTTCCAGAGGCAATACCTCCTTCTCGGGGCGGTTCTCCTGCTGATTCTCATCGTGTATCTCCTCCGCATGTGGCATCTTCAAGTGATGCAAGGTGAGAGATACCGCTACCAGTCCGAAAACAATCGTATTCGGCTGGAGGATATTCCCTCGCCCCGCGGGATCATCTACGACAAGAACGGCGTTCCCCTCGTGGAAAACCGGCCTGCCTACCACCTTCAGATTATCCGCGAGGATGTGCAGGACATTGAGCAGACGGTCGGTGAACTTGCGAAGCTGTGCGAGAAGACGCCGGAAGAGTTGATGGCTGTTCTTGAGGCCAACAAGCAAACGCCCAAGTTCTTGCCCCTGCGGCTTGTCAGTGACCTGGACCGAGACTGCCTGGCTCGCATCGAAGCGAGGCGCGTTCGTCTTCCAGGGGTTTACATCCAGTTGGAGCCCAAGAGGGAATACAAATGGAACGGCACGGCAGCTCATCTGGTGGGATATCTCAGTGAGATCACCGAGTCGGAACTCAAGTCCGACACCTACCGCGGCTATTTTTCCGGGGAGGACATCGGACGATTCGGAGTGGAAAGCGCATTTGAAAATCATCTCCATGGCAGAAGGGGGGGGAGGCAGGTGGAGGTGGATGCCATCGGGCGGCGCATGCGCCTCCTGGACGAGGTCTTGCCCATACCGGGGCGAAACATCTGGCTCACTATCGACATCGAACTGCAAAAGGCCGCCGAATCTTACCTGGAGGGACACACAGGTGCTATCGTGGCCATCGATGTGAAAAACGGGGCCGTCCTGGCCATGGCGACGAAACCCACGTTCGACCAGGAGAAGTTTATCCGGGGACTGAAGAAAGAAGAGTGGCAGAAACTGAGCAAAGACCCGAGGCATCCCCTGTTAAACCGTGCACTGGGAGCGGCCTACCCACCGGGGTCCACATTCAAGCCTTTTGTGGCCCTGGCTGCCCTCAAAGAGGGTGTGGTTTCCCCCGAGACCACATTCCACTGTCCCGGCTACATTGAGTTTGCCAACAGGAGATACCGTTGCTGGCGCGACCATGGGCACGGTGCCGTGTCGGTGCAGCGAGCCATCACGGAGTCCTGTGACGTCTACTTTTACAATTGCGGTATGCGTCTCGGAGTGGACCGCATTGCCCATTACGCCAACC
Source organism: Deltaproteobacteria bacterium (assembly GCA_012517315.1). Classification (GTDB taxonomy): domain Bacteria; phylum Desulfobacterota; class Syntrophobacteria; order Syntrophobacterales; family Syntrophobacteraceae; genus JAAYUJ01. The sequence goes on from JAAYVE010000004.1 coordinate 30,537, forward strand.
TGTTCGGATTGGGGGAAAAGACGGGGGTCGGTCTTGCGGGGGAGCATGCCGGGTTGATTCCCACCTCGTGGTGGAAAAAGCACTCCATCGGCGTGCCGTGGCAGAAAGGAGAGACGCTTTCCGTGGCCATCGGGCAGGGGTTCGATTTGGCGACCCCTCTCCAGATGACTCTGGCTTATGCGGCTCTCGCCAGTGGGGGCAAACTGTGGCAGCCTTTTGTGGTGCGGCGCATAGAGGGGAACTCCATGGGGGAGATGAGCGAGACGAAGGGAAAACTCAAGCGAAAAATCCCTATCGATCAAAAATACTTCGACATTGTCAGCAAGGGACTCGTAGGAGTCGTGGAGGATTCGAGGGGAACGGCCCACGCCGTCCGGGACAAGTCGTTTCAAATGGCCGGCAAGACGGGAACGGCCCAGGTCGTGCACTTGGCGGAAGGGGCCAATCGAAAACTCCTGGCAAAAACGGCGAGATATGAGGAGAGGGACCATGCCTGGTTCGTGGGGTATGCTCCCGCCTCCGATCCCCAGATAGCCGTGGGCGCACTGGTGGAACACGGCGGGCACGGCTCTTCCGCTGCAGCTCCTCTAGTGCATAAAGTGATCGCTGCATATCTCAAAGGCGATTTCTCCCAATCCCCTCCTTCATCTCAATAAGCGCTCCCCGCTGATCGAGGATGGTATCCAAGGAGAGTTGCGACGCCATGATGGATCGAAGGCTCATCGAGAATTTCGACTGGTCGATCATTTGGGTGATGATCGGCATCATTTCCGTGGGACTCCTAAGCGTTTACAGTGCACTGTACCCGCAGATCAAGGTCAACCCTACGCACAATCTCTTCATAAAGCAGTTGATCTGGCTCTCTTTCGGCTTCGTCTTTCTCTTTTGCAGTCTCCTTGTGGACTATCAGCAACTGAGGGCCGTGAGCGTTTGGATCTACGCCCTGGGAATTGTCATGCTGGTGGCGGTCCTTGTCATCGGCAAAGAGGTCAACGGGTCCAGGCGATGGCTTGAGATGGGAGGACTTCAGTTCCAACCGTCAGAGTATATGAAAGTCGCCATCGTTATCCAGTTGGCAAGTTACTTCTCATCGCAGGAAATCACACCGTATCCGAGCCTTCGGCGGTTGCTGATCCCATTGGGGATCATCCTCTTGCCCATGATTCTGGTGCTTGCGGAACCGGACCTGGGAACGACCATCTCCCTTGGTGCCGTTGGTTTCACGGTTCTTTTTTTCATGGGGGTCAGGTGGCGATACGTCATCGTTTCCACCATCTTGTTGTTGCCCCTCCTTTTCCCTATTTGGGAGCACGTTCTGAAGCCCTACCAGAAGCGACGCATCCTGATCCTGTTGCGTCCGGATCTGGACCCGCTGGGAGCGGGCTATCACATACGGCAGTCCAAGATCGCCATCGGATCGGGAATGCTGTGGGGAAAAGGGTTTCTCAACGGTACGCAGAACAAACTCCATTTTCTTCCAGAAAAACACACCGACTTCATCTTCTCGGTCTGGGCGGAGGAGTGGGGATTCGTGGGATGTTCCGTTCTGCTGGTTCTCTTCGCGAGCCTCATCTTCTTCAGCCTGAGGGTTGCGAGGCGATCAAAGGACAGGTACGGGTCTCTGTTGGTTGTTGGCATGACGGCCCTGATTCTCTGGCAGGTGGTCATCAACATTGGCATGGTCATCGGTCTGCTTCCAGTCGTGGGAATCACCCTCCCTTTTGTGAGTTACGGCGGCTCTTCTCTCATCACTCTCTGTGTGGCCATTGGGCTCATCGAGAACGTGAGCATGCGAAGGTACATTTTCCACGCCCGCTAGCCATAGCCATGGCTGACGGGTGAAGATCACCCCGTGGAAATCGGTTGAGATTGTTCTTTTTTCTGCTTGCCAATGGGGTGAACTTGTGCTAACAGCCTCCGTCATACTCCACTTCCATGCCGTTGCAAACGTTGCCTGGAGGCGCATTGAGGGAAATGCGCCCATAGGGGTGGTTTGCGCAACGCGCCACAAGTACAGTTTGTTTTCCGTCACAAAGTTCTCGTGCAGGAATTAGGAAGGGGAACCATGATTAGCATTAATCTGACGTTTGTCATCCAACTGGTCAATGTCCTCATCTTGGTCTTTCTCATGAATTTGGTCTTGTTTCGACCCATTCGCCGCGTGCTGGCGGAAAGGCAGAAATTCGTTGAAGGCCAGCAAGGGCGAATTGACCGTGCCAACGCTGCGGTCACGGCTGCCATCGAGGAATTCAACAGCAGGATCCAGGAGGCGCGCAAGGCCGGGCGACAGAAGGTTCAGGAAATGAAAGGCGCAGCATACGAGCATGAGAAACAGGTGCTTCAGGAGGCGGTGGAGGAAGCTGCAGCCAGGGTGCAAGCCGGCCGGGATGCAATCCGTCATGATATTCAGGGCGCCCGCGAGCAACTAAAGGCACAGGTCCAGGCGTTCTCAAGGGAATTGGCGCAGAAGATATTGGGAAGAAGTGTCTAGTCCAGGAGATTCAGAGGGGGAGATGATGAGGAAAGGATGCTTGTCGCTTCTTCTGGGAGCAGGTTTGCTGCTGGCCCTCAGCGGTTTGGCATCGGCTTCCGGAGAGGGAGGCCACGGAGCACACTTGAACTGGGCGGATTTCTTCACCCGGACTCTAGTGTTCGCTGTTCTGGTGGGATTGATCGTGAAACTCACCCGCAAGCCCATCGCGGGCTTCTTTTCGTCGAGGAAGGAACAGATCCAGAAGTTGCTCGCCGAACTCGAGGTGAAGATAAAGGAAGCCGAGGAAAAGAGCAGTGAATACGCGGCGAAATTGGCTGCCCTGGATGCCGAGGCGAGCAAGATCATGGCGGAATATGTGGCGGAAGGTGAGGCTGAAAAGCAGCGGATCATCGATTCGGCCAAGAGGCAGGCGGATTACATCAGGGAACAGGCACAGATTGCCATTCAACAGGAGATCAAAGCGGCCAGGGAGAGTCTGCAGGGGGAGATTGCGGACCTTTCTGTGGCCGCGGCTGAGGAGTTGTTACGGAAAAGTATCGCTGGGGATGATCAGGAACGCCTGGTACGCGAATTCATGACAAGGGTAGCGGAGGCAAAGTGAAAAACTTAATCATCGCCAAAAAATATGCGAAGGCCCTTTTCAATCTAGCCCTCGGGGAAGGAAAGGTCGACCAGTACGGGGAGGAACTGGATGCTTTGGCTAAACTGATGCAGGAAATGCCCGACCTCTCCGATGCGCTCCGCAATCCCCTTTACCCCGAAGCGGCCAGGAAATCACTCTTTTTCTCGGTGGCCGAGAATGCTGGCATGTCGCCCATTTTGAAGAGTTTCGTCAACCTCCTCATCGAGAGAGGACGTGTGCAGCACTTGTCAGAGATCGCTGAATACTACCACCGGTTGATCGATGAACATGCCAACATAGCCCGTGCACAGGTCAAGGCAGCGGTGGAACTGGAGGAACCGGTTCTGGAGGAGATTGCCAAAACACTGGAAAAAATGACCGGCAAGAAAGTCGTCGTGGAGTTCCAGCAGGATCCTGACCTCATCGGGGGAGTGCTGGCGAAGATCGGCGATTTGGTTCTGGATGGCAGTGTGCGGCGACAGTTACTCAATTTCAAAGAAACCATGAAGAAGGGTGGGTTAGGTTGATGGAAATCAGAGCAGAAGAAATAAGCCAAATTATTCGAGAGCAGATCAAGGACTATGAAAAGCGGGTCGACCTCAGCGAGACCGGACGCGTGCTCTCCGTTGGCGATGGAATTGCCCGCGTCTACGGGGTGGAGAAATGCATGTCCATGGAATTGCTGGAGTTCCCCACCGATCACGGGCCCATTTTCGGCCTGGCCCTGAACCTTGAGGAAGACAATGTGGGTGTCGCCATCATGGGGGAAGACTACCTCGTGAAAGAGGGGAGCGAGGTGCGCCGCACGGGCCGCATCGCCGAAGTACCCGTGGGGGATGCCGTGCTGGGCCGTGTCATTGACTCCGTGGGAAATCCCCTGGATGGAAAGGGGCCCATCGAGGCGAAGGAATTTCGCAGAATCGAGGTCATTGCCCCAGGCGTTATCGCCCGGCAATCGGTTAATGAACCCATGTACACAGGACTCAAGGCCGTCGATGCCATGACACCCGTAGGGCGAGGGCAGCGCGAGTTGATCATTGGGGACCGGCAGATCGGCAAGACGGCCATTGCGGTGGACTCCATCATCAACCAGAAAGATAGCGGCATCATCTGCATCTATGTGGCCGTGGGGCAAAAGAAATCCACGGTGGCCCAAGTGGTGGAAACGCTGCGTAGGCACGGTGCCATGGAGTACACCGTCGTGGTGGCGGCCAATGCGAGCGATCCAGCGCCGCTGCAGTATATCGCTCCTTATGCGGGCACGGCCATGGGCGAGTATTACCGTGACAATAAGAAGCACGCCCTCATCATCTATGACGACCTGTCCAAGCAGGCTGCAGCTTATCGGCAGGTATCCCTCCTGCTCCGGCGACCTCCTGCGCGGGAAGCCTATCCCGGTGACATTTTCTACAATCACTCCCGTCTGTTGGAGCGTTCGGCCAAACTAAACGAGGAATTGGGGGCTGGGTCACTCACCGCCCTTCCCATCATTGAAACACAGGCGGGTGACGTGTCGGCGTACATTCCCACCAACGTGATCTCCATCACCGACGGCCAGATCTATCTGGAGCCGAGCCTGTTTTTCTCCGGCGTTCGCCCGGCCATCAACGTCGGTCTTTCCGTATCGCGAGTGGGCGGTGCCGCCCAGACGAAGGCGATGAAACAGGTGGCGGGCCGCTTGAGACTCGATCTGGCGCAATACCGGGAACTGGAAGCTTTCGCGAAATTCGGCAGCGACCTGGACAAGTCCACGCAGGCCCAGCTGAACCGTGGGATGCGCCTGGTGGAACTGCTCAAACAGCCTCAGTATCAGCCCATGCCAGCGGAAAAGATGGTGCTCTCTCTCTATTCCGGAACTCGCGGTTTCCTGGATGCCATCCCCGTCGATCGTGTGCAGCAGTACGAAGTGCAGATGCTCTCGTTTGTGGAGCGCAAGTACCCTGAGATCTTGAGCGAGATCAAGGAAAAGAATGTCATCAGCGACGAGCTGGATGCCAAGATTCAGAAGGTCCTTGGAGAGTTCGGCGAGGTTTTTCAGGCGGGTTAGGGCGTCACAAATGGAACGCACTGAGACGAGAGAGCGAGGAAAATGGCGACCTTAAGAGATATCAAGAGGAAAATTGACGCCGTAAAGAAAACTTCGCAGATCACCAAGGCCATGAATATGGTCGCTGCGGCGAAACTCCGCGGTGCGCAGCAGAACATGGAGCGCTTCAACCCGTATGCCCTGAAGTTCACTGAAGTCATCCGGAGGCTGGCGGCCGGAGTGGAAGAAGTCGGGTCCTACGCGCTTCTTGCCCGCAGAGAGGAGGTCAAGAAGATCGAGGTGGTCCTCATCACCGCGGATCGGGGTCTTTGCGGCAGCTTCAACAACAGTCTGATCACGTTTGCCGAAAAATTCGTTCACGGCAAGCAGGCCGAGGGACTGGATGTCTCCTTCACCGCCGTGGGGCGTAAGGGGGCGGATTATTTCAGACGGCGGCGCTATGACGTGAGGAAGAGGCTTATCGGCCTCTTGAACAAGCCCAATTATGAGGACGCGTCCACGCTTGGCCTGGAATTGGTGGAAATGTTTGAAACGGGAACAGTGGACGAGGTCTATGTGGTCTATCCGAAGTTCGTGAGTATGGTGAAGCAGGTGCCGACACTGGTCAACATTCTCCCCATCGTCCCGGAGACGGGTCAGGAAGGAATGGAGGGGGCCCGGAGGGAGTACCTCTTTGAGCCGTCCCACGAGGAACTGTTGACAGACCTGTTGCCCAACTACGTGCATATTCAACTCCTTGGTTTCTTTTATCAGTCTGCGGTGGGGGAGCATGCCGCCCGCATGGCTGCCATGGAGAATGCAACCAGCAACTGCAAAGAGTTGGTGAAAAGCCTGACGCTGACGTACAACAAAGCACGGCAAGCTGGAATCACCAAGGAGTTGATGGATATCGTCGGCGGTGCTGAAGCTCTCAAATAGGAGCACCCCTTTGCAGCCCTTTCAGTGCCTAAGGAGGTAAGAAGCCCATGAACGTGGGGAAGATCGTACAGGTGATTGGAAACGTTGTTGACGTGGAGTTTGAAGAGGGAAAGCTTCCTCCCCTTTTCAACGCTCTTTTGGTGAGCAATCCAGGCCTTGGGCCCGAGGAGGACAATCTGTTCTTGGAAGTGGCCCAGCACCTGGGTGACAATGTCGTGCGCACCATCGGGATGGACCTGACGGACGGTCTGGTGCGGGGAATGCCCGTGAAGGACACCGGCAAACCCATCGTCATGCCCGTTGGGAAGGAAGTGCTGGGACGCGTCCTCAACGTCGTCGGCAGAACAGTGGATGGGCTGGGACCTGTCGACGCCAAGCAGCACATGCCCATCCACCGGGCGGCCCCGGGATTCACGGAACAGGACACCTCGGTGAAGGTGCTCGAGACGGGCGTGAAGGTGATCGATCTGCTGGTACCCTTTCCCCGGGGGGGAAAGATGGGGATGTTCGGCGGGGCCGGTGTTGGCAAGACCGTGGTCATGATGGAAATGATCCACAATATTGCCATGCAGCACGGTGGTATCTCGGTCTTCGCCGGAGTGGGGGAGCGAACTCGTGAGGGAAATGACCTCTACCACGAGATGAAGCACTCCGGGGTTCTGCCGCGAGCAGGCCTGGTCTACGGGCAGATGACGGAACCCCCAGGGGCCCGGGCCCGGGTTGCCCTGTCGGCGCTGACGGTTGCGGAGTACTTCCGCGATGTGGAAGGTCAGGATGTGCTCCTCTTCATCGACAACATCTTCCGCTTCACGCAGGCAGGTGCCGAGGTCTCCGCGCTTCTCGGCCGCATGCCATCGGCGGTGGGCTACCAGCCTACCCTGGGTACCGATCTCGGCGAATTGCAGGAACGCATCACGTCGACCACGAAAGGGTCCATCACTTCCGTACAGTGCGTGTACGTGCCGGCGGACGACCTGACGGACCCGGCTCCGGCAACGACCTTTGCCCACTTGGACGGTACCGTGGTCCTCTCTCGCCAGATTGCCGAACTGGGAATCTATCCGGCCGTGGATCCTCTGGATTCCACATCCCGGATCCTCGATCCCAATGTGCTGGGTGAGGAGCACTACTTCACCGCCAGAACAGTTCAGCAGATCCTTCAGAAGTACAAGGACCTGCAGGACATCATCGCCATCCTCGGCATGGATGAGCTCTCCGACGAGGACAAGCTCACCGTTGCCCGAGCCAGAAGGATTCAGCGTTTCCTCTCGCAGCCGTTCCACGTGGCGGAGACGTTCACCGGCTTTCCCGGCAAGTACGTCAAGATGGAAGACACGGTGCGGGGCTTTAAGGAGATCTGCGAAGGCAAGCACGATGACATTCCGGAGCAGGCTTTTTACATGGTGGGATCCATAGAGGAAGCCGTCGACAAGGCCAAGAAGATGGCCGCTTAAGCCAGGAAAATGGTGAACTTATGGCCGATAAGATTCTGTTGGAAATCGTGACACCGGAGAGGAAAGTCCTCAGTGAAATGGTGGACATCGTCGTCGCCCCTGGTGAGGAAGGGGAGTTCGGTGTTCTGCCTAATCACATTCCTTTTCTGAGTAAGCTCAAGGTGGGTGAGCTGCGTTTCCGTGTTGGGAGTGCCACGCGTTTCGTCGCCATTATGGGAGGTTATGCCGAAGTGCTCCCCGACCACGTCACCGTGCTTGCTACAGCGGCTGAGGAGGCGACGGAAATCGATGTGATTCGTGCCAAAGCAGCCAGGGAGCGGGCGGAACGCCGACTGGCCGAGGCGAGGGACCGCTTTGAGTTCGCGCAGGCCCAGGCCGCCCTGCAGCGTGCCATGGCTCGGCTGAGAATCGCGGAAAAGAAGTAGGCGACGACCCAGTTAGATATTCATGCTTATTGCTTCTTGGGGCCCTTCCCTGTCGGGAAGGGCTTTTCTGTTTGGAAAAAGGGGCCAAAATCCGATTTGCACGGGGTTCGTCGGCGAGGAGATGTCGATATGTGTGACGATTCGGTGTCGATGACCCTGAGAGAACGAATCTGGGTTGTCCGGTAGCCTGCTGAGAAATAGAATCAGGAACCGAGGAAAGGATGCCTGAGACAGCGGGCTTTTTCTCCACAGGAATAGTGGATTTCTGGAGACGAGGGAGCGCAGCATGTGTGGAATCGTTGGTTACGTGGGAAAAATGGATTGCAGAGGCATTCTCGTGGAGGGCCTTAAGCGCCTCGAATACAGGGGATACGACAGCGCGGGAATTGCGGTGCTCGATCCTTCCAATGATCTCAAAATCGTCCGTTCGCAGGGAAAGATAGCGGTCCTGGAGGAAAGGTTGAAAGAGGAGCCCGTGAGCGGCACTGTGGGCATAGCTCACACGCGATGGGCGACTCACGGGAAGCCGTCGGACGAGAATGCCCATCCGCACCGGTCCGGCCCGTTCGTGGTGGTCCACAATGGAATCATTGAGAACTATGCGGATGTGAAGACGCGACTTGAGAGGGAAGGCTACACGTTTTCGTCTCAAACGGACACGGAAGTGATCGTTAAGCTTGCCGAATCCTTGTGGCGTTCCGGTGCCGATCACAGGGAGAGCGTGGTGGGAGCCTTGAGACAGCTCAGGGGAAGCTATGCGGTGGCGGTGCTCAGCTCGGAGAACCCGGGGGGGATGATCGCCGCTCGCAAGGAATCCCCCCTGATTTTGGGGTTGGGTGAAGACGGTTACTATCTTGCATCCGACGTACCCGCCATCCTTCCCTACACCAATCGAATCGTTTACCTGGAAGATGGAGACCTTGCCTATCTGACCAGGGATGGTTACCGCATCGAAAACCTTGCAGGGGAGGAGCAGATCAGGATACCCCAGACCATAGACTGGAATCCGGTGATGGCCGAGAAGGCCGGATACAAGCATTTTATGCTCAAGGAGATCCATGAGCAACCGCAGGCTGTGATCGACACGTTCCGGAGTGCTCTGGATCTCAACACGCAGATGGTGCGATTGGACGAACTGAAACTTTCGAAAGAGGATGTCCTCAGGTTGGAAAGGATTTATCTGGTAGCCTGTGGAACATCCTACCATGCTTGCATGGTGGGCAAGTACATGCTTGAGTCCATGTGCCGCATACCCGTGGAGGTGGATCTGGGTTCCGAGTTTCGCTATCGCAATCCCGTCATCAGCGACAGAACGCTTCTCGTGGTCATCAGCCAGTCGGGCGAGACGGCGGACACACGGGCGGCTCTTGCAGAGGGAATTGCCAGGGGAGCGCCCTGCAGGGCAATTGTGAACGTCGTCGGCAGCAGTCTCGCCAGGATGGCCGAAGGCGTTATTTATACTCATGCTGGACCGGAGATAGGGGTTGCCTCTACGAAGGCTTTCACGGCTCAGTTGGTCGCCCTGTACCTCTTCAGCGTCTATTGTGCCGATGCATTGGGATGCATCGGCCGGGATGAACTCGCACGATATGCGCAGGACCTTGTCGAACTGCCGGGTAAAATGGAAGAAGTCCTCTCCCTGGGTGAGCGCATCAGGGGATGGGCGAGGCAGTATATGCATGCGTCGGACTTTCTCTACTTGGGGAGGGGAATTCTATATCCAGTGGCTCTGGAAGGTGCCCTCAAGCTCAAGGAAATTTCTTATATCCACGCCGAAGGCTATGCTGCCGGTGAAATGAAACATGGCCCCATCGCCCTCATAGACGAGAATATGCCGGTATTGGCCCTCATGCAGCGGGGCGAAATGTATGAGAAGATGGTGAGCAACGTGCAGGAAGTGGTCGCAAGGGATGGTCAAATTCTGGCGTTGGTTGAGGAGCATCCGGATGCAAAGTTGGGGAGTGCCGATACCCAGTTGGTGATACCGAAAACATCACCCTGGCTGGCGCCCGTTTTGTTCACCATCCCTCTTCAGTTGCTGGCGTATCACATTGCGGTGTTGCGCGGAACGGATGTGGATCAACCCAGGAATTTGGCAAAAAGCGTAACGGTTGAGTAGAGCATCTGCAGAACGCCCTTGGGACGGAGGAAACACTACTTGACTTGGTTTCGCTAACTTGCATAGAATGAAAATGGTGAAGTGGCCATGGAGAGCACCTTTCACAGACGGGGCAACGCCCGAGAGGTGAAAAGAGATCTTGATGCGCTGCTCTCATTTAGAATGGACGGATGTGACAAGCAAGAAAGAAGGGAAGTGCTCACTGAGGCAGTAGCTGCTTTGGAACGAAGGCCATTGGGGAGAGCCTTGGACCGGATTTGAGACCTTTTTACCCGATTATTTGCACGATCCAATAAAGCAATCCCGAACGACACGGGTTCGATAGACGAAAGGGCGAGGAAAGTGTATGAATCAGAGGGACCAATGGAACTGAGGGTTGGTCTTCATGGTCACGCTGCCAGGATCCTTCGCATGCATGTCCCTGCAATCATGTCTTTTGCGGGGCCCTGGATCAAGCCCATATCAAGAACTGAAGCCCCCTGCGGTGTTAGTGATTGGCAGAAAGTCCCTGACCCAACACCAAATGACGCGGGAACTTCCTCTTGCTTCCGTGTGCATGTCAGGAAACTGAAAGCCTAAAGGAGCAACGGAGTGCCCACCTTGAACGTATCGGTTCAAGACAGCCTGCTGACACGGCATCATGCGGGGGACTCTATTTTGAACCTGGTTTGAGACTCTCTCCCCTTCCATGCGACTGAGCGAATCCATGGATTCGTGCATCCCGATTTTGCTGGGAAAATGCAGCCTTTTCTGCCCCGCCCGGTGATCCTTCCTCCCACCCGGTAGTTGCCTCGTGTGTGCACTGCCCCGCTTTTTCCGGACTCTTGCCCGGTTGCGGAGGAGTTCGCGAAAGGGAGTGCCTGCTTCTGTGAGGTGCCTACCCCAATTCAATGGAATCCGGTTTCATCCGGCATGGGATTCAATATTCCTACGAGAAAGGATTGTATGAGCATGGGCTACGTATCGGGTGCAATACTGCTGCTGGTGGGGGCGATGGCGGGAGTTGGCTTGGGCATACTCATTCGTCAGTACTGGCTCGAGCGCAAGAACACCCAACTCCAGGAACAGGGAAAGAATATCCTGGCGGAGGCTAGGAAAGAGGCGGAGACAATCAAGAAAGAGGCAATTCTCCAGGCGAAGGACACCCTCTTCCAAATGAAAGCCGAGTTCGAACGGGAGAGCAAGGAATCGAGGAGAGAGTTCCAGAACTTGGAAAAAAGGATTCTGCAAAAAGAGGAAAACCTGGAGAAAAAGGCCGAGACCCTCGACAAGAAAGAGATAAGCATTGCCAAGCGGGAAAAGCAACTGCAGCAACAGGAACAGGAGATGATTCAGAAGGAAAGAGAACTGCAGATGCTTATGGACGAACATCAACGCCGGCTGGAAAGCCTCTCAGGCATATCGAGTCTGGAGGCGAAGGAAATGCTTATCCGCTCCATAGAGAACGAAGCCCGGCGGGATGCGGCGATCCTCGTGAAGAAGCTGGAGACGGAAGCGAGGGAGGCGGCCGACAGGAAGGCTAAGAACATCATCTCCTTGGCGGTTCAACGATATGCCGGCGACTACGTGGCGGAAAAAACGGTCTCTGTGGTGAATCTTCCCAACGAAGAGATGAAGGGCCGCATCATTGGCAGGGAGGGGCGAAACATTCGTGCCATCGAGGCGACGACCGGCGTGGATGTCATCATCGATGACACCCCGGAAGCCGTCATATTGTCGGGCTTCAATCCCATCCGCCGTGAAGTGGCCCGGGTGTCTCTCGAGAGGCTCATTTCGGACGGCAGGATTCATCCCGCCCGGATTGAAGAAATCGTGGAGAAGGTCAACGGTGAAATCGAGAATGCCATCCGGGAATCCGGTGAACAGGCCGCTTTTGACGTCGGGGTTCATGGGATTCATCCCGAATTGATCAAGCTCCTGGGAAAACTTAAGTACAGAACGAGCTATGCGCAGAATGTCCTGCAGCATTCCCTGGAGGTCGCTTTTCTTTGCGGCATTATGGCCGCTGAACTCGGCTTGAACGAAAAGCAGGCCAAAAGAGCCGGCCTTCTCCATGACATCGGAAAGGCCGTGGATCACGAGATAGAGGGTCCCCACGCGACCATCGGAGCAGACCTTGCCCGTCGGCATGGGGAGGCTCCTGCAATCGTGCACGCCATTGCGGCGCACCACGAGGATGTGCCTGCAGAGGATATCCTGGCTATCCTGGTTCAGGCTGCCGATGCACTGTCAGGTGCGAGGCCCGGTGCACGGAAAGAATTGTTGGAAACCTATGTCAAGCGGCTGGAAGACCTCGAGCGCATCGCCAATGGGTTTCCGGGGATAAGCAAATCGTATGCCATTCAGGCTGGCAGGGAGTTGCGCATCATCGTGGAGAGCGACCACGTGAGTGATGCGGAGGTGGTCATGCTCAGCCGCGATGTGGCCAAAAAAATCGAGAGTGAGTTGACGTATCCGGGACAAATCAAGGTGACGGTCATTCGGGAAACACGGGCCGTTGAATACGCCAAGTGATATGGGTGGAGGGATGGAGTTGTCCAACATCGCGGATCGGGAAAAGGTGGAAACGGATGAAAGACTGCAGGGTCCGGAGGGGGTGCTGGGTGTCCTGCAGGAAAGAGGGTTTGTCGCCCAGTTGACGGATGGAACTGAACTGTCCCGTTACTTGGAAGAGCCTGCGACCTGTTATGTCGGGTTTGATCCGACAGCGGACAGCCTCCACGTGGGACATCTACTGCCTATCATGGCCCTGGTGCATATGCAGCGATTTGGACACCGCCCCATCGTGCTGGTTGGGGGGGGTACCGGCCTGGTGGGAGATCCCAGTGGAAAAACCGAAATGCGCCAGCTTCTCAGTATCGAGGAGATTGATGCCAACGCAAAGGCTCTCAAGCGGCAGCTTTCCGCGTTTCTCGATTTCTCACCTGGAAAAGCCATGCTTCTAAACAATGCGGACTGGTTGGTCGGGTTGAAGTATATCGAGTTCCTGAGGGATATTGGCAGGCACTTCAGTGTGAATCGCATGCTGGCGGCGGAGAGTTACAAGCAGAGACTGGAGACGGGTCTCAATTTCATTGAGTTCAATTACATGCTTCTCCAGGCTTACGACTTCTATTACTTGGCAAAACACCACCAGTGTTACCTCCAGATGGGGGGAAATGACCAATGGGGAAACATCGTTGCCGGGATCGAGCTCATTCGGCGAAAGGACGCGAAGGAAGCGCATGCCATCACTTTCCCTCTTCTCACCACCGCGTCGGGGGCAAAGATGGGAAAGACGGCCTCGGGTGCCGTCTGGTTGAGCCGCGAGAAGACTTCCCCATTCGACTTTTACCAGTACTGGGTCAATACGGATGACCAGGACGTGTCGCGTTTTCTGAAGCTTTACACTCTTATCCCCACGGAGGAGATCGAGGCGGCAAAGCACCTTCAGGGGCAGGAGCTGAACGCCTGCAAGTCAATTCTCGCATACGAGGTGACGGCGCTGGCCCATGGAGAAAAAGAAGCCCGTGATGCGTTGGAGGCAGCCAGTGGTGTTTTCGGCAGGAGGCATTTTCCCCAGGGTCTGCTGCCCTCCAGCTCGATACCCAGACAGGTGGAAAAGGAACTCACCGCAGTACCCACAACGGAAATTGAAAAGGGCCGTCTCAGAGCGGGAATTCCTGCCTATGAACTGTTTGCGGAGGTGGGACTATGCAAGTCGAGGGGCGAGGCTCGCAGGTTGATCCAACAGGGAGGGGGCTATGTGAACGACGAGCGCATCAATGGGCACGACTACCGCATCAGCGAGGGTCACGTGGGAAGAGAAGGCCTCCTTCTCAAGGCGGGAAAGAAGAAAGTCCATCGAATACGGATAGTTGGCTAGAAGTGTGAGAGCGTATTTTTTTGGAGTTTCCTGCTTGACACTCAAAAGCAGTTTTGCTATACAAGAAAGTCCCTGGTTGGTGGTGGGGGCTGTTCTTTGGAAACTAAATAGTGGGTGAGTGCTGGGCCTGAGTAAGGTTTTAGGTTAGGGATGAACTGGAGAGTTTGATCCTGGCTCAGAATGAACGCTGGCGGCGTGCCTAACACATGCA
>JAAYVE010000042.1 GCA_012517315.1 Deltaproteobacteria bacterium
CCCAGGAAGAGGCAGGGTCCGGAGAATCACCTGCATGGCGTCCTCGTAGCGCTCCTGCGCGATGAGGGCCACATACCCGTGGGCGTTCACCTGGTTGGGGCATGCGTTGGTGCACGGCGATCGGTCCAGCTTGTCGATGGCAAAAGCCCCGGGGACTGCCTGGGGATAGTGCCGAAAGATGGCCTTGCGCTGTTTCAGGTTCATATCAAAGTCTGCGGGGACGTCGATGGGACAGACCTTCTCACACTCCCCACACCCGGTGCAACGATCGGTGAGAACATACCGGGGCTGCTTTCGTATGGTGACCCTGAAATCCCCCGCCTCTCCCTCGATCTTTTCCACCTTCGTCCGCGTGAGGATCTCGATGTTGCGGTGCGTGGCCAACTCGACCAGCTTGGGGCCCATCATACAAGATGAGCAGTCGTTGGTGGGGAACGTCTTGTCCAGTTGAGCCATGACTCCCCCAACGCTCGACTCCTCCTCCACCAGGTAGACCTTGAAGCCGGAGTTGGCCACGTCGAGGGCAGCCTGGATGCCGCCGATACCCCCACCGATCACCGTAACCGCACCGACCTTCCGCTTCTGAGGCGTTGTCTTGCTTTCTTGCTGGGACATAAGCGGATCAACCTTTCCTGAGGGGCATGCATGCCGGGTTCACCGGGAAGGAGGTCCTTTCCGCCGCGTTCACGGGAGAAGACCCTTTCTTTCCAGCAAAGGTCTCGGGTCCGCGAAGTGACGGGAAAGCCACGACGGGACTTCCAGCATGCCCAATGCCAATCCCATGAGCTCCGTAAAATAAAAGATGGGGGGAGCGAACTTCCGCCCCCATTCCGCCTCGATCCTCTCCTGGTACATATCGAGATTGGACTGGCACATCTGGCAAGAGACCACGATGGCCTCCGCCCCCATGCGCTGTGCCATGTCGTAGAGCTTCCCCACCATCCGGTATCCCATGTCGGGGCGGGAAAGCATGAGACTTGCGCCGCAGCAGTCCGTCTTATAAGGCCAGTGAAGGGAAGTGGCACCTAGGGCTTTCACGATGCGGTCCATGCTCTGGGGATTCTCATGGTCCCGCGACCCGGTCACCCGGGGAGGTCTGCTCGCCATGCAACCGTAATAACAGACCACTTTCAAGCCGTTGAGGGGTTTCTTCACCTTAAGGGAGAGTTCCTTGAGCATGGACTCCGTCCCGAAGAAGTTTGCCAGGTCCCAGATCATAGGGATCCCCGGCTGGAGGCGAAAAGAGTACCGCCCCCCCTCCTCGTGCTCCAGAGCCCACGAAGCGGCCCTAAGACGGTTGAAGCAAAGGGGGCACGGCACGAGAAGATCTTCATTGGGGAGTATGCTCGCCTGGTTCAGATTGCGGGCCGCCAACTCCACGCTGGCTTTGTGATCCACGCTGTGGGCGGCCGTCGCCCCGCAGCAGTTCCAATCGGGGACTTCCTCCAAGTGGATGCCCAGAAACCCGCAGATTGCCTCGATGGAATCGGCATAGTCGCGGGCTGTGCCCTCAAGTGAGCAACCCGGGTAGTAGGTGACCTTCATGGCAGCACTCCCCTTCTCTTGGACGGCCGAAGGATCGAGCGGATTTCCTCTCTCGCCTTGATAGGCCGCGGTGCAAGAGCAAACCGTCTCTTTCTCAGCAGCCGCCACCCCATCCTGGCATCGTCACGCCACGTGCCCTTACGAAGCTTCTCCCGCAACTGCCCGCTTCTCAGAAAAAAGATGGGCAACAGACTTCCCTCGAAGACCCGCCCCCCCTGCCGCACGTTGTCCAGGAAAGTCTCATGGAGGGCAAGAACCTGCGGCACGGGAGAAGGGATTCCCTCTCGAACGGCCAATTCCTTGAAATAATCCATGATCTCGGCGATCTGAATACCGTTTGGGCAGCGTGTGGTGCAGGTTTCACACGAGGCGCACACCCAGATGGTGCGGGAACGCAAAACCTCTTCTTTCAACCCGAGGAGAGCATACCGGATGACCTGGTCCGGCATGAGATCCATGGCAAAGGTGGCGGGACAACCGCTGGTGCACTTTCGGCACTGGAAGCACTCCGCTGCATGGAAGGGCCCGGCGGCTTCCATCTGATCAAGAAAGGTGTAATCTGGGACGGAACCGGTTGACTGCATGCGTGCAACGCCTCCCTAGCGGAACAATTCTGATGCAACGTTCAGGCGGTTGACTGGGTGACGACAGACTCCTCCAAACAGAAGGGCGGAACCCCCGACACAGCGAGGTTCCGCCCCATTATTCCTGCACCTTGACCTTCACCCCTTCCTGAAATGGGAATGGGGAGATCACACGGGATTGGATGGATCAATTGGGGAAACCGGATCACAGCATCACCACGATATGAGATCGAGACAGAATTTCGATCCGCGAGCAAGATGCCAATCAACAGCAGTCAGAACCACCCGGAATCCACTGATGATAACCGCAACATCAAGAAAGGAATGGCACAACCACCCGCAAAAACCCTTTCTTTCCGATCACCAGCCTTTCATACAAAACCCGGCAAGACTTCTCAACACCCATTCATGCACAACGCCAAACGGGAAAGGCCCCATGCCGTTCTTGAAAAGCGCGCTGACAAGGCTTCCCCTCCTACAGACTCTACACCTTACGTAGACATGTACCATAGTCCCCGGACAAAAGCAAAGCCTATTTTGTTATAATTTTCTCATAAACATTTCGCTCGACGCTGTTCCCATTGAACTGCTTGAAACGATTGGAAAAGCAATCCAAATCATGTATACAGGGGTATGAGCAAGTGGACCGCCCTTCCCCGAGGAGCGGACTCGTGACTTTGGAATCTGTATTCGTGTGAGAGGTTTCTTTGATTATGGCGATCGTGGCCATCGTGGGCCGACCCAACGTGGGGAAATCCACCCTCTTCAACCGCCTCGGAAGGCGCAACCGGGCTCTGGTCTTTGATGCCCCCGGCGTCACGCGGGACCGCAATTACGCACTGGTCTCCTGGGAGGACAAGTCCTTTACGCTGGTGGACACGGGGGGATTCGTCCAAGGGGAGGCTTCCGTGATCGAAAAAGCGGCGAGGGAGCAAATCCTCATGGCCCTGGACGAGGCCGATGCGGTGTTGTTCGTGCTGGATGCCAAGGCGGGCCTCACCCCAGAAGACACAAACCTGGCGGATTTGCTTCGCAAATCTTCCAAGTCGGTTTTTTGCGCTGTCAACAAAATCGACGGCCCTGAACAGGAATCCCTTGTCAGCGATTTCTATGCCCTCGGATTCGACCGTTGCCATGCCGTGAGCGCCGCCCACGGTTACGGGATCGAAGAACTCATGTCGCGCATGACCCGGCAGATGCCCGCCGCATCCCTTGAAGGGGAAGAGGAGGAGGAGCCCTTCGAGATCAGGATCGCCGTCATCGGCCGGCCCAACGTGGGAAAGTCCACTTTGGTCAATCAAATCCTGAGAGCCCCCCGGGTCATCGTGAGCCCGCTGCCGGGAACCACCCGTGACCCCGTGGACACGCCTTTCTCCCGGGAGGGTCAGCGTTACGTCCTCATCGACACGGCCGGGATCCGCCGCAAGGGAAAAACCATCGAAGGACTGGAAAAGCTCGGCGTCCTTCGAGCCCTCCAAAGCATCGAGCGCAGCCATATCTCCATTCTCCTTTTGGATGCGACAGAAGGGATAACGGACCAGGACCTTCACATCGCCGGTTATATCCAGGATCGGCATCGGGCATGCCTCATCGGCATCAACAAGTGGGACGCCGTGGAGAACGATCCCCGCATGGTCAAATCTCTCAGGGAAGACGTGAGGGCGCGGTTCCGGTTCTTTCCTTTCGCCCCGGTCCTCGCCGTCTCCGCCATGACGGGCAAGAAGGTGAACCGAATCCTTCCCACGGTGCAGGAGATCTTCCAGCAGTACAATCATCGGGTGACCACGGGCCTCTTGAACCGCGCTCTGGAGGATTCCCTCCGCCGTCACGAACCCCCGACGGTCCGCGGGCGCAGCCTGAAGTTCTACTACGCCACACAGGCTTCCACCCGACCCCCGACTTTCGTGCTCTTCTGCAATTACCCCGATGCCGTGCATTTCTCGTATGAACGGTACCTCATCAACCAGTTGAGGGATGCTTTCGGGCTGGACAAAACGCCCATTCGAATCCTGTTTCGAGGAAGACAGCGGAAGCGCTAGGAATTGCGTTGTTTTTCATGGGCAATGAGGGAGAGGCGCCCCGCCCTCGTCCCCAAGGGGCCCTTTCCCCGAGAGGCTTTTCTTCCCCCGGAACCGCAACCGTCCGGGAGGGAAACCGTCGAACAGCATGCACGCACCCCAAATTTCAGGGAAAGGAGCACTTATGGATTTCGAGGCATTTCTCAGAAGGTGCCGGGAAGAGAACACCGTGAGCGATTTCGAGTCTTATCTTTCCTACTGCATTTTCGAAAAAGGTGGGAGCAAAGGGGAAACGCTCTCCGTCGAGGAATACAGCGCCATGCGGGATCGGGCATTCGACGGGCGGAGTGAAGAGGCTGCCAGAAGGCTCTACGAGATATCAGGGGCGATTCAATGGCAGGAAGGGGAATGGGAAGGGGCCATGAAGTGAGGTGATGCCCCATGACACTGGTGGCGAAGAGGCGGCCGGACTGAAGACCCGCAGGAATAAAAATCCCCCAACCGGGCCGCCTCCCCTCGGGGATGAGCAGGCGGGTTGGGGGAATTGACCTCCCTGAAGGAAGGGATCAACTCTTGAGGAATTCCCGGGTGAGTTTTTCCCATTCCAAGCTGGGGACTCTACCCACCACGTCCTCGATGACCCCACCGTCCGCCATGGTGATGCCGACGGCGCTCACCATCTCCATGAGCCGCACGTGCTCCGTCCCGATCCAGTTGACGGCTTCCTTGCCGTAAATCAAGTTCTTCAGGTCTTTTTTCATCTCCAGGGGGTCGAGCACCATCAGCCAGCCTTCATTATACGGCTCATTCTTCACAACCGCCGGCTCCTTGGAAGCCTGGTAATTGACAGCGGCCACGATCCCCGTGAAAGGAGCAAGAACGGCTGCCTCTTTGCCTGCCCGCTTAAAAGTGAGACCCACTTCACTGAACCGGATCTCCTCCCCCGTGAGAGGCAGATCCAACCCGTCCACGGGACCGAAGAGACGCATGCTGAAGTCGTCCAGACCGATGCGCACCCGCCCGCCCGCTTCCACCCGGGCCCACGCATGTCCCATGTGGAAGAAATGGTTATCAGGCAGCCTGTAGCCATCCACCAGGGGGATTTCGGTCAGACGATAGGGCAGCTGAAGCGCGAGGCCGTCTTCGAGCATCTGGTCCCATTCGCACCGGCTGCACTCGAAGTCGTAAGGACAAAGCCGATCGGGGGCGCGGCCGGTGAGGCTGTGCCGACACTTCCGGTAGATGCCCTCCCGCTGCTTCATTTTGTCCTGCCACGCAATGATGTGGGCCTTCTTGGCAGGCGGTTCCTCTCCCCTGAGTCTCGCCTGAAGGTTTTTGTCCGCCGTCTCTTTCATTGCCTTGTCAAATGCGCACGTATGGCAGTTGTAGTTGTTGTTGCAAAGCTTGTAATCGAGAACGCCAGCTTCCATCCAGATGCATTTGTCCTCGCCCTTCGGCACCGTCTTGTACCCCTTGGCATCCATTTTCTCGGCCATCTCGCTTCTCCCTCTCTCACAGAGCCTTAGAAATTATCGTCAGTTCCAAACCGCCGAAACAACCTTCCATCCTCCGGTGGGTGAATCAGGAGCCTTTCGTGCGCCCCATCCGACCCTCTCGGTTCCCGTTGGCCCAGCAAAAAAGCAAGGCTTGTGCCATTGCCCACCATTTGAAATAACATATTGATATAATTCTTATACTTGCGCTAACAGTCCAAAACCCCCCTGGTCCGGCAACAGGACGGAGTGGAGTATTTATCATCACTTCTCGGAACACGAGAATCCCTCTGGCCAACGAACTGGTTGGCAATTCTAGCTTTTCTGCTTACTGGTGTATTTTTCAACAACTGTGGCTGAATACTACACACCCCGACGGTGTTATCCCGACCGAAGGGGAAGAGACGGCGGGGGGCAGGCGGGTTCGTCCGATGGTTGCCTTTCCAGCTCTCTGGCGATCAACCACATGAGGAGATCTTGGCAGGTCTGGCAGGTGTAGGGGAATTTTCGGTCCACTGAATCCAGTCCCGGGGAAAAATGCATGACACAATGGCGATCGCTGCAGTGTCTCAGTCCGAAAGTATGTCCCAGTTCGTGGACAGCCTCTTTCTCCAGCCGCAGCAGCACGGGGGAAATGCGGCGCGGCTTTTTTTCGTCTCTCTCTCCGTGGAGCCGGTACGTGGAGACCACGGCGCATCGTCCCTCGAACTGGGCTTCACCGTAAACAAAGGAAAAAATGGGATTGAACAGATCCAAGTCCACAACTCCTAATACCTTGAGGGCATCAGGGGGGGCCACTTCGCAAAGTTGCTTGAGGATGATGTTGGAGTTGACCTGGTTGCGCCCCGGGTCCACGGCGCAGGCGGGAATCTGCAGCCTGCCCCCGATTTTCACGGGCAGGGAGAACTGGGCTTCGACATGTTCGGCCAGGATTTTCAGGTGGTCTTCCTGGAAGTCACCCAGCGGGATGAGGTAGATTGCTAAAGAGCCAATGGTTTTCTCCCTGTTTCATGGTCTTTCCAGCCCAAACTTGTTGATTTTCTTGTGGAGGGTCGACCTGTCGATGTTGAGGGCCTTGGCTGTCCTGGCGATGTTCCAATTGTGGCGTTCCAGCATCTTGCGGATATGTTGCTGTTCCACGTCCTCCAGGCTTTGCGGCTCGTTCGTGGAAGGGCTCTCCGTTTTGAAGATGGGCAGATTCTTCGCCTTGATTTCCGGTCCCTGGTCGATGACGATCGCCCTTTCGATGACATTTTCCAGTTCCCGCACATTTCCAGGCCAATGGTAATCCATCATGGCCTCCATGGCCTTCTTTTCAACGCGGTCGAAACGCTTGTTGAACTCTACATTGAACTTTTCCATGAAGCACTCCACCAGGAGGGGGATGTCTTCTTTCCGTTCTCTGAGGGGAGGCAACTGAATGTTGACGACGTTCAGGCGGTAGTAGAGATCGCTGCGGAAGTTGCCCGCTTCGATCTCCTTCAACAGGTTCCGATTGGTTGCGGCTATGAGCCGCACATCCACTTCCGCCGGCACGGTCCCGCCAAGTCGACAAAAGCATCTTTCCTGAAGGACCCGGAGGAGTTTCACCTGGGTGGCCATGCTGATTTCCCCGATTTCATCAAGGAAAAGGGTCCCGCCGTGGGCCAGTTCGAAACGACCCATCTTGGTGCGGTCCGCACCGGTGAACGCTCCCTTTTCATAGCCGAACAACTCGCTTTCCAGGAGGCTCTCCGGCAGCGCTCCGCAACTCACGGCGATGAACGGGCCATAGCGGCGGGAGCTGTTCCCGTGAATAGCCCTGGCCACCAGTTCCTTGCCTGTTCCCGTTTCACCGGTAATGAGCACGGTGGCATTGGTGTCGGCCACCGTGTCGATCAGGTCGAAGACTTTTTGCATGGCCGCGCTCCGACCGACGATGTTTTCGTAGGACTGGCGCTCCGTCAGTTGCTTGCGCAGGATCAGGTTCTCCTTCACCAGCTCCTGGCGCTCCACGATGTTCCTGAGCATCATGGCCAGTTCGTCCATGTCCAGCGGCTTCACGATGTAGTCGTAAGCCCCTTCCTTCATGGCCTGGACTGAATTGCCGATGGAGGCGTAAGCGGTCATCATGATGATGATGACCTGGGGCGAAATCTCCTTGAGACGGGTGATCACTTCCAGGCCGTCCATTCCCGGCATCTTGTAATCGAGGAGCACGATGTCCCATTGCTCCTGCCGTACGGCTTCAATGGCACTGGCACCATCGTGCACGGCCTTCGCCAGGTAGTTTTCTTCCTTGAGCCAGTTGGTCAGTGCAATACAAACCATCGGTTCGTCGTCCACCACCAGAATGCGCGCTTTTTCCTGCATCGATTCACCTGTTCTTCTTGAAGGGCATGACGGGAACTTCGAGTCCTGTTTTGGGCATCCGCTTTTGGGCATCCGCATCCATCAACCGGCGTCGGCGGCAATCTCGTCTTGCGTTTGAGGATGCGATTCGGCCACAGCGGGCAGCAGGACCGTGAAAGAGGTTCCTACCCCGGGCTGGCTTTGCACGAGAATATCCCCGTGGTGTTTCTTAACGATTCCATAGGCCACGGAAAGTCCCAAACCGACCCCGCTCTTTTCCGTCTTGGTGGAGAAGAACGGTTCAAAAATTCTGTCCAGATCTTCCGGGAGGATCCCCGTGCCGGTGTCGGAAACCACCACCTTCACCTTCCCCCCGAAGCTTTCTGAACTTCCCTCGGATGGTTCATCCTTCTCGAAGCTTGTGCTCACCGAGAGGATTCCGCCGTTGGGCATGGCATCGATGGCATTCCACAGGAGGTTGCAGAAAACCTGCTGAATGCGGTGGTAATCGCACAAGATGGAGGGGATGGAGTCCCCGAAGGAAGTCACCAGTTTGATACTTCCGAACTTGGTTCTGTGCTGGAGAATGTCCAGTGTCTTTTCAAGGATCGTGTGGATGCTGTGTTCCTTGAGACTGATGTCGTGCTCTCTCGAAAAATCGAGGAGGCTCTTGGAGATCTTCGCGCAGCGCTTGGCCTCTGAACTGGTGTAGCTGATGTAATCCCTCAATTCAGCGATACGGTGTTCCGGAAAAGGCTGCTGCTCCAGGATCTTGTCGATCAGGCTGTTGAACGTCAGGATGCTGGTCATGGGATTGTTGATTTCGTGGGCGATTTCCGCGGACAGCTTTCCGAGCGTGGCCAGGCGCTGGGAGAGTTCCAAGGATTTCTGCAACTCTTTTCTCCTGGTGATGTCCCGCAGGAAGCCCACAGTGGTGATGATTCCCTCGTGGAGGGTGCTCGCCCCCATGCAGATCACGCTGATGGGGGTCCCGTCTTTTCGCAGGATCTGCATTTCATACTCGCTGTTGGGGATTTCACCCCGCAGCCTCTTTCGGTAGCATTTGAGCACTTCCTGGAGTTCCTCGGAATAGAGCAGTTCCTTGACTCCCATTCCCAGGAGTTCATCCCGTTCGTACCCGGTGATCTTGCAGAAGGCATCGTTGACGAAACGAAAGCGCGCCTTCCCTTCTTCGTCGTCCTCCAGGATAAATATCCCCAATGGTGCCACATTTGCCGCCTGGGCGATGATTTTCACCCGGAAAGACGCCTCCTTGAGCCTCCTCTCCATACGGCTCAGCCGTGTCACGTCCCTCAGATGGACCAGGGTTGCCACAGGGGATCCCGCGATGCATACGGGGAAGGTGCGCGTGAGAAAGATCTTTCCCAGGGCCGGTATTTCCCGTTCCTCAAATCCACAGCATCGATCGACGGGACCGGCCGCAATGGGAAGGGGAAAGACGTCATTCCCCCGCAAAACGGCCTCTTCGGAGGCATCTCCACCCAGTTTGCGCACCATGCCCACCATGGCCTGATTCATGTATTGCATTTGCGAATCGTCGGAAAGAATGCCAATGCCATCGTCCAAGCTGTCCAGGGCGGCGTGAAAGGCCTGCAGTTTTCGCTCCAGGGCCAGTTCTCTCTCCACGGCTTCCGTGACGTCCTCCAGGAACCCACGGATGAAGACGTCACCACCGTCCTCGTTCCCAATCACCGGGCCTCTCATGCGGACCCACCTGCGCTGCCCTTCCGTGGTTTTGATGCGAAACTTCGTGTCAAGATAGCCAAGCGATCCCACAGCCTCTTTCAGGGCCCTTTCCAAGGTTTGGCGATCCTCGCTGTCCAAGATCTCCCAAATGGTCACCACCCCGTGGAGGAAAGACTCCGGGGGGGGGCCCCACATGCTTTCGAAGGGCGGATCGGCGGCGTAAAACCTCCCTTCCGCGTCCATGACGAATGGCAGCAGGCCCCTGATGGCACCGGAGGATCGTGACGTCAAGCTCCTCTCGTTGGATGCCGGGGATTTCTGTCCCCTTTTCGGTTTCTTCATTTTGCTCGATGATTGTCCCATCAAGGACCTCCTCCCTTCGCGGGTGATCCGTCTCCGCTTGTCGCCCACCCCAGGGATCCGTTCATTGCCTCAACCATCCGAGGAAATGGCTCGGATGTGCTTCAATGGCCTCAACCTTTGTGCGATGCAATGTCTTTTTGCGGTGCAATCCCATCCAGCCATCGCCGAATGGAAAAAGCTTCCTCAAACTTTCCTCGCTTCATACATCCCTTGACGTAGATGTCCGCCTTACGGTCCAGGGCGCGGCGCACACAAGACTCCTGGCAAGGGGTCAAGGATTCCCGGACGAGCAGGCCGGCCAGAGCCTGAAGGCGGAACCGATCCAGGGCGGGAACGGTTGAAGAGAGTTGATCCGCATGTCCTCCATGCTTGACGACGAGAGGCCTTTCCACAAGGCCTAAGAAATAACGCAGTCCGATGCGCAACCATAGGTCGTAGTCTTCACAGGCGGGCAGATTCTCGTCGAACCCTCCCACCTTCTCAAAAACGCTTCGGTGAACGATCACTGCAGAAGGGCTGATCAGACAGCGCTCCACAAGAGCTTCAAAACAGTATCCTTGTGGCTTTTTGTGATATTTTTTCGGGTTGAGCCGACGGCCGTTTCTCAACCAGATTTCTTCCGTCTGGCAGATGAGCACACCGGGATGTTGCGCGAGGTAATCCAGTTGAGTGCGGAGTTTGCCGGGGAGCCACAAATCGTCGGAATCAAGAAAGGCAATCCATGGGTGGGCACAGAGAGCGATACCCCGATTGCGTGCGGCGCTCACACCCCTGTGAGTCTGCGAAACCACCTTGATCGGGGGCTGAAACACCGCCAGGGCCTCAAGAGTATCGTCCGTCGACCCGTCATCCACCACGATGATTTCCAGGGGCGCGACACGCTGCATCATGACGGACCGCACCGCCTGCACGACCTGAAAACTCCGGTTGAAGGTGGGAATCACAACACTCACCATGGCGCACAAATCCCTTCCCGGACTCTGGCTGTGCCCCATGGTCGGGGCAAAGCCGGGGAAAGACATGGCAGGGGGGTGGCTCGAGCCCGACGGAGGCAGGCTGAAACGCCCCGGTGAGTGGAAGAATACCACACTGGGCGGTGCAATGGAATCGGTTGTTGGACAACCTGGGGCGCGGGAGACCCTCTTGGTTGCGAGCCCCCGATTCACCCTTTCTTTCCCCCTTCGCTTGCAGTACACTCCCTGCTGCTCTGGAAAAGGAGAGCTGACCGCGCATCCGCCGTCCGAAAGCGATGGAGCGTCATGCTGCGTGGCTTGAATGAAAACGGAGGAGAAAAGCGTTGCAATACCCTCGAGTGGCCTACGTGCTCCATTGGTTCCCGGAACCCACGGAGACGTTCATTTTCAACGAAGTGTCTCGACTGGACGCCATGGGGCTTCCAATCAAGGTGTACACGCTCTATGGAAGACTCACGGCGAATCTTTCCCCTGAAATGCTTTCCGCAAGAACTCCTGTAGAACGTCTGGGGCTCCCGCACGCCGCCCGCGTGGGAGAGGATCTCCTTTATTGGAAAAAAAAGGATTCCAGGCGCCTGCGGTACCTTTTCCGCCACGTGCCCTGGAGACGCTGGAACGATTTGGAAAACACCGGAGAAAATCTGTGGGCGTTTCTCTGCGTTTTCCGCCTGGCACGTCTTTTCCGGAGGGATGCCGTCAACCACATCCACGCCCCGTGGGCCAACGGACCGGCCACGGCCGCCTGGGTCGCCTCAGACCTCACGGGCATCCCTTTCAGCCTCGCCGTCCATGCAACGGACATTTACCCGCCGGACGGGTCTCTGGTGGATAAAATCACCCACTGCACCTTCCTTCGATCGGAAAACCGGGCCAATGTGGAGCACCTGGCCGCGATAAACAGCTTGAACTCCCACCGGTCCAAGTTTCACACGGTTTACAGCGGCCACCCGCTGAAGGCCTATCCCCTGGCGGAAGCCCCCATGACTCCCCCTTTCCGCATTTTGGCCCTCGGACGGCTGGTCCCCAAGAAAGGTTTTCATGTGCTGTTGCATGCCTGTGGGATTCTCCGCGATCGGAAGGTGGATTTTCAACTTGCGATCGGGGGGGACGGGCGATGCCGGCACGAACTGGAAAGACTCGCGAATCATCTCGACCTCACGAGACAGGTGGAATTCCCGGGTTTTGTGCCCCAGGACGGAATCTCCCATTTCCTGAAGCGGGGGGACCTTTTCGTCATGCCCAGCATGGTGGATGAAAAGGGCGATCGTGACGGACTCCCCAATGTCATCCTGGAAGCGCTGCTGCACCGCCTCCCGGTGGTGGCCTCCAGCGTATGCGCCATTCCCGAAGTGATCCGAGACGGTGATACGGGTTACCTGGTTCCCCAGGGAGACCCGCTTGCATTGGCGGATGCCGTCTGCCGGGTGCTGCAGGACAGGGATCGGGCCATTGCAATGGCGGAACGGGGCAGGCAGGCCGTTCTTGAAGGATTTGACCTGAACCGGAGTTGCAGTGCGATGTTGTGTCTCTTCCGGGAGAACAGTGCCACTCTCAAGACCTCCTCACGGGACTGGGCGTGTGGATCCCCATAAGAGCTCATCGCGAAGAAGCTCCCACGGAGTCCTCCAAAAGTTTGCTTATCTTCTGGGGGCCCACTGGATAAGGGAAGGGCTCAGGGCCGTCTTTCTCATCAACCTGGCCCGTCAGAGCGCCACCACTTACGGCGAGTTCATGCTGGCCACAAGCATCGGTCAGATCCTCCTGTTCATCGCCGAATTCGGCCTGAACCAGCACTTGGTGCCCCTTCTCGCGAAAAAAGACGCCAAGACGGCGGATCTCCTCCTACAGGCTTCCATTCTCAAGGGTGGGCTCCTCTTGTGCGGCATTGCCGGCACATGGATCTTTGTCCGTTGGCAGGGCTATCCCCTGAGCCTGCAGGCTTTGGTTTTCGTCCTGGCGCTGGGCATCGGCCTCGAGGCCATCACCAGCTCCTTCTTTGTGGCATGCCAGGTCCAAGGCAGACAGGACGCGGAAGGAAAGGTGAGGAGCGTTGCCGCCACCTTCGGCTTCGGCTACGGCCTCGCCATGCTTTCTTGGGGTGCCGCCCCGCTGCTTCTAGCCTTGTTCAAGGGCGTTGAGACTCTTGTGAACCTCTTGGGAGCCGTCCTCGTCAGCGGCAGGGGAAAGGGGCTGTCGTTTCAGTGGCCTCGACTGTGGAGCCTCTGGTACACCGCGAAGGGAAGCATGGTCTTCACGGCCATGGCCCTGGCCACCACCCTCTACAACAATGCCAACATCTTCTTTCTGCAAAAGGCCGCCGGAGCTGAGGGAGTCGCCCAGTACGGGGTGACGTGGGACATGGTGGACGGCATATCCTGCCTCACCAGCAACCTGCTCCTGCGAAACGTGCTTTTCCCTCTCTTCGTGAACCTCTGGGGCAATGACCGGCAGGAACTCAACCGGGTGGTCAGGGAATCGACCCGCTGGCTCATCGCCGTCTCCATTCCCATCATGTTCTTTCTCTCGATGGAAAGCGACCGGATCATCACGCTTCTCTACGGCTCCCACTACAGCGATGCCGTCTGGATGCAGCAGTTCCTCGTCTTCACCATTCTCATTTCATTCCTTCACAACCTGGCGGCCTACCTCATGATCAGCATGAAGCGTGAGAAGCTGCTCCTAAGCTTTTACCTCGGCGGGCTGGCCCTGAACCTTATCCTCTGCACCTTCCTCATTCCCGCCGACCCCCTCATGGGCACGGTCCTTGCTATCCTCCTCACCAAGGGGGTCGTAGGCGTCGCCACGGTTTCCTTTTGCCAGTTGAGGTTCGGCATCATTTCCGCAGGTCCCCTGCTGCGTATCGTGATCGCGACCGGCGTGGGATGGCTTCTCTACCTGGGCGGCAACGCTCTCCTCTTTCGTGAAGCGGGCGAACTTCTAGCCATGGTTCCCGTTTCCGTCCTCGCCCATTCTTGGCGGAGGCGGATTTGAACGATCCAAAAAGGACCAACCGGCCCCCCCGCAAGCATTCGTCCTCGACCGTCGGCACCGTCGCGATCACCTCGGCCGGGCAAGGTTTGGCGTGTTTCGCACATTTTGCCCCATTCCCGCCGGCAGAATCTCCCCTCCCATGAAGGCGAACACCGGGGGGCGACGGCAGAGGCCTGAGGGGAGGAATTCCCTAGCGCTCGCGACGAAACAGTCTCAAAAGGAGTCTCTCGTGTCGATCCACCATGGCACGAATGGAGTATCGGGATTCGGCAACCGCTCTTCCCACCTTTCCCATCCTTTCCCCCGAGTCCTCGTCCCTCAGGACATGGAGGATCGCTTCAGACAAGGCGACGGGATTTCCCGCGGGAACGAGCCAACCGCTTTCACCGTGCCTCACCACCTCCGGCAGTCCTCCCACTGCCGTGGCCACCACAGGCAATCCGCTGGCCATGGCTTCCAAGATGACGTTGGGGAGTCCTTCCGCAACAGAACTCAGGACGAACAATCGACTGCGGGCGTACCAGTCCCTGAGATCCTCCTGGCCGGGAATCACTCGAACCCGATGGGACAGTTTCAGTTGAGAAATGAGCATCTCTAGGGTTCGTCGATTTTGGCCGTTTCCAACGATTCGGAGCTCCGCAAGGGGTTCCTTTTGGGAGACCAGGCGAAACGCTTCAATGAGGGTGCCATGATCCTTGTCGGGCACGAGGCGTGCCACGCAAAGAAGGAGCTTCCCCGGTGAAGGGCTGCCCTCACCCCGCGGACGGAAATGGTCCGTGTCCACCCCATTGGGGATGACCGTGATCAGGCGGGCGGGGACACCGTATCGCTCCACAAGGATGCGTTTCAGATCATGGGTGTTGGTGATGTGATGATGAAGGAGAGGCCAGAGAAAACGATCGTGCTGCCGCGACGGGGAAAGGCCGCCCCGACAGGTTCCCACGATAACGGGAATCCTCGCCAGTCTTCCGAAGATACGTCCCCAGATGTTCGGGATGACGGTGAGGAGAAGGAGAGCGTCCACCGGGGAGGTCTTGAGGGCACGCCAGAGGGCGTGAAGACTGCGGTGTCCGACCGTGGATTCCCCTGAAAGCCTCCTCACCCGGACCCCAGCGGAAACGGCCAGGGGAAGCATGTCCTTTCCCCCGGCCATAGTCCAGATCTCAGGCTGGAACCGGATCGGGTCCAGGTGCTTCGCCAGTTCCAGTGCGTGACGCTGGGTCCCACCGAAATCCAGCTCTTCCAGCAGGAGGACGACTCGAAAGGGATTTGCACGGTCGCCGGTGTGGGGCTTCAAAGACAAGGCCTTTCACGGATTTCAGTAGCCCATGAGGCCGCAGCATCGAGAGCAGACGGGCATCAGGCCCTCCCTGGAGATGCTCTGCCGGAACCTGACATAGGCCGGGGAGTTCCAGAGCTCCATGAGGGTCGCTTCCTTGACGTTGCCTACCACGTAATCGTGGTAGTCGCGACAGGGGGAGACGTCGCCGTTGCTGTCCACCTCCATGGCCTGGTAAATGGAGATGCATCGGTCGAATCCGAATCGGCAGGCGTGATCGGTGTAATATCTTTGCAGATTGTCAACCCCGGTGATGTCCGGAATGAGAATGACCGGCGGATCGTTCCAGGCACGGGATCGGGCTCGGAGGGCATCGATTTGCTCTTGGAGGATTTCGTAATCGTTCAACTTCCATTTGGCATTGGAAACCCACCCCCAGTGAATTTTCGGGGTGAACCCGAAGCGGCGGGAGAAATCCCGATCCTGGGCGCGGGCCCGCTTCTCGTCGATCCACCAGGCGAGGTAGAAGACAAAAAGATCCACCTTGTCCCGGAAGGCGTCGTAAAGATCCGTCAGGTGCCGTGCGTTCCCCTGGGAGATGACAGTGAGGGAGGCGATGAGAGGCAGGTCCGAATTGTGGACGCGGCGTTCCTCCTGAACGGCCTGCAGGCCGTCGACGATCTTTTTGAAACTGCTCGCACCGCTCACCGACGGGCGCAGCTGGTCGTGGATCTCCGCGCAATGCCCGTCGATGGAAATCTGCATGAGAAAGAGGGGGGCTTTCACGAGCCTTGGTGCAACCGAAGCAATACGCGTCCCGTTGGTGGCGATGGACGTGGGCAGTCCCATCTGGGTGGCCGTATCGATGAGATCCAGCACGCCGTCGTAGAGCATGGGTTCGCCTCCCCACAGGTAGAGGATGGGGCGCTCCCCCTTCTTGACGCAATCGTCCAGGAGTTCCACGTACCGGTGGCGGGGCACTTCCTGCTTCTTCAACTCCTTGATGTCCTTTGAGCGCAGAAAGCCCGTCTCCCCCCACTGGCCACACGTGGCGCACCGCAGGTTGCAGATGTCCGTCAGGCGGAAACTCAACTGGCGGATTCTTCCCCCAATGCCGTTTTCGTACCGGGGAAAGAAATGATCGAAGAGCAGTTTCTCCGCCTGGAGGGCCACCAGCTTTTTCCCGATCCAGGGATGGTGGGCGAATCGACGAAGGTTCTTCAGGATGGCGAATACGTCGATGGAACTGTGTTTGCTTTGCATGAGGCATCCCGCGTTGAAATTTGACGGTACCTTATGTAACGAAAGGCAGGCAAAATCAACCAAAAAACCGACAGGCATCCTGGATGGACCGTTTTTGCCTGCCTCGGATGGGGCGTCAGGGGGGCGCATCAGCGGATGGAAGGGCTCTGCCGACCACAGTGCCAAAGTCACCCGAGTCGGGGGGTGACGGCCGGGGCGGGGTGACCGGCTCACGGCCCAGACCCAGACGGGAGTGAGGAAAGGATAAGCCCGAGTCTCTCTTGTTCCCCCAGGGACGGTGAACTGACCACACGGTGTGCTCCGGGGAGCGGCGGCATACCGCTCCCCTTTCACGGGTTTTACGCCGTCAACCCGTCGATGCACGTTTCACAAACGCCCCGAGCACATCGACGCCATCAAAGCGCCTCGGTTCCATATTGGACAGAGATCAAGGCGTGGAAGCCGGTTTCCAAAGATCCAGGTGCGCCGCGTCCAGGGGATCCACTCCCACCCTCGCCCAGTCGGAGGGCGCCCCTTGCTGCAATTCAAATGTCTTGATCACGTTAATGAATAACTCTGGCTGATCGAGATAATCCAACAGCCACAGGTCCATGGCCAATCTGGATTCCCAGGCATACCCCTGGGCCGTGGTGGGCCCGCCCATTTCCTCTATCTTGGCGAAGCTGAAGCCGAGCACCACGCCTTCCCACTTCCCCGATTGATTCTTGCGGAAGAAGACCCCTGCCAGGTCTTTTGCCTCCTCTCTCAAATTGCCCTTGTCGGCAGCACTGAGGTAGAAAACGGCATAACCGGATTTACCTGGGGTGGTGTTGAGGAGGATCTGCAGGGCGTCGTCCTTGCACCATGGGGGGATGGAAAGGACAAAGTAGGCGCTGCCGGGCACAAGCAACGGGAAGTTCTTCTCCAGGTAATTGGCCAGCAGGTACCCGGAAGTGACGCCGGGACAATAATGGTCATGGAACTGGACGGATTTGATGAGATCATAAGGGGTGCCGTGGGCAATGCCGTTGGCGATGGTGACAATTGCGAATTCTCTACCCCCGAAGACTTTCGCCGCAACTTTGTCGTTCCAGGCATCCTTGTTGGCCTGGTTGGCGAGCAGATGTTCGGCCAGAATGTTTTCTTCGTAGGCCGGTTCCCCAAAGAGCTGGTCCGTGGGGAGGGCTGCGATGATTCTGCGGATCCACGGGGCTCGGAAGTATTCGAGCCATCCGATGATCCAGGAAATATTCTGTCCTTTCAATTCATAGTAGACACCCTGGCCTGTCCTCCTGTTGAAAAAGAAGAACCACAGGGCCGAGTTCCGGGCACTGTGCACTTCCAGCAGACTCCTCTTGCCCGCGGTGGCTCCCTCCCACTGCCGCAGACCATCCAGACAGGGTTCGGTGGTGAGTCCCTCCACCACCGCATAACCCGCGTTCGTGAGGACCACGGCGTCTTGAGGGTGTGGAGCTCCCATGAGGTTTCTCGCTTCTTTCACCGCGCGGGTCGCCACGGCGTTCCAGAGGGCGTACTGATTTTCCTCAATGCTTCTCTGGAACGCCATGGGACTGGAGTGGAAACCGAGCAGGACGAAAAAGGTGAAGAGGGTGACCAGACCTTTGCATCGCGCTTTCATCTGCATTCCTTTCCTTCCGTGAGTCCTTGGACGATTGGGAAACCCATTTCAAGACCCGATGAACGGTGCGATCTACGGGCCGCTTCCGGCACTTGGCCGTTGGTGCGACACCGGTCGGCAGGGTTGAAGATCCACGCCGGAACAAACCGTTGAGGAGACCGCCCCCCTTCTCCGGGGGGGGCTGCGCGATCGAACCAACGTCACTTGGAGGTTCCGTCTGAAGGTCATGCAAGGGCTGTCCGAGATTTTGGAAAACGAAAAAGCCAGACAGGTTCAGCCGCTCTTCCGAGCTGCCAAAGCCTCCCTGGCTTCATGAATTCAAGGATTGGAAAACGGCCTCTTCGCCGTTGTCCAACGGTCAGGAAATGCAGTCGATCAATTTGATGGTGTCAGCCCGATCGGCCGTGATCATAGGGGAGGATGTGCTTCCCTCCGCCGCTGCTTGGGTTTCCGCTCCAGCGGCGGCGAGCCCTTTGCGAATGGGAGAGTGCTTCCTGCATCCCCGCCCGCATGGGTCCGTCAGGAGGAAGGCCGCTCACCGCCGGTGAGCCCTTGACAGGAGTGCCCACGTTCGTCGAAACCTCTTCAAAACCCTATCAGCGCAGCTTCCACATGACGCTCCCTCCCGGTCTTGCATAATTCTTGGGATGATCAGATGCCTCCAGCTTGAATGAGCCGTAAAGCTTCACAAAACGTTCGGGATTGTCCAATCTCCCCAAGTACCAAAGGTCGGCGCAGAGCTTCCCGACAGCGCTGTGGGAGTATTTGCCGCATCCCGTCTCTTCGATGGAGGCGAAGCTGAAACCCAGAATCAAACCCTGCCACGAACCGTCTGACTTTCTTCCATAGATGATGTTGGACACGTTGCGGTAGTCCACCGGGGCGTCAGGCCATTGGCTCCGATCTTCCTCTGTGGCATAGGTCACCGCATAACCGTTTTTGCCCGGCGTCGCATTGAGCATCACCATGAGGGCGTCCTCCTTGCACCACGGCTGAAGGCCATGGACAAAATAGGCGTTCACCCCCGAACCGGCGAAATGCTTCTTGACATAATTGGCCAGCATGATGCCCGACGTGACGCCGGGACAATAATGATCATGGAATTCCAACGATCGGATGACGCTTGCGGGTACCCCGGCGACGATGCCATTGACAATGGTGACAATTCGGAATTCGTTGCCTCCGAAACCGAAATCGAAGGACTTGGGATCAGTGTTGAAAAGATGCTCTGCATCGATCCTGGCAAGGGAACGGATGCCGAACAGGCCCCATGTCCTGGAGTGACCCCACACGGCGGGAAGGATTCACTTGGAGATAGGCGCAATTGCCCGAGTTCCGATCGTAAACGGCAAACCAGAGGGAGGACTCAGGGGCCGAGTGGATCTCCACGAGCGTGTTGGCTCCCCGGCTCACCCGAGTGACCTCGCTCACCCCGTCCAGCGCACCCATCGTCGATTGTCCCTCAATTTCGGCGTAGCCCGCGTTGGAGAGCACGATGACCATGTTCCGGGCCGGGGATCGCCCGGTCTGCCTTTTGATCATGGCCACGCCTTCCTCTGCCGCCTGCTTACCGATCGTCTTGAAAATCTCATATGGGGTATTGGAACTGGTTCGGGCCGGTGCGGTGGAACCGGAGGAAGCCGACAGGATGAACATGACGGCATAAGCGAAACAGCGCCTCAGGATAAGTTTCATGACATTTTTCTCCGTCGCCCGCCTTGAAGCCCCCGGAAAGGGTTGCAGAGGCATCCTTCAACAAACGCGGATCCAGGCTCGTCCCTTCCGAGTCGTTCCAACCAAACAACCGCACGGTGGGCTACAGACGATCCACCCGTACGCAGGGATCTGAACACCTCTCTTGCGTGATCGTGCAACTTCAGTTGCGGGGAATCCTGGTGCATAACAGGATGGGATCACCTTCCCCCCACCCGCCGACGGAACCCGCTGGTAGGGGGAGGACAAGGCACCCTTCTTCTGAAGGGCATTGGGATAGTGGCCCCTACGATAATCAAATCGGCATCGCTCTGTCAAACGATTTCGTAGCCGGACTGATGGGAGAAGACACAGTCCATGGAGAGAACCAGAGCAGCAGCAGGCCTTGTATGAAAGCGGAAGCAACAATGGTCGAACAGAGCTTGACAAGCCGTTCGAGTGCGGATTAATCGGATTCGTCTCACGAGGGGAAATCCCTTCAAAGTCGGCAGGAAGCCCGTGCGATGGGTGAGAAGGCCGTTCCGATCTGCGATTGTGCCCGGCGATGGATCGGTCTTAGGGGGAAAGCCTCTTCACTGGTTCCGCCCTCCCCTTCAAGCGACACCGATTGTTTTGGGTTGTGCGTAGAATAGCGGAGCCGGGAAGGCTTTGCGGTCGATGAATCGGACCGTGCCTCCCGGCTTTTTTTGCCATGTGGAAGTCAACCTCTAGGGCGCGAACCGCGGTGTTTTTTGGCGCAATCATGGGAGACCGACAGGGAAAAGGGAGCTCCACCAGGCGTTCTGGAACCGCCTGCGTTTTTAGTGAGAAGGAAGGTTTCGGTTTCTGGTGTAATGTCATCCGTCCATTCCAGAGACGAACTGAAAACCGCTTTCATCCTTGGCATTGGAGACATTTCCAAGGGGGACTTGGGCCTCGGTTGCTATGTCCTGGAAACCCTCTCCATGGAGACTGTGGAAGCCCCACAGAATGTGCCTACTTGGCCCGAGATGCGGTACAGGCTGATGCCCACCTGTACGGGATGGATTTTGGCATCATCGTCCAGGCCATTCCCCTGGGTCTCCCCCCTGGGAGACTGACCTGCAGAAACCATGAGCAGTTTAAGCAGAACATACGGCTCCTTCGGGATTCCCACGACACCCTCGCCCAGTTGGAACCGGCCCTTCTGAGGACGGCCATGGCTGAGGCGCTTCCCGCTGCCCTCCTCTTCGTGTGGATGGAGCCCTCCCGACTGGAAGGTTTCGGTCTTTCGAAGGAGGGAGGAAAAGCCCTGAGGACGGCGGTGAGACTGATCAAGATGGAATCTTCCCCCGTTGACGCTTTTCCCCACTCGTGCTATGGAGAGCTTTCTCAAAGGGGCCGTTCATCACCAGCACCGGAAGATATTCCCATGGCAGCATTATCCGGCGACTTCAGCTTTTGAGGCAGCTTGTTCGCTCATTTCCCAGACTCCCGGGAATTCATGATTGTGCTCTGCAATGAGCGTCTGCCTGGGCTGCGGGACAGCTCCCCTCGTTCCTTGGGGCGCGAAAAGCTTCCCGGCGCTGGGGTGTATTCGCTCGCTCTGCAAGTCGCCGCCCAAAACCTCTCCGGCCAAGAGAGGCTTGGCTGAACGCCGTGACTCCAGAAGGCATGGGAGACTTTTCCAGAACCGAGCCAATTCCTCCTTCCTCTGGACGAAGATCAAGGTGGGGAGGCTTTAGCTTAAGGATTCAGGGCTTCCGCACACTCCGTCCCCGACTCCCATGCGACTGCAGAGACGGGAACATGGAACCGGGTGATGGGTCACGGCGACAGGGGAGCACGGGATCGGGCAACCATTCCTCCCTGCCCGGTGGGGTAAATGGGGAGCTACTGCATCGTGCATTGTTTTTGGAGGATCTGAGGAGTGAATCACCCCCAAGCTTCTGGAACCACGTGTTCGGGACAACCCGTTCGAATTTTGGAAGTGGAGCGGGATGCCGATCTGAAATCTTTCATCGACCTTCCCTGGAAGCTCTATGAAGGGGACCCTAACTGGATTCCACCCCTCAAGAGGGAACTGAAGGAACTTCTGGACCCCGGGACGCACCCCTTCTGGCAGTTCAGCGAGCGAGCCCTTTTCCTGGCTTGCCGAGGCACGGAGCCCGTGGGGCGGGTCGCGGCGATCGTCAACCACAATCACAACCGTTTCCATAACGAACGGGCAGCGGCTTGGGGGTTCTTCGAATGCGCAAACGACAAAGGCGCGGCGGAAGCCCTTTTCTCCAGGGTTCAAAAATGGGGAAAGGAGAAGGGGATGGACATTCTCAGAGGTCCCCTCAACCCATCCACCAACTACGAAATCGGAATGCTCCTGGAGGGGTTTGACTCGCCTCCCACCTTCATGATGCCGTACAATCCCCCTTATTACCTGGAATTGATAGAGGCCTGCGGTTTTCAAAAGGAAAAGGACCTCTTGGCCTACTCCGTGGACCGCAATTGGCAGCCCCCCGATTGGGTGGGAAATGTGGCTCGCAAGATTCTCTCCGAAAACAACGTCCGGGTCAGGCACATCCAGATGGAGAGACTTGAGACCGAGGTCCATCTCATCAAGGAGATCTACCACGACGCCTGGTTCGACAACTGGGGGTTCGTCCCCATGACCGACGCGGAGATGGACATGATGGGTCGGAAGCTGAAGCGCATCATCGACCCGAAGCTCGTTTTTTTTATTATGCTGGAGGAACAGCCGGTCGGGGTGGGTATGATTGTCCCCGACATCAACCCTCTTTTGAGGCACTTCAACGGCCGCATCGGATTGTCCGGCTGGTTCAAATCCCTTTTGCATCGCCGGGAGATCACGGGGCTCCGGGGAATGATCTTCGGCATCAAGAAGCGATACCAGCAGATGGGACTTCCCCTGGTCGCCTTCGACTATCTTTACAGAGGCTTGCTTGAAAACAGCAGCCTGAGCAGGTATAGAACCCTGGAACTGGGATGGAACCTGGAAGACAATGACCTCATCAATAAGTGGTACGACGATGGCGGAGCAAAGGTTGTCAAAAAATTCCGAATCTTCAGCAAACGCATCTGAAATAATTCCCAGCGCGGCGAGTTCTCCGGGACACTTCATGGAACGTTCGACGGAGCCAGACGCCGCTTTTTCATTTGTGTGGCGACTGGCGAACTGCAACCGGAAAGCACTGGAAGCCCATCAAAAGGTCGGAATGCGAATCATTGTGGACGCTTCCGGACTGCCCATCGAAGAGGCCATTGACCGCCTCCAGGCCCCCCCTTTTTCAGGTTTCACTGTGGATCTCAAGGTTCCCTTTTCATGGTTTCCTGATCCCCGTTTGGACAACCTGCTGAAAAATCCCGGCATGGGAACTCTATGGGTGGAATACCACCCTGTACTTCACGATCTGCCTCTTGAGGTCTTTCTTCGGCGACTGGAAGAGTTGGATTCCACCCA
The DNA here is from genome assembly GCA_012517315.1 of Deltaproteobacteria bacterium. Lineage (GTDB taxonomy): Bacteria > Desulfobacterota > Syntrophobacteria > Syntrophobacterales > Syntrophobacteraceae > JAAYUJ01. The sequence goes on from JAAYVE010000042.1 coordinate 23,313, forward strand.
TCCCTGCCGACCGGTCCTCGCAGACACCCGGTGCATCCGGGAGCTTTTGAAAAATCAAGGCGTTGCGGTTTCGGGTTTGGCCATCAAGGGCTTCGAGGCATCCGGGTTCGTCAGCACCGAGAGCGCCTTTGTTCTTTATGGAGCCATGAGGGCCCTCCTTCGTGAGAGGGGAAGGCGAGCGGAGATCACTATCTGGGGAGGCATCGCCACTCCCGAGGCCTGTTCCGCTTTCCTCACCTGCGGTGCCAGGGGGATCGTCTTCGAGAGCGTCCATTGGCTGACGGACCTCCATCCCTTGGGGGAAGCCACCCGGGAAGCTCTCCGGAAGCTCCACTACGACCAGACGGACGTGGCGGGACTTGGCCTCGGAATTCCCTACCGCGCCCACAATCGGGGAAACTCCATTCCTCTTAAGGCGCTGAAAGAGCTTGCTTCGCAGGGGGACTCGAAGAGTTCGGGAACAGGCGCAGGACACAGGCTATTCACGGAAGCCATCCGGAAACAGGCCGTCCATCCCCTGGACAGCGGGTTTACCAGAAACGAACTTATTCCATTGGGAGTGGAAGCCGCTTTCGCCAGGGAATGGACCGAACGTTTCGGCACGGACACGGAGAAGGCTCTGCGCCTTTTCAAGCAGGCGGTGTCGGAACACCACCGCCGGGCCCTTGAGAACCCCAGACCGTTCGAAAAGAGTCCTGTCGCAGCAGAACTGGGGACCCGATACCCGTTCATCCAGGGCGGGATGTCTTCCATTTCGGACGTGCCGGCCTTCGCTTTGGAAGTGGCCAAAGCGGGGGGGCTCCCCACCATCGCCCTGGGCTTCATGGACCGGGAAACCATCCACGGCAGGCTTGGCGACCTGAGACGGATCATGGGAGACCGCCCGTTCGCCCTCAACGTCGTGGCACTCCAGGAGAACCCTTTCCGGAATGAGCAGATGGAATGGATCCGGCAATGCCGCCCGCCCTTCGTGGTCATCGCTGCGGGGGAGCCTTCCACCGCCCGGGAGATGGCCGGGGAAGGCATCGAAACCATCTACATCGCCCCCACGGAAGATCTCCTGAGAATGGCCCTGGCGGCAGGGATCCGGTTCATCGTTTTGGAGGGGTGTGAAGCCGGGGGGCACGTAGGGCACCACACGACCTTGACCCTGGCGCAGATGGCCCTCATCCTGCGGCGCTGCAACCCCGAACTCTGGCGGGACAGGCGGGTGATCCTCGCGGGCGGGATCTGCAATGGGGAAACCGCCTACATGGCGTGGATGCTGGGCGCCGACGCCGTTCAAATGGGCACCGTCTACCTCGCAACCCGGGAGATCGTGGAAACGGGAGCCCTCACCCGGGTCTACCAGTCCGCCATCACGCAAGCCCCCATGGGCGGGACCGTCATCACGGGAGAATCTACGGGGCTGAGAGTCCGATCTCTGAAAACCCCCAAGACCGATGCGATTTGCGCCCTTGAAGAAGAGTACTCCAGGAAGGGGACGGATATCCAGGAACACAGGAGAAAGATCGAAGAGCTGTGCGCGGGAAGTCTGCACATTGCGGCCCGAGGCGAGGACAAGTGTTCCTGCACCCCCCTCGACGACAACGCTTGCTGGGAAAGGGGCCAGTTCATGAGCGGGGCGTGTTCGGGCACCATTCGGCAAGTCCGCACCGTGGCGGAACTCCACAACGAGCTGGCCTCCGGTGTTCCCATCCGGCGCAGGACGGACCTTCTCCCGGGCGAGGTGCCGTCGCCTACCCCCGTTTCCCGTAGAAACGGGTCATGGCAGGGCTTTCCCGAACGCATCGCCATCACGGGCATGAGGATGGTCAATGCTCTGGGAAACACCCTGGAGGAAATCTTTCAGGCGAGTTTGGCCGGCAAATCCGGTATCACTCTGGTACCGGCGTCACGGTGGGACCACGGGGCCTATTATCACCCCGTTCCCATGACTCCCGAAAAGACCTACTGCCGGGTGGGAGCCTTCCATCACCTCGAGATCGCCCGGAAGGACATCGGGGTTCCCCCCCAGGATTTCCGCACCATGACTCATTCCACCAAAATGACCCTTTGGCTGGCCGCGCGGGCGGTGGAGGAGTCGGGTATCCTCGAGAGCGGCATTCCGCGGGAGCGGATCGGTGTCATCGTCTCTCAAAATTCGGGAGAAGCCGCCTCCACTTTTTCCGACATCGTCATCGGGGGGGCGGTGGAACCGACGCTGAAGACCGTCCGCCGTTTGCTTCCCCTCTCCCCCGACCAGGAGCAATCCCTCCGGGGAATGCTCAAAGACGGCCACCTTGTGGTGGACGACACCACCCTGGTGGGACGGCTCAACTGCACCGCCGGGGGATACATCAGCAACAAGTACGGATTTATGGGACCGTCTTTCGCCGTCACCGCCGCCTGTTCCAGTTCATTGGTGGCGCTCTATAACGCTGTCCTCATGATCCGACTGGGAATCATCGATGCCGCCGTCGTGGGAGGAGGGGAAGAACCCCTGCACCCTCTCCACTACCTGGAGTTTTCCGCCCTGGGAGCACTGGCAGGCATCTCCGGTGCGGAACGTCTCCCGGAGCACACCTCCCGTCCCTTCGAAGCCGGAAGGGACGGCATGGTCCTGGGGGAAGGCGGGGCCATCATCGTCATTGAACGGGAATCCCTGGCGCATGAGAGAGGGGCGAAAATTCACGGTTTCATCACCGGTGTGGGAGCGAGCAACAACCCGTACAGTCTCATCGAGTCGTCTCGGGAAAGCCAGGAAATCGCCATTCGGGCCTCCCTTGCGGGTCTTCCCTATGGCCCCGGGGAAATCGACCTCATCGAATGCCATGCCACTTCCACCACTCAAGGGGACCTGGAGGAAGTGCATGCCATCCGCGCGGTGTTTCCCGCCGACAAGCCGACCCTTCTCTCCGCCTTCAAGTCCCAGATCGGCCATACCCTGGGCTCCTCGGGGTTGAACAGTCTCGTTCGTGGTCTGCTGGCCATGGAGGCGGGAGTGATCCCACCAACAATCAATTACGACACACCCGACCCGCGACTGGGCCTTGAAGACTCTCGCCTGAGAGTCGTCACGGAACCGGAGGAATGGCGCAGGAGCAATGGGCGCCCGAGAAGGATGCAGGTGAACTCCTTCGGTTTCGGGGGGTCCAACTTCGTCATCCAGATTGAGGAATGCCTGGAAACCGCTGGACAATCCCGCATCGCCATCCCTCAAGCGGCCCATGCCGCCGCCGAGGCGCTCACCCCCAAACCGGACGTCCTGGAGGGCATTTCCCTGCTCCGGATCGATCACGGTGAGGTCTCGTACCGGGCGGCTGTCCTCAACGGGTCACCCCAAGAACTGGAAGAAGCCCTCCGACATCTCCGAAACACGCTCCCGGCTGGAGGGATGAGCGACAAGACACGGCGTTCCCTCTCGCGGCAGGGCATTTATGTTGAGGCCTCGACGAACGTAGCACCACCGCCCTTGGCCCTGGTTTTTCCCGGCCAGGGATCCCAGTACGCCGGTATGGGCCGGGAGCTTTACCACAGCTTCCCCATCGTGCGCGCATGGCTGGAGCGGGCGGACCGGTTGGCCGAGTTCGACCTGCTCAGCCTCTACCTGGAAGACCGGGAGGAACAACTGAGGCAGACGCTGTGGCAGCAACCGGCGGCCTACACGCTGGAATATGCCCTCTACCAGCAACTGGTTTCCCTTGGAATCCGACCCGTGGCCATGGCGGGCCACAGCCTCGGTGAACTCACAGCCCTTGCGGCGGCGGGGGTGTTCTCTTTTGAAGATGGTTTCCGGCTGGTCACCAAGCGGGCCCAGTCCATGGACAAGGCATCCAACCAACGCCCGGACCCCGGTGTCATGATGGCCACCGACGCCCCCCTGGATCTCCTGCGGGAGCGGCTGCGCCAGGCCGGGGAGGTCTTCATCGCCAACATCAATTCCCCGCGCCAGGTGGTCCTGGGGGGAGCTCGAGAAGCAGTGCTCCGGTTCGGTCAGAAACTCAAGGAACTCGGCTACCGGGCCACTGTTCTGCGGGTGAGCATGGCTTTCCACTGCCCTCTGCTGCCCATCTTCGCCGACGAGATGCGGGCCTTCACAAAGGCTCTCCACTTCCAGACCCCCGAGATCCCTGTCGTTTCCAACACCATCCGGGTACCGTTCCCCGCCGATCCGGAAAAAATCAAAGAAATCGTGGTGGCCCATCCCGAATCTCCCGTGTACTGGATGGACAACGTCCTCACCCTTTGGAATGACTACGGAGTGAGGCGATTCGTGGAAATCGGTCCAGGGGCCACCTTGAGCGATCTCATTCGGGAAACCCTGGAGGACGCCGACTGCATCGCCACATGCATGCCGGAATCGGAAGGAACCTCCTTCAAGCAGGCCATCGGGGAACTGTTCGTGAAGGGCCACATTTCCCCGGCAATCCCCGTTGAGGTGGTGACTTTAGACCGGCCTGCCCCTGACGGTGCGAAACCCTCCCCCAAGCCCGAGGCAATCCGGGCGATGGCGCCCACACCACAAGACCGTCTGGCCGCCCTGGTGCAGCGGGAAATCAACGGCTTTCTGCTGGACACCTTCGGACGCTTTCTGGCGCCTTCAATCCTCGATGCAGTGCGCAGGGAGATCGATCCGAACATCTCCCCCGAACAGTTGGACGGGATTCTTCAAACCCTTTGCCGGCGATCGCCGCAGACACCTTTCCTATCCCCCACCCCGCTGTTCTCCACGCCTTTGCCGGCTTCACAACCTGGCATGGAAACCACTCCACCTCCCCCTCCGCCGGTTTCGGAACCGGTCCAACCTTCTCCCATCGCCAATGCTCCTCCTGGTCCCTCTCCCCTAGGACCCTCCGAAACAGCGGAAGAAGTCATCGGCATCATCATGGAAGTGACAGGATACGAGAGGGATGAGATCGAGCCCCAGATGGACTTGAGAACCGACCTGGGCATCCGGTCGAGCAGGCTTCCCATCATTGTGGATCGCCTGGAGAAACGGTTTGCACTGCGCATCCGTATGGAAGACTTTATCGACGTCCGCACCGTCTCCCAGATGACGGACCGCATTGCTCAGCTGACCACCGGCGGTGTTCCCGAAGCGACTGCCGGCGGGGAAAAACCTCCTTCCCACTCCCGGACAGTCTCTGAAACCGTTGAAGCGGAAAAAAACCCCGACGAACTGAGGCGCCTCGTTTTTCGCCCCGTTTCCGTGGAAATGGAAGAGGGTTCCATGCCTTCTCTCTCCTCTGAAAACACCGTCGCGATCCTCCCTCCCGCTTCCGACTCTCCGATGGGGAAAGAACTCTCCCAGTGGATTCAGGAGCGATTCGGGGCCAAGGTGAAGAGTTTCCCCTGGCTGCCCACAGAAGGGGAAGAATCCCGCGTAAGACGGGGGGTTGTCGGTATTTCGTCCGAAGGCTCATTGTTCAACGCCGTGGACACCTTTCTCAAGGAGCACCCGGCGGAGGTCTTCTGCATCCCCATCGATGGGAGTGTGGATCGCCACCTCGAAAGTGCGGAGGACGTCTGTCGCTTGCAGGAACAACTCTTTCTCCTGGTCCAGGCCATCCTGGCCTCCCCCCCCGTTCGGTCCATTCTCCTCCTGGGGGACGACACAACGCCGTCCTTGTGGCGAGAGGTCCTCTGGGACGGACTGGTGGGCATTTTCCTGGCCGCCGCTCTGGAATATCCCTCCGTTCGTTTCAGAAGCGTCCGCGCAAAAGAGGGTACCGACTTTTCCCGGCTGCTCGCCACAGCACTGCAGACAAAACAGGCACCAGTGGAACTGACCGTGGGCGGCAACGGAGCGACAACCCTCGGGGGGCGCAGGGAACCCTTCACACTCCCCCACCCCCCTAACTTCTCCCTGAGTGCGGGGGACGTGATCCTCGTGTCCGGAGGCGGCTACGGCATCACCGCCCAACTGGTGCGGTCCCTCGCTCCGTTCGGCACCAGGGTGGTCCTTCTCGGACGCACGTCCATCGATTTGCCCGAACAAACGGCGAGGCACCTCCAGACAGAGGAGTTCTCGGAGAAGGCTTTGCGCTGGGACATCATGCAGATGCATCCATCCATCGGCCTGGATGATCTCAACGCGCAGGTGGAGCGTTTTCACAAGGCCAGGCAAGTGTACCGCACGGTCCGGGATCTTCGCGAGTCCGGAATCGACGTAGAGTACACGGCCTGCGACGTCTCGGACCCCACCCAAGTGAAAGCGGCCGTGGGCGGGGTGATTGAGCGATTCGGCAGAGTGGACGGAGTCATCCACGGAGCCGGCGTGCTCCACGACAAGTACCTTGCAGATCTGGACGGGCGAGCTTTCAGAAAAGTGGTGGATGTGAAGGTTCTGGGCGCCTGGAACCTCTATGAGGCGACTCGCTCCGCCGGCTTGAAGTTTTTCGTGGGTCTCTCGTCCATTGTGGCTGTCCAGGGAAACATGGGCCAGACCAATTACGCCTCGGGCAACCGCATGATGTCCCGTTTGCTGGAGAACCTCTCCCGGCAGCATGCCGGGGTGGTCTTCAAGGCACTCATGCTGCCCCCCGTCAGCGGCGGCGGAATGGCGGAAGACCCGGAGGTCCGCGACCTGCTGGAACATCTGGGCGTCGGGTATGTGGGGATGAGAGAGCTTTCGGAGATGTTTTGGAGGGAAATCTTCTGCGGGTCTCCGGCCGACGTTTGGGTGATGTGGATGAAATCCCTTCCACCCGCCAGGACGGTCCTCCTTGAAGGAGTCAATTTGCCGGATGCTCCCGACAGTGCGCCCAACACTCTCTGCGAAACGGATCCGCGCGACTTTCCCATGGTGGACGCCATCGAACGACTGGACCTGGAGAGCGCAATGGTGCAGGTACGCCGGGCGTTTTCCCTGGACAAGGACCCGTGGGTCTCCCAGCACAAACCCTTCAAATTCCTCAAGCACCCCCTCGTTTCCGCCATCATGGTCGTGGAGAGCTTCCTGGAGGCCACCCGGCTCCTTTTCCCCTATCTCACCGTTTCGCAAGCGCGGGACATCCGTTTCATGGATCCCATCGAAGTAGGCCCCGACACGGAGCGGGTCGCCCGTGTCACCTGCAGCCGGCGGCAGGAAGGAAAGGACATGCTCTGTGAATGCACCATGGAGGTGTACGGGGTTTCCCCCGGAGGCCGGCGCCTGGAGACGCTCGCACCGTGCTACCGTGCCCTTGTGCTCGCCACCGCCGGAGCTCCGGAACCACTGGATCGTTTGGTTTCCTTTCCCATCCCGGCTGGTGAATTTATTGGGCGTCCCATGGAAAAGCAGGAGATCCTCGACTGGTACGATAAGCGTTCCGACATGCAGGGCCTGTATCGGGTGCTGGAACACATCGACGGCTACGGCGATTCCATCATCTCGGGAAAGATGATCTATCCTCAAGACAGGGAATTTTCCTTCACAGACGCTCCTGCAGCTTCGTACCCCCGGTATGCCCTGGAAGGGCTGATGCAGCTTTGCAGCTACTACGTGGTGATGCGGGACGAATCGGAGTCCCGTGCCATGATCCCGGCAAGGGTGGAGGAACTGCACTGGTACCGGTTCTGCTCGGGTGGTGAGGACATCAAACTGGAAGCCCGCTGCCGTCAAGAGGATGAAAGGGGCCTCGTATGGGATGCTCTGGCCTCAGGGCGTGATGGCCGTCCCATTTTGGAAGCGCGGGGAATCCACATGCGCTGGTTCGCTCTTTAGAAGCCGTGAAGCCGAGGGACACCCCCGCCATTGACCGGAAGACCGAATAGAGAACGACCGATGGATTCTGCGACGCTCCCTCCGGGAATGTCAGGGGGGATTCGGCCGGCTGCAATTGAAAACACAGCTCGGGAAAGGAGCCCCTCGACGATGGCGATCCAGGGGTTGACGATGCACGGGGAAGATACACCTCTCGCCCTGTCCCTTGGGGGATTCGGTTTTTCAGTGGCATCCACGTTGCTGCCCGACGGCTCCCATTCGAAGGTACCCCGATCGGTCGGTTCCCGTGCCGCACGGGACCGCCTCGTTTCCCACCTCCTGAGTCGATCCCGTCGCCCGGACGGTAGTTCTGTCTCAGGTCTCTGCAACATTCACTCCGAGGATCACCGGTGGAACGTTGTGTACGACTCACTTGGGAAGCCGCACCTAAACCACCCTGAGAGTTCGTGGCCGGCCGTTTCCATGAGCTACAGCGGAGGTCGCCTGTGGGTGGCCGTGGGGGGCAGCTCCGTCCGCCTGGGACTGGATGTGGCGAGTCCCGAGGATTTCACCGGGGACTATCCCTTTTCGCGCGCTTTCACGGAACGAGACTGGTCCGCCCTTCCAGAAGGTTTCGAAACGTATACGCCGAGGGCGTGTGCTTTTCTCTGGTCTTTAAAGGAAGCCGCCGTCAAGTGCATTGGGAGCGGATTCCACCGGTTCGGCCCGTGGGAAATGTCTGTGCAGAGGGCGACGGGGAAAGGGGAGAAATCAAGGTTTCGGGTTTGCTTCCATGCACTCGATGCTCAACTGGCCCAGGTGCTGGATTCTCTCCCGGTGATGGCCGCTGCTTGGCCTGCAGGGGAATCCTGGCTGGCCCTGGCCTGTTGCGGTCGTTCCGCAGCGGCCCCCCTGCGGCGACTCCTTTTGCACCGAAGGAGCGCAATCCCGTGAAAGCTCTCGTGACGGGGGGATCCGGGTTCGTGGGAAGCCACCTGGCGCAAGCCTTGGTCCGCGAGGGGTGGGAGGTGACGTGCGTGGTGCGCCGAAGCAGTTCCCTGAGATGGCTGCGAGGTCTCCCTGTGGAATACCTCCCGATGGACCTGGTGCGACCCTCAGGACTGCGGCAGGCGTTGATGGACGTGGACGTGGTTTTCCACGTGGCGGGAGTGACCAAGGGCACCCGACGGGAAGACTTCTTCCGGGGGAACGCTCTGACGACGAGAAGCCTGGTCCAGGCCTGCATGGAAAGCGGAAACGAACGTCTGCGGTTCATTCATGTCTCCAGCCTTTCGGCGGCGGGCCCGGCACCGGACGGACGCCCCCGCCGGGAAGAGGATCCCCCCGCACCGGTCTCCTGGTACGGCCGATCGAAACTCCTGGCCGAAGAGGCCGTCCTGCGCGCTTTTCCCCCTGAAGCCTTGAGGATCCTCCGGCCTCCCGTCGTCTACGGGCCGAGGGACCTGGATTTCCTTCAGGTGTTCCGGTGTGTCGCCTTGGGTTTTTGCCCCGTGGCGGGACGGGGTGAACAGAAAATCCAGTTCATTCACGTGAACGACCTGATCCGGGGAATTCTGCTGGCCGCAAAATGCCAGGAACCGGTGGGACCGGTTTTCTTCCTGTCCGGGGAAGGCGCCTTCGACTGGCTCACCGTGGCGAACGCCGTGGGACGGGCGGTGGGCCGGACTCCTGTGCCGCTTCCTGTTCCCATCCCCGTCCTGCGGGGAGTGGGCGCCTTGGGGACCCTTCTGGGGCGGGCGACGGGCAAAGCCGTGGTCCTCAATTCCGACAAGGTGAAAGAAGGCGCTCAGCCCAACTGGCTTTGCAGCAGTGACAAGGCACGGAAAGAATTGGGCTTCCAGGCCGTTGTGCCTTTTGAAGAAGGATTGGCATCCACCGCCTCCTGGTACCGCCGTGCGGGGTGGCTTTCGTGAAAGCGACGGAAGAGGGAGTTCGGCAGCCCGTGAAACCGACTTTGAGCGTGGTCATCCCGGTGCTCAACGAAGCCCATCACCTGTCGGAACTGCTGCCCCTGCTGTTCCGCCAGGATCACCCGCCTGTGGAAGTGCTGGTGGCCGACGCCGGTTCATCTGACGATTCCCGGGAGGTGGCGATGACCTTGGGGGCAAGGGTCGTCACCGGGGGAAAACCGGCAGCGGGGCGCACCGCCGGAGCACTGGCGGCTTGGGGGGAATGGGTTTGTTTTCTTGACGCAGACACCCGGCTACCCCATGAACGGCTCTTCGGGCAGGCCCTTTCCCAAGTCTTGGCATGGGGCGTCGTGGGAGCCGTTGCCGACAATCGGGCCTATTACCGCCCCGGGGATAAGGGATGGGATCGTTGGTGGGTCCGGGCCTGGGACCGGTTCCTTCTGGCCTTCCTCAACAACGGCCAACGAGCTTGGCTGCAGGCTGGCTTTCCCGTTGGACAGGCCGTCTTCATGCTCGTCCGACGGGACGTGTTCGTCCAGGTGGGGGGGTTCGATTCAAAGGCTGAACCATACGAGGACTCGGAACTTCTCCTGCGTTTACACCGGCGCATCCCACCGCCGGCAGGCCGTCGTTCTTCGGTGGGAGTCCTTTCACCCCCTCTTCACGTGCTCATTTCCACAAGGCGCTGGGATGTGAAGGGGAGGTTGTGGTTTCCCATCTCACTGGGAGTACGGGGCTCTCTTTTCCGCTGGCTTCTCCGGCGGGAACTCCCTATCCCCGATTACTGGGAACTCAATGCACAGGCTGCGTACCGGGAGCGCCCCTCCGCAGCTGCCACGATCCACGGGGAAAAGGAGAAGAGGGTCCCGTGAAATGCATCGTCACCATTGATGTGGAGGAAGAGGGGCTTTTTTCAGGGAAATATCCACAAAGGCCCGATGGGGTGAAGAACGTCCGGGAGCTCCGCCGCCTGGAATTCCTCCCCAGAGAACTCGGTTTTCCCCTCACTCTCCTGGTCACCTACCCCGTGATCCAGGATCCCCGCTGCCGTGAGGTTCTGCAACACTGGCGCAGAAATCTGGACATTGAAATCGGGGCTCACCTTCACCCATGGAGCACCCCCCCATACGACCCTATTCCGGGGAGGAAGGAACCGGTCCCTTCGGACGGGATTCCCTATCCCCTACTCCAAAATAAGCTGGAGAGTCTCCTCGGCGCGCTGGACAAACACTTGGGAATTCACCCGACCGCTTTTCGCATGGGACGTTTCGACTTGGGCCGCCGCATCCTGGGATTGATTCCCCGATACGGCATCACCGTGGATAGCAGCATCGTCCCCCTCCGTTCCGTCGCCGGCGGGCCGGACCATTTTCTCTTCCCCGCCGACCCGTTCCGGCTTAGGGGGGGCAAAGGGGATTTACAAGCTGTCGTGGAGGCCCCTCTCACCCTGCTTCCCGTGAGAACCTCCTGGGCCGAGGGGATCTACCGGCTCGCCGCCCCGATGCCAAGCTGGAAGAGGGACGCGGTTATGACCACTTTCCGTTACCTGGCCGTGGTGGGAACCCAACCCGCCTGGTTTCCCCTCTTTTCCATGATGTGGGCCACCGGACTCCACAGGAAGAGAGGCGGCCGGTACCTCACCGTCTTCCTCCACTCCTCCGAACTATGCCCAGGGGCAACCCCGGCCTTTCGTCACCAAAAGGCGGTGGAACGACTGGTTGGAAGAATCCGTTCCTATTTCCAGTGGCTCAGAAGAACCGGATGTGTGGAGGGAGCCGTCCTGTCCAGCCTTGAGGAGGAAACAGGCTTGCCATGGGTGAACATGGACCGGCTTCAGCGACCCGGCCAATCCTCCTGATCCGCCGTTGTCACCCACGGAGACGGGCTTGCGGCGCGTCTTCCTCTCCCGGTTCCCAGGGAGAGGGAACACGAGGACAGAAGCAGTCACACAGTCTCCTCGGGATGAAATCCCCAATTCCCGGCATCCGAGGCACCGATCCGCCAAGGAAAGGCCCATGAAGGGAACCCTTTGTCGAGTTGCACGCAATGAAAGTTCTCCGTGACCCCCCCCCCGTGGCTGTTCTCATTTTGAATTACAACGGAATGCGCTTCCTCCCCGAGTGTCTCGCCTCCGTGAGGGAAAACGCTTATCCCGCCACCGACGTGTATCTCATCGACAACGCGTCGCACGACGCGTCCGTCTCCTGGGTCAGGGCACATGAACCCACCGTGGGGATCTTTCAGAACACCGCAAACCTCGGGTTCGCCCCCGCCTACGATCATGCTGTGCGGTTCTTGGTGGACTACCGGTACCATGTTCTCCTGAACAACGACACGGTGGTGGAGAGAGACTGGCTGGTGCAGCTGGTGCAAGCGGCGGAGCTGGATGACCGCGTCGCCGCCTGTGGGTCGAAAATCCTCATGATGCACGACCGAAGCCTCATCGACCACGCCGGAGGACTTTTCACCTGGATCGGGTCAGGTCTCGACATGGGCAAATGGACGACAGATAAAGAAAAGGACACAAAGGCTCGGGAAACGGGATTCGGGTGCGGCGCATCCCTTCTGGTGAGGCGAAGCGCCTACCTGGACGTGGGGGGCTTCGACACCGCCTACACCATGTATCACGAGGACGTGGACCTCTGCTGGCGGCTGCGCATGGCCGGCTATTCCGTGTTGCATGTCCCGTCTTCCGTGGTCTATCACCACGGCGGCGGGATCGATCGCCAGGGCATCGACCTCCATCCGGCCCGCACCTGTTTCTGCCAGAGAAACCGGCTGGCCAACATTTTTAAGAACATGCCTGCGGGACGCATCCCTTTGGCCATGGCAGTCTCCGCCGTGTACGACGCGGTCCGGATTGCAAGGCTGGCGGCACTGGGAAGACGAAACGTCGTGGAGGCCATTTTGCGGGGATATAGGGAGGCTTTCGCTTCTGCTGGGAGTATGCTGAGAAAAAGGAAAGATTTCCTCTCCCGGGTCAATGTGGCCCAAGAACGGGCATTGCCCTTCCTGGCTTCGATCCCCTCTTCCGCATCCGCCTATCGATGCATGCTCCAAGCTCAGAGGGCACGAGGGACGGCGCAGCGAAACCAGGATGGTCACTGAACAAGGGGATTCTCCCCGGGTTGCGTCTCCTTCACGCCATCAAGGGCAAGTCTTTCCCCGGGTGCACAGGACGTCTCCTGCGCCGCCGTTCCATTGGCGTGTTTGTGCCCGTTTCTCTGAAGGATGCGGGTGAGGAGCAGCTCAAACATCCCCATGGCTTCCAGGAGCATTCCCCCCAGCACGAGGAAAGACCCTACGCTCAGATAGGACCAGTGGTAAGTGATATGGCCGGTGCTGATGTATTCCAGGAGAACCCCACCGTTCAAAACGACCCCGGCGAGGATAGGGAAGATCCCTGCAATCAGCATGCTCTTGGTCGAACAGACGGTGAGGAGAAACCGCTCCATGAAAGACCGCCTGTGGCTGCTCCGGTTGAGCACTTCCGCCACCCGCTCCGCCACGATTCCGATGGTGAGAAGAATGACCCCGGCCAGGGCGGCCGCATTGATGGCGATGAGTCGATAAATGAAGTGGGCTGGGATGACCCCGCGCAGGACATAGGTGTGGAACGGTCCAAGGCTGTAGAGGAACGCGACGAAAAAGAGCAGCGCCGCCGTCCACCCGAAGAATTTGAGGGGCCGATAGGTGAGGGCGATTTCCAGGATGCTGTGGAGGAACCGGACCCCGTCCTTTATGACCTTCAGTTTTGATTTTCCCACCCGCTCGCTGTAGGGAATGGGGACCTCCAGGATGGTCACCCCGTCCTGGAGGATGGCCCTGCAGCTCATGGCCGGGGTGAAATGGAGCCCGTCGGGGAGGGGATAGAGCTTGGGAAGGGAATCCCTACGCAGCACCCTCATGCCGCTCGCCGTGTCCGATATGTGACGTGTGGCCAGGTGGGAGAGAAGAATGGAATACAGGCGATTGCCCGCCCTGCGGATCCAGGGCATCCTGCTCTCTTTGTGCAAGCGGGATCCCAGGACCACGTCCGCCCCTTCGTGGACGGCCACGTTGCACAGGTCCACAAACCACTCGGGATCGCAGGTCCCGTCGGCGTCCATGAACCCCAGCAGGTCTCCCGAAGCCTTGGAGAAGCCGAGTTTGATGGCTGCACCATAGCCCTTGTTCTTTGGGTAAGCCACCACACAGACCCCGGGGTACGATCGGGCGATCTCGGCGGTCCGGTCCGTGCTCCCGTCGCTCACCACAATGAGTTCAACAGACTCCAGGGGCGTTCGGCGGGTGATGCTCCCCACCGCCGCCAGGCACCTCTCCAAAGTACACCCGATGGATTCTTCCTCGTTGTACGCAGGAATCACGATGCTGAGACTTTTCGCCTGGAATGCCTGGGTCATTTGTTTCCGTTCCGGTCCTGTGCAAGGCATTACGAAAAACTAGTCAGCCCGGCCCCTCGAGCCGCTTGCCGTCGGGATGGATGCAACGTCGGTGGTACAGCCCCTCGAAATGTCCCCCCTTGTACTCCACCGCGGAAGCAATTTCAAGTGCCGGGTCGATAGCGGAAGCCCGTGAAGAAGCCCCAGTTCCAGAATATCAGGGTGATGCAGAAGAGCACCGTGAACCGAACACTGGCTGCGGCGCTTCCCTTTTTCCCGTAAAACCAAAAGAATACGAACAGAAAAGGGGCAAGGAAAAGGGGAAGCAGGCTTGGCTCAAATAAGAGAAGGCCCAGGGCAAAAAGCACACAAAGGAGAAAGGCCCACGGCTCGTAATCCAGTTTTCTGAAAAAGCCGTGCTTGCGCCAAAGGTGCCACTCCCCCCCTCCATAGCGGCACATCATCCGCGAAAAGGCCCGGTAGTCGCCGGGCCGGAAATGGCCGACCACCGCCCGGGGGTTGAACATGAGCCGATACCCCAGGCGCCGGATCTTGAGATCCATTTCCACATCCTCGCAAGGAAACTGGTCTTTCGCAAACCCTCCCACCACTTCCAGGACTTTCTTCCGATAGGAGGAGTTGCAGCTGGCGTTGTGGCGGGTTTCAGTGAGGGTTCGCTCCAGATTGATGTAGTCCGTCACGAAACCCACCGCCCTGAAATATTCCTGGACGGTCTTCCCGAATTCCGATTCCCCGTCGGGGCTCACCTGGTCCCCCCCCACCCCTGCCACGGTCTCGTCCAGGAAACCCTTTTCCAGTTCCTGGAGCCAGTCTCGGGCGACGACGCAGTCGCTGTCCGTGAAGGCCACGATTTCCCCCCGGGCCGCCTCGATGCCCCGGTTCCTGGCCCGGGACGGCCCTCCCCGGTCCAGGCGGATCAGGCGGATCGTGGGGTAGGATTCGCAGATGTCGGGGGATCCGTCAGTGGACCCGTCATCCACCACGATGACCTCAAAGCTGGGATGGTCCAGGGCCATGAGGGAATCCAGGCACCGGCCGAGAGTGCGCCTCGAGTTGTAAGAGGCGATGACGACGGAGATGCGGGGGGAGTCTGCCATTGTCTACGATCTGCGGCGATGCTCGTTCCAGAGGTAGGAAAGGAAGTTTCTGGCCCCGACGATTTTCCGGTAGAGATCCCACCGGTTCCGTGTGGAGAAGAGAAACCGGATCATGTAGGGCGGCCGGAAGTAGAACTGCTTCAAGCCTCGGTCGACCGCTTCCTTGACGGCGTTCCTGGAGAGGCCGGGGTAGTCGATGACAGGCGCCTGTTCTCCATCGTCCAGCCAGGCGTCCCAACGCTCGGCCTTTAGCAGCCCCTCTCTGTTGCAGTAATCGAAATAACGGGTCCCGGGAAAGGGAACGGCTCCCGAGAACTGCACCGTGTGCAGACCCAGACCCAAGGCAAAGCGAATGGTCTTTTCCATGGTTTGGGCCGTTTCCCCGGGGAGGCCCAAAACGAAGCACCCGTGGACATCCAGTCGGTGCTTTCGGGCCAACTCCATGAACCGGCGGGCGTCTTCCACCGATTCCCGCTTCCCCATGCGGGCGAGGATCCCGTCGTCCCCCGATTCGAAACCCACCAACAATTCCCGGCAGCCGGCCCGTTTCAGGAGTCGGAACATGTCGTCGTCCGCCGTATCCGTCCGCGCATTGACGGAGAAGGTGATCTTGAGGCCGCGCCGGAGGATTTCCTCGCAGATGGCCATGGCATTGGATTTGACCATGGTGAAGGTGTCGTCTTCGAAAAAGAACTCCCCGCCACGGGTGACCCGCGGACAGAGGCGGATGTCCCGCTCCATCTCATCCACCACGTTTTCAGGGGAGCGGAGTCGAATGCGCTGCCCGTGCATGACTTGGGGCCAGAGGCAGAAAATGCACCGGTGAGGGCATCCGCGCCCGGAAAAAATGTCAATGTACGGATAAAGCTTGGACCCGTCGAAATACTGCATGAGGTCCAGGTGGTCCCATGCGGGAAAAGGAAGAGCATCCAAGTCCTCGATGAGGGGACGGGGAGGCGTTCGCACGGCCTTCCCATTTTCCATGTAACAGATCCCCGGCGTCTGCGCCAAGTGGGGGTGGTTGCATACCACGTCCCGCACGGTATAATCGTATTCCCCGACGGCGACGACGTCGACATCCCCCTGCGAAAGCCCCAACGTCTCCTCCGGAAGGGCCGATGCGTGGGGACCCACGAGGATTACGGCGGCCCGACTCTCTTCCTTGCAGATGCGGGCGCATTCCAGATCCGAGTAGATGGACGGGGTCGTGGAATCCAGGATGATGAAATCCGGCTGCTCCTTCCGGACGAGGAGCCTCAGTCGGTCCTTGCCCCACCCCTGGGCGGGAAAATCGAATAGCCGGGCGTCGATTCCCTCCTGTTCCAGGACGGCCGTGGCATAGGCGAGCCAGTCGGGAGCCCGGAGCACACGTCCCCGGGTCCGCGCCGCCCAGCGCTGCGTGCGGTTGAATCCAGCCACGTAAGGTTCGTTGATGACGAGGACTTTCATAAGAAACCGCTCAACCCTCTCTGGATCACAAAACTGGGAGACCTTGTCCTGAGCCGCGCATTATGGAGTCCACCGCGCACGACTGTCAATGTCTATGTGCGCGGAAGACTTCCCGGGGCCGTCCCTGACAGGGGGAAATCGTGCGGTCACTCAGCGTTTTCTCACACACAGTGAAAGGAATGTGATAGAGAGTCTTGCTTGCTGCTGGCGGCCCATCTTTTTCCCATGCAAGGGTGAATCTATGGCTGGCGTTTCCTGAAAAATCACGCGTCCATACGAAGATCAAACAGGAGTATATGATTTCATGGATTCTTCCAGGCTTTGGGTGATCCGAAACAGCCTCATGGCGGCCAAATCGATCCTCTTCAACCCGTCCCTGCTGCCCAGGGTCCTCAACAACTCCCTGGAAATCCTGCAATTCAGCGGTCTGAAGGCATTGCTGAAGGAGGTGAGGTCGTTTCTGTTCAGGGGGAATCAACTGGGGCCGGACGTCAAAGGGAGAAGGCCAGGCCGTCCGGAGGTTGCCCATTGGGAACTGCACTCCTTTCTCGCCTCTTTTTGCCATGACTCCCAGGACAGGTTGCGCAACAATCCCCGTGAAGCGCTGGTGCGGTCGGGGGTGAGGCTCATCCACGAGATGCTTCGAACCGGGGAGACACTCCAACTGCCGTCCTTCGAGTCACCTCTCGTCTCCATCGTGATCCCCGTCTTCAACCAGTGCGGGTACACCTTCCAGTGCCTCAGGAGCATCCTCCGCCACACGACCCAAACCCCGTACGAAGTGATCGTGGTGGACGACGCCTCCAGGGATGACACACCTCAAGCGCTGCAACTGGTGAAGGGCGTGCGGGTCGTGACGAACGCGGAGAATCTCGGATTCATCGGTGCGTGCAACAGGGGGGCTCAAGCGGCCCGGGGCGACTATCTCCTGTTCCTCAACAACGACACCCTGGTCACCCCGGGGTGGTTGGAGGAATTGGTGCAGACCATGGAGGGCTACCCTCAATGCGGGGTCGTGGGTGCCAGGATGCTCTATCCCGATGGCACCATCCAGGAAGCGGGAAGCATGCTGTGGAACGACGGGTCGGCCCTTGGATACGGCCGGGACGGTGACCCCCGTAGTCCCGAGTATTCCTACCTGAGGGAAGTGACCTACTGTTCAGCGGCCTGCCTGTTGGTGAGGAAAGAGGAATTTCTCATGCTCGGGGGATTCAACCCGATTTTTCGGCCCGCTTACTACGAGGACACCGATCTTTGCCTCGGCATCCGGGAAAGGGGCCGCAAGGTGGTCTTCCAGCCCAAATGCACCATCATTCATTTCGAGTACGGCAGCAGCGGAACGGAAAAGGCCCTGGACCAAATGCGCAGAAATCAGCGGGTGTTCGCAGACAGATGGAAGCACACCCTGAAACGCTACCCCCAGTATTCGCCGCTTGGCATTCTCAGGGGAAGAGACGAACGCCCCGGGAGACGCATCCTCGTCATGGACGACAGGATCCCGGCTCCGTCGGAGGGTTCCGGTTTTCCACGCTCGTACCGCATGCTCCAATTTCTGGGAGAGATGGGTTATGTCGTCACCTTTTTTCCCCTGACAGACCGAACGCCTCATGAACCCTGGCTGGACCGGCTTCAGCGCCAGGGGATCGAGGTCTTCCACGCCCCATACGCCCAAGTGAGAAGCCTCATCCGTGATCGGGCCGGCCTCTATGACGCCCTCATCATCAGCAGGCCCCACAACGGCTCCCGCTACCTCAGGGCATTCCGAAAAGCGTGGCCCCAAACGGCCATCATTTACGACGCGGAAGCCCTCTTTTCTTTGAGGGACATTTTCAAGGCTCACGCAGACGGGATAGAGCTGAGCGATGCCCACATCGCGTCCCTCCTCCATGCCGAACTGGCCCCCATGAAGGAAGCGGACATGACCACCGCCGTGTCTCCCCGGGAGTGTTCCTTCGTTTCGCGATTTCTGGAAGGCGTTCCCACCAGGGTGTGGGGACATCCCTTGGAACCGCGTCCCCCTAGAACGCCGTTTCAGGAGCGCAGGGACTTTCTCTTTGTGGGGGGCTTCCCATTTCCGGAGTCCCCCAACGAAGCCGCCGTGCTCCACTTCCTGCAGCACATCTGGCCTCTCATTCGTGCGAAACTGGAGTGCAGGCTTCACATCGTTGGGGCGAATCCGCCGGAGAGTCTCCTGGCCTTTGCGGGCGAATCGGTCCTCCTGGCCGGGTACGTGGCGGATCTGGAAGAATACTACGAATCGTGCAGAGTTTTCATCGCTCCCCACCGTTTCGCCGCCGGGCTTCCCTGGAAGGTGCACGAAGCCATGAGCCGTGGGATCCCCTGTGTCGTGTCCACCTTGATGGGTTACCAGTTGGGCATCGCAGACGGGAAAGAAGCCCTTTTGGGACACAACGCTCAACATTTCGCCTCCAGGGCCCTCCTCGCCTATTCCCATGAGGAAACCTGGAGGCGACTCCAGGGGAACGCCCTGGATTTCATCCGAACCCACTGCGATCCACAATCCCTCAAGACCGCCCTTTGTGAAATCGTGGAGGAGACGGTGCGGATGAGAGCAACCAGGAAGAACGGCCATGGGAGTCAATGAACACTCTACGAGAAGCTCAGGTGAGGATCGGCTTCCTGTCATGCCCCTGGTGTCTCAAATCCCTGCAAAACACATCAGGAGGTCACCCTGACCTCACTCCTTCCAACAGATGAGATTCTCCTTCAAAAACTCGTCGATTTGGGCTAATTGAACACTCGTCCATTCAGTGGGAAAGGACCCTGAGTCAGATGAACCATGTACCGGGAAGAACGATTTCGAGTCATCCCCCCTCAGCCGCCCAGTTCATGAACCCGGTGGAAATGTTGAAGTGCCTGTACGCATCGAGGGAACTCATCAGGCAATTCACATGGCGCGAGGTCATCGGCAGGTACAAGGGAACTTACTTTGGAGTGATCTGGTCCGTCGTCAATCCTTTGATGATGCTTTTGGTGTATTCCCTTGTTTTTGGCGTGATCCTCAAGGCTCGTTTTGGAAACGATCCAAGCCAGGGAAACCTTTACTTCGCCATGAACCTCTTCTGCGGACTGCTTCTGTACGAGGTTTTCTCCGGGTGCGTTTTGAGGGCTTCAACGCTTATCCTGGCCAACGTCAGCTATGTGAAACGGGTGGTTTTTCCTCTCGAGATACTCCCGGTTGCGGTACTGGGAGCCAATCTGTTCAATGCGGCCCTGGGTTTTGCAATTCTTCTTCCGTTTATCATTGGGTACAGTCTGAAGTTTTCCTTGTCCATGTTTCTCTTCCCACTGGTGTTGATCCCCCTCTGTGCCTTGACCCTGGGTCTCAGCTGGTTCCTGGCTTCCCTCGGGGCTTTTGTGCGGGACATCGGGCAGCCTCTTGCCGTTTTTATCCAACTTTTTTTCTTCATATCGCCCATCATTTTCCCCCTTGCCGCCACCCCTGAAAGCCTGAGGACATTCATGAGACTGAACCCTTTCACCACCATCATGGAGGACGCGCGAGCCACTCTCATTCTCGGTGAACCTCCCCAGTGGGAATGGTGGGCGCTTGTGACTTTTTTTTCTCTGGTTCTCATGCAGTTGGGATATGTTTGGTTTATGAAAAGCAAGAGGGCTTTCGCCGATGTCATCTAGTGCGTCCACAGCCGAGATTGCCGCAATTGAGGACTCCCACACGGAGAACAGAATGGATCCGGAATGGGCGGTCTCCGCAGTGGGACTGGGAAAGTGTTACAGGCTCTATGACAATCCCAAGGACAAGCTCAAGGAAGTCCTCTCCTTTGGGAGGCGCACTTATCACCGGGAGTTCTGGGCGCTGCGCGACATCTCCATGCAGATCAGAAAAGGCGAGACCTTGGGAATCGTGGGCCGCAACGGATCCGGCAAGAGCACTCTTCTCCAGATCCTCTGCGGAACCCTGGCTCCGTCTCTCGGTGAAGTGCAGATTTCCGGACGTGTCGCCGCGCTCCTGGAATTGGGTGCGGGCTTCAATCCTGAGTTCACCGGCAGAGAGAACGTGTTCATGAACGGGACGATCCTCGGTCTGTCGAGGGAGGAGGTTGCCGAAAGGTATGAAGCAATTTCCGCCTTTGCCGACATCGGCCAGTTCATGGATCAACCCGTGAAGACTTATTCCAACGGCATGTATGTCCGTCTGGCCTTTGCCATCGCCGCCCATGTGGATGCCGACATCCTCGTCATCGACGAGGCGCTGGCGGTGGGAGACGCTTTTTTCGGGCAAAAATGCATGCGGTACTTGAGAGCCTTCAGGGAACGGGGCACCCTGATCTTTGTGAGCCATGACACGGGAGCCGTGGTGAATCTTTGTGACCGGGCCATATTGCTGGAAGCCGGCCGAATGAAAGCAGAAGGTTCGGCCAAGGACATCTGTGACCTCTATCTCGAATCGGTGTACGCAGAGATGCAACCTGTCGCATGTTTGACCACTCGGGTCGCAGAGTCTCAAAAGCCTGAACAGAAGACATTTTCCGGGATGGGGGATCAGCGCCTCAAGTACATCAATGCCTCTTCCTGCAGGAATGACATCGAGGTCTTCTCCTTTAACGAAAATGCACCCTCTTTCGGCCGGGGGGGGGCTACCATTGTCCATGTGTCGCTCCTTGATGCGGAAACCGAAATGCCGCTCAATTGGATTGTCGGTGGCGAAAGGGTCAGGCTGCTCATTCGCTGCCGCACTCACGCCCCCCTCAGAAGTCCCATCGTCGGGTTTTCCGTGCGGGACAGGCTCGGCCAGGTCCTTTTCAGCGACAACAGCTACCTCACGTACCGGGAGAATCCCCTTTTTTTCGATGCGGAGGTCCAGTTCGCCGCAGAGTTCACCTTTCGCATGCCCATTCTCCCCGTTGGTGATTATTCCATTACGGCGGCCCTGGCGGAGGGATCCCAGACGGATCATGTGCAGCATCACTGGGTCCACGACGCCCTGTTTTTCAAGTCCCACACCAGCAGCGTATGCACGGGTCTTGTGGGAATTCCCATGGAGACGATCTCCATCGAGCAAGTGGCATGATCCGTGTGAAGGGGGCAAAGCCGCTTGCATCCCCCGGCCCTCCCGAGGGCAACTTTTCGGACCCGCCGTCTCCAATCCCATGGGAAGGTGTATGGAGTCTGGTAAATTGAAAAAGCAGCATGAAACATCCACCGACATGTCCGGCCCCTGTTATGTCTGTGGGTGTTGCGAGCCTTTCGTGGGTAAACCGGGCACCAGCTTCAGGGAGTTCCAATGCCCGTCGTGCGCCGCCGGCCGGAGGAACAGCGACCTCGCCCGGGCAATCGTGAGGACATTTCTGGGAACCGATGAACCGTTGGACGCAGCTTTGCCCCGTTTGCAAGACTTGGACATCTATGAAGCGCAATCATCCGGAGTGATCCACAATCGACTTCGTAGTTGCTCCCGTTACCAGTCCTCGGAGTATATGAGCGGGATTCCCAACGGTACCTTGAATCCACAGGGAATCCGTTGTGAAGATTTGGAAAGCCTCACCTTCCCAGACAATTCCTTCCATCTGGTCATCACCCAGGATGTTATGGAACATGTCAGGAATCCTCTAAGGGCCTTCCAAGAGATAAAAAGGGTCCTCAAACCTGGCGGTTTTCACATTTTCACCATTCCATACCACGAACGGAAGCAGACGATCAAAAGGGCTGAATTCCACAATGGTGAGACTCGCACCCTATTACCTCCGGTTCATCATATGGATCCTCTCAATGAAAAAGGAGTATTGGTATACAATGAATTTGGAGAAGATATACTGGAGCTTCTTCATGATATAGGATTCAATACCCAGATTGTCTATTTCAACAGGTGGTATGATTTTCAGGAAATACCCTACTTGATCGATGAAAAGTCATATAACCAATATATCGCTTATTCCAGTTCCAAAGATGTGTTGCATTTCTTTAAATACAATTCTGTTGTGTTTCTTTCTCAGAAGCCCGGCGTCCAACAAGTAAAGGAAGAGAAAATGCTCAAATGGACCGGTGAGAGATTTCTGCCCTCCATTGATTTGAACATAACAGGGGCTGAGATTTACTATGAACACCTCCATCGCTATGCATTCGCGTCAAACTTCGTAAAAGACAAGCGGGTGCTTGATCTCGCTTCGGGTGAGGGCTATGGCAGTTCCCTGATGGCCCGGGAAGCGCTCCATGTGGTGGGGGTGGAGGTGGACCCGGATGCAGTGGCACATGCAAAAGCCCGTTATTCCGCAAGCAATCTGGAATTCAAGGAAGGTTCGATTCTGCAGATCCCCGTCCAAGGCCGTGACTTGTTTGATGTCGTCGTGTGTTTCGAAGCCCTTGAACACATCACGGAACACGATGCACTCTTATCCGAGGTGAAGCGGCTCTGCAAAGAGGATGGCCTTTTCATCGCCTCGACTCCCAACAAGAAAATCTATTCCGATGCGAGGAATTACAACAATCCTTTTCACGTGAAGGAGCTGTACCTGGAGGAATTCCGGGAGCTGCTGAAAAAACACTTCGATTACGCATGCTTGTTCGGACAACAGGTCTGTTCCGGTTCGCGAATGTGGCGCATGGATGCACCTATGCCGGTTTTTTCTACGGAGTATCTGGTTGGTTTCGACGGCCAAACCATGCAGTTTCAGCAACCGGACGAACACCATGCCATGTATCTCATCGCCGTCGCAAGCCATGTTCCTTTGGAAGATCTCCTGGAGAGTTCGTATCTGGTGGATACCTCGAATATCCTCACTGCCTTGCGGGACCAACGCTTGGCAGAATTGGAGGCCCGTCTCGCAGAGCGGGACGCTTCCCTCGCACAACTGCAAGACCTCCTGGTACAGCGCGACGCTTCCCTCGCACAACTGCAAGACCTCCTGGCACAGCGCGATGCTTCCTTTGCACAATTGGAAGCGCTTTTAGCAGACCGCGACAGCACTCTGTCCCACTTGAAAGCGAGAGTTGACAAACTGGACACCCAATTGGAGCAAGTAATGAATTCAGTTTTCTGGAAGGCCACGGCACCCCTTCGGAAGCTTACCGATTTCTTTCATTTTTTGACCCGGTGATTCCCTTCGGTATTGCATAATGAGTTGTGCACGCAGATGAAAAAGACCCCCCTGACTCACACGGGCAGGATCACTCCGCAAGGAACCCTCCCCCCAATACTTCTGCAGGTCTTCCACGGGATGCATTGGAATTGTCAGACTTCAGGTGCATTCACTCCCTCCAGCCTGTCAAAAGCGACTTCAGGCAGGATGACACCCAAAATGCGTCGGGCAGAAGTTTGCATCTCCAGGAAGCAGTTCTTCACCCCCGTGCATCATGGATTGATCCCCAGAGGAGTGCAACGGGGATGATCCAGAGACTGGGGATCCGCATCCCCCTGACACGGTTCGGAGTCACGCCCACCGAGTTGCTCAGCGTCTTTTTGTGTATCCTTTTCTTTGCGGGGTGGTTGTCGTCCGTCATGGGGGAAGTCTCGATCCAATTGCTTCCGGCTCTGACGGTTGTCATGGCATCCTATTGGATGGCAGGCACCATTGCTATCAGGCTTTTGTCCCTCCGCACCGCATGGCGGGGGGATTTTCCCATGACGATGTTGCTGGGTTATTGCCTCATCAACACGTCTCTTTTCGTGCTTGCGCTGGCCTCCCCCTTCTCCATCCTGATAAACCTCTGCCTCATCATGGCAGTATCCGTCGGGCTTTTGCCGGCCACAGTCGGAAGTCCTTCGTCCAATGAGCCCGAAGCTTCAGCGAAAGTGGACGTAGCTGCCCTGGTGTGGCTTTTCATTTGCCTGCTCGGTACAACATTTTGGGCAAGAGAATCGTTGATGCCCATTATTCATCGCTCTGGGGAAGTGCTGATCACCCCTTGGGCTGACTCTTTCATTCACGCTGCGTTGATCCGGATGCTCTCCGAGGCCCACGGGTCCGCCTCACTCCAGAGCGTGCTGCTGGCCGGCGCACCTGCGCCCCTCTATCACTACGCCTCGTACATGGCTCCAGCCTTCCTGACCAAGACGGCCGACCTGAATGCATTTGACGTATTCACCGGCTTTGTGGTGCCGGGCGGTCTGTTCATGTCTTGTCTGGCGGCATATGTCCTCATACGGACTTTCTGGAGCCCATGGCCGGCATACCTCGCATCCCTGAGCTTGCTCCTTTTTCCCAACTCAAGCTTTCATGGTTTGATGATTCCCTGGTTCAGCTATCATTGGCTCACACTGATTTCACCGAGCTTGGCCTATGGATTGGCCGCTTTTGCCCCGGGGTGGGCGCTCATGTTCGAGGGGTTGAGAGAAAGCCGCATGGTTCTGATCTTCGCCTCACTTTTCACAATGTGTCTGAGCGCGCTGTTCAAGGTGTATTTCCTCGTTTCCTTTTCCTTCATGGCATTGATCTACCCATTGCTCTTCCATTTTCGGATTCCCCCGCTACTCAGATTGGGGGGAGTACTGACGGTCGCTTCGCTATTCCTTCTTGGCTTCGAGACATTACAGCATTTCAGCGCATTGCCCCGCCTGCAGCTTGATTTTTCAGCCGCCTACCGCTACGGGCAGATGGTCACTTCCCAAGTGGAAAACGGAGTTCTTCGGGCTGGCATCAGCATGTTGAAGGAGACTTCTTCATGGGTTCGCTCGCCCGTGGACGCCGTGGTGATTTACTGGGGCACTTTTGGTGTCTTTGGATTGGCCTGTCCTGCTGCGGTCCTCATGCTGCGCCGCAAAATGGACCTCTGCATCCTGTGTTTTCCCATTTTCACAATGGGGTGTTATATGTTTTTTTCACTTGGATTGGCTTTCGACGAGAAATTGGGACAGGAGCATTTCCTGCACAGGCACTTTGCCTGGGCCTACCTCGTGGCGTGTTCCTGGACGGCGGGCGCCCTGTATTGGAGTCATTTCGGTGATGATCCCCCTCCAAGGCCCTTTGCCCGGTGGGTCCTCGTGATCACTGTCGCCGCCCTCCTGTTTCTCTCTTACTTGTGGGGACATCAGGTCCAGAAGGGGCCCCTTTGGGGGACGCACTTTTCATGGCAAACAGTCCCGGCAGGTTTCGTTCAATCGTGTTATTTCATCCGTGATCGCAGTCGCGACGGTGACATCATCCAGGATTCGAAGAATGATCCCAGGTGCCTGGCCACCGCCCTCTGCGGTCGTCAGGCATATGTCATCGACTACTGGCTTCTCCATGAGACGCTGCCTCCCATGGCCCGGGAGCGCATTCAGGATCTCCAACGATTCAAGAGCCTGAACTCTGAGGAGGAGGTCTTGGACTTCGCGTCCGCACGGGGAATTCGATGGTATCTTCTTCATCCCGAGGATATCGTCCTATGGCCCCCCCAGGTAGCGAACCGGTTTTCGTTTGAATGCGATGGGTTCAGAGTCTATGAATTCGAACAAGGATCGGTGCTGAAAAAACCGGGGGAAGTTCGGTGAAAAAGGTCGCGATCGTGCAATCCAATTATATCCCCTGGAAGGGGTACTTCGACCTCATCGCCGCTGTGGACGAATTCATTCTTTACGACGATATGCAATACACCAGGCGGGACTGGCGCAACCGGAACAGGATCAAGACGCCCACGGGACTTCACTGGATCACGGTCCCCGTTCGCGTTAAGGGGAGGTATCACCAGACCATCCGTGAAACCGAAATCGACGGTGAGGCATGGGCCCAGATCCATTGGAAGGCGTTGACTCTCAATTACAAGCATGCCCCCTGCTTCAGACAGACGGCGGATCTTCTCGAACCCTTTTACCTCGGCCGGGCCTACACCCATCTCTCCCAGCTGAACAGAACCTTGATCCACGCAATCTGCGAACACCTCGGAATACGGACGGTGATCCGCGCCTCATGGGATTATGTTCTCACAGAAGGCAAGACGGAGCGCCTCGTCAGTCTTTGCCTCCAGGCCGGCGGCACGGAGTACGTTTCAGGCCCTGCCGCAAAAGGATACATCGATCCAACCCTTTTTGAGGCAGCAGGAGTCAGGCTTTCCTGGTTCGATTACGACGGCTACCCGCAATATCCCCAGTTGTGGGGGGAGTTCCATCACGGCGTCTCCATCGTGGACCTGCTGTTCTGCTGTGGAAAGGATGCACCCCGCTACATGAAATTCGGTGCCTCATGAAACTCTCCATCGTCGCCACGCTCTACAACTCCTCGCCGTACATCGACGAGTTTCACGAACGGATCACCCGTGCCGCGCGGCAACTGACCGAAGAATATGAGATCATTCTGGTCAACGACGGATCTCCCGATGATTCCCTGGCTCGGGCCGTTCAATTGGCCGAGGGGGATACACACGTGCTGGTTCTGGACCTGTCCCGGAACTTCGGGCATCATAAGGCCATGATGACGGGCCTTGCCCATGCCGTTGGTGAGCGGGTCTTTCTCATCGACAGTGACTTGGAGGAGGAACCCGAATGGCTCCCCGCCTTCGATGCCCACATGAACCGCGATCGGTGCGACGTGGTTTACGGTGTCCAGGCCCGTCGCAAGGGGGGGATCTTCGAACGTTGGACGGGGCTGTTGTTCTACCGCTTCTTTCGACTCATGGCAGGGATGCAACTGCCGGAGAATGTGGTGACGGCGCGTTTGATGACCCGGCGCTACGTGGAAGCCCTGCTTCAGTTCGAGGAAAGAGAGGTCTTCCTAGCGGGTCTCTGGCACATCACCGGCTTCGATCAGAGACCCCACACGGTGGAAAAGCATGCCACCAGCGCAACCAACTACAGCCTGGGGCGAAAGATTGCCCTGGTGGTCAATTCCTTGACTTCATTCAGTAATGCGCCTCTCATCGGCATTTTTTACGTGGGCGCCTTCATCTCCCTGGTCGCCGGTGCGTTCACGTTATACCTCTTTCTCCAGTGGCTCTTCTTCCTGAAACCGTTGAGCGGCTGGACATCGACCATCGCGTCCATTTGGCTCCTGGGGGGACTGGTCATCTCCTTCATGGGGGTGGTGGGCATCTACCTTTCCAAGGTCTTCACCGAGACGAAGCGCAGGCCGTACACCATCATCAGGCAAATTTATGGACGACAGCACAAGAAATAGGCTCATGGCAGACGTGGCCCGCTACTACTCCACCAAGATCGCCGAGCATGGAGTTCAACCGAGGGGGGTGGACTGGAACGGGGAGGAAAGTCAGGTGCTTCGCTTCGTGCAGTTGGCCAGGATCATCGACAGGCCGGACGGTTTTTCCATCAACGATCTTGGGTGCGGATACGGAGCACTTTATGCATTCCTCAGCGTGCGCCATAAGACCTTCCAATATACCGGCTGCGACATTTCCGAGGCGATGATCTCCGCGGCAAGACGACGCTATGGAACATGCGGCAACGCCCGGTTCATCCTCTCCTCCATCCCCCCTGAAGCGGCCGATTACACCGTGGCCAGTGGGGTCTTCAACGTGCGTCTCCATTACAGCGGCAACCAATGGCTTGAGTATGTGCTCCATATGCTGGATTTACTTGACCGGGCCTCATGTTGCGGGTTTGCCTTCAACTGTCTCACCTCCTATTCCGATGCCGAAAAGATGCGCAAAGATCTCTATTATGCCGACCCGTGCATGGTTTTTGATCTGTGCAAGCGCCGCTACTCCCGGAATGTGGCATTGCTGCACGACTACGGCCTTTATGAATTCACCGTTCTGGTAAGGAAGAGTCCATGAACAAGCTGGTGATCTTTGGAGCAGGAGACATTGGGCAACTGGCACACTACTACTTTAGCAGGGACAGCGACTACCAGGTGGTCGCGTTCACGGTGGACCCGGAATACCTGAACGCAAAGGAATTCTGCGGCCTCCCCGTCGTGCCCTTCAACGAGGTTGCCGCTCATTACCCTCCCGGTGACCATTCCATGTTTGTGGCTCTGAGCTACGCCAAGCTCAACCGTCTGCGCAAGGAGAGGTACGCCGCCGCCAGGGGCCTTGGCTACCAGCTGGCGACTTACGTGAGTTCTAAGGCCACGGTCTGTGACGGGGTCCAAGTGGGTGACAATTGCTTCATCCTGGAGGACAACACCGTTCAACCTTTTGTGAAGATCGGCTGCAACGTGACCCTGTGGAGCGGCAACCACGTGGGTCACCATTCAACTATAAGCAATCATTGCTTCATCGCCTCTCACGTGGTGATCTCCGGAGGCGTCACCATCGAGGAGGCCTGCTTCATCGGGGTGAACGCGACCCTGCGGGACCACATCACCATCGGGGCCCGCTGCGTCATCGGGGCAGGCACTCTCATCCTGGGGGACACGGAACCTGAAGGCGTCTACATCGGCACCGCCACGGAGCGATCGGCCGTCCCCAGTTCGCGCCTGAGACGAATCTAGGCCATGGGCTCAGGGCGGGAACCATGAAGTGGCGAAAACTGGGCCGGGTGTTCTGCCCCCAAAACCTGCGCCCCTGGATGATCTCCCATGCCAGCAATCCGGTGGCCGACCATGTGGAAGGGGATCTCTACAGGGTCTATTTCAGCACGCGCGACGCGAAGAACCGCTCCAGTGTCGCCTGGGTGGAAGTCGATCTGCGCCGTCCCTGTTCAGTGGAGCGCGTCGCCGCACAGCCGATCCTGGAACCGGGCCCATTGGGCTGCTTCGACGATAGCGGCTGCTCCATGGGGTCCATCGTGCGGCGAGGCAGCCAGAGACTCCTCTATTACATGGGGTGGAACCTCGGTTTAACGGTCCCCTGGCGCAATGCCATCGGTCTGGCTGTCTCTGGGGATGGGGGCGAAAATTTTGAGCGGGTTTCTCCTGCCCCCGTCATGGACCGGTCCCACGTGGACCCCTACACCCTGTCCTACCCGTGGGTCCTTGATGAAGATGTCGGGTTCCGTATGTGGTACGGATCCAACCTGACTTGGGGGCCATCACCATCCGACATGTCCCACAGGATCAAGAGCGCACGATCAAAGGATGGTCATCACTGGGAGCGGGACGGAAAGGTGTTGATCCATCCGGAGAACCCGGGTGAGTATGCCTTCGCAAGACCTTCCGTTGTGAAAGACCACGACACGTATCGCATGTGGTACGCCTTCAGGGGAGGTGCCTACCGCATCGGGTATGCGGAGTCCCGGGACGGGCTCAACTGGGTCCGCAAGGATCATGACGCGGGGATCGACGTATCGGCTGAAGGATGGGATTCTGAGAGCATCGAGTATCCCTGCGTCTTCGACCACGGGGGGGAACGGTACCTCCTCTACTGCGGCAATGGTTATGGCAGAACGGGATTTGGCATCGCCATCCTCGAGTCCCAGTAGGAGCCGCAGAACCCGGAACACTGGCGGGTCCGATCTCTCATCGCCCCAACGGGCGGCCGATGGAAAGGCGATCGGGAGCCGCCTGCAGGAAGGGCAAATGCAGGGCTTTGGGCCTGATGGAGTGACCAGGATTCCCTTCGCACCCTGTTTCAGGGGGGCCGGTCGGATGAATGCTGTTCCGGAAAATCAAGCGCGGACACACTCCATGATCCAGTGGGTGTAGGGAACCCAGGAGCGATGGCGCACCACCCCCTCCACAAGATCGAATTCCCGCCGGGCAAGCGCAAGATAACCCTGTGCGTCCCGAACGTTGCGCCCCCGGTCCCGGCTGATCAGCATCCGCGCCAGGGGATTCTGGTTTTCCGCAAAAACGGGATCGATGGACACGAAGCGACCACCCGGCCTCAAAGCACGCTTCGCCAGGCGAAAAACGTCCCGTGCCGCGTCGTCGTCCAGGTGATGCAAGAGGCCGCTGGCAAGCACGATGTCGAAAGGCGGCATGCCCGCCAGCTCGGACTCTTCCAGTAACCTGCAGGCAAACCGCCCCTTTTCGCCAAATCGCCTTCGAGCAGCCGCGATGTAGCCGGGATGGATGTCATAGCCCCAGTACTCAACGCCTTCCGGCAGGTAGTCCAGGATCTGAGCCGTGCCGCAGCCCATATCCAGCAGGCGGCACCCTGGATAGGGCCGCACGAAGTTTGCCGAGAAATCCCGTCGGCCGATGCGTGCCCCCATGAGATTCTGGAATGCGTCGTAGATCCAAGGGTGTGACAAGACAGATCGCAGACCGGTAGTCATCTGACCCATGGTTCCCTTTTCACTTCCTCCTCTTTTCGGATGAAAACGCCCCCGCTTCTCCTTGCCCATCGATCACGAAATGGACCCTCCGTTCCGGCCTTTCATCGGGCCCCTAAACGCGGACGATGGCACAGTCCATGGCAGGCTGGCAGACGACAGGCACTTTCATGCACAACTTCGTTGCCCCCAGCCTGTCCAAGCCCCTGATGACCCTCGGAATCCATCCCCCCCTGCGACTCTGAAACTCATGATCATGAACTGCGCGCTGAACGAACCGACACAATATGGAGCGGTCGAAAACAGGCTCCAATCCCAGCTCTTCAATGCAGATTCGCCTTACTTCAGGGACCGAGATCCAATTGAGGGACATCCAGGTGCCCTCCGGATCCAACACAGCCTGTGAGGAACGAATCCATTTTCCCATCAGGCGCTTTGTCCACTTCTTGGAAATCAACGTGGGGATATTGAAATGAGGCTCGTATGGAAATGCGTAGTTGGGGCACAGAAAACGATAGCGCCCGCCCGGCCTGACCGCCGAAAGGGCACGCCGAAGCACCATGGCCACATCGGCAACGTGCTCCATCACGTTGATGGAGAAAGCATAATCAAACTCTGAATCGAACTCCAGTTCCTCAGCACGGATCGAAACCAGTGCAGGCCCGAAGCCCCCTCTAAGAGCGCGATCCAGCACGATCCCCCTCAGGTGGTGAAAATGGGAAAACCCCTGTCCCACAGGTTCCACCGATGTCACGGCATACCCTTCCCGCTGCAGATGGCAGCTGAGCAGCATCATCCCCCCGCCGATCTCCAGAACCCGGCCACCAGAAGGGAGACGGAACAGATCCGGCTCGATGACGGAGGCTCCGAAGCGGGCTTCATTGGCATAAACATCGAACACTGGCATCATGTCGGGAGCCAGTTCCAGAACGCGGTCGCGCAGGTCCAGGATGAGGGATTCAAGTTTCGGCGAGTTATGCATCATTGGAGGAGACGCCATGGTTTTTGCGCCCATGAAGCCCGCTTCAGTTCTTTGCGCCACAACGGCTCAGGCACACCCGGCCACATCCACTGTCGCAAGTCAACCACTCCTGCGTCATGAGGTCTGTGGACGTGGGACGGAAGCGCCCTGCTCCCTGAAGACCCAGAATTTCTGGAGCGCGAAGAGCAGCAATGCGATGAGCAGGACGGCGACCGCCTGCGCGATCACATGCGAATAGCCAAGGATTCCGTTCAAAAGTTGGAGGAGGGCCACGTTTGAGGCATAGCAGCCAATGTATGCCATGAGATATTTGAGCGCCGTCGTGGAAATACGGCCCCTGTGGCTGAAAGACCATTTCCTGTTGAGGCAAAACGCCAACCCGATGTGAACGGGGTATAGGATGCTGATGGTCCCCACCGGGCTCACCCCAAGGGACGTCACAAGAACATACAGCAGGAAACCAAACACGTTGGTTGCCACCCCGACGACGACGTAGCGGATGAATTCCCCAGACCACCTCAACATTCACTTCCACTTCGTTTTTCAGCATCGGTTGATTTCTTGCGCCCGCTTTGAAAACGCATGTTGACGGACCCGTCTGTACCTTTTTTCGTGGGCCTGGTAAAGGGGTGAGTGTGGTGCGGGGTTTCCGCGAGGCGTCTGAAGGGGGAAGTGCAGTCTGCCTTTCGCCGCACGGTGGGGGGCCGCCATGGCGGTGCATCCCCCTTGACATTGCATTTTGAACCTCATGTCCGCTATTCTTGATGCGGTCAATGATTCCAGGACATCCCCGGGGTTCTGTCATTTGTTCCGGGATCTACAGTGTTTCAAGGTGTTTCCTGAAAAGAGCAAGGGCGGACAGGAATGATCGACAACAGGAGAATCCCCTTCAACTGGCCGTACATGACGGGCAAGGAGTTGTACTACATCGCGGAAGCCCACTTTCACGGCTCCCTCGCCGGCGACGGCCCCTTCACCAGGAAATGTCATGACTGGCTGGAAAACAGGACCGGCTCGGCAAGGGCTCTCCTCACCCACTCCTGCACGGCGGCCCTTGAAATGGCCGCGCTCCTCCTGGACATGCGGCCCGGCGACGAGGTCATCATGCCTTCGTACACTTTCGTCTCCACGGCCAATGCCTTTGCCCTCAGAGGCGCCGTGCCGGTCTTCGTCGATATCCGGGAAGACACGCTGAACCTGGACGAAGGGCTCATTGAGGCGGCCGTTACGGAACGCACCCGGGCCATCGTCACAGTGCACTACGCGGGGGTGGGGTGCGAAATGGACGCCATCATGGGGATCGCCTCGAGGCATCGCCTCCAGGTCGTCGAAGACGCGGCGCAGGGCATGATGGCATCCTACCGAGGGCGACTGCTCGGCACCATCGGCCACCTGGGCGTTTACAGCTTCCATGAGACCAAGAACGTCATCTGCGGAGAGGGAGGATGCCTCCTGGTGAACCTGCCGGAGCTCGTGGCGAGGGCCGAGATCATCAGGGAGAAGGGCACGGACCGCAGCCGTTTCTTCCGGGGGGAGGTGGACAAATACACGTGGCAGGACCTGGGTTCATCCTTCCTCCCCGGTGAACTGGTGGCGGCTTTCCTGGCCGCGCAGCTGGAGGAAGCCGACCGCATCACGTCCCTGCGGCTTGAGGCCTGGCAGTTTTATCACGACCTGCTGGCTCCCCTCGAATCCGGCGGACTTCTTCGCCGTCCGGTCATTCCCTCTCATTGCACACACAACGGGCACATGTACTACATCCTGTTGAATCCTCACTTTGATCGGACAGAACTGCTGCAAGGATTCCTCAGCCAAGACATCTGGGCGGTCTCACACTACGTGCCCCTACACTCCTCTCCCGCCGGCCTGCGATACGGAAGGCCCCATGGAGATCTTGCCGTGACGGATTCCGTCGCAAGCCGGCTGGTGCGCCTCCCCCTGTGGGTGGGCATTTCTTCACAGCAACAGGAACGAGTTGTACACTTGCTGGCCGACATGCTGGGCAAACAATCATGACGTGCCGGTGGCGGCATCGCACGGACGAAGCAGCAGGAACGTTCCGCATGGCACGATGCAAATCGGTCAATCACTTCATGGACAAGGAATTGCCTTTCGCATTACAAAGGATTTGCACCAAGGGGGAGAGCGTTTCCTCGATGCACAGCCGATGCATCAGGGTCACTCGAGCTGGCACAAAGCCAGACAAATGAACAATTCGCAGCAATGGAAGGCCCTCGGGGCAGACAGGCAAAGGAGCGAGGCCATGTTATCCATTGTGGAAAAAATTCTGATGCAGTTCCCATTTGTTAAAAGCCTTCTGAGAGAGAGGGAACAACTTCGATCGGACATCAATGACCTGATGCTGCAGAGAGAGAAAATCAATGCAGAGCTCCATGAAATCAGGAGCAGTTATCTCTTCGCTCCGCCAGGGCACTTCTATTCACCGATTCCCTCAATTGAAGGGGTGAGAAAGCACGAATCCCGCGTCTTCAATCAAATCCCCA
The DNA here is from genome assembly GCA_012517315.1 of Deltaproteobacteria bacterium. GTDB lineage: Bacteria > Desulfobacterota > Syntrophobacteria > Syntrophobacterales > Syntrophobacteraceae > JAAYUJ01. Next base: position 57,413 of record JAAYVE010000042.1, read on the forward strand.
AGGATATTCCGGGCGTTGACCTGCGCGAACCCGAACAGCTTGCCCTGTTGCAGCAGTTCAAGCAGTATTGTGCCCAATTGCCTTTCAAATCGGAAAAATCCCCGGGGTTGCGATACCATTACGACAACCCGGCGTACGCTTATTGTGACGCCATTTCCTTGTTTTGCATGATCCGCCATCTGAGGCCGGGCAAGGTGGTTGAAATCGGCTCAGGTTACTCTTCCTGCGTGACCCTCGACACCAATGACCTCTTTTTCAATGGGTCCATCGCCACGACATTCATCGAACCTTTCCCTGAACTTCTTCTTTCGCTCGTCAAGGAGGAGGATCGGCAAAGCATCGAAATCATCCCCTCCCCCCTGCAGGACGTGAGAATCGAGGTGTTCGAGCGACTCAGTGCCGGTGACATTCTCTTCATCGACTCCACCCATGTGAGCAAAGTGAACAGCGATGTCAATCGGATCTTCTTCGAAATTCTCCCATGCCTGGCTCCCGGGGTATATATCCATTTTCACGACGTGTTCTATCCTTTCGAGTATCCCAAGGAATGGATATACGAAGGGCGTGCCTGGAACGAGAGCTACCTGTTGAGAGCCTTTTTGCAGTATAATAAATCATTTCGTATCGTGCTGATGACCTCCTTCCTGTACCATTTCCACCGGGAAGTCTTTCAAACGGACGACGGCTTGGCCCTCTGTTTGAAAAACCCAGGAGGAAGTATCTGGATATGCAAAGAATCTTCATGAGAACCCGTTCACACACAAAACGCATATCTGTCCTCGGGGGCGTGAATCGAGAATCTTGAGGCAACTCATTGAACTGAAAGTTCCGCCCTCCCGTAGATCCTTCACACCTCTCACCGCCTTCGATAGAAACCCCTGAAAACGATCACGATGAGCAAGACCAGTCCGGCCACAAAGAGACGGGTAGCCGTGCGTAGAGTATCAGGTGCGTAGCGGATCTCCAGAATGGATGGCCCTGCATGAAGCAATATCCCCATTTGGTTCCCGTTCACCTCATGAATGGGAATATCTTCTCCGTTGACTGACGCCCTCCATGCTTTTCCCAAATAATTATTCATTACAAAGACAGTATTTTCAAAACAGTACATTGAAAAAACATATTTGTTTAGACTTTGTATTTCTTCATGTAAAAGGCAACTCGATCTTTCACTATTTGTATTTAAAAAATGAGAAAAGTCTCTTTCATATTGATTCGGAATGAACAGTATGCCCTCTTTGAGATCTTTTCCTCTTAATTGATTTTTATAATCATCAAGGTTTTCATAAATCCCATCCAACTGATTACGAAGGTAATAAGGAGGGGCAACATTGTCCGCTTCAAATATTTCGATGTCCCCCAACGATTCTCTCAATTCATAACCTGCAACATGTTCGGGAGGGCAATCACGACACACCTTGTATTTCCCCCCCATGGCCTGGAAGTACACGTCATCCCTGAACCCGTGATAGTAGATATGTTGAAACTGTTTGTACGGAAGGGGATTGAAGTAGGCATCAAAGGATTTGACCCCATAGTATGAACCAACCATCGCGGCCCGTTGTTTGTCGATCCGGCCATCAAACATCACCCTGTATCTCTGATTGGGATCAATGCAGGCCAACCGTTTCAACGTATGGTGGAGGCTCAGATTTTCCGGTGTCAGGTATTCCCCCGCTGCGATTGGCGGTGGTGTCCAAGAAACGTTCAGGTAGTTGAAAAGGAGTATGGCAGCCGCCACGGCGAAGAACAGCGATTCCCTCAACTTCAAACCGGCATGAGCGTGATGAGCGACTCCCATGGCACCAATGAGCAACGCCCAAGCACCCAGCATGATCCATGCGGAACGGGGTGAAATCAGGCGGTCGTGATGAGCGCCCAGTGCCGTCAGAGTCAGGAGAAGTAGTCCTGCAATCAGCCAAAGTTCTTTTTTCCCCAAAAATGGCGTTCCGACCAGTGAGACACGGTGCCGCAGGTTATCCAATCCCACTGCTGCGAGAAGGCTTGCGGAAAACACGAAAAGGAAAAGGAAACGACTGGGTTCACGGATCTTGTTGATGAGAGGCAGATGGTAGTTGATGTACGCGAGGCCGAACCCGGTTCCTGTCGACGACAGCAGGGAATAGAGGGCGACGAACACCATGGGCGCCACGATGCCCCGCGCTCGCCCCCCTGCCAGCGCGAAGGCAGAGAAGGTCAGGGGAAAGAGCCCGAAGTATTCATGTCCGACCGCACGGGGGCGGATAATAGGCAAGAGGGTTCCGGCGAGATCCGACACGGTCAACTGATCCATGAGAAATGCGTCGAAAGGGATTTTTCCGTGCCCGATCACAGGAGGAAACGGCCCGAGCCAACGAATCATCCCCTCCATCTCCATAACGGCCGGAATCAACACCGGTGAAGCCACCAAGAAGGAGCCAGTGGCTATCAGGGCGAGTGCGGCCACGCCTCTGAGAAACCCGACCATCGATCCTTGCCGCCAATGCAACAAGAATTGCCAACCAATGTAGACCGCCGTAAGAAAAACCATGTGGATCAGTGCTTGAGCGGGGGAAGCCAGCATCAGAAGGCTGGCACCCATGATACCCAAAGCGACGTTGCGGGCGGACGGCCCCTCCTGGAAGAGTCTGACGATCGCACAAAAATAGAGGGGAAACCATGCGTAGGGTGCGACGATGTTGACCCAAACCGCATAACACATGGTGTTGGCACTGAAGGCTAGCAGTGCCGCTCCCACAATAGCGGAAACCCTGGAGACCGGTAACGACCTCAAAAGCAAATAGGTGTTGATTTCGAGCACGAGGACATGAAGCAAAACGACCCAGTGGATTTGACGGGCGGCCGACAACGCGTTTTGGTAGATGGGCAGGAAAAAAAAGTAAAAAGGATACCACGCGGAAAACTGAGGACTATTGTAGAGGGGTAGTCCCCCCACAAGAGATGGCATCCAGAGGGGCCACTCGCCCCCGCCGATGACCCTGGCCATGTATGAAAAAACCGGGGCGATGAGGTAATCATTGTCCAGGAAGACAGCAAAGGAATACTCTTCCTTAAAAGCTGTCCAGAGGGTGAGACACCAGATCAAGACAAGGAAGACCAGAGCCGCCCTGGAATTCCATGGGGATAATGTGTATTTTCGTCGCTCCGGAATGCGCGGGTTCATCTTGAACTTCCACTTCTCAAAATCCCCTGACCTCAGAGACAACCGGCTCCGCAGAGATCACTACGGAGGGTCGGCTGCCCCTTCGTGAGATTTCCATGCCCGCAAAAGCAAGGACCCGAATGTGGTCGTGTTCCCTTCTTCCGCCTCCCGCAGAGGCGATAGAGGATGTTCCTCAGCCAAACATGGCTCAGGCGGAAGATCCTTTGAACACCAGGGTCTTGTTGGCCAGATACGAAGCACACACATACAGGACTCCCGCAAGGATTTGACTCAACCCCACATGCACACCCACATTCAGAAGGATCCACAGAAGGGCCAAATTCGCCCCGTATGCCAATAAGAAAACCACGAGGAAAGAAATGAATTCCGGTAACGTTCGGCGAGAGCTCCTGAAGGTCAGGATACGGTTCAGCAGATAGGATGACACCAAGCCCACAGCATAGCCTGCAGCGTTGCTGACGACGGGGTCCCAGGCCAGCCTGTACATGCAGAAGAAGATGACAAAGTACCCCAAAGCAGTGTTGAAGACCCCGACGGCGACAAATGTTCCAAACTGCCTCATGCGGAAGCCAGGATATAATACTGCCCGCCAAGGGGCACGCATTTCAGGAACCGATCCAACCGGGCCAGCGCCCTCAACCTATTGGGAAAAAAAAGGGCGTATCCTTTCGTGACAACCTTGAATCCGCATGCACAAAGGCGATGGCTCAGTTCCTTAGGGGAAAGGAGAATTGCGCCGGCGTCGTAAGGGCAATTGGTGACAATTCGACGGGTGAACGGGTTGTAGGGATTGTGTTCAAAGATCACCATCTTCCCATCTGGTTTCAAACGCTCCCGGATCGCGCACAACACCTCGTTTCGTCCTTCCGGGCGAACATGGTGCATCACTCCGGCGACAAAAATGAAATCGTACCGCGAAAAAACCCGAACACTGCCGTCTTCCCGGTAGAAATGAACACCGGGATTGAACTGTCGCGCCATGTCCAGACTTTTGCCCGACACATCCGAGCCGTGAATCACGGCAGATGGAAAGTTCTCCTGCAAATAGGGAATGTTGCGCCCGATCCCGCAACCAAATTCAAGGACATGGGTGGGTTGTGAGCCCACAAGCCTTCGGGCGATCTTCACCTTGTACTGGGCGAAATAAGTGTCGTCTTCCGAAAAGAAGGAGGTCTCCTTCCTGAGAAGTGCATCGTACTGGTCGACGTAATCGTCAAAATCGACTGGCTTCAACGTTGGACACCGGAAAATTAATCGTTTCATCAACGATGTAGTGAGGTCGGCCTTTGACCTCGAAATAGATGGCCCCCACGTAAGTGCCTACCATGCCGAGGCAGAGGAGTTGAACACCTGAAAAAATGGTGATGAGGATCACGAGGGTCGCCCAGCCACTGGGGAGTTGCATGTGAAAGAGGTACTGGAACGCCGTCAGGAGGGCATAGAGGAATCCAGCCAGCGAAAGGATCGTGCCGGCGAAAAGGCTGATTTTAAGGGGGAAAGAACTGAATGAAATCAGCGCATCAACAGCCAGCTTCATCATCCGCCCGAACGAATACTTGGTGCTTCCTGCGTACCGCGGAGCTGCGACATACTCCAGCCCTCTCTGCCGGAAACCGACCCAACTGACCAATCCCCTCATGAACATGTTGCGTTCGCGGATCTGATGGCGGAAAACCCTGGCGACTTTCTCTGTGATCAACCGGAAGTCGGCCGTATTTTCCTGGATCACGCCCCCCGACAAGCGATCCATCAGCCAGTAAAAGAGCTTTCCGCAGGCTTTGCGCAGCACTCCTTGATCGTTGCTGGATTTCCTAATGGAATAAACAACATCGCAGCCTTCCTCGTAGGCTTTCAACATTTCTTTGATGACCCGGGGAGGGTGTTGCAGGTCGCTGTCCATCATCACGTAAACGTCGCCGTCCGCGTAATCGATGCCTGCGAGTAGGCACATCTGGTGTCCGAAACGGGAGGACATGACCATGCAACTCACGGACGGATCTCGTTGGGCAATCCCCTTAAGAATGTCCAAGGTGCCATCGGTACAACGATCCAACACGAAGAGAATCCTCGTCTTGTAAGCTGGCTCCAGCTCGATGAGGCATTCCTTCAGCTCACGATAGAAGGCCCCGATGACCGCCTCTTCGTTGAAAACGGGTGAAATGATCGTCAGTCTTCGTTCCAAAGTGAGTTCCTACTGTAGCGACTGCAGTTTCCTGATGTCCGCATAGATCGTGTCCACATCGACCCCCGTTGGATTGCGCCTTTCTACTTCCTGGACAATGGACCAGTCAAGTCCAACTTCTTGCAGCAAGTGGTCGAGCAATTCCCGCATCTGGATGGGAAAACCGCTTCCCACATTGTATATTTCCCCGCTCTTTCCCCTCTCCAGAACCCGCATGAGCAATCGAGCGGCCTCGTCCACAGAGAGATAGTCCCTGAAGGCATCCAGATTGCCCACCCGTATCGATGCGATCCGTCCTGCCCTGAAAGCCGAGAACTGCCTCTCTACATTCCCCACAAAAAGCCTCTCCGACGCACCCGGTCCGCAAAGGTTGAAAACTCTTGCAACAACGACTCTGATGGACCTGGCCCTTGCGTAGAACTGGCTCAGGTGAGTCTGATAGAGCTTCGTCAGACCATAAAAGCTGACGGGCCGTGGAGGGTGATTTTCGTCGATGGGGTTGTCTCCGGGGGCCACCCACCCATATTCAGCGGCACTTCCAATGACGAGAAGGCGGGCATCGGAACCTGTATTCGCCAGGTGGTCAAGAATGTTTTTCGCCGCCAGCACATTGTTGGCCCAATCCGTTTCAAAGACATTGGAGTAAGAACCTGCCAGGTGGTAAATATGCCTGGGTTGCAACAAGTCGAGCAGTTCAGCCACTGCGCTGGCATCCCTCAGATCACACTGGTGCTCCCGTGGGTGGCTGGGTGTGCCTGTGGTGACCCCATGCACCTGCTCCCCCCAGTGAGAACTCAGCGTTGAGAGTAAACGCCTGCCGAGGAACCCTCGTGAGCCCGTCACCAAGACACTCATTCGGGGATCCCCAAAAGGTCTCTTATCGTTTCGAAGTCCTCATTGGCTTTTTGGTAGTCATCCTGGCGGCCGATATCCAACCAATAACCTGAGAACTTCTTCACCCAGATCTTTCGCCTCTCTTTAAGCCCATCGATCATGAGTTGATCAAACCCGTATGGTTCTCCACGCGCAAGGCGCTCCACCGAACGACGATTCAGACAATAGATCCCCATGCTGACATCAAAATCGTAGACCGGTTTCTCCGCAAAATCAGTCAGATAACCCGATTCATCGTATTCCAGCACGCCGAAGTCCGTATTCACCGACCGCCGATATGCCGCAACGGAGATCTCCACCCCCCTCGAACAGTGCTCTTCATAAAAGGCAGAATAGTTAAGATTACAAAGAATATCTCCGTTCATGACCAGAAAGTCCTCGGGCAAATCATCAATGAGCGTCAACGGCCCGATAGTGCTCAATGGACGGTCTTCCAAGGAATAGTCCAGCTTAACCCCCCACTTTGATCCGTCCCCGAAGTAGGCCATGATGAGATTTGCCAGATGGTTGACGGCGAGAGTGATATGCCTGAAGCCTGCAGCCTCCAGCTGCATGATGACGATCTCAAGAATCGAGTACTTTCCCCCGACTGGCACAAGGGGCTTGGGAACGAGCACTGTATAGGGCTTTAACCTCGTCCCCTTTCCACCAGCAAGAATGACTGCGCGCATGAGTCTATCCCGAAAATGCGTTAGAGGTTATAGAGCCAGGCTTTATACTTGGCCAAGTTCTGTGGCGTTTGAAACCAATCTATCGTTCGGTCAAGCCCTTCGGCGAAGGAAATCTCCTGTCTCCACTCCGTCATTGCAAGAATTTTCGCGTTTGAACCCAGAAGCCGCCGCACTTCCGATTTGTCGGGTCTGATCCGTTGTTCATCCACCACGATTCTGGCGGAAGGCTTCAGGCGGCCGATAAGAGACCTGGCGATTTCGCCTATGGAGATCTCCTCACCTGATGCAATATTGATTTCTTCTCCGACAGTCTGCTCCGACTCCGCGATGGCGAGGAACCCCCTGACCGTGTCATCCACATAGTTGAAATCGCGCGTGGGTTCCAGGCTCCCCAAGTGCAGCTCTTCCGCCCCGCTGAGCAGTTGCGTGATGATCGTTGGAATGACGGCGCGAGCGGATTGGCGAGGGCCGAAAGTGTTGAAGGGACGGACGATGGAGACGGGCAAGTCGAATGAGCGATAAAAGGACTCCGCCAGTTTGTCCGCCGCAATTTTGGTGGCACTGTAAGGCGACTGCCCCTGCAAGGGATGCTCTTCGTCAATGGGAACATACTTGGCGGTACCGTAAACCTCAGAGGTCGACGTCACAAGCAGTCTGTCGACGCCCCCCTTGCGGCAAGCCTGAAGGACGTTTAAGGTTCCACGTACGTTGGTATCCACGTACGAATCAGGAGAATGATAGGAGTAAGGTATGGCGATGAGAGCCGCAAGATGAAAGACTGCACGGCAGCCTGTCACGGCCAGAGCAACCCCGTTGGGGTCTCGGATGTCCCCCGAAAAGATTTCCATCTCCTTCAAGACGTCCCTCGGCAGTGTATCGAGCCACCCCCATCCCCCTAGCGAATTATAGAATACAAACGCCTTCACCTTGCAGCCGTGTTTGACCAATGCTTCCGCTAAATGGCTTCCAATGAAACCATCAGCACCAGTGACCAGCACTGGCTTTCCAGCAATTCTCATCAAAATCACCTCCCCGGATTCCGTGAAGTAAAGCTCCCAGGATGCTTCGCACTCAAAAGGACTCGCAAAACAGGGCTGGACATTATGAAACACCCACAACTGCAGGCCGGAGCATCGCCCGAAAAACGAATTGAGACCTGCCAAAATGCCCGTACCTTGGGCTCCATGCAAGCATCGCTTCCGCGAAATCAAAGCCGACACCGCGCATCCATTCCAGCACATCCCAACCGAAATCCGTAAACACAAGCGAACCTTCCGGCGAAATGGGATTTGAATGCCATTGCGGCTCCAGATGATGCTTGATCTCACCGTTCAACACGGATGCCCGGCGAACGCTCGTAGCCCTCGCCTCATGGAATGGAATGGTCAGAACGAGCATCCCCCCTGGGCGCAGAACTCTTGCACATTCGGCCAAGACCGCCATCGGTTCGTTCACGTGTTCCAGTACATCGTTACTGAGGATCACATCGACTGAACTGTCTAAAAAACTCAGTCTCTCGGCATCCTCGTGCCGAATTCCATCCACAATCCTCCCACCAGGCAGGGAAGGATTGAGGAACTCGCTGCCGATCACCCTGACTCCCGGAAATCTCTCCCTGAAGAAGGCATACAACGGAGTCACTTGTTCCATCATGTACACGCAGCTATCAGATCCAATCACTGCCGACAGCCAATCCATGGTCAAGGCGGCCACCAGTCGCTGACGATTATTCAACCCGCACGAACCGCAGACCAGACGTTCGCGCCAATTTGGAATCCAGACGCCCTCTTCCTGGACAGCGCCATATCGCCGGTCGACAAGAAATTTGGAGTGCCTTCCGCACGGATAGCATTGACCGGACACAACAAAAGTCGATTCGTGGGCCTTCAGGGATGCGAAGCGCCTTTCATATTTCTCTCTTGCCTTGCAAGGCCCATTTTCCAGCCATCTCGAATACTCCTCCTGGTTGCGGAAATAGACCAGTCCCAATTGTTCGTCCAACCGAGGCATGTCGTGATCCAACCTCTTGGAAGCTAAAATTTCCGTAACACCAAACCGTTGCCCTCCATTGGGCGGTTCCGGAATCGTTAAATCCAGGCGAGAAAACGCCTCCTTGAGAATCTCCCGGATGCGATGGAATGAATAGTGGCGTCGAACGAAATCCAACCCTTTTTTTGATAGGGATGCCCATAACTCGGATCGGGTATACAGTTCAACAACCCGCTCTGCGAAAGTTTCCGGATCGTCAGCGACGAGGATCTCTTCGCCCTCTAGAAGACCCATGCCTTCAACAGCAACACGGGTAGCCACCGTTGGAACCCCATAACTGAGAGCCGTGCCGATTTTCCCCTTGATACCGGCCCCGTACCGGATGGGGGCAACCGAGAGTCGCATGCGATCAAGCAGTGGGCCCAGGTCCGGAACGTAACCGGTCACGATGATGTGGTCATTCTGAAGGCTCCTGATTTCATCAGGGGGATCGCTTCCGACGACGAAAAACCGGATTTCCGGAATCTTGGCACGAATGAGAGGCAGAATGTTCTCGGCGAAGTAATGGACCGCATCGATGTTAGGAGGATGCTGAAACCCCCCGATGAAGGCAATTCCGGATCTCTCGGTAAATCCACAGGACCCCGGCTTGGGTTCCATGATCAGAGGCAGTACAAGGGTATTAAGAACCCCGTAATCTTGGCGCAGGATCGCCTCTTCCGCAGAACTCACAACGATGACCAGATCGCTCTTTGCCATCGCGTCCAGTTCTGATCGCTTCGTTTGCTGTGCCTTTGCGAGGATCGAATCGCTACCCAGCAACCGTCCCTCCCGTTCCTCCCGCAGAAAGTGAAGATCCTGGGTATGAAAAATGATCTTTGCACGGGGACAATAACGCTTCACGTGATCCAGGTGTTGCTCGGCGACACCCACTCGAAAGATCAGGACGGCATCATAGAGATGACCATGCGATTTCAAATGCTCTTCCACAGACACAACATAGGGGGCATAGAGCGCTTCGATCCCCATCCGCTGAAGGTCTGCCGTGTAAGGTTCCACGTAGTGGAAGTTGTTCTCGGGAATGAAAGTGATTTTGCTCGGAATCGCACGCAGCAGCCGCAGCATGTTGAAGGCGATCAAGGAACCCGCATCCCTATCGGGAGTCGGCGTACAGTGGTCCAGAACCAATATCCGCAGGCTGACACCCCGGTCTGCGGCAAGATGAAGTTTCATGCCGGGAATGTGATGAGAGGAAAGGGTGCCACTCCATTTTTCATAGAACTTCAAAAGGTTTCTTGCCTGATAGGCTTTCACTCCTGCCTTGGTGTCCGTGCCCGAAGTGACTCCTTCGAAATGCACGACTCTGGCCATCGGCTGCACGTAGACCTTGTACCCCGCCTCCCGCACCTTGAAGGCGAGATCCGTGTCCTCGGCGTATGCCGGGACGTAGCGTTCATCAAAAGCGCCCACTTCGAAAAAAAGCTTCTTGGGAATAGCGATTGCGGCACCGGAGCAGTAGTCCGCCTCCCTCAAGTAGTTGTAATCGGGTTTAAACGGGTCGTCGTTTCGCCCGTAGTTCCAAGCGGAACCATCTCGCCACACGATACAGCCGGATTCTTGGAGTCTTCCGTCCGGGTAAACCAGCATGGAACCCACGAGCCCTGCATCCGGCACCTTCTGAAACGTCCCCACTAGCTCCTCAAGCCAGTTCCGGTCTACCTCCGTGTCGTTGTTGAGGAAAACCAGCAGGTCGCCGCGTGCTTCCTGTGCCCCCCGATTGCAGGAAAGCACGAATCCCTTATTAGTCTCATTGGAAACGAGCACCAGCCCCGGCACTGCGTTCAGGCTTTCATGCGTGTCGTCAGGCGAGGCATCATCTACCACGATGACTTCGTAGGTGAAACGGGTCATACTGCGCTGGAGTGCCTGGAGGCAACGGCGGGTGTATTCGATCTGCCCATGAACGGGGATGATGATGGATACCTGTGGATCTGAGACATCCGGAAAGTATGGGGGGGCTTCCTCTTCGAACCCGGTGGCTGGGACCGGTATCGAGGGCAAGGGTTGATCAGACCGGGGACGGGAAATGACGGTGTTGATAACCTGCTGTGGGCTCTTGAGAGCTGTTTTGTCCAAAAAGGACCGAACACGGGATGTTGCTGACTCCCCTAGCTTCAGGAGTTCACATGCTCTGAGCAAGGCTTTTCCCAATGAATCGTTCTTGCCCAGAACCTGCAACATCCATTCATTGAGGTAGTCGTAGAACAACCGGAGCGGCTTCGTGATGCGCCACGACCAGCTCCCCGTGAGCATTTGGATCGTTTCATTCGCCCTCCTGTTTTCATCCCGCAGACTTGCTATGAGCGAATCAGAGTCGGCCAGCCTTGCTTTGAGGGAGAGGACCTGAGCCTCTCGCCCGGCAAGGCTTTGCAGAAGACCTGCGATCTCTTGATTCTTTTCTATTAGCACCTGGCTGAGCGCCGCGACACGGGCATCCTTTTCTTCATTCGAATTGCTATCGGATGAGGACTTCAGCGATTGTCCTTTCTGTCCTTTTTTGCTCATCTGAAAGCTTGCCGGTTTTCAATATTCACTCACACGAGAGTTGGGGAGACCTTTGCCTGGTGAATAACCCCCTCCTCTCCCGAGGCATGTGCGTGGCCGAGCAGTGTGCAATGGTGAGTCCCTCGAGATGGGGTGAAATGATCTCGCATTCCTCAGCGTAGCTGGGTAATTGTGCGAGGGTGCAAACATGATGACAACGGCGATTTCAAATCCCCTCAAGCTCTTCTGGCGTTTTGGTGAAGCCAGCGGAGACTCCGGTTCCAACTGACGATCATGGCGTGATGTTCCCCAGGCCCCCGTGAGGATGAAGGTTGCGAGCAGGGGAGGCTGACGATGACAAGGTCGCTACATGGACGCACTCAGTCAGCCGACCCTTGTTGGTAATAGAATCAAAGACCACCTTCCTGATCCGTGGAGCTGCCAATCGAAGCTTGTTCCTTAGCAGCTTTTCAATCGGGTGTCGATATTCTTTGAGGGGGAATGGGGAATCAGATGTCTGGAAATGGCATCAGCGGATCACGATGAAAACTGGGTCCAATCTGTCAGCTTGGTGTGCTTCTTGCCATCCTGCCCAAATAGGGCCTCGGATTGGCGATTCAGAAGGGGAAGAACGAACGGCGTGAGTCAGGGCTCTCTTCAGACATCACTGAGGTCCCATTGACAACGGGAGAGCACAAGAGAGCGGGGAGTTACTCTTCCTCAGGTGCTTCCACTGGGCAGGAACTGTTTCTCCCAAACGGCATGCAATCCTGAGTGGGCAGCCGAACCAGAAGTGCTTCTTCCGCTTCGCGCCACACTCCTTGCAAGCTGGCCATCAACCCACTCAGGATTTCAACGTCCACACACGATCTACCGTGAGGGCTCTATCGCACCACGATCTGCCATTGGGTGTCCGGCACTTGGGCAGGGGTGAGAGGCAATCCGACTGTGGCGGTCAGGCCGTTCATGAGCCACACATAGAGATAGCCTGCTGACTTGTGGTACCAGAGGATATCGGTATTTCCGTCGCCGTTGAAATCCCTGGCACCGCGGATCTGCCACTGAGTGTCCGCAACCTGGTTCGGCGCCAGCGGTACCCCGCTCATGGCAACCACGCCGTTCATGAGCCACACATAGAGATGTCCCGTCGTCGCGTTCTGCCACAGGATATCCACTGCTCCGTCGCCGTTGAAGTCTCCGGCGGCGCGAATCTGCCATTGGGTGTCCGGCACCTGGCTCGGCGCCAGGTATGAGCCCCCTCTCAGATAGAGGCCGTCCATGTGCCAGACGGCGAGGTGCCCCGTCCCTGTGTGCTGCCAGAGGAAGTCATTGTTGCCATCCTTGTCGAAATCAGCCACGGCCGCGATCTTCCATAGCTTATCAGACACCAAGGGCGGCCAAAGCGATGTTCCAACGATTGCCTGGACGCCGTTCATGAGCCAGGCATAAAGGGAACCCGAAGGCTCATGGTACCAAAGGAGGTCCGAATTCCCGTCCCGGTTCAAATCCACAATTCCCCTGACCTGCCACCCCGTATCGCTGACCTGGGCAGGAGCGAGAAAAGAGTCTCCCGCAATGGTCAGGCCATTCATGAACCAGGCAACCAGACTCCCACTTCCTTGATGGTGCCAGAGGATATCTGCGATGGTGTCACCGTTCAGATCATTCATTGCACCGGCAGTGACCGCAGACGTGACAAGGAACTGGGAATCGGAAAGATCCTGTGCCTCACATGTGCTGCCGTTGCTGGAACAAACCCGGATTCTGCCGGTGGCGCCGGGAGTGTGGGGGACCGTCCAGACACAAGAGGTGGTGGTCGGGGACACTTCGGCTACGAGGGAGAGATCCGTTCCACTGGCATCGGTATAGTAAACCTTCGTTGTGGATGAGGAACTGAGGTCAGAAGCCGTCCATGCAATGACTTGCTGGGAACCCGCTGGCAAGGATTCTCCCCCGTTGGGATAGGTGACCGTGACCCGGGGTGTCGCTCCCACCCGCCAGTTTGCTACCGTGACCCGGGTATTGTTGAGACTGAGGGCGTTGTTGGCAGAATTCACTGCGGTCTCGGAAACCCCAGTCGGCTTGCCGGCATACGTCACGTTGGGATTGGAGAAATTCAGAATGCGGGGACATCCGCCGGGGCAGTCGTATGCCATGATAGTCCTAAAGGCATTGTTGGGATCCTTGTATCCATAGGAGTAGGAATACGCCCCGTCTCCTACAGGGTCGGTCCGCGCGTGGTTCAGCCCCATGTTGTGACCCAGTTCATGGGCAAAGGTGTAGTTGGGGCTGATGCACACCTCCTCCACCACACTATAGGCATAGGGGGCAAAACCGGGGTTGTTGCCAGACATGAGCCAGGCAACCCCGCAGTACTGGGTATTAGGTGTTGCGGTGACGAGGGAGACCAAATCCGCCTTGTAGTTGTTCCGCAGGGTCGGCACCGTGTCCAAAAACCCGTCGGAAGGGGCTGTGACCCGGTTGAGATCGGTGACGATGTCTCCTGATTCCGAATAGCTCACTTCAATTGCTCCCACCAGTCTCAGCCTCTGGATGACGCCGCTGTTGGCGTAACCGGCGTTCGATTCCGCCACGCCGAGTTGAATCCTGGACTGGATGGCGCTTGTGCCTCCCGCTGAGACGCGGGCCGCCGGAGTGTAGACGACCAGGACATCGATCGTTGACCCATCATCCACAGTGGCCTGCGGGTCTGTCGTCTCTTCAAGCTGTGGCGGCTGCAGGTCGATGAAATTATCGTCCGCATCGGGCAACGCTGATCGGTCCACCTCCTCCACCACGTGACTGTACCCGTCGTACCGGATGGAATAGGCCGCCTCAGGTGAGGTGATGCTCCCCGCCACCACTCCATCCCTTGCGACAATGACGACATCACCGGCAGGGAAGCCGTCGAGCTTACCCACCCAGGCCAGTCCATCGGCCTCCCGTTCAACGCGATGCAACCTTGCGGGAAGCACCACATCATCAAATAAATTCAACAGCAGTTCATGCTGTTTCAAATCAGCCGACCGCCTCTCGGCAGGGAGCCCGGGCAGTACGGGCAGGCTCACATCCACAGATCGGGCTCTGACGACGCCTTTCCTATTGTGAAAGGACCGGTCAGCCTCATAGCCCTTGGGCGTGAAGAGAACCTCCGGCTGCGCTGCCGCATAAAAAGCCGAGGACAGAAGCAAGACCATAACGGTGATGACACGTGCCACAATTTTCACGACAATCTCCCTGCTTACATGAAACCTTATTCATCCGAACCCTGCGAGCCAAGTACGTCCGGACAGCGCTTGGACAGCACCTGAATCATATCGCCCGGAGCAGCATACAAGGCAACATGCAATCCGCACACCAAGACCCACCCGTACCTTTGTTTCCCGGCGCGATTGAACGGCCCACCCTTTTGTAGCCGCTCCCCAGCGGGTGCCGGGCGCACATTTCGAGCACCGTGCTTTCTCGAATTCGCAGAAATCCACGAGAAGTTCTGGGCATCGCGTCAAGAATCCGTCGAGAAATCCCCAAGACTTCGCTCTGTGATTCCTTTTGAACAACAGAATAGAATTGACATTGATTCAACGGTCCTTCAAAATCATTTGCGGTCGGTTGGCACCGGCAACGCAATCCCCCACCTCCAACGTTAGAAGATCCGCTCAATTCAATGAGGCAAGAAGCTCCATGACGGACTGGAAGGCGATTTCACTTCAGGCAGCCATCATCCTCCTCCTCACCAGCGCCGGGATCAGGTTTCTCTCCCCTGACATTTCCAAGGAAGACGTCGCGGCCATAAAGTCCCTGGCTGCAAAGCAAAATGATCTGGAGAACAGAATGGGTAAGGTGGAGGAATCCCTCGCCTCCATTTCCAGGAATCTGGATCAAACACTCAAACGGGTCGAACGCAACCTGTCGGGACCAGCGCCGGGTCCTGTGCCCCGGACACAGGCCGGGATTCAACCTCCTGGGCGTCCATCGGCCCTTCCGGAAAGCCCTCCACCGCGATTGCCGGCGGTGGCGGGTGAACCCGGCAAGCCGCCGGGCTTGCCCATGCCTCCAGCTCCCCTTTCTTGGATGGAAAATTTGTCTGAAGAAAAGCGAGGAAAAGTTGCCGAAGTCTTCAAGAGGCACGCCGATTCACTTCGCCAGGCAAAAAGGGCGGCTTCGGAGGGGACCCCTCCCAGTCCTGA
This sequence comes from Deltaproteobacteria bacterium, assembly GCA_012517315.1. Classification (GTDB taxonomy): domain Bacteria; phylum Desulfobacterota; class Syntrophobacteria; order Syntrophobacterales; family Syntrophobacteraceae; genus JAAYUJ01. The sequence continues at coordinate 73,043 of JAAYVE010000042.1, forward strand.
AAGCCTGAAACAGTTGGCAGAAGCGAGTGAGGAAGCCATAAAGCAGGACCTCAGGGGTATTCTCACCGAAGAGGAGTATCATCAGTTTGAGAAGTCTCTGCCTCCGAAACCCGCGCTTGCCCAGCCATCGACGACCGGTCCCAACTGAATTTCGGGGAAGCGATAGTGCATTTTTCTCGATGAGCCTCAAGGTTGTCATGCCGTACCCCTTCCCATCACTATCCAAGAACTTCCTTGGGCATTGCGGGGACTTTGGGGAACGGGCGGGAACGCAGCAGGGGGCAAAGCCACCTCGATCCGCCTTGATCCGGGGACGTCTGATGGCTGTTCTCGGAAGAGAGGCAGATTTGCATCCAAGCTCTGCGACGTTCAGTCCAATGGTCGCGGTCCTTCATTGCGGCGAAAGCAGCAGTCCAGTGAATCCGACCAGCCAACTGAATGCCAACATCCGGCTTGAAACATCTCGGGTCACGGTTCGCTCCAATGGCCTGATGTTGGCTCCGAGGCCGCTCAGTTTGGGTTTCAGATAGTATCGTTTGTGATTCGAGGCAGATGTCGAGGGAGGAACTGCAGACAGCATTTTTCACCAAGGAAAGGAAACCGCCATGATTGAACAGATCAAGATACAACTCAAGAAGATTGCATTTGTCTGGTGTTTTTGTGTGCTGGCATTGAGTTCCAGTGCTGCAAATGCCGGCTATTTTGCGAACGCATCCTATTACGCATGGTGCAGCAACTATTATCATGCCTACGCAACCTACTATGCAGAATACGCTCTGTACTTTGATTCATGGGGTTATTACAGCACCGCAAACACTTATACTTATTATGCCATGACCTATGCCGACTACGCGGAAATCTATGCCGATTACGCAGAGCAGGACGCCCTAAACGGATATTATTACGGCACATTGACCTCATATTCGTATAGCGCATGGGAAAATGCGTATTATGACTGGCTGTATAAATATTACACCTGGTACTACCTGTACTACACCTATTACGGATATGATTACACCACAGATGCAATTGATAGTTCGTTTTGGGCCGCCTATTATAATGGATTGAGCCTTTATTATTCAGGGCTTGCCAGTCTCGGTGGGGTCAATTAACAGATTTTCGAAACGGGGTCGGTGCTCTTCCGTCTCGCCCGATCCAAGGGCGCATCAGGCTTTATCCTGAAACCATGAAGGGGATGGCAACTCCTGTTCCATCCCCTCCCTTGTCTTCAATCCCTTATCAATAGCAGCGGCTAGTTCCTGATGACCCAGTTGGGGTCAGGAACTGTCGCCACCAAATCAGCAGCGGTCACAGAAGGACCGTTCATTCTCCACAGGTAAAGCTGACCACTCGGACCGTGCCTCCAGAAAATGTCGGCCTTGTTGTCCGCATCGAGGTCCGCGACCTCGGCGATGATCCAGTCGGGGTCGGGAACCGTGGCTACCAACGCCGCGGAGGTGAGTACCGGTCCGTTCATGGTCCAGAGCCAGACCTGACCGCTCGGACCATGCCTCCAAAGAATGTCCCCTCGACCATCGGCATTGAAATCGCCCGTTTTCTCTATCACCCAGTTCGGATCGGGAAGGGTTGTCACCAAATCGGATGCAGTGATGACAGGCCCGTTCATCGTCCAAAGGTAAATCTGTCCGGTAGGACCGTGTCTCCACAAGATGTCCGCCCGATTGTCACCCGTGAAATCCCCCACCTTGTCAATGACCCAGTTGGGGTCGGGCACCGTCGCCACCAGGTCGGCAGCGGTGATGGCATGCCCGTTCATCGTCCAAAGGTAAATCTGTCCGGTAGGACCGTGCCTCCACAAGATGTCCGCCCGATTGTCACCCGTGAAATCTGCCACCTTCTCGATCGTCCAGGCCGGGTCGGGCAGTGTGGCGACAAGAGTGGCGGAGGCAATGGCCGTTCCGTTCATGGCCCAAAGGTAGATCTGTCCCGTAGGGCCATGTCTCCAGAGAATATCCGCGTCATTGTCGCCGTCGAAGTCGGCGTTCCCAGCGATCGCCCAACTGAGATCTCCAACGGTGGCCACCAATCCATCCGTTGCAATGCTCGAACCGTTCATCAACCACAGGACAACGCTCGCGTCACCGAGATACTGCCAAAAAATGTCCGATTTCCCATTGGCATTGAAATCTGACTTGCGATTCTTGACACTGTTGACGTGGTTGGCCGTGCCGGCGACGGCGTCATGGTAACTGATGTGCACGTGATCCCCCGAGTCGACGGCAATGGACGAATAGAGACCCGGGTCACTCGTGACACCATCCCCCTCCACGACGAAACTCGTCTCGAATGAACCGGTGGTGTTGTTCGCATACTTTAGGGCGGCGTTGCTGAAATCGTAATAGCTGATGTGCACGAAGCCCCCCGAATCAAGAGCCAGGGAAGTGTATTGCCCCACATCGTCGTTGTTTATCCCGCCGTCATCCAGGGTGACAACGGCGAAGGCACCTGCAGTCCCCGATGCGTACTTCAAATCAAAGTCGAAGAAGTCGTAGTAGCTGATATGCACTGTTCCAAGGGAGTCCACGGCAATGGAACTGTCCCAACCCGTGAAACCGCCCGCCGCATCAACGACCTCCACGGTGAAAGGCCCTGGAGAGGTCCCCGTGGCGTACTTGAGGGCTCCGTTGGTGACGTCATGGTAACTGATGTGCACAACATCACCAACGACAGCAATGGAGGTATACTGACCAACATTGTCGTCGGCTATCCCCCCGTCATCCACCACCACGGTAGTGAAACCTGCAGGGCCGCCAAAGGCGTACTTCAGATCCCCGTTGGCCACGTCATAGTAGCTGATGTGGACGGTCCCGTTGGCATCAACGAAAATGGAGGTATCCTGGCCCGCGTCCAAACCTCCCCCAATGCCGCCGTCGATTGCCGGGAACACGACAAACGCACCGGAGGCGTTGGTGGCGTAATTGAGTGCGCCGTTGGTGGCATCATAGTAGCTGATGTGCACATTTCCGAGGTTATCCAAGGCAATGGATGAAAACTCTCCCACATTAGGTCCCCCTGCACCCCCGCCATCCACCGTCACAGCCACAAACGCCCCAGATTTATTGTTGGCGTATTTGAGGTCGCCGTTTGTGACATCGTAGTAGCTGATGTGGACATTGTTTGCCGCATCCCTGGCAATGGAAGTATCGAGCCCGGTATTGGCTCCATCCACTTGCACCGGGTTCCAGATGATGGGAGGGCTCTGTGCCCATGCCCCATTGGTCATGAAGGCACCAAGCGTCAGATACGCCATGGTCCCAAGAAGTACCAGCCAGAATATTTGATTGCGCCACTTGCTCATTATTTTCTCCTTCCGTGATCCATGTGTGAAAACAACCGAGTAAATCTCCCGGAATGGTTGAATGAAATCGGATCTATTGCAGTGATTATCTCAACTTTAAGCAAGGCACCCACGATGTAAATAGGTAGAAGTACCCATTTCCCATCCAGTAAGTATGCTTTTCTACGCGCAATTCCAAGTTTCGGATGGTATGAACCTCGATATCTGCCTTGACCACTATTTTTGCGGATTCGGTTGTTCCCACAGAGTGTGAGCAAAGGTTGCTGAGGTTCCAGTCCTCTTCTTGACAGTATTCGTCCAAATAGTTTCATTCCTTGAGCATGCTCTTCAGATTTCTCCCCCGGAAGGTTCATGAGCGGGATGGGAAAGGAAGGGTTGGGCGGGAAGCGCGGCCGGCTTGCTGCCTTAGGATTCGAAAGGCTCCTCTCGGCCGTCATTGAGCGGTCACAAACAGGACGGATGATCCCCCGTCGTGCAAGAGTTGGAAGTCTCCGGTGCCCTTGCCGCAGGGAAGGAGAGCACAAGGGTCGAAGGTGACCTCCATCTCGTCTTCCCCTGGCACCCTGCTTTTCAGAATCAATCGGGCTTTTTGCCTCCAAGGCCAGTTGAGGGGATCCTCCCCGAACACAACGCCCCCTATGGAGTACCTGTCCAGTCCACTGGTCGGCACGAGTCGGAAACTTTTGGAATTGTCGTCATTCTCTCTATTTCTTGTGGGCATTTCAAGCCATCCCGTCCAGTTTTGGTGAATCACCACCCTTGCGACTTCGTCTGACCATGTCTCTTTTTTTTCGTTTGAACTTCTTGAAACAAGGGAGAGTTCCCCGGCGCCCCCTGGATTCCGAATGAGAACGCGGAGGGACGCGGATCGGGGTTGTTCTGTCGCTTCCAACTGGATCCAGCGATATTCCCAAGCGGGAATCCACCCTTCCCGGGCGACCGGGTGGTGTTTTCGGCGCCTCCCCAAGGGCGAGTACCGAAATTCGGGAAGGGAAATGCACCTGTCCTTTTCGTCGAGCCCTTCGTAGGCGGGGTGATAGACCGTCGGATTGTAGCCGACGGCGAACTTAAGTTTCGGCCGCCTGAGCCATTCCATTTCCACGGAAGTCCCCTCGAAGGCGGGGTGGTAATACACCGCTCCCCGCTGCATGGCACCGTGGATGAAATAGAAGGCCATGGAAATGGTGCTCGTGTAGAGCACGCGGTCACCCGGTTTTGATTCGGCAAGCATGCGTTCCACCTGTTTGCGGTCGAGGCTCAGGGGCTGCCGGTCCTGCATGTACTGCCGGGTTGCCTCCACGATTTCCGCGCCCGAAAGAGCTGTTTCCATCCCATACCCCACGAGTGCGGCACAGACAAAGAGAGGCCAGAGTCGTTCCACGTTCCGGGAAAGCCCCTGGACGGCAGTCCCGGCAAAGGACTTCAAGCGCCGGACGCTCTCCGAAAGGGTGAACACGAAGGCGTGCCCCGTCGCGCCGACGAGGACCACGACCATGGGAATCCACAGGCGGAAGAAAAGGTCCCCTTCGGGCGAAACCGGATGCGTGTGATAAAGGGAGGCAATGAGCACCAGGACCGAGATGATGAGAAAGCGCATCAACCCTCGGCGGTCCCGGGAGGGCATGAGAAGGATCCCGAGGACAACGGCCGGAAGGAAAACAAAGAATGGGCCGAAGAGCCCCTCTTTCAGGTTCACCATGGCTGCCGCCGCACCCACCACATTGAAGCCGTAAGCCTCGGCAACCTGCTTCAAAGACGGCAGGGCAGCCATGCCTGAAAAAACGTTTAAGATCTGGGGCCTCCCCACAAAGGACAGGACATAGGCTCCCACGAGACCGACCCCGCCTATGCCGATCGCAACTCTCCAGACTCTCCCTCTTTTTTGCGGTTCAGCTATGGAGAGGGCCAGCAGCATGGCGATGACGAGATGAACCGCGCCCACAGGGTGGATGGGCGGAAGCAGCAGGGCACCAATCAGGAGGGCCCAGAGAGCGTCTCCCTGGCGTTGGAGAATGCGGGCCCACAAGAGCACCGCCATTCCTGTCGCCAGGTTCGACGGGGTCAAATAGTGCAGTCCCGTGCATGGAAAGACTTTGAACGCGAGCAGGGCGAGGGTGGCTCCCGCCACGGTCCGGTCCCAGAAGACGGACAGAAGGAAGGCGAAGGCTACCCCAAAAAAGGGTGGAGCCAGACTCCACAGCACTTTGTACGACCAGATGAGGTCCGGTCCCAGCCGTTTCAACCCCAGGAGGACTGCGGAAAAAAGAGGGTGGTAGAAGGGAAAGGGAAAAGTGGCCAGGGCCCGCTGCCGGATGACCCTGGGATCGGTCGTTTGTTCCTGGAACTGCTGTCGCAAGTCTTCTAGCGCGGGGCAGTCCTGGAAGAAACACTCCTCCATCTCCTGGGTGCGAACAAGGAAAGCCAGGCTGTCGTCCACCTCCGGTGGGAGGTCCCTGGTCCACAGGGGGCCCCACACGAGATATCCCTGAACCGCTATGTACACGGCGAGGCCGAGAGCCAGGACAAGCCATCCCCCGATTCCATCGCGTCTTGAAGGGATTGGGGAAGACTGCATCGCAGGGGGAGACTCCGGCATCTTTTAAACCAATTGTTGATGGCAAAACCGCAACATTTGCGATCCGGCCTTGACATGGGAAAACGTTTTTCGGAGAATGCCGCCCGCTTCATGGGGGCCTTTTCTTCCGTCGAGGCAGCGTGGCGCGACTATATTGAAGCATGGTCCGCGTGTCAATGAATTCGCCCGGAAGATTTTCCAGAAACTTGACACGATGCATATGAGTATCGGATGTTTCGGTTTGACTTTGCTCAGTGGGAAGTATAATAGGGTTTTAATTATAGTTTTTGTGAGGGGCTCAAAAACTATTTCACGATGCTCACCAGGGAGACATCCACATGATTCTCAAGACGCGCTATAAACCTTTCGCGGAATACGTGCGATCCGTGAAGGAAAATGGGTTTTATCCTTACTTTCACCCCATCTCGCGATCATATGGGCCGGAGGTGGAAGTGGGAAGCCGTCGCCTTGTCATGGTTGGATCCAACGACTACCTGGGTTTTACCCACGATCCGCGCGTCATCGAAGCAACCATCCAATCCCTCCATCGTTGGGGGACCGGCCCCGGCGGCTCCCGATTCCTTTGTGGGAACATGACTCTCCATGAAATCCTCGAGGAGCGTCTGGCCGCCTTTGTGGGGAAAAAGAGGGCTCTTGTCCACACAACCGGTTTCAGTGCCAATCTTGGGGCCATCGCATCTCTTGCCACCGCCGACGATGTCATTCTTTGCGACAAGGAGATCCATGCCAGTATTTACGCCGGCTGTCGTCTTTCCCAGGCGAGAATCGTTCCCTTTGTCCACAACAACGTGGAGGCGGCCGCCCGGAAGGTTCGCTGGGCAAGAGAGAGATCTCCCGAGAGTTGCATCTTTCTCATCACCGAGGGCGTGTTCAGCATGTCCGGCGATGTTTCGCCCCTTCCCGGGTTGATTCGCCTGAAGGAGGAATTTCCCGACCTGATCATCTACGTGGATGACGCCCACGGACTGGGCGTCATGGGGCGCAGGGGCGCGGGCACTCCAGAGCATTACGGGACGGTGGAAGGCGTCGACTACATCATGGGCACCTTCAGCAAGGCCCTTGCATCCATCGGCGGCTTCATCGCGGCTGACGACGAGGATGTGTTGGAGCATGTGAAACACAATTCCAAGACGCTCATTTTCTCCGCCGCTCTTCCCGCAAGCAACGTGGCGACGGTTCTGGCTTGCCTGGATATCTTGGAGAAAGAGCCTTCCCGGCTCGATCGCTTAAGGGAGAACACCCACAAAGCCCGGGCGGGCTACCGGGAAATCGGGCTCAAAACCAAGGATACGGAAACCCCCATTATCCCCATCCACGTAGGTCCTGAAGAGAAAGCTTACCGCCTCTCCCTTGAGCTTTTTGATAGGGGAGTATTCGCCCTCCCCGCTGTATACCCCGCCGTCCCCAAGGGCCAGGCCATCATTCGGACTGCCTACATGAGCACTCACGAACCTCGGCACATTGATTTTGTGTTGAATGTCCTCGATGGTTTGGCCAAGAAATACCGCATTCGTCTGGATGACCTGGAATTGCCGCGCATTGGGCCTGAGGAGGAAGAGGCCGAGCCGGCTTCGAAACCAGCGCAGGGGAGCCGGTGCTCTGTCCAGGGGGGGTGAAGGGGTCGTATAAGAAGCTATAGAAGAACGCCGGGTGAGCGCCCGGTTCCAGCGAAGCCGCCGGCAGGCAGGTTCATTTTCACATTCTCTTCATCAGGCCCGCCACGGATGTTGGCTGGGCCCTCAGATTCTCATCGCCGCAGCACGCTGAAGAAGTCTTGGTGCACCCGTTCCCGCAAAGGGTGTGCATATGCATGATCGAGTTCCATGACAAAACTCTTTGACATTCTCAGGGTGAGTTCCCGCCAGGTGGTTCGTCAACGGAGACGCTACTTCGGGGTCATCCTTTCCATCGCCTTGGGGACGGCCGGTCTCATTGCGGTCAGCACCATGAGTCGGGACGTGAAGAAGAACCTGAACCAGGACCTTGAACTCCTGGGCGGGTGTACTCTCATCAAGGCGTATTTCGAAGAATTTCTCCCCGATCGGCACCAATCGTCCAGAGTTCAAAGCTTTGAAGACCGTACGGTTGAAGCGGTGCGCGGGTATCCCGGTGTGGACCTGGCCAGTCTGTCCGGAGTGAAGCGAGGTGCTGCCGCTTCTGTCTGGCGCAATAGGACGGAGCACTACACGCTTTTCGGCGTAGACGAATACTTCTGGGACGTGAACAGCTTTTATCCCGCTGCCGGGACCCTTTTCGGACAAGGGGAGGTCCAGGGGAGGCAGAAGGTTTGCGTTCTCGGTGCGGAGTTGGCCAGGAGGATCTTCGGAGAACACGATGCGGTCGGGTCTTTCATCTCCATCGACCGGGACATATTCCGGGTTGTGGGAATTCTTGGGGGGCTGGGCGTTGGAGACCGGACCCAATTTGCGTTCATTCCCCTCACCACAGCACTGGATCGGATCGCGGGCATGACCCGTGATCGCCTTTACATCCGCTGCGCCACATGGGACGATGTGGAGGGCGTCGCCGATCACATGGAAAGCCTTGTCTCCTCCCACCAGTCTTCCGACAGGCTCCGTGTGGTCTTCGCGAAGGAGCAACTCAAGCGGGTGAAGCGCATCGTGTGGTGGGTCGAGTGGTTCATTTACCTCTCGGTGCTCGCCACCCTCGTCCTGGGGGGGTTTGGCATCTGGAACGGAATGATGTCTGCGGTGCAGGCACGAACCCGTGAGATCGGCCTCAAGAAAGCCATGGGGGCCGAAGACGGGGACATCCTGGCACAGTTCCTCACGGAAGCCCTCTGCCTGAGCCTTGGATCGGCGGTGATCGGCATCGGTTTCGGGAGGACGATCATGGAGGTCATCGGCAAGCTCCTTTCCAGTCCTCCCCAGGAAGACCTTTTCCTCCGCTTCATGATGGTCGGCCTTCTGTTTGCCCTCATCCTCGGGATCGGGGCCGGATTCTATCCGGCTTTGCGTGCGAGCCGGATGGAGGTGGTGAAGGCAATCCGCTATGAGTAGCCCCCCTTCAGCCCCTTCCCTTGCAAAATCTCCCCTTATCGAGGTCAGCGAGGTCAGCCACGAATACCACAACGGCGCAGGAGCCATTCCCGTCCTGAAGGGGGTGAGTCTCACCGTCGGCTACAATGAGATGGCGGCGGTGATGGGCCCCTCGGGTTGCGGCAAGTCGACCCTTTTGAGCATTCTCGGCCTCCTTCTCGTGCCGTCCCGTGGAAGCTACCGTGCCCTGGGAAGGGACCTTCTCACCTTGAATCGTTCCCAGCAGGCGGAATTCCGAAGGAAATGCATCGGTTTCGTGTTTCAGAGCTGCAACCTCATCGAGAACACCACAGTCTATGAAAATCTTGAATTTCCACTGATTTATGCCGGGGTCCGCCGCAGTGAGCGCGCCCCCAGGATCAGGGAAACCCTCTCCAGGGTCAACTTGCTCCACCGACTGCACCATCCCTCCAACCTCCTCTCAGGGGGAGAACAACAAAGAGTGGCGGTCGCCAGGGCCCTGGTCAACCGGCCACAGATCATCCTTGCCGATGAGCCCACCGGCCAACTGGACCGTGAACACAGTCAGCTGGTGATGGACCATTTCCAACAATTGGTGGAAGAAGAAAACATCGCCGTGGTCCTGGTGACCCACGACCCCCAGGTGGCCGCCCGATGCCACCGGGTCTACTTCCTGGAAGACGGGCTCCTCACCAGCGAGCGGACCCTCAATCCATTGCCGCCCCACTCAAGCCTGAGGTGCAATCCATGAAACACCCCTCGAATCTCCTCCTCATGCTGGTTTTCTGGGTGGGGGTCACCTTCGCCCCTGCATCGGACTGCTTTTCGGGTGAAACGCAGCCGCGAAATCCTCTGACCGTTTCCGGCGCCATGGGTTATTCTACGGCGGTGGGGCAGCTGCTGCGATATTCCCCATTTCTCGCCAACACCTCCCTGGAAGTGCAAGTGCGCCGCCTAGACGAATCCGACAGCCGCTTCGCCTTCGTCCCCGGCGTGACCTTCCGCACTCGGTACTATCCCCAGCAGCCTTCCGACGCCAGCGGCAACGATCCGTATTCTCTCGAATTCGCCGTGGACTCTTACAATCCCGTGGAAGTGTATGTGACGTTGCAGGCTCGAAAAGTTGTCACGCGCATCGCGGTGCTCGCCCACGTGCAGGCCATCTCCGACGCCCTGCAGCGATTGGCGATCGGCTATCTCGACCTGGACAAAATGCAGCGGCTTGAAGCGCTCCAGAATGAATGGATCGATCTCGCGGAACAGAGCGTTCTCTTCCACCAGAACCGAATCGCCACGGGAGGGTCGAGTCTGCTGGAACTGCGGATGGCGGAACAGGAGGTGGAAATGGGAAAGGCGGAGTTGGAAAAGGTGGTGTCCGCCCGCATGACGGTCCTGGACGGAATGAAACACCTCCTTGGTCTTCAACCGGACCAGATGCCCGACTTGGACCTCCAAAACGCCAAAGCACAAGTAATCGAGGGGTTCGACCCCGACGGGGTTTCTCTTCAGGAAGCCAAGAGCAACTCCGTGGAACTGAAAATCCAAAAACTGAAACTGGAACTTCAAAAACGTAATGTGACCGTCGCTTATGCCCGGTTCATGCCCAACCTGCTCTTCGGCCTGAGTACCACCGATCCTCTCGGCACCACAACGGATAAAGGCCTTTTCTTTTCAGTGGGTTTTGAACTGCCGGTATGGGACGGGCTAAAACGTTACCACAACATCAGCCGCCAGAAGACCATCCTCCAGCAGTTCAACGCGGAAAGCGGGATGAAGGAAACAGACCTGGAAACGAAGTGGAAAAACGCCCTGGAGAAGCTGAGAGACGCAAGGACCCAGTTGAAGCTGGCAGGCTCCCAGGAGGAGCTGGCTTCTCTTCTGGAAAGGCAGTCCCGGATCGCGTACGACTCCGGGAGGGAGAATCTTGCAACCGTCCTGACCCAACGACGGAGACACCTCGACGCCCGCAAGAACTCACTTGCCAAGGAACTGGAATATGAAAAATCGGTCCTGGCCCTGAGAACCCTCTCAGGAAACCTGCTCAAGCGCTATGTGAACCCCGACTCTTATGAAAAGGCGGATCATGACTCCATCGTGCAGGGTCAAGACAAATCTTAGCGAGGCCGTTTCCTGCGGGTTGCCCCAGGTCCCCGGCGAGGTCGCATCGAACCTGGGTAAGAAACGCGGTTCCCCGTGCGCTTTTCTTTCCGTGGCAGCCGCATTCGCTGTTTCCCTGGTCTTTTGGGCACTCTTGATTCTTCAGGGACCAGTCGTCACGCATGCATGGGCGCTGGAGGCACAGCAGACCCAGTCGCCCCCTTCCCAAGGGAAGCCTGACGACATCATCGTCCAGGGCAAGCTTTTCTGTTCTCTCAAGCGCAATGTGATCATGCCCTTCCGAGGGATCGTTTCCTCCATGCAGGTCCAACCCGGTCAGCGGGTGAAAGAAGGGGATTTGCTCCTCCGCTATCGCCTCCCCCCAGACATGATGCAACTCATCCGAAGACGGCTCGAGCCCCCTCAGATCCCAGACTTGCAGGCCCGACTCACGGAACTGGACAGGAGCATCACCACCATCGACACCAAGCTCAAGGAAGCACGCAAACTTGCAGAGGCCAGCATGGCCTCGCCGCAGAGCGTTGAGAACCTCGAACAGGAGCGGCAATTCCTCCTAAAAAACCGCGCCGCCCTCCAGGAGCGCATCGCGCTGGAGCGCACCATCGCCAAGGACGATTTGGCGCTGTTGAAAGAGCAGTTGGGAAAACAAGTCAAATCCGACGCTGTTCCCCAGGAGGCCTCCCTGGTGTCTCCCATCTCGGGACACGTCATTGGAATCCATACGGAAGTGAGAGAAGGGGCCGAACTGGGGCCTGGCACCCCTGCCCTCGTGGTTGGAGTCCTGGATCCCATGCTCATGAAGACCCAGATCCACGAGTTCGAAGCAGTAAAGATCCGCTCGGGGGAAAAGGCCGAGGTCACCCTCGAGTCCATGCCCGGCCGGACCTTCGAGGCGACGGTGACCCGTTTGTCGTGGGCCCCCATCACACCGGGAGTGGACCAGCCCTCATACTACGAAATCGAACTGAGCCTCCCCAACCCCGACCTTTCCCTGAGAGAAGGATTGAAAGGATTTGCAAGGTTCCACAGCCATGGGGGCGAGGGAGGGTGAAGGGGCTGCCTTCCACTGTTCAAGCGACCGCATTCCAGCCGAGTGCGATCATGCCTACGGCTATGAGCACCGATTCCACCATGGCCTCGAAAGTGGACGCCCCCATGAATTGCTTGCGCACGCAGAGGCTGAGCAATCCCCCGTATGCGACCGTCACCGGCAGCGCCAGGCAGGCGAAACCGCTGCTCGCACCAGTCATGGGCCCTGCGATAAGGGATATGGCCAAGAGTACCAGAATACCCACCACGTACCGAGCCGCTCTCTTCTCGCCCACCATGACAACCAGGGTTTCTTTCCCCACGAGGCGATCCCCCTGCACCGCCAGGAAGTCCATCAGGGCCGTCCGGATGACCACCATGAGAAAAACGACCCAAAACGCATAAAGCATTCGCCCGAAGCCCACGGGCAGATGGGGAAGAATAGGCACCAGAGTGGTCACCGCGGCCCAGGCCAGAGGAATGAGCAGTGTCTTGGAGGTGGGAATGTCTTTGATCTTGATCGCCTGCAGGCTCTTGAGCCAGGAGGGAAGGGGAATGGCGTAGAGGCTCCCTGCAGCCACCAGGAAGGCCATGGCCGCAAAAGTCATGAATCCCTTGCCGAGGGCGAGTGCCAGCAGGCCGACGACAGCCAGAACACCCGCCCAGGTGAACAAAGTCTGTCTCTGGAAGTAGAAAACGGCTCTCCCGGGATTGTTCAACTGGATGGCGTTGCGGTCCAGGTAAATGTTGAGGGAGTGCATGGCGAAGACGTACAGGGCCGCGATGAGACCGCTCTTGACCGAAACGGGCAAGCCCGTGAGCGCCTGGACGGCCCCGCTGAGCAGCGCGGCGCCGAGGGCGGCGAGGACGTTACCGTAGACGAGGTGTTCCAGGGTTCTCTTGAACCTCAGGGTGCCGTCTTGAGTCTCCGGTCTCACGGATTCGAGAAAATGGACCACATCCTGGATGATCCAGTTGGGAGTGGAGGCACCCGCCGAGACACCGACCGTTTCGTACCTGGCCATCTCCTGGGGGATCAGGTCCGCCTCCGTTTCCACGTGATAGGTGGGAATTCCGCATTCCCGGGCCACTTCGGCCAGCCTCACCGTGTTGCCGCTATGAAACCCTCCTACCACCACCATGGCGTCGACCATGGAGCACAACCTTCTCACTTCCGCCTGCCTCTCGTGCGTGGAATCGCAAATGGTTTTCTTGACGATCCCCAGCGGATATCGAGCCTCGAACGCCTTCCGGATCTGTTCGAATATTTCTTCATTCTGGGTTGTCTGGGCAACCAGGAGCACTTTGTCCCAGGACACGGGAAGTTCCATCACCTGTTCCGGCCTGTTGATGACGACTCCCAGTCCTTCCGTGTAGCCCATCAACCCGATGACTTCGGCATGATCGGCATCCCCGACGATCACTGTGTGGTAGCCTCTCCGGGCATGGCGCTTGATCACGGCGTGGACCCGTGCAACCCGCTTGCAAGTGGCGTCCAGCAGCGTCGCATCGATTTCCCGCAGTCGCTGCCTTTCGCTGGGAGGAATCCCGTGCGCCCGGATGACCACCTTCTTCCCTGCGCAGTTCTCCAGCCGGCTTTCCTCCTTGATCCCCTTGGATTCGAGCATCTCCAGCACTTGGCGATTGTGTATCAGGGGCCCGTAGGTACAGATCTTCTCCCCGTCTTCCCTTGCCTGGATCGCTTCCAGGGTGATTTCCATGGCGTCCTTCACCCCTTTGCAGAAACCCGCGGTGCTTGCCACGATGACCTTCATGGACCTTCTTCCTCGCTGTTTGCCGCCTGTCCACACCAGCCTTCGAAAGAGGAGCTGGGCGCTCGGTCCTTTGAGACCATGCCCTCAGGGGAGAGAACCAAATCCGGTGATCCGGCCCGTCCCGCCGCACAGCTTAACTCCCGAACTTTCGTTTCCAGGAAGGGAAGTCCCGTTGCGGCAAAGCTGTCGACCCAATCCCGAAACGCATCCGTCATCCCACGGAGGCTATTCAGAGCGGCGAGGCGCGCTCGAAATGCGGCTCCACCGGGACAGCCCTTGGAATACCACATGAGGATCATCCTGCAATGACCCAGGGCCGCGGGCTTCCTCCGATGGAACAGCTTCACGTGGCGCATGGCGGTCTGGAGATAGTCACTCCAGCCCACTTGCCCATGATGGGTCTGCCCGGTGCTCCAGATGTCAGCGATCGCCCTCAGGAGCCAAGGATTCCCCTGCGCGGCCCGCCCCACCATGATCCCATCGCAGCCGGTTTCCCGGAGCATTCTGAGGGCCGAGGCCGGACCCGTGATATCCCCGTTTCCTATGACGGGCATACCCACTTGTTCCTTCACCTTGCGGATCCACGTCCAGTCGGCCCGGCCGCTGTACTTTTGGACCGCCGTGCGACCGTGGACGGAGATGGCGTCCACTCCTGCGGAAACGAGCATTTGCGCCACCCCCACAACGTTCTGCGACCCCCCATCCCAGCCCGTTCGAAGCTTCACCGTAACGGGAATCGACACCGCTTTGCGCACCGCCTCGGCCATTTGCGCAAGACGATGGGGGTCCCTCAGCAGGGATGCGCCGGCTCCCTGTTTCACCACCTTTTTCACCGGGCACCCCGCGTTGAGGTCGATGATCTGCACCCCTCTTGACTCGAGTTTTTTGGCCGCTTCAGCCGCAACGGCAGGGGACGATGAAAAGAGCTGCACGGCCAGTGGCACCCCGAGGGCGAGGTTCTGAGTGCAAAGGCGCCAGGTTTCCGGCTGGTCCGTGACAATGCCCCGGGCACTCACCATTTCCGTCATCACCATTCCCACCCCGTATGGGGCCATGAGGTGACGGTACTCCTGGTCCGTCACGCCGGCCATGGGCGCAAGAATCAACGGAGGATCCACGGAAATCCCACCGATCCGAACGGGTGCAGGCAGGGTGAGGGTTTGGGCTGTGTTCACGATCCAATCTTCCTGTAGAAACGTGAAAATTTGGAATGAAGGTTGGCATCCTAGCAATTTCATTCCCTGTTGACAACCTCACGACACATCCGCACAATCCAGTCCCATCCCTGATTGACACCTTCCAACCCCTTTGCTACCGTACGTTTTTTGCGAACTCCGGTTGTTATTGGTTGGAAACGACGCAGACGGCAATTGATTCAGGGAGCTTCTTGTAAAAGGATCGACACGCACGGGGGGAGGAAACAACGGAAGATGAAACCCGGCAAACGCGTCGACATGGCGGTCCTGGGGGCCGTCCCCTTTGAAGTGGAAGCGCTTTGCCACCTGCTCGAAGAGCCCCATTCCGTCCTTCTCACGGGACAGACCCTCTGGGTCGGCTCCTATGGGAAACTGCAGCTCCTCGTTGGCACGACCGGTCTCGGCAAGGTGAACGCCGCCGCAGTCACGTCGGTATTGTTACAGAGGTTTTCGGTGGGCCGGATGTGGAACACCGGTTCCGCCGGTGCTTATGAGGAGAGCCCACTGAGGGTGGGAGACGTACTCATGGCTCAGAGGGCCATCTGCGGCGACGAGGGGATCCTGACCACGGAAGGGATCGCCCCTACCTCCCGGATGGGCATTCCCATCGCCCGTCGCGGTTCCGAAGTATACTATGATGCAATCCCCCTCTACCCGGAAGAAAACCCGGGAGCGTTCAGCGCCAGCGTTCCACCCGGCTGGTACTGCCTGGAGAGGGAGGGCCGACTCCGTAAGGCGGTCTTGCAGTCAACCCTTCCGCAGGGGGGACGCTGCAGATTGGGATCCATTCCCGTCGAATGCCCGGAAATGGCGGTTTCGGCTGCCGGGTTTGAGAGACCCTCTTTTTCCAATGGAGTTCGTGCGGACTTTCAGCTGGTTTACGGCCCCAGTCTCACTGTGGGCATGACGAGCGGAGATCGGCAGACGGCCCGTGGGCGTTTTCATCGATACGGCGCTTTTGCCGAGAACATGGAAGGAAGCGCTGTGGCACAGACCTGTCTCCTCTATGGAGTTCCTGTCGTGGAGTGCCGCGGGATCAGCAACATGGCCGGCGATCGAAGGAAAGAAAACTGGAAGAGCGAATTGGCCGTTGCGCACTGCCAGGGGATTCTTCTCCGTTTCCTGGAAACCCTTTCCGCAAAGATCCCTCTGAACCGAGGCCGAAAGCGCATTGCGGGTCAAACCTTGCCGAAAGGCGAACCATGAACTCCATATTGCACCTGGGCTATTCCCCCTGCCCCAACGACACTTTCATCTTTTTCGCCCTTGCTGAAGCGCGCATCCCGACACATCCCCTTTCTTTCAGGATCCACCTTGCCGACGTTGAAGTCCTCAATCAATCCGCAGCAAGGGGCACTCTCGATGTGACGAAGGTTTCCATCCACGCGGTCACGAATGTGCTTCAGGACTACTGGATGCTTGCCGCAGGGGGGGCCATGGGAAGGGGGTGCGGCCCCCTGGTGGTTGCCAGAAAGGAAATGACCCTCCCAGACTTAAGGGACGCCTGTGTCGCCGTGCCCGGGCGGATGACCACCGCCCACCTGCTCCTCCAGCTCCAGGGAAACCATCGCGGCCCTTTGGTGGAAATGCCCTTCGATCGGATCATGGCGGCGGTGGTTCAAGGCGAGGTGGATGCAGGGGTCATCATCCATGAGAGCCGCTTCACCTATCCCCAGCTGGGACTCAGACTCGTCCTGGATCTCGGGGCATGGTGGGAGGAAGAAACGGGGCTGCCCCTGCCCCTGGGCGGGATCGTCATGAAGCGCGGCCTGGAAAGAGAAACGGCGCGCATGATGGAGGACAGCATCCGGCGAAGCATATTGTACGCCCACGACCATCGTGAGGAGGCCTGGCCTTACATCCGATCCCACGCCCAGGAGATGGACCCTCTGGTGATGCAGCAGCACATCGACATGTTCGTGAACGAGTTCAGCTTGGATCTGGGTTCCGAGGGAAGGAAGTCCGTGCGATTCCTTCTCGGGGCGGCGGCTGAGGTCCACCGCATCCCTTTGCCCCCAAAACCCGTTTTCTGGGACGAAGAATGAGAAACGAGGAGAAATCCGTGAGCAGCGACGCCCTCCGCTATTTCCTGTTTCCCCAGACCATCGCGTGTGAACGGAACCTGAGGCTGTTTGCGCGGCTGTTCCCCGCCTTCACTCTTCTCCGGGTTCTGCGGCTCCCCTGTCTTCCGGATTGGGGAGGTGACCCGTTGCGTACATGGCCCGCCATTACAAACGCGGAACTGCTGGAAGCCGTGCGTGGCAGCTACAGGGCTTATCAAGATTATGCGGCCCTCCATGGAGAGGAAAGCGGGCTCGCCGCCATCAGCCATGAACGGATCGCCGGGGAATTGGAAGAGAGCCGATTCCGGATCCAGAGCATCCTGCGAGGCAGGGAGGCCGCCACCTCCCCTCAGGAGGATGCCGGAAGAATGCTCGTGGAAGCCGCTGTTTTTCTGGAAATGGCCCGCGACTTGGACGAACGGCAGATGGAATTGGAGGCGGGAATTTCCCAGGTGGATCGGCTGGAGCATGAATTCAGGGAAATCCTCGGCATCTCCGGGGAGGAGGAACTGCAGGAGATCGTGGAAACCGTCACGCCCCCTCTGGTTCCCTCCGAAATGGCTTCCTTCAGGCTGCCCCTGCGCATGGCATACTGGCTGCGCCTTTTCCACGGGAATCTCCCGGAAGGATTCCCCATTTTTGTCACAGAGTCAAAGGATGTGCCGGAGGAGGCCCTGGATGCGCTCAACCGGGAATTCAAGCGGGAACAAAGGGCCTTTGAACTGCTGCAGGTGGAGTTGGGAAGCATTCCGCCCACCGGCCACACGGGCCCCACTCACAAAGGGGGACTGGATTCTCCGTACCGTCCCCATGATCCGGCCGCAGCTTTCTCAAGGGTCCTGGAAGACTTCCTCCGGAACCCGCAGGAGGCGCCTGTAAAGGAAAACGTCCAGTCCGCCTGGCACGACCTCACGGAAGCGGCTTTCGGTAAGGAGACCGATGGCCCTGGAGAATTTCATGAGGGCAGGCTGTTTTCGTGGGTGCTGGTAGCAGGGGCAACCGTCGGAGACCTATGGAGATCCCTCGACCACCCCGGAACTTCAGCCCTTTCGGCGACCGCCGCCCCCCATCCGGCACCCCTCGCCTTTCTCGTGGCAGGTCGGCTGGAAGTTCATGATACCATTTGAGCAATCAGAGCTTGCCGGATTTGAGGATGGAGATGATGAGTCGGACACCTAGGATCGTGGCGATGACATAGCCCGTCACTCCGAGGACGGCCGTCAAGGCCACCTTGTTCATGCCCAGGAAATTCAGGGAAAAGTGCATCACCTCCTGGGGGGAATGCAAGACCAGGGACCCGGCGATGATGGAAGCGGAAATGACGAGACCCACCGTCAGCCGGTTGGCGCCTTTTTCGAGCTGCGCATCGAGCTCTTCGAAGCCCGAATGACGCAGTTCCAGCCGCTGCCGACCTTCCGCCGCGGCTTTCAGGATGGCGTTGATGGACTTGGGGATGGTCTTGCTGTAGACGCCCATGAGATTCGCATCCCGGCGGATATTCTTCATCATGCTTCGGGCATCGTAGCCCTTCTGCAGCAGCTCTCTCGCGTACGGCTTCGTCACCTCCAGGATGCTTGCGTCGCTCCCCAGGATTTTCCCCAGGGCCTCCGTCTGGATGAAGGTCTTGAGAAGCAGCAGAAGGTTGCGGGGCAGGCGGATCCGGTGCTTGAGGACCAGGTGCATGACCTGGTCGTACACGTCCTTGACCGAAATGTGCCGCAGGGACCTCCCATAAAAGGCCTCGCTCACATCCTTCAAGTCCGTGCGGAAGGCAGCCACATCCATGGTCTCCTCGTTGACCAGCCCCGCATCGGTCAGGGCGTCCATCACCAGGTCGTAGTCGTGTTCCGCGTACCCGAGGAAAAGATTCGCGATCTCCCGCATCATCTCCTCGTCAAGGTACCCCGTGATCCCAAAATCCACCAGGCTGACCCGCCCGTCGGGCAGGACGAGGGTGTTTCCCGGATGGGGGTCCGCGTGGAAAAAGCCGAACTTCATGAGTTGCCTGGAAAAAGACCGCAGACCCACGAGGGCGATTTCTTTCGGGTCGATCCCGTGTGCCTTGATGGCCTCCACGTCGTCCAGCTTGATCCCGTCGATGTGCTCCATGACGAGGACGGAACGAGTCGTGTAATCCCAATGGACCTTGGGAATGTGGATCTCCCGGTCACCCTTGAAATTGTGCCCGAACTTTTCGATGCTCCCCGCCTCGATCAGCATGTCCAGTTCCCGGAAAATCACACGCTCAAACTCCTCCACGAGGCTCACCAAACCCATGACACGACCCAGTTCGAAGCTCTGCTCCAACCTGCGGGCGAGAAAATACATGAGACGGATGTCATCGCGGATCGTCTTGGCAATACCCGGTCGGATCACCTTCACCGCCACCTTTTCACCCGTGAAGAGCCTCGCGGTGTGCACCTGGGCAACGGATGCCGCAGCGACGGACTCCTGGGAGAACTCGGCGAAAATCGCTCCCAGGGGTCGCCCCACTTCTTTTTCGATGACTCCTTTCACATCCCGAAAGGGAATGGGGGGTACCCGATCCTGGAGTTTCTTGAATTCCTCGATGTATTCGGGGGGAAAGAGATCCGCCCGGGTGCTCATGAGCTGGCCGAGTTTCACGAAACTGGGGCCCAGTTCTTCCAGGGAGAGCCGAATGCGCCTGGGGGATGGGAAGCCTGTTTTTGAGAACACCTCCTCCCCGCCTTCTCTTTCCACGGCGATTCTGGGGCCCAGGAGCCGCTCCCGCACATCACCCATTCCATGCTTGAACAGGACTGCGCTGATCGCCCCGAATCTGCGGAGACTTCTCACTCCCTTCGCACCTCGATGCAGCTTCATATGCGATCGTCCTCCCGCGACCTAGCTGCGCTGGATGGCGATCGTCCGGGAAAAGAACCCGGCGGCAGTGATCTCATCGGCCAACAAAGCCACATCCGGTTGGCTGGACGCAACAGGTTCCTGCATTCCCCTGACCCTTCCGGCCATGGTGATTGGACGTTCCGCCGATGCGGAAAGGTCCCGATGCTTGGAACGGAGCGCCTGGATTTCCCTGAGAACTTCCCCGGCCAGGTTCGGCTTCTTTTCCTTGGCGGACACGGCGTAGTCCCCCAGAAGTTCCTCCAAACGGACCATCCGTTCCGTCCCCACAAGCAAAAAGATGTTCTCTTCGCCGGCACCCTCCCCGAGTGCCAGCCAGGCATCCCCTCCAGGAAGGTAATAGCTTTGCCCTCTTCGAGGCTCACTGTCAGGTCCGTAGAAACGGAGTGGAAAAAGCAGGTTCAGTTCCCCAGCCGCATTCTGATGGATGACGTAAACGAAGGCCTTCTTCTCCAAGCGGAAGTACATCTTGATCTGGGCCCCCGCCTCCAGGGTTGCACCACGGGTGATCTTCTCCCAGTGGAGTTCTCCGCCCTTGTTGTTCATGGCCACGCAAGCCCACTGCAATTGAATGTCGCCGTCACGCTGAGAACGGGCCCCGCAGACCCCCTCTTTCCCCCCCACCGTCCAAGGCAGCAGCAGGATGGCGATAAAGACGCGTGCCAGACAAAACCGTTCATTTCTTCTGCGAACCAAAGGTCCATCCATGCATGCCTCCTGGTAGTGAGATGGCCATCCCCACCCCAGCGGGAGGCACCTTCCCGCCGGGGTTCTCCCCTTCCACGCTTCTCCTAGGTCCCGGCAAGCGCCTCAATAATCTCCCGGCAGAATTCCGGCAAGTCGTTGGGAACTCGTCCCGTGATGATGTTTCCATCCCGAACGGCAGGGGCATCCATATACTCGGCCCCCGCGTTGATCAAATCGTCGCGGACGGCCACCACCCCCGTGACACGCCTTCCCCGCAGCACGCCAGCCGAGATGAGCACCCACGGGCCATGGCAGATGGCCGCCAGGATTTTTCCCTTTTCGTGGCACTTGCGCACGAGATGAAGCACATCCTCATGACGGCGCAGATAGTCCGGCGAAAATCCCCCCGGAAAAAACAGGGCGTCGATCTCTCCCGCCTGGATCTCCTCCAGGGGCTGGGTCCGATAACGTCTGCCCTCCGGCATAACGGGGATGGGGACAGGATGGCCGAATCGGCCGGTCACCGGCTTTGTCTCGAGGTAGGGACGGGGGTGGTGGCCCATCCGCACAGGAACGACGAGGATTTCCGCCCCCTCCTCGCTGAGCCTGAGGATGGGGTAAAGGAGTTCGATGTCTTCGTATTCCTGGGCCACCACCATGAACACTTTCTTCCCCCGCAGGATTTCCGTCATGGCTTCCCCCCGTTTCGAATCAGTGCGTTCCACCCCGCCGACTCACCGCCGCGAGATCTTTTATGGCTGTGGGAGCTTTTCCTCCACTTTCCTGCAGATCAGGAAAAGTTGGAAAAATCCCCTGTGGTTTTCTCTCTCGAAGAATTGCAACAGATTTTCTGTGCTTTCAGTGATGACGATGTCCTTCGTGTACTCGTCCTTCCTCACTTCTCCCTTGATTCTCCCCTGCTGGATCGCTTCACCGATGTCCTCGTTGAGGAGCCAGATCTTGAGGATTCCTTCGGAAGTGATTTCATATTTGCACAGGAGGTAGCCTTCCGGTTTGGGGTATTTCAAATCTTCCCCCACCTTCAGGGAGAGGAGGTTCGTGGGAACGAACGATCGGACGTTCATGTAGGAATGCCGCACGGTCAAGGTGGGGTGCATGACGTAGAAGGAGGTGTCTGCCCCTTTACCGGCCTCGGGGCAAACCATGACGATTTCTGTTGCGAACTTCTCCCCTTCGACGAAATGAAGCCATACCGGCCCCTCTCCATCAACGTTCCTGCCGATCCAGGTCCCCAGAAGGCGTGGATCCGGACGGGCCGTCGCTGGGTCCGACAGGGGCCGCTCCGACCGGGGGACACATGCGGAAATGATGCAAAGCAAAAAGCACCAGGCGACGGCAGATTGTCTCACGGGCATCCTATTCATTGGATGAACTTCAGAACCATTGCAGAGGCTGCAACAGATGCGCCTCATTTCGCTGGGGCACCCTTGAGGAAGCATAATCCCCGGCCTTGTCCCCTTGTCAACGAAAATCCTTTCCTTTGGAAAAGGTGTGGGAAACGTTTGGATTCCGGCTTTCCGAAACGCTTCTCGGGAAGGTGCAGTAAAAGAGCAAGCTTTGCCTTTTTTGATTTGAAAAACTTCCTCCTTTTTGATAATTGTTCTCTCCAGGTGTTCGTCTGTCCTGTGGCAACGTCGGCTACCATCGGCAAACCTTTGATTCACCAAAAGACCGTCGAACGGCGAGGAGGGTTTTCAGAGTTCCTTTGTTTAGAGCGTCTGAGAAACCTCCGAACCCGGCCATGAAAGAAACGGCTGAGCATCGATAATCATCGAACAAGGAGAACGAAGAAGCTGTATGAAGACGATCAGGGGAACCAAGACGGAACGTAACCTGCTCAAGTCATTCGCTGGTGAAAGTCAGGCCAGAAACCGCTACACCTATTTTTCGTCCGTTGCACGAAAAGAGGGCTACGTCCAGATCGCTCACATATTCGAAGAGACGGCTGATCAGGAGAAAGAACACGCCAAGAGATTTTTCAAGTTCCTGGAGGGGGGCGATGTGGAGATCACCGCCCGGTTCCCAGCCAGCCGAATCGGCAACACCGCGGAAAACCCTCTTGCAGCCGCCATGGGAGAACATGAGGAACATGCCGAACTCTATCCCGCTTTTGCCGCAGCAGCCAGTGAAGAGGGGTTTACGGAGATCGCAGCCGTGTGGGATGCCGTTTCCGTAGCGGAAAAGCAACATGAAAAGCGGTATCGCGACCTCCTGGCCAACCTTCAAAACGGCAGAGTTTTCAAACGGGACAACGAAGTGATCTGGCGGTGCCGCAACTGCGGATATCTCCACAAAGGCACGGAAGCCCCCATGAATGCCCCGCCTGTGCCCACCCACCCCCAGGCTCACTTCGAACTCCTGGGAGAAAACTGGTAGGCAGAGCGACTCCTGATGACCATGAACTTTCTTGCCTATCAGACAACACACGAAAGCATCGATTCGGTCGCCGGCAGTCGCACGCGATTTTTCCCGTTCACATCATCGCACACCGGGATGGAAGGGAGGAAGCCGCGACTGCCGTGCGACGCCGCAAAGTCCACATTGGGGGATGGTCCTGAGAAGGAACTGTTCCATGGTGCATCTCGAACATTCACGAGAAAGGAGAAAGACATGACCGAAACGTTGAATCGTATGCCGCTGATCGGCGAGAAGGCACCCGCCTTTGAAGCCGAGACGACGCAGGGTCCCATCAGCTTTCCCAAGGACTACGAAGGCAAGTGGGTGATTTTCTTTTCCCATCCGGCCGATTTCACCCCCGTCTGCACAACGGAGTTCATGACATTCGCCAGCATGGCCGACGAATTCAAAGCCCTCAACTGTGAACTCCTCGGGCTGTCCATCGACAGCACATACAGTCACATCGCATGGCTCAGGACCATCAAGGAGAAAATCGTCTTCAAGGGGATGAAGGGAATCGAAGTGAAGTTCCCTGTCATCAGCGACCTCACGATGGAAATATCTAAAAAATTCGGAATGTTGCAACCAGAAGCGAGCAAGACGCAGGCAGTCCGTGCCGTATTCATCATTGATCCTCAGGCCATCGTGCGGGCAATCCTCTATTATCCAATGGCCAACGGGAGGAACATGCAGGAGATCAAGCGGCTCCTCATCGCCATGCAGCATTCTGACGAGCACAAGATCGCCACCCCGGCAAACTGGCAGTTGGGCGAGGACGTCATCGTTCCTCCCCCCGGTTCCTGCGGTGCGGCTCAGGAGAGGGTGGAGCAGACCGGGCCCGACTATGAATGCCTGGATTGGTTCCTGACTTTGAAAAAATGCCCACACGGTAAGTAAAGCAAGGAAATCAGGATTTCACTGCCCACCGACGGACCGGCCTTTGTGGCGGGTCCGTCGAAAGTCATCAGGAGTGGCCCGTCATCAGTAATCGTGTTTCCACTGGATCCCCAGGCCCGTCGACGCATCGGAACCTGCCTGCCCCTCCAGGCTGATGTTGGGAGTCAGTTCCACTTCCACCCTCACTCTTCCCGCCTGCCCTCTGATGTCCTTCTGCACGTCCAGGTAAACGTCTTCTGTGAGGTATTTCCCGATTCCCACGGCCCCCTTGGAATCCTTGGCCTCCCCTTCGCGAAAGCCGAGCTGATCCAGTCCCAGGAGTCTTCTCGGCCGATCGACGATACCTGGACCTCCGCCTCCCCCCGAGAGGGCATGCACTGCCTGAGCGAGTCTCACCGCCTGCAGGGGATTGATTTCTGAGGTCTTGCGGCCGAACAGCAAACCCGCCAGGATCTCATCCTGGGGAAGCTCCGGCTCGGACTCCAGCTTGATGTCCGGGGAGGTAGCCGGCCCGACGATTCTCGCTCGGGCAAGGAGTTCTTTCCCCTTGCTTTCGGCAACAATCTCAAGGTTTGGCGTAGGGGGAAAGCTTCCATCGAATTGAACGCTCCCCTTCATGATCCTGAACCTTTTGTCCAGGAAGTTGAAATGTCCACGAACACAGGCCAGGCTGCCCATGACGACCGGGGCACGCTCCGTGCCCTCGATCTTGAGATCGCCGCTCCATTCGGAATCGAGCCCGCCCCCCACCACGGAAAGCCGCCGAGGAACGGACACGGCTAAATCCAAAGCCATCCAAGCCCCTCCGTCTGCCTGCCTCCGGACCGGTTCACCCACTACAGACCCTTTTTTGTTGATTTCGATCACTTCAAGTTTAGCCACGGCAGGAGGGGGCGTTCTGGCCAAGTTCACTTCCGATGGGTCCACAGTGAGATCGCCCTTCATTGACACACCGTTCAAGGACCCGTTCAAAGCCAGGCCCCCACGGATCCTGGCGGTGAAGTTGTCCCTGCGCACCAGTTGGGCATCCGAGATCGTAGCGGAGAAATCGAAGGGAAAGCTCTTCTCCCGGTCCAAATGGACCCGACCGACCGCCTCAACTCGGCCCTTTCCTCCGTCCGTCCCTCGGAAGACATCCATCTCCAGCCGTTTTCCCACCGCGGTGAGACGCATGTGGATCTGATTGAGCACCATGCCGTATTCCCAGTTTTCGTAATGTCCCTCATCCACCGCCAGTTTGCCGTAGATTTCCGGTGCGGACAGGGAACCCGCCGCAGTGAAACCGACCTGGAAATACCCGTTGAGCTTGTGTTCCTCCTGTGGGAAAAGCGCGACAAGGGACTGGAGATCGCCTTCGGCGTCAAGACGTCCCCGCAGAGGGCCTTTGTCATGGATGGAAAAGCCCATGGGTCGAAGAGACAATACGGCGGGAACAGAAAGTTCCAATCGCGCGGGATGGGGAGTCCATCCCAGAAGTTCCGCCCGAACGGAGAGGCGGCCGCCCTCCATCTTACCATCCGCCTGAACGGTAAACGGGGGCACATGACCCCATTCGGAAACGCTTGACCTCACATCGGTCAGTTGGACGTGGGATTCCCCACTCGGTCGCGAGATGTCTCCCACGATGCGCAGGGTCGCGCTTCCCCTGCCCGTCTTGTGAGGAACCCCAAAGAGCGTGAGCATCTCCAGGGGAAATCCTTCCATCTTCCCAGAAAGGTTGATCTTTTCCGCATCCAGATTTCCTTCCAATCGCGCCCGTGCCTCTCCGAACTGCATTTCCAGGGAAGCAGCCTGGAACCGATCCCCTTTTCGGCTGATCACCCAAGGTTTCTTCATCACAAGGGGGTACTTCCCCAACCGGCCGTTGACCTTCTTCAGGGTCAACAGGGTTTCGTCCCGGCCTGGGACCACCGTTCCATCCCCTTGGAACTCAAAGGGATGTCCCGCGGTTCCGCGGGCTTTCGCCGCCAGGGTGACGCCCCTTCCATCTCCCGAAGAATCCAGGGAGAGGGCGTCAATGGACAAGCCTTCCCTCTTGAAGCCTCCCACAGCCAATTGCGCCTTTCCCCGAGGATTCTCTCCAGGGTCCAGTACATCCGCGGACAGGGAGAGATTCTCCATTTTTCCAAAGGAACCCCCAAAATTTCTGAAAAGTGCCTGCACCACAACCTTTTGCCTCCCCTCCGGTTCCAGGAAACGAACCTCGAAACGGCTGGCGCCTTTGAGATCGATTCCTGCGAATCTGCCCGCAGCCATGAGATCCGTGAATTGCCCGTGGAGATTGCCTGTCAGGATGGAACTGGAAAAACGGTATTCGATATCCCCTGCCAGAGATAATCCTGGAGCCTCTGCTTTCAGCCCACTGATCCGCAGCAGGTTTTCCTCCACGCCGCAATGTGCAGACAGGGTGAGTCTCTCCTTTTCCCTTTCCACGTCCAGGGAAATCAGACCGACGGGTGATGCGGGAAGGCTGCCTCCTTCCGCCCATGCCCTAACCCGGGTGAATTTCTCACCGTCTACACGCACGTCCGCCCCTTCCACGCCGGCTGTGCAATGCATCTCGCTTGTAGACCCTTCCAACTGAAGGCGCATCTCCATGCGTCCGGAAAGGGGTCTCCCCGCAGATTGGGAAAGGAGAGCCAAATCGGGCAGAAGGAGTTGCAGATCTCCTTTCAGGGTACGGTCGGGCAGATTGTACCTGCCCTGAATCTGTGCGGAAAAGCCGCCCCCCCGCACACGGAAATCAGAAACGGAAAAGAGGCTTCTGTCTCTAAGGGAAAGATGGGCCTCCATGCTGACGATTGCACCTGCCAGGGGTTTCACATGAGAGGGAAGTCCCTTGAGATGATGCAAATCTCCCGTCATGTGTGCGGAGATCTCCCTGGGCGCCTCCTGGAAATCCGCCGCCAGCCGGATGACTGCACGCCCTGAATCATCCCTCCGGGTGATGACCCATTCCATCTCAGGACGCTTCGACGTGCCGGAGAGACCAATCTCAAGAGAGACAGGCCCCTGCAGGGGAAGTGACCTCAGCCAGGGGAGAGCCTCGGTGCTGCGATCTCCCCTCTTTCCACAATCACCCTCTGCATCCAGGAGGGAAGAAGGGGAAAGCCGAAACTTCCGTCTCCCCGATCCGTTTTGGCGTCTGGGGATCGATTCACACGCACCGTGGATACGGACACCTCATTCATATGGACTCTGCCGGCCAGAAGGGCCAGGGGAGACCACCGAAGGAGAAGATCTTCCCCGGTCAGCCAGACTCCCCCCGAATCGCCGATCTCCAGCCGTTTGAGCTTCGCTTCGAACGGGACGAAACCGTGGAGCCCGTTGATCACAACGCGGCGTTCACTACCCGAACTCAAAAGGGATTCCATTCCTCGGGCAAGGACTCCTCGCCCCCATTCTGACTGGAAAAAAACCAGGGCGGCCGCAAGGAACAGGCCCACAGCGGCTGTAACCATGCCCATCCCCCAGTAAAGCCAAGGTGATCTCATGGAAGCATCCCGCCGTAAACAGTCCCGGCTGTGTCCCACAGCATGCGTGGCACCTCCTTTTGCTCTTGCCGCGTTTCGCGCCCTTCGGCCGAGTGTGGCCAAAGGCTCCCTGGACCGTTCACCTGCACCCCGAATCGCAGGGTTTCAACGAAAATTCATCGCCTCAGAAGACCTGGCCAATGCTGACGTAAATCTGCACCCAGTCGTCGATCCCCTCCCTCCTGTTGATGGGGACTCCCATATCCAATCTCAACGGGCCGATGGGCGTGTAGTAGCGCACTCCGGCCCCTGCGCCCCAGCGGAAAGTGGAGCTGAAGTCAGGAAAAGACGGTTCAAATGCACCACCTCCGTCAATGAACGTCACGATTCCAAGGGAGTCCGCTATCTTCCAGCGCAGCTCGGCCGAGACCTCCACCAGTGAACGTCCCCCGATGGGCTTGTCCTTGCTTCTCAGGGGACTCACAGATTGGTACGGGAACCCCTGGACGGATCCACCACCCCCGGCATAAAACCGGAGATCCGGTGCAACGGAGTCTCTCTCTGCGCCCCAGAGGCCCCCTATAGCGCCACGGGTTGCCAGCATCAAAGACGGTTTCGGGAATAAGGGCAAATAGTGGCTGCAAGTCGCCGAAGCCTTCAAGAAAGTCGTGTCCATGTCCAGCAGCTCCCAGTAGGGTCCCAGGAACAGTTTCAGCCTGAAACCTCTCGTAGGATCCAGCAGGTCATCGCTCATGTCCAGTTCCAGTTGGGCTGGAAATGACAGTGTGGCGAATTCCTCCCAGCCCAGGCCCACGTCATCCACCTCAGAGAATCGAAATCCCGGCCCTGCGCTCACTTTCAAACCGTGCCCCAACTCCCGGTGCACCACGACATTGCTTTCCACGTTGCGGCTCCGGTAGGCCTCTGTGTCGTCATCGGCCAATTCGAGGATCGGTCGACGCGAATGACCGAAAAAAGCCGGGGCTCGCTCAGCCTTTTCCGCAACTCATCAAGAAGTGCCTCGTTGTATGGATCTCCCCTTTTCCAGGGCAGTTTGCCATAAACATACGATCTTTCGACGGATACCAGGTCCACCACGGCGATATCCCCAAAGCGGGCGAAAGGCCCCGTCTCCAGGGTTAACGTCACGGCCACATCCTGCGTGAGATGGTCCGCAATCACCCTGGTTTCCCCCACCGACGCAAATGGGTAGCCTCTCTCCCGGGCTCGCCGCGCGATGGCGCTGCCCGCATCGACAATGCCCCGGGCTTTGGCCGGTGTCCCCGGATTCAAGCCCATTTGCACGGGCGACGGCATGGATCGCTTCAGTTCCGGCGCACGGGGTTGTACCTCCACGTCAACGGACCGGATGGGGTAGATGTCTCCTGGGGTCACGCGAAACACGACCTGAACCGGCTCTTGCCTCTCTCGGATCTCGAACTCGACCGTGGCCCCGTAATAGGCCAAGGACCTCAGCGCATCGATGAATTCCTTCCTGTCCCTCAGCGCTCTGCTTCGCAGAAGACCCACCGACGGCGTCGATTCGTCCTTGCGCAGTTCCGTGCGGGATCGTTCTCTCAGGCTTTTCAGCAGGCCTTCATCCTCAACGCCCTCAAAGTGCACATCTTAGGTGGAGATAAGGCCCGGGACAGATTGCTGGACTTCCGCGGAAAGCGCACCGGGCACCCAGAGATTGCATGCCGTAAACAAAAGAAAAACCTGCAGGAATATCCGTGAGAAGCGCAAAACCACCTCGTTTCGTCGACATTGCGGATGGGGGTGATTCCATCCTGTGCATCGCTTTCGTCGACGGGCTTCAGAGTTTTGCCTGCGCAGCAGGGAATAGCAGCGATCATGGAATGGACCCCGCCGGCACAGAATCTACGTTCGGGCCGGCATCGCCTCGAAACGCCTCCCTGCAGCGCAAAGGCACCACCCCTGCAGAACCCCCTAAACAGCTGACAAGAAAACCGACGGAGAAAGGGACTCTCACGCCGTGCACTCACCATCACAGCAATCATTTCCCAATTCCCAGAGGGGAATCCCGAAAGCCGCCTGTTGGAGGTTGGAACGGGGGGAATGGGGAATGTCCGGGCGGGATGGTTTTATAGCGGCTCCCGCGGTCCGGGCGAAACCCCTGACGCAAGGAGCGCTCATGCCGATAAAGGGTGCGGGACGGGAGAGTGATTCTTAAAGAAAACGCGGTGTGACAACGATTCCCCCATCCCAGGGGAATTTTCCGGCGGGGAGCGGCGACATCCGCTGCCCTGTTCATTCCATGCCGGGGGATGGGCACGCTGCCTTCATGGTCCCACGTATGTCGCGAAAGAATGCAATGATGGCGTTTGGAAAACCCGTGCGCCTATTTTCCCGGAGAGTTGAGCAGCTATTCGCCATATTAGTGGAGGGTAACCGATCGTGTCTGGTTTGCCGCCATTTCGGCGAGACCCGCCAGGTTTTCTATCAGTTGATTCTGCAATCGCTTATCGAATTTCACATGGACCGTGTAGTCATCGAAAGGGTGTGCGCGGACGGCGACCACCAGGGCTGCCTGTTGAATCTGAAGCTTGTATTTTCCCACCGAAACGACAAACTTGAGGATCAATCTCCGCCCCAGGAGCAGTCGGGCCGTCTCCTTTCTCGAAAGCTTCACGTAGAAGCAGCAGCCGTTGGCGGAGATATCGGCAAGTTCCCCTTTGAAAGCGGAACTCACGGGTACCCCTTCCTGGTTGATGACCTGGATGACACCCCTGCCGGGCAGCCCGTAGCGCTTCTCCGACCTCCTGTCCAGACCTTTGCGCTCAAGAAGATCGTTCACCTTCTCGAGCCTGGCGCAATAATCCCGCAGCTTCCCCTCGAGGGCTGGAAACGAATCTTTCCACTTGGCCAGAACATCCCTTTCCAGGTAATTGAACCGGGCGTGTGTAAAGGTTCTCAAGGTGGCCGTGCACAGGGAATCGTAGAAGAAGGTGTCTTCTCCAGCGATTTCACCTGGCCGCACCATCTTCAGAGCCACTTCCTTCCCTCCCTGATTGCAGAGGAGAATCAGCTGCCCTTCGTTGAGGAAGTAGAGATTGGAGTTCCGCCCCCCCTGCCTGAAGAGCGTGTCCGTCCCAAGGCCCTCCCCATCTTTCAGGGAGTAGTAGAGGGCGTTGGACTCCTCCCTGGTGAGCATCCCGTAGAGATTTTCCCATGTTTTCAAATGATCCTTTGGCTTGGATCTGTTCTTTTCCTCTTCGATGATCTCCGCTGTCGTGACAATTTCGCTGAGAGCCATGGAGTCTACGGCGATGAGCTTCTCCCTGAGGGATTCCGCTTTTTCAAACTCCCTTCGCTTTGCATATTCCACGATGAGTTGATAGAGCGCCTGCACGGCGGCCTTCGTCTCATTGTTCTTCAGATGCTGATCCATCTCGCGCTCAAGTTGTGAAAGATCATCCACTGCACCCACCTTCAATTGCTTCATTCCGGGCTCTTACCCGACAGGCTTGTCCAACCTTCTTCAACGACCATTCCCAGCACGGACAGTTTCCGCAACCGCCCCCCTTTGCCCTGTAATTCGGCAGGAACTGCAATGAACTCAAGTCCCTTTCGTGCTCCTCCTTCGCCACCAACCCGCCTTCTCCACGGCAAGATCCGTCTTCAAGGCGGGGAGAGTCCATGCCGAAGCCTGCCATGGAAGGTCGGCGGAAGCTTTAGCCAACGCGTCTTGCCGGTCGCGGTTCTTTCATTTTTCCATGGAAATGATCGTGATCTGAAGTATGATTGGCACCGCACCGTTCATCCATGAAGGAGGTTGAAGGCATTCTGCAATGGTGGCCGACCGTTCTATGAAAATGGAGTGGATGAGAAAGCTGTTGCCGGCAGCACAGATGCCCCAGATTCTGCTTCTATTGGGATTTGCCGGTGTCATCTTTGCCGGCGCCCTGCTCCTTCTCATTCCGGCATGCCAGAGGGATGGACGGGTGGGTTTTGTGGACGCCCTTTTCACTGCAACCTCGGCTGTTTGTGTCACCGGCCTTATCGTGGTGGACACGCCGACGGCCTATACCGTCACGGGACAGACGGTCATCCTGGCCCTCATCCAGGTAGGCGGCCTGGGGATCATGACCTTTGCCGCCCTCGCTTTCCTCGTTTTGGGAAGACGCCTCTCCCTCGCTTCCCAGGCGGCACTGCACGATTCCTTTTTTCAGAGAGACCTGGGAATCCAGTTCAAGAAAAGGTTTTTCCAGATTCTCGCCACCACCGCTGTCATCGAGGCACTTGGGGCTCTGCTTCTTTTCGAGGCCCTCCTCGCGAGGAGGCAGAACCCGTTGGAAGCCCTCTTCGCAAGCATTTTTCACTCAGTATCCGCCTTCTGCAACGCGGGCTTTTCCACTTTTTCGGATAACTTGATCGGCTTGAGAGACAGTCCGTTGGCCATGGGAGTCGTCATGGCGCTGATCGTTTTGGGGGGATTGGGCCACTCGGTGAACCAGGAGCTGTGGAACCGAATTCGGGACCGGGTCCTTGCCGGGACGCAATCCGCCACTTCAAGCCGGTTTTCCGTCCATTGCCGGACGGTTCTCACCGTGACGGCCATCCTCATTTTCGGGGGAGCGGTCGCCATCCTCTTCATGGGCCAGACCCCTTCCGAAGCGTCCCCTGGAATAAAGCTCTCCTGTGCTCTTTTCCAGTCCGTGACGTCCCGCACGGCCGGCTTCAATACGGTGGACATCGGAAGACTGCCCATGAGCACGCTCATGTTTATCGCCCTTCTCATGTTCATCGGAGGCTCTCCCGGTTCCTGCGCAGGGGGAATCAAGACCACGGCGGCGGCCATCTCCCTTGCCGAGCTTAGGGCCAGGCTTCTCGGCGAGGAGGAGGTGAGGCTGTTTGATCGCCGCATCCCGAAAGAGACCCTCTGGCGCACCATCAGTCTCATTCGACTTGCGCTCCTCTGGAACCTCATCGGTATCCTGCTGCTCAGCATCACGGAAGGGGGCCTTCCCGGAGTCGGTCTCCATGATATCGTCTTCGAGCAGATCTCCGCATTCGGAACCGTCGGCCTCTCCACCGGCCTCACCTTCAGGCTCTCCACTCCGGGGAAGCTTTGGATCATAGCGACCATGTTCATCGGTCGACTGGGCCCTCTCACCATCGCCGTGTGGATGTTTCCCGGAAAACACGTGCATGTCCGATACCCTGAAGCAAGGATCATGATCGGATGAAAGGAAAGAAGCAAATCTGCGTTATCGGACTGGGGGAATTCGGCAGGGAACTGTCACGACAACTGGCAAAGGAATGCGAGGTCTTGGCGATAGACCGGGATGAGTCTGCGGTCGCCGCCATCCTCGACGATGTTCAACGGGCGGTCATGCTCGATGTGCGGGACTTCTCCAGTTTCAGCAGCATCGTGACCGCCGATTTCGACGAGGCGGTGGTGAGCATGGGGGAAACCCTGGAGGCCGCCATCCTGGCGACGCTCCATCTGAAAAAGATTGGAGTGAAGCGCATTTGGGCCAAGGCCAACCACGATGACCACGCGGCCATTCTCAAGGCGGTGGGCGCCTCCGAAATTGTCTTTCCGGAGCGGGAAACGGCCCGGCGGCTGGCCGCCCAGATCGTCAACCCCAATCTCCTCGATTTCATTCCCCTGGAGGGGGACTACCGGGTGATGGACGCGGCGCCGCCGGACGCGTTTTACGGAAAATCACTCCTGGAACTGGATCTCCGAAGAAAGTACGGTGTGTTCGTCCTGGCCGTGAAGGAATTGGTTCCCGAACGCTTCACCTTTCTGCCCAAGCCGAACTTCGTCATCAAACCGAGTGACATTCTCGTCATGATTGGGCGGGAAGTGGATCTTCTGAACATGCTCGGCACGCAAAAGACGTGAATCTCACCTTTTCCGGTGTTCGCCAGGCTGGACGCCTCCGGCTTTCTTCCAGGTGGGATTTTCAGGAGCGAGGTCTACCCTTGAGCACCTGGACCAGGATAAAGAGAGACCCCAGCAGCGTCAGCACGGAAAATGCGAACAATCGCCATCCCCCACAGATGAAAGCGGCTGTCGCCATCCCCGAAAGCACCCCCACCACCAGATACGAACCCCCCAGTGCAAACGGTCTTTCACGGCGCATGTTGACGAAGACAAAATGAGCGAAGAGGGCCGGAATGCGAAAGATCAACCGCACCGACCACCTCTCCAGGATCCCTGCAGCCCGTTCCTTCAAGGTCTTGCGCAACAGGCCCCACGCAGCCAGGTAGACCAGCGTCGCGTACTCTCCCACCACGCTCCCCGGCAGCTGCCCGTTAGGACCCACGGCAGACTGAGACCCCATGCCCATCTTGGAGAACCGCTCCCATTTCTCATCGAGGGAGAGATCTTTCAGATCCTCCAGGGCCTGTGTTTCCGCTTCGGATTCAATGAGTGCGTCCGCTGTTTCCCCCAAGGCACCCCGCGGTCCCAGTTTCTTCCCGAATTTCACCTCCTGGTAGTGCATGTCCCTGTAGATGGACTGAATCTCCTCCTGGAACGCGTCCTCCTGACCCGCAAGAATCAGTTCCTCGCGGAACGACTGTGCAGCGCCCCTCACGGCCTCGTTCCATCCCATACCCGGATCGCGCTCGTCCCAGGCTTTTCGGAGCTTTTCCCAGCTCGCCAGGAGACTCTCCCGCCGCGTTTCCGTAAGAAACATGGGGCTCACGGGAGAACCCCTCCCTGCAAGCACCTCCCCCAGCTTGAGCTGCCGGTTGAGGATGCGCTCCAGCGCCTTTTCGTCCACGAGAGAGCGAATGATCTGGCAGATGCCGTCCAGCCTGCCGTAGAGAATGTCGTTGGAACGCCAGTCACGCCGGAGAAATGCGGAAAAGTGGGCCAGTTCATCCCCTGCGACCTTTCCCCTGGGGTCGCCCTCCCGCCTGGAGAGGCCGATTTGCGCGTCGGCCGGACTGATGCGCACGAACTCGACGGCGTCCAGCTCGTAAACCCCCGAAGCAAACTCCGCTGCATACAGCTGCGCATCGATGACCCCAAGCGCCCTCATTCGCCGTGTGCTGCCGTCCACTCCGCGGCAGATAGCCGCCAGGAGCTCCGCAAGACGGTCGAGTACGGTCGTCTCCGAAAAGCCCTTGACGGGACCCCACCCCCCGCCCTTCCAGATGGAGTCCACCAAGCGGCTGAGGTCTTCCTTGGCAAAGAAACGATGTTCCTCCTGAGCATGACGCTTAAGATCCAGGGAATCGACATGGAGGAAATAAGGTTTCAGCATCTCCCAGACGGGCTGATCGGCATGGAGAAAAGCCCTGAAATCCCCTTCCAATTTCTTCGCGGCGACTGCCGCATTCGCTTCCGCTCCCTTCAGGTAGTCACCCATGAAACGGTCTCGCAGAAAGAGCATGGCTTCCAGGATGATCTTCAGGACCTTGATGACCCTGCCCGTAAGGCGCATGGCCGTGATGTGGGTTGAGGATGCCACGCCCGCTTCCAGTTCACGGTGGAAGGAGTAGAGCAGGTGGAAAGCCCGACGCAGATGGAAGACGACATCGTAACGATTCAAGCCCTCCAGATATTCTGCACGGGCTCTGTGTTCCCTCTCCTCCTCGTCCCCTTTCAGGATCCTTCGGACCT
Source organism: Deltaproteobacteria bacterium (assembly GCA_012517315.1). Classification (GTDB taxonomy): domain Bacteria; phylum Desulfobacterota; class Syntrophobacteria; order Syntrophobacterales; family Syntrophobacteraceae; genus JAAYUJ01. The sequence goes on from JAAYVE010000042.1 coordinate 108,123, forward strand.
CCGCCAGCAGAGCGGTTCGTTTTGCGTCCCTGGGATAGTCGAGGGCGGAAGGGGGCGAGTCCACATCCAAAACCATCATTCGGGCGAGACATTCCAGCCGGGCGTCCATATAGGCCGCCGGCAGCCGGCGCTCTTCCTCATCCCCCTCTGTATGCCTCTTCCGCAGCATTTCCTGAACGGAGGACAGCCAATCGATCCGTTGGTTGTGTTCCAGCAGTTTCTCCAGATCCTCCGTGATGCTCTCATGACTGGGGATGGGCCCAGCACAGGCCATGCCCACCTCCAGAGGGGAACGGCGCTCCTTGGGACCCCCTGCCAGTGGAACCGGGTCGGGCTCCACGTAAAAGAGGCGGCGATCGACAATTCCACCTGGCATTCGGAAAAAAATCGCCCTCAGAGCCGGTCCAAAAGGCTTGTTGTCCAGAACGCCACCGTCCACAAATGAGTGGCCGGTGGAAAATGGGCGCACCTCCTCTGGCACCCCTAGAAGGGAGTTATCCAGTCGTCGGCGCAGTTCCTCCCCGAGGGATGTTCCCTTGACGGGTGCAAAAGCCACAGGAAAACACGCCGTGATTCGCCCGATGGTTCCCAGGATCTCAGCCTGGATCTTGACATCCACCTCGTTCTTGGGCGCCCGGATCCCCAGTGATTTTCTTCCCGGGCGATGCTGCAGATGAAAAACGGTTCGATGGAGCTTGTCCTGGATTTCCCTTCCAAGGCCGTCCTGGTAATGGCGCATCTGGCCGTCCAAATCCGTTCCCGTGATGAAGACGTCCATTTCCCCGGGACTTCGGTAGTCGGCCTGCTTCATGCTGCAAAGTCCTTGAAACGCTTTGATGAGTTCCGCGTGAAAATACGCCCCCTTCAGCAGGGCATCGGTGTGCCCCGTGTCTCTCACGTCGCACAGGAGGGCCCCCATGTCCCCCAACTTGCGCCAGAGCTCGGCAACGGCGGAAAAATCGGAACCGGATTCCAACGCCGCTGCGAGAAACAAGCCGTTCAGCCCCCCCGCCGATGTCCCCGAAATGACGTCGACCGTTGCCGACGCCTCCAGCATGTCCAGGACCAAACCGAAGACCCCTCTTCCCCGCACCAAGTCATGAAAACAGCGGGTGACGCCGTTCTCGTAGACGGCCAAAGAAACACCGCCGTAGAGAACAAGGGCCACCCTGATTTCACGAAGACGTTCCGCCATGGTTCACCCTCATTTTCTAAAAGCGTTTGCCTCCAGGACATGTGGCCGACAAGCCTTGTCAAGAGACGAGAAGGGTTTGTCAGCTGAACACGCCCCGTACGATTGAACGTCTGCCCACTCGGAGGCTCCGCCGCAAGGAGCAGGCCGCAAGCCTGGAACTTTCCCTCCAGGGATTGAGCGGCCCAGAGAATGGCAATCGGGACGGCACAGATCGATTCCACCGGAATCGCAGCCATGGGATGTGAACGCTGGACTCTCCTCCATGGACACGAGGGACTGCACTGGATTATGCTTGTCCAACGACGCAAATGCAAGGAACACGTGGAGCCCCGCCCATCGGATGCTGAAGTCTTGCTTTCATCGGTCTGCACTGCGCTCGGGGATTCGAGGGGCTCCCATCGCTTTTTTTTGCGCACGGGAACAGCCGCAACAAATCCTCCAGACATGGGCGGCACCTCTTGTGCCTTGACGTTCAGAAACGATCGACCCCTCCTACGGATCAAAGGAGCCCCGATGGCACACACTCAAGTGGAAAATAAAGGGATTGAAAAGTGCGGACAGGATCTCTTCAATTACGCCGTAGACCGGGAGGATGCCAAGACCTTCGTTATGTGCCTTCCGCCGGACTCTCTTGCGGACAGGGGGCGAGTGGAATACGAGCTTCAGGTCTTGAGAATCATCACCGTCGGATGGGGGATCGCCTACTGTCTCCGGAATTCCCCCCTGAAGACCCCCCTGTCCGAGTTCTACTGGACGGCCGTCAGGGAACTCTCCCAAAGTGTTTCCTCGGCGGCGGGACTGATGACCGGCAAGGACATCGACTATTTTCAGACCTTGAAGGATCGCCTGGATTTTTATGTGGCGGCCTTGAATCGGCAACCCGGAGCCACTGAACCAGCTGCCGTCATTGGACCTGAATTTGCGAAGGTCTGTGGCAGCGGGGACGATGTATACACGGTTGTGTCCGGATCCAAGATGTTCGCCGGGGTGATTTCCCGCGTGGAGGAATACCTGACCACATTAGGACTGAAATAGGAACGGTGGAGACCCTTGAGAAGACAAAATCGGGGGACCATGGGCGGGAGCTTTGGGAACCGGTATTCTCATTCCTTTGCCCTGTTGACACACAGGAACGCCAGCACGAAAAGCAAAAGCCCCAGTCCCGTGAGGAGAAGGAGGGAAAAAGTCTCGAAGGGAAGCCCGAAGGCGGAACTCCTGATGGCCTTTGCAGCATGCGTCAGGGGAAGGAGTTGCAGCGTTTTCTGGACCCAGGGCGGCATGCGCTCCACGGGGAAGAACGTCCCCCCCAGGAACGCCATGGGGGTGATGAAGAAATTGGTGAGGAGGGCCTGGTCCGCGTGGGATTTCACCAGCATCGCCAGGCAGACGGCCAGGGACGCGAAAACGAAACTGTTGACGACCACAAAGAGCCAGAAGGCAAGAGAGTAGCGGAGGAAGATGCCCGAGGCAAGGCCGATGATGAGGATGATGCACACGGAAAGGAGGGCCCTCGTGATACCAGCCAGCACTTCTCCGGCCACGTAGGCGATATTGCGAATGGGCGCCGCCTGGAATTCCTCGAAAATGCGCCAGTAAAAGCGGGCTATATTGATTTCGCTGGCAATGGCGAAGGACTGGGTCATGCTGCTCATGGCCACCAACCCGGGAATGAGAAACTCCAGGTAGGAACGACCGCTCACTTGGACCCCCTCGCCCATCCCCAGTCCGAAGGCCACGAGGTAAAGGAGAGGGCCGACGGACATGGAAGCCACCTGCCGAAAGAGCTTCTTTCTCAGGATGAGGATTTCCCTGAGATATATGGCGAAAAAGCCTCTCACGCCGGCTTGACCCTCTTTCCCGTCATGGAAAGAAAGACATCCTCCAGGTTCACCCTCCGCAGGGCGAAGCCTCCCTTCTGTCTTTCGATGTGGCGATTGGCCTCATCGCGGCTTCGGAAATAGGTCGTCTCCATCTCACCGTCGGCAATCTCATCAAGGGCCCATGACCCTAGCTGAGCCATGAGGTCCTGAGGTTTGCCCACGGCGGCGACTCTTCCTTCGTCTAAAAAGGCAACCCGATCCGCGAGAAACTCCGCCTCCTCAATGTAATGAGTGGTTAGGAAGATAGTGGAGCCATTCTGTTGAATCTTCTTGATCAGGGACCAAATGCGCCGCCGGATGGTGGGATCCAGTCCAACAGTAGGTTCGTCCAAAAAGAGGATCCGTGGCTTGTGCATCAGGGCCCGGGCGACCATGACCCTGCGTTTCATCCCTCCTGAGAGATGTTTGACGGGGCTGTTCCTTCGGTCAAAGATTTCCACGTATTCGAGCAGTTCAACGATTCTTGCCTTTCTTTCACCCGCAGACATGTGAAAAAGCCTTCCGTGGATGTCGAGGTTCTCATACACGGTGAGTTCATGGTCCAGATTGATGGTCTGGGTCACCAATCCGCACTGTTTCTTTGCCTTGAGGGTGTCCCTTTCGATGTGGAACCCGTCCAGATAGGCGTCCCCGGAGGTGGGTCTCGCCAGGCCCGTCAGAATCTTGATGGTGGTCGTCTTGCCGGAACCGTTCGGACCGAGATAAGCAAAGAGTTCCCCCTCCTTCACCCCGAGATTGATACCCTGGAGGGCCTGCAAGTTCCTGTAACGCTTGGTGAGATTCTCGATCCGTATCATCAGGGCATTTCCGGGAGCACACCCACGCAGTAGGCTGAAACCTTCGGTTCATGAAAACGATGCACTTTCGCGTGAAGGGAACCCATCTGTCAAGGCTCTTCCGCCTGCGGCATCCACCGGCGCCCCCGTGGGGCGATGGTACCCCGTCGGGCGGCCCACTCATGGCAATCTGAAGTTGAATAATGTGGGGGGACCATTTATATTACGCACATTCTGGAAGACCGCCGGGAAGCGCGAGGCGCGGCTCCCGCATCCGCAACCCGTCGGCGTGCGGTTTTTTCATGATGCTTGCTGGGGAAACGGAAGGTGTGGATGGTTTCTGCATTCTTTTTTCCCCGTTTCTCCAACGCGGACAACATGTGCACTGTCCCAACTGCTCCCCAAGGGGAGCAGTTTCTGTTGCCAGGGTCTGACGCCAGAGGGCTTGTATCGGTTTGCACGCTTCGGGTCCTACGGACCGTCGAGGGGTACGGCACGTGACTGCGGCTGGAAATGCCCGTCGAAAATTGCAAGGTCCTGTTTCACGACACTTTTGAGCTGAACTGGAAGGAAGCATTTGATGGAATATGATGTGGGTATCGATGTCGGCTCGGTAAGCATCAACTGCGTCATTATCAATGACAGTGGCCATGTGGTATTCGAGACGCCCTACATTCGACACTTCGGATTGGTCCACGAGGAGACCCGCAGACTGCTCGATGGAATCCTTCGTCCTGAAAACAACGACCTCCAGGTCCCGTGGGATCCCGCCTCCATCCGGTCCATCTCTTTCACGGGCGTTCACGGGCAGCTTTTGGCCGAAATCCTTTCCGCCCCGTTTGAAGTGGAAACCATAGCCCAGGTGGTGGGGGTCACTCGAGTGGTGCCGGGCGCCCGCACGATCATCAGCATCGGCGGTCAGGATGCCGCCCTCTTCCAGTTGGGATACAACGGCGATCGTTGGCACCTTGAGGCGTTCAACATGAACGGCCCTTGTGCGTCCGGAACGGGGTCCTTCATCGATCAGCAGGCGGAGCGTTTGGCGCTCTCCATGTATGGTGCTCAATTCCACATGGACCAGAACAAGCTGCAGCAAACGCTCGAGGACTTCATCGCTCTGGGGCTCAAGAGCAGCTATCCGGCCCCGGTTGCCTGCAGATGCACCGTTTTCACCAAGTCGGACATGATCCACCTTCAAAACAAGGGGGAACCGCTTTCCAACATCATCGCCGGCCTGCACTTCGGAAATGCCGCCAATTACGTGAGCACAATCGTCGGAAACCGGGAACTGTCGGAGCCCATCGTGTTCATTGGAGGAATGGCTTCCAACCGGCTCCAGGTTCAGGCATTCCGCAGTTATTTCCCCGGGCTGCAGGTGCCTCCCCACCATACCTCCCTTGGGGCGTTGGGAGCGGCCCTGCGGGCTCAGGAGCAGAATCGGAACAACCGTGTGGATACGACAAAACTCCTGACGGCGGACTCTCAGGCATCCTGTCAGTTCCCCCAAGCGGAGCGGCTGGAACTGAAGATGACCTCCTTCGACCCGGACAACACTCTCTCACCTTGGGCCACCCGGCGCAAACAGCCAGCGCAGGCCTATCTCGGTGTCGATATTGGCTCCACATCCACCAAGTACGCCCTCATCGACGATGGAGGGCAGCTCCTCCACAAGTCTTACGTGCCGACCCAGGGAAAGCCCATTGAGGTGACCCAGAAACTGCTACAGGTTCTCAACCAGGAGGTGGGCAGGCGCATCCGTCTCACGGCCATTGCCACGACGGGTTCCGGCCGCAACGTGGTGGGGGATTTTCTGAGTGCAGACCTCATTATCGATGAGATCACCGCCCATGCCCGTGGCGCCGTGGCCGTGGACCCCGAGATCGACACCATTTTCGAGATCGGAGGCCAGGATTCCAAGTACATCCGCATCGAGAACACGCACCCCTTGGATTTTGACATGAACAAAGTCTGTGCGGCGGGTACGGGGAGTTTTCTCCACGAACTGGCCAACAAGATGAAAATCAACATCGTGGGGGAATTCCAGGAGGTTGCCCTGGCGTCCGAGTCCCCCATTCATCTGGCTGAACGTTGTACGGTTTTTATGGAGTCGGACCTGGTGAGCTATGCCCAGAAGGGCGCCCGCCGCGAAGACCTCATTGCCGGTCTGTGCTACGCCATCGTGTACAATTACCTCAATCGCGTTGTGGAAAAGCGCTTCGTGGGGCAGCGGATCATGTTCCTCGGGGGCCCCTCCCTCAACCGTGGCATTGTGGCCGCCTTCGAGAAGGTGTTGGGAAAGCCCATTCTGGTCCCCAAGCACAGAGAAGTGATGGGTGCTTTCGGCGCGGCCCTGGCAGTGAGGGAACTTTACCGGAAGGGCCAAATCCCCCGCCAGTCCCGGGACCTGGAAGGGCTGGCACGGATGGAGGTGAGCTACATCGAAAAGATCTGCCGGGCGGACAAGAAGTGCCACAACGAGTGCAAGCTGAAGGTATACGACTTCGGAGGAAAGAAGAGCATTTGGGGTGGAGACTGCGGCCGTTACGAAGTGGGACGACATGACGGGGCCTCTGAAGTCAATCACTTCCTGGAACAGCAGCTTTTTTTCCAGGAAGCCTTGGAGGAAAAGAGCATTTCATCCCTGGAACTGGTCCGGAAGGAAAACTCTTCCAAACCGACCGTCGGCATCCCACTGGCTTTGCACACCATGGGCTTCGGCGTTTTCTGGACCCACCTCTTTTCTGAACTCGGCTTCACGGTTCTTCTCAGTCCCAAGACGAACAATAAGGTCGCCTTGATGGGGGTGGAGAGCATGACATCGGAAACCTGCTTTCCCGTCAAGGTGTTTCACGGCCATGTGCGCCATCTCATGGACCTGGCGGACTTCCTCTTCTTACCCAACGTGATCGACATGCCCACACCCGAAGCCCACGAGACCGGCTTTTTCTGCCCTCTGGTGGAAAGTTCCCAGTACATGGTGCGGGCAGCTCTGAACATTCCCTCCCATCGAATGATCCGTCCGACTCTTCACCTGAAGGACGGACCCGACCAGTTGGTGGAACCCATCCGCAATGCTTTGCCCGAAAACCTGCGACCGGGGTGGCTGGCGGTTGAAAAGGCCGTCCACAAAGCCTGGGCCGGCCAGGAGGCATACAGGGAAAGACTGCTCCGGCGGGGGTTCGAGGTCCTTCAGCAGACCCCGGGCACTCAACCCATATGGGTGGTGACGGGAAGGCCCTATAATCTTTACGATGAACGCCTCAATCTGCAGTTGGGCCGGCAGCTGGCGAAACTCGGGATCAAGGCCCTTCCCATGGACTTTCTCGACGTGGACGGGGAGGATCTGAGCGACTTTCCCAGCATGTACTGGGGGTTGGGAGCCAGAATCCTGAGGACGGCGAAACGAATCGCGGCGAACCCCAACTGGTACGGCGTGCACCTCACTAACTTCAGCTGCGGGGCGGACTCTTTCATCGAACACTTCTACAGGCACATCCTGAAAGGGAAGCCTTATCTCATCCTGGAACTGGATGAACACAGCGCCGTCGCAGGACTTCTCACACGGATCGAGGCGTACCGCAACGTGGTGAGCAATCTTCAGGAAAGGCTCTGGTTCAAGAGGCACAACCTGGAAGCCATCGGCTAGGGCGGGAGGTGGAATCGCAGATGTCCTCGGAAACGGGATCCCATTCCTTCGATCGTTTTCAGTCCAGTGTCGGTCGCTTCGACATATCGGGAAAGACCCTTCTCATCCCCGATATGGCTCCAATCGGGGCGAGATTGCTTGCAGCCTGCTTCCGCGCCTTCGGGGTCGATGCCGTCTTGATGAAGACCTACGAAGGTTTGGCGCTGGGAAAGGAGTACACATCGGGCAAGGAATGCTTCCCCTGCCAGGTGACCCTAGGGGACATTCTCCACCACCTGAAAAAGGAGCAGGAGCGGCTGGGATCGGACTTTTCAACGAAAAAATACGTGTATTTCATGCCCGAAGCCGACGGCCCCTGCAGGTTCGGCATGTACAACAAGATGCAGAGGCTCATCCTGGATCGGTTTCCCCAGTTCAGGGAAGTTCCCATCGTCTCCCTCTCTACGGGTGACGCCTACGGGGCTGGAGGTCTGCTTCCGCCCCACCAGGCCTCGATTTTCAGGAAGCTGAGCTACGTTGCGGTGATCATCGCCGATGTCCTGGACCGCATCGTGTGGCGGGTGCGCCCCTATGAGCGGCGGGCGGGCATGACCGACAACCACATGGAGGAGGCCGTCCAGATGCTCGCCTCCATGATCGAATCCACGGGGGCGACCCTTGATTTCAACCTGTTGCACCAGAAAGTAGAAGAGATCGCCCTTCAAGCCTCCTCCTTCATCGACCGCCGAAAGCCACGTCGCCCCCGCATCGGTATCGTGGGCGAGATTTATCTGCGCAGTCACCCTGATTCCAACCAGAACATCATTCGCTGTCTTGAGGCATTCGGAGGGGAAGTGGTGGACGCTTCCCTGGGAGAATGGGTGAATTTCGTCACCTTTGAACGGATCAAGAAGACCCGCAGGCGATGGAAGCTGGCCTGGCGCCGGAAAGACCATGCCCAACTGAGGTTGATCCTCCGCCAGTTGCTGGATCTCGAAATCGAGCGGGGCTATCAGTTTTGGAGACAGAGTCAGGTGTATCGGCGTGCCATGAGGCACTTGGACATCCAGCCCGACCATACCATCGGGTCCATCGAAAGGCGCCTCCAAAGGGACCATCTCTTCACGTTCGACATAGGAACCGAAGCGGCCCTGAGTATCGGTGGAGCACTGGCGTACGTCCATGAGGGGTTCGACGGCATTGTCAACGTGTTCCCGTTCACCTGCATGCCGAGCACCATTTGTGCCGCAGTGTTGAAGCCCCTCCTGCACCGGGAAGGGATCCCATACCTGGACGCCCCGTACGACGGGACCACACAGCCCAACCGGGAAGTGGCACTGCGGACATTCATGTACCAGGCGAAACAGCATCTGGAGTCCCGCAAGGCGGAAGAAAACGGTAGGGCAACTCTATGGCGAGTCAAACACTGATCATCAATGCCGTCCACCCCGAGGAGTTTCGCGTGGCCATGGTGGAAGGGCAAACCCTGGAAGGCTTCTTCATCGAAACGGCCACGCGGGGCAAGGTCGTCGGAAATCTGTACAAAGGCATCATCACCCATGTTCAGACCAGTCTTCAAGCAGCTTTCGTGGACTATGGAACGGGACGGAACGGTTTTCTCCCTTTCCATGAAATCCATCCAGAGTATTATCGAACAGAGGCTCGCGAGAATGTCCGAATCCAGGACGTCATCGAAGTGGGGCAGGAAGTGCTGGTCCAGGTGGAGAAAGAGGAGGTGGGCAACAAGGGAGCACTCCTGACCACTTACATCTCTCTGGCCGGTAGGGACTTGGTCCTCATGCCCGGCCAGTCTCAGCGGGGAGTGTCCCGGAAGATCGAGGACGAGGAGCAGCGGGGCCGATTGAAGGAACTGGCCAACAGCCTGAAAATCCCCGAGGATTTCGGCATCATCATCCGTACGGCGGCCGAAACGTGCAGCAAGCGCGAAGTGGCCAAGGACCTCAACCACCTGGTCATGATCTGGGAAGACATCAAGAAAAAGGTCCAGGAAACACCCGCCCCGGCCCTCATCCACAAGGAGCAGGACTTGGCCATCCGGGTGATTCGGGACTACTTCAACCCCAATATCAAGACCATCCTCGTGGATGACAAGGAAGTGCATCGCCGGGTTAAGGACTTCATGGGCATCATCAGCCCCAGGCACCAGCGCAATGTGAAGCTCTATAAAGAGGATGGGCCTATTTATAATAAATATCACCTGGAAGACCAAATCGAACAGATCTTTCGAAACAAGGTTCCCCTGAAGTCGGGAGGCTATCTCCTCATCGACCAGACGGAAGCCCTGGTGGCCATCGACGTCAACTCGGGGCGAACCAACGGGGATTCGGCGCTGGAGGAGATGGTCTATAAGGTCAACATGGAAGCCGCTGCGGAAATCCCCCGCCAGTTGCGCCTGAGAGATCTAGGGGGCTTGATCGTCATCGATTTCATCGATATGCGGGACAACCGCCATTCCAGGGAGGTGGAGCGGCGCCTCAAGGAGGAGTTGAAAAAGGACAAGGCGAAGATCACGGTGGGGCGGATCTCCCGGTTCGGCCTTCTTGAGCTATCCCGGCAGCACCTGGGACTCAATATCATGCGGGGATCCTACAGGGAATGCCCCGTATGCAAAGGGGCCGGGATCACCAAGTCTGCAGAGGCGACGGCCATTGCGTACTTCAGAAAAATCTGGCTCATGCTGGCTCAGAAAAAGCCGGCCGTCGTTCGGGGCACATTCTCCGTTCCTGTTGCCAATTATCTTCTCAACAAGAAGCGGTCGGACCTCACGAAACTCGAGACGCAATACGATGCTAGAATCGTCATCGAGGCCTCCCCAACTTTGCACCCACACGAAGGACATCTTGAATACTCTCCCCGGGAGGTGCATGCACAGTGAAGCCCCGGTTGGGACTTCCCACTAGCTCTTTGGCGAAGAGGGACTTCAATGTGGCTGCCGCCCCCTATCCCACAGGCCTGAATCTTCTCACCACCATGAATTCTCTCAGCAGAACGCACAGGGGGATCAAGGGGACCATCGGCGCAACGGCCAAGTTCACCGGTTTCGAACTCGAACCGGTCGTCCAGGCCATTTACAAAGAAAGGCCTTTCGTGGTGTGACCCCGAACGGCCCGCTTCCCCAGCTGAAAGCTCTCTCCTATGGCCTCTCCCCGTCCTCCGGAGAGGGCCGTTTCGTCACTGCTGCCTCACACGCTCCAGTTCTTTTTCCAGATCGCTCATTTGATAGGGTTTTTCCAGGAGCCCTTTGAACCCCCAGGATGCGTAATCGGACATGATGGGATCGTTGGAATACCCGCTGGAGACGATCACTCTGGCTTCCGGATCCATGTGGAGCAGCTTTTCCATCGCCTCTTTGCCCCCCATTCCGGCCGGGACCGTCAGATCCAGGATCACCACATGGAACGGCCTTCCCTCCTCGCTCGCCTTTTCATAGAGTGTGAGGGCCTCCCCTCCCTCCCTTGCCAACTCGACGGAGTAACCCAGGTGCTGGATCATCTGCGCCGCGATCCCGCGAATCAGTTCCTCGTCATCCATCAGGAGAACTCGAATCCCCTGTCGGCTTTGAATCTCCGGTTTCCCCCCATCTCCATTGTTCAATTCGCCCACGGCGGGAAGGTAGAGGTGAAAAACCGTGCCTCGGTTGGGCCTGCTTTCCAGGGTGACCCCTCCCTGGTGGCGTTCCATGATGGTGTAGACCATGGCCAGACCCAGTCCCTTCCCGGTCTTCTTGGTGGTGAAGTAGGGATCGAAAACCCTTGCCAGGTTGGCATCCGGAATGCCGACGCCATCATCCGCCACTGAAATCTTCACGTAGGTGCCCTTCCTCATGTGCGCCCCATTTTCGGTGCGGGCAAAGAAATTGGCCGCATTGATCCGCACCGTTCCCCCTTCCGGCATGGCCTCGAATGCGTTTGTGACCAAGTGCGTGATGGCCTGCTGAATTTGAAACGGATCCACTTCCACGTCCCAGAGATCATCCGAGAGGAAGAGACGCGTCTGCCATTTCCGGTCGCCATCCCAGTCAAGGGGCACATGCTGAAGCAGAGAGGGGACGGAAACGCGCTTCTTGATAGGGGTTCCGCCCCTGGAAAAGGGCAGCAACTGGCGGGAGAGGTCCTTTGCCTTCCACGAGGCCCTCTCCACTTCCTCCAGGCGTTCTGCAACAGGACTTCCAGGAGATACATCCGCTTGGGCAAGGGAAAGGTTCCCGAAGATGGCTGTGAGGATGTTGTTGAAATCGTGCGCAATCCCCCCCGCGAGAGTGCCGATGGCCTCCATTTTCTCGGCCCGGATCAGCTGTGCCTCCATGCGCTTCCTCTCCGTCAGATCCTCCAGGATGACGATGGATCCACGCGCACTGTTTTCCAGGGGGATCAATTTCACAGAGACGGGCTTTCCATCCATGACGAATTCCAGGGGCTTTCCGAAAGCATCGCGGTCTTCTTCCTCTCCGTGCACCAGCTTCTCCATCCTTGTGCGCTCGGTATCCCCGAAAAGATCCACCAGGCTGGAGGCGACCAGCAGTTCCTCAGGACGACCGATGATCGACAGAGCCATCCGGTTGGCATAGACGATCCTTGCGTCGGGTGTGATCTCCAGGACCCCTTCTTTCATGCTTTCCAAAACGATTTCGAAATGCCGCTTTACCGTGAGGAGTTCCCTGGTGATCTGTCGCGGTTGCATGGTCTCGGTTCCGAGCGTCCTGCTCCCCCCCGACGGAGTCGGGCCCGCACCCGCCTGCTTGAGCACCGCCAAGACGTGTTGCCTCATCTGGTCAAAGGGGGCTTTTGCGATGCACGCATTGGCACCGAAGCGGAGAAAGTCGATTTCCTCGTCTGCGGCGATGGCGGACAGAATCACCACGAATGCGTCCTTCAGCCTGGGATTCTTGCGAATGATGCGGCAGAGCCTTTCGCCATTCACGTGGGGCATGATGAGGTCGACAAAAAGCACTCCGGGAGTGAACCCTTTGAGAATGTCCAGTGCCGCAAGACCGTCCCTTGCCGTCATGACGTGATGCCCTTCTTTGCGGAGAAGGTCCGTCATGAACTTCAACATGACGGGATGGTTGTCCACTACAAGAATACTCATGCTCATCGGGACTCCACCCCCCTGAACTCTTCCCCAGGACAAGACCGCTCCTGTCGCTGGCACAGTCCCGAATATCGGTAGATCATCGATGCAACCTCCTTAATGCTTTCACGAAGGAGTCGTGTCTGCTCACGGACCCCTGCGAGGTTCCCTTTTTTCGCTTCGCGTTCAATCCCCTCGGCCTGTTCCGCCACCTTGACGAATTCGAGGTTGATGGCGGATCCCTTGATGGAGTGGGCAGCCTCGGCCACTCTGCCGGGGTCGTTGTCGTCAAGGCCTGCCTGGATCCCAGCAACATCCGCATGGGAGGCTTCCAGAAAGATCTCCCAAAGCTCCAGCAGTTCCCTTGGAGAGAGTCCCAAGCGGTTTTCCATGTCCTCCCGATTCATTCTTCATTTCCTCCCAAAAGCCATTTTTGGATGACCTCATAGACCTTTTCCCTCCGTATGGGCTTGGGGATGTAATCATCCATCCCCGATCGAAGACACCTCTCCCGATCCTCTTTCAAGGCGTTGGCCGTCATGGCGATGACGGGAAGCCGTTTGAACCCGCGAGCCCTGATGGCCTTTGTTGCTTCGAATCCGTCCATATCAGGCATCTGGACGTCCATGAGCACCAAATCGTAGAGTCCAGGATGAGCAGTCACCAAGTGGACGGCTTCGCGACCGGTTCTGGCCGCAGATACCTGGTAGCCCCCCTTGTTGAGCATGATCGTGGCCAGTTTGAGGTTGGCCGGATTGTCTTCGGCCAGGAGGATGTGCACCGTCTGTTTGAGGTTCTCCGCCAGGGTGTGTTGGGTGAGAATGGGCATCGGCTTGCCGCCCGAAGTGGAGACCGGTTGATCCCCTATCAACCGCGCCATCATTCGGAGCAGTTTCTCCCGGGCCACCGGCTTGGTGAGAAAGCCATTGAACCCCGCCTCCTGGCTCAGGTAAGCCCCCCGTTCCGTAGAAGAAGAGAAGGCCAGAAGGGGAACTCTCGAAACGGGAGAAGCCAGGGTCCGGATCGCCCTCGCCACTTCGAACCCACTCAAGCCCGGCATCTGGAGATCCAGGATCACCAAATTGAAAGGGTCTCCCAAGGCGTCCTCTTTCACCAACTCCGTGATGACCTGATGCCCTCCGGACAAAGGGCTGACCCGAACGCCGGCGCGTGTCAAGGTATGTTTCATGATGTCCAGGTTGGTCTTGTTGTCATCCACCACCAGCACCTTGGCATCCTCCAGGGAAACCGGTGAATGGGCCGGCAATCGGTCCGTCCTTCCCCTGCCGAACCAGGCGGTGAAATGGAACAAACTCCCTTTCTCCGGCCTGCTGTCAGCCCAAATCTCGCCCTGCATCAAGCCGGCCAGCATCCGGCAGATGGTCAACCCGAGGCCGCTTCCTCCGTGTCTTCGCGTGGTGAAAGCATCCGCCTGTTGAAACGCTTCGAAGATCACCCTGAGTTTCTCCAGGGGAATGCCTGGACCCGTGTCTCTCACCGTGGTGTGCAGCATGAGTCGGTCCTCTTCCTCCTCGTCCACCTTCAGAGTCATTTCGATTTCCCCCGACTCCGTGAATTTCGCCGCATTCCCCAGGAGATTCACCAGGACCTGTCTGTATCGTCCGGGATCACCCATGAGCCGGGCGGGTACGTTTTCCTCGATGCGGCACAGCAGCTCCACGGGTCTTCCCGCCAGCGCCGGACGGATGAGCTCGCAGACATCATAGGCGATGACTTCCGGATCGAACTCGATGCACTCCAGTTCCATTCTGCCTGCTTCAATCTTGGAAAAGTCCAGGATATCGTTGATCAACTGCAACAGGTTCTCACCACTGCGCTTGATGATCCGGGTGTATTCCGCCTGCTCCTCGCTGATAGAGCTGTCCAGGAGCATGTCCGCAAAACCGATGATGCCGTTCATGGGTGTGCGTATCTCATGGCTCATGCGCGCGAGGAATTCGCTTTTGGCGATGGTGGCCACCTGTGCTTTCAATGCGAGATCTTGGGCCTTTTCGATGGCCTTTTCCAGTTCCAAGTTGGTGGCTTCGAGTTCATGATTTGCCTCTGCCAGCTGCTTTTCGATGCGCCTGCGTTCGGAAATGTCCACGAAACTCTCAAGGAGGTAGGGGTGACCATGAAGATGGATCAAGGCAACGGTCTTGAGGATGGGGATTCGAGTCCCTGAAGCCGTGAGAAGTGTGCGCTCGGAACTGTCCCCAAGTTGGCCGAGATCGATGATCGGGCAACGCCCAGCCTCCGATGGACATACAACCTGATGACAAATCCGTCCCAGCACGGCCTCCCTTTCGATTCCGATCATCCGGGCTGCGGCCCGGTTCATGTCCTGGATCTTCCGAGTGGCCGCATCGATGAGGAGAATTCCCATGGGAACCCCGTCGAAAAGCGCACGCATCAACGCCTCCCGCTCTCTGGCCGCTCTCTGTTTTTCCCGCTGAGAGCTTTCGAGCACATCGAGCATTCCGTTGAGGGTTCCCGCAAACGCAGCCAGCTCATCGTTGCCGGGAATCCGGATCCGTCTGTACGTCTCCGAATGGACATCCATTTCCCGAACCTGGACGGTCAGACTGTCCAGCCTTGCCAGGACAAGCCTATCCAGGAGCAGGACGGCTAAGGCCCCAAAAACGAGGCCGAGGGACACAAAGCAAATGACGGTGTAGCGCAGAGTGGTCCCACCAAGGGCATAGACGGTTCTCGGATCCTCCACGCGCAAAAGGAGAGCCGGCTTCCCCAGGAGATCCCGAAGGAGTGCGTGGATCGCAATGATCTCCGTGCCTGCGGTAACGATGAAAGGGGCATCATCCTCTTTTTCCATCTGTAAAGCGATCTCGTGCAGGGCCGGCGGGCATGCGCCCGTCCCCAGCGGGTACAAGGCGATGGATAGATGCGTCACCTTTTTTATGATCTCCATCTCCTTTACATCCAACAAGCGGCCCATGGCAAGCACACCACGAGGAGGTCCCTCTCCGTTTCCCCTGAGAACGGGGTGCAAGGCGACGAGCATCGGCCCTGCCGTGGAGGAGACAATCCCTGCCGCCCCCCTTGTCCCTTCTTCACTCTCCGGGAGTTCCAGATGCTTCAAGGCGGTCTCCAGAGGAAAACCCCCCGGGAGACCCGTATGCAACTCCCTGCCCGATCTTCTCTCCCGGTCGAAGAGCCTCCCGAATTTCAATTTGCCGCTCGTGTCCACGAGGAGGATCATATCCAGTCTCAAGCGCATGAACGTCGAATCGGGAAGATGTCTGTCAATGAATTCCGGTTTGACGTCCACCATGAAATCGTAGGTATCATCCCATTCCGCCCAGTCACTGGCCTCGGAGCGGAGCGTGCTCAATTCCTGGGATAGGGCGTCCATAACCCTTTGCAGGTTCTTGCGGCTCGTTTCGTTCTCGAGTTTGGAAAAACTGCTGAAAAGGATCGAGGAAAGGGCTCCGAGAAGCAGAGCGGCAAATATCGCGAAGGCTATGGCATTGATGCAAAGTATTTTGCGTCTCAGGGTCATTGAAATCCCTAGGCTCATCCGCCATGAAGCGGCATCGCCCTTGTGCTTTCCTTTTTCGATTCCCTCCCAGACTCTCGGGCAGACGCGAAGGCCCTCTGTTGCCGGTACCCCTGCCTGTTTCATGACACGGCGCGCCGCGTGTCTCGGCGATGTGGATGGGAGCCGCTAAGCATCCGTTCAAAGGGCTGGTCGTCCACAGTCATGAATCGGAAAAAGGATTCTCTTGTATGAAAGACTTTTTGGACTCACCGGGTGCCTCACTTCCGGCAAGCTCAGGGGATCGGCAAGGACGGGGAGCTTTTCGCGGCGGAAGAGGCCCGTCACGGTTCGGTTGGGGAAATCAAATCCCAGGGATTGACGGATCGGTCGAATCGTCCTTCAGGCGGGAGAAAAGAGGTTCTTGTCACACGATGACGTACTTCCGGATCGTGTTGACCACTTCGTCCGGGTCGTCCAGGAGGGTGAGAAAATTCAAGTCATCCGGTGAGATATAGCCTCTCCCCATGAGCTGATTGCAAATCCAATCCAGAAGGCCCGTCCAGTACTCCTTTCCCACCAGTATGACCGGGAAGGGCTTGATCCGCCTGGTTTGAATGAGCGTCAGAGCCTCAAAGATTTCGTCCATTGTCCCGAAGCCGCCGGGCATGCCGATATAGGCTTGGGCATACTTCACGAACATCACCTTGCGCACGAAGAAATACTGGAAATCCAGCTTGAGATTGGCGTACGGGTTCGGTTCCTGCTCCAGGGGCAGCACGATGTTCAATCCCACAGACTTGGCCCCCCCCTCTCGCGCGCCCTTGTTGCCCGCCTCCATGATTCCCGGTCCCCCACCGGTGATGATGTGATAACCGCTTTCGGCGAGCTTTCGGGCGATGACCACCGCCTTTTCATAGTTTTCATCCCCAGGCCGAACCCTTGCGGAGCCGAAGATGGAAACCGCGGGATACAATTCGGACATGGTCTCGAAACCATCCACGAATTCCGCAAGGATTTTGAACAGACGCCACGAGTCATTCACGGTCATGGCATCGATGACGTACTGCTTTTCGGGCTTTTCGTTGGTCCGCTTGAGTATCATGGATGTTTCCCTCGAATGAATCCAGTTGCCCACTCGCCAAGAAAAAACGGCAGGCCGTGAGAAGAACGACTGACCCTGTGTTCGTTGCTTTGGGGAACGTGTCGCTCGACGAATCCCCCGCAGTCCTCGTCTCCCGTGGGTCCGGGAAAAAGGGAGGTGCGGGTTCCCGCAGACAAAGGACTTTAATAGTACGGGCAGGGCGCGGGGAAATCAAGGGAGTTCCAGGTCACAGCCCACGCCGGGTCGGTTGTCGGCAAGAGAATAGTGGTAAAGCGTTTGACACGCCGGGTGCGGAATGCAATGCGACGGGCATCCGGGGATGATAGGATGTTCTTGCCGCGCCGGTTGCAGGTTCATTGCCCCGATGCGGATGACGGTCCCGGGGACTCCGCCGCAACTTTTTCCACAAATATCGCGTGAACCAGTCCTGACCCGGCATTCCCCTGGGCGATTTTTCCTTTAAAGTCGGGACAATTGAATTGAATCCCCCTAAGAAATAGGCTATGTAGCCCTTGCACGAACATGGGCCCCGGTACTGACCTGCTTGGGACACGGCCGTTAATTGTTCACTTGATTGCTGCGCGGCCGGGGTTGAGTTCACCAAATAGAGGGAGGCCACGACCAATGGAGATGAAGGAATTTGTGAGAACCTCGCTCAAGAAAGTCTCGCAGAAGGTGAGGGATGGGTCTCTGGATAAGCATGAGGAAGGCTACGATGACGCGGAGGAGATGCTTCTCGATTGGATCTGGATAGAACTCAAGGAAGAATCTCCGGACAAGGATGCCGTCATAGACATGGACCTGGATGATCTTTACGAAATCATCGAGGGGTCGGCTGATCTTTACGAGGACTATCATATTCTCCTGGAATCCCTCAGGAGTGACGAGGTTCGGTAGGATTTTTCCATGGGCATCAACAGGGCGCCCGCCTTGGCGGGCGCTTTTTTGTTTCCTTGAGAGGTTGCACTAGGCATGGACCAGGTGATCCTTCGTCCCGGCGCGGAAAGGCGCATTCTCAGGGGACACCGCTGGGTGTTCAGCAATGAGATCGAAGGGCAGGTGGCCACATATGAACCGGGCAGCTGGGTGGAAGTCTTCTCTTCCAAAAAAGTCCCTTTAGGGATCGGCTATATCAATCCCAGGTCCCTCATATCCGTTCGCCTCTTGTGTCCTCCCGGCGTACACCCTTCCGAGGATCTCTTCCGCCGGCGGATCCTGGACGCCGAAGATTTCCGCACCCGAGTGGTCTACCCCGGGTCCAGATGCCACCGGATGATCTACGGGGAGTCGGACGGCCTCCCCGGGTTGATTGTGGACCGCTACGGGGATGTCCTCGTGATCCAGACGACGACGCTCGCCATGGCCAATATGGAGAGCCTCATTCTGGAACTCCTGGAGGATCTTTTCCATCCTGAAGCCATGGTCTGTCGAAACGACACTTCCACCCGGAAACTGGAGGGACTGCCTCTGCGCAAGGAAGTCGTCTTTGGCCAAATCCCGGAGGGCTTCACGGTGAAGCTTGACGGGATCGCGTGGGCCGTCGATCCGCTGGGGGGGCAGAAAACCGGCTTCTATCTCGATCAGAGAGACAATCGGAGGGTGCTGGAGAGGTGGGTGCAAGGCAAGCGCGTTTTGGATCTATTCTGCTACAGCGGGGCATGGAGCATTCACGCAGCACTCGGAGGCGCATTGGAAGTGGTGGGGGTGGATGAATCCCGGGAGGCCGTCGACCAAGCGGTTCGAAATGCATCCCTCAATGGCGTCACGGACCGCTGCCGCTTCGTGGGAGAAGAGGTGTTTGCACGGCTGAGGCGAACGGACCGGGGGGCTTTCGACGTGGTCGTGGTGGACCCGCCCGCCTTCGCCAAGACGAGAAAAAACCTCCCGGAGGCGCTTCGGGGGTATACTGATCTCAATCGAAGGGCCATGCTGACCCTCGCCAGGGGGGGCATCCTCGTGACTTGTTCCTGTTCATACCACGTGACAGGCGACCTCTTCCGGGATGCGCTCCTGCAAGCCGCCCAGGCAAGCGGCAGGAGCCTCAGGCTCTTGGAGATGAGAGGGCAGGCCATGGACCATCCCGTACTGCTCTCCATGCCGGAAACCCAATACCTCAAGTGTGCATTCCTTCAGGTTTTCTAACCCTGCCGGGTAAGGAATCGCCGCACGCCACAGGGCGCAGTGCGCTCATTTCGGCGGATCGGCCCATCCCATGTCCCAAAGAGTCGGCCTCACGCAGGAAATCGGCGATGCGGCACAACGGTCGTGGAGGGATGACACACCACGCCCCTCACGGGGCCATCGCTGCTCTCACAGCTTCGGCAGCCAACTCTCCTCGTCGGTGAACTCGAAAATGACGGCTTCCTTTCGGACTCGCTCCAGCTTGTTGAGGGCGTCCACCAGGGCCTTGGCGCTTGCGAGCACGATGTCCGTGTCTGCTCCCCTTCCATTCACCAAGTGGTTTCCCTCGACCAAGCGGATGCTGACTTCACCCTGGGCGTCCGTTCCAGGAGTGACGGCGCCCAGGGTGTAGCGCACGAGTTTGGGCTGGCGTCTGGTGATCTTCATGATCGTCTTGAACGCGGCGTCCACAGGACCGTGGCCGAAGCCGGAATCCTGGAGCACCTCCCCGTTCACCTCCATCTGCACGGTGGCGTTGGGAACCGAAATGGAGCCGGCGCTCACTTTGAGATAGAGCAATCGGAACGGAACAGGCTCTTTCTCCAATGCCGTGTTCACCATGAGTTCCAGGTCCGCATCGTAGACATGTTCCTTTTTCTCAAGCAATTCCTGGAAGGATTCGAAGCACCGTCGGAGCGCTTCCCCGTTGAGATCGTACCCCAGTTCCCCCAGCCGCGTCTGAAGATCCGTCAGGGTCGTCTGGGCCGAGAGGGGTTTGCCGGCTTGCCTGATGCCCAGCCTCTCCGGGTGCAGAATCTCG
>JAAYVE010000043.1 GCA_012517315.1 Deltaproteobacteria bacterium
CAGCTTGCCCAGGAAATCCGGGAAATGATCATCTGCACGGTGGCTCGCAACGGAGGGCATTTGGCCCCCAATCTCGGTGTGGTGGAGCTGACGATCGCACTCCACGCCGTTTTCGACGCTCCCCGCGACAAAATCATCTGGGACGTAGGTCACCAGGCCTACACGCACAAACTCCTCACAGGGCGGAGGGGCCAGTTCCACACCTTGAGGCAGCACGAGGGGATCAGCGGTTTTCCCAAGAAGTCGGAGAGCAAGTTCGATGCCTTTGGAACAGGCCATTCGGGCACATCCATCTCCGCGGCGCTGGGCATCACCGTCGCCAATGCCCTCAAGGGAAGCCCCCACAAGACCATCGCGGTCATCGGCGACGGAAGCATGACGGGCGGGATGGCCTTCGAAGGCCTCAACCACGCGGGAGACCTCAACAAGAATCTCATTGTCGTCCTCAACGACAACGAAATGTCCATTTCTCCCAATGTGGGAGCGCTTTCGGCATTCCTGAGCAGGAAGCTTTCCAACAAGACCCTGATGAATCTCAAGAAGCAGATGGAGGGTTTTCTCAAATCCCTCCCCGGCCTCGGTCCCAACATCATCAACATTCTCAAGAAAAGCGAGGACTCCCTGGTCACCCTCCTCACTCCGGGCATGCTCTTCCAGGCCCTTGACTTCCATTACATCGGTCCCATCAAGGGCCATCGCCTGGATCGCCTCATCGACACCTTCAGCGCGGTGAAAGAGATGGACGGCCCGGTTCTGGTCCATGTGATCACTCAAAAGGGCCGGGGCTATCAACCGGCCGAATGTGACCCGGCCAACTTTCACGGGGTCGGAGCTTTCGACGTTTCCACCGGCAAGAGTTGCAGCGCTCCCGGCAGCACGCCCTGCCCTCCATCCTACACGGAGGTTTTCGGTGAGACCATCACCAGGCTCGGGGAATGGGATCCGAAGGTCATCGCCATCACGGCCGCCATGCCGCAGGGCACCGGCCTCGAGCTTTTTGCCCGGCGTTTCCCCGATCGATTCTTTGATGTGGGAATCGCAGAACAGCACAGCGTCACCTTTGCAGCCGGCCTGGCCACTGAGGGCTTCAAACCGGTGGTGGCCGTCTATTCTACTTTTCTCCAGCGGGCCTACGACCAGATCGTTCACGACGTCTGCCTGCAGAACCTTCCCGTCGTGTTCGCCATGGACCGGGGAGGTCTGGTGGGAGAGGACGGGCCAACACACCACGGTGCATTTGATTTCGCCTACCTGCGGCATATTCCCAACATGGTTCTCATGGCTCCTAAGGATGAAAACGAACTGCAGCACATGCTCTACACCGCTCTCGAACATCCCGGGCCTGCTGCTCTGCGGTACCCCCGGGGAAACGGGGTGGGGGTGGAACTCGATCCCGAATTCGAGCGCCTTCCCATCGGTAAGGGAGAGGTGCTGAGGGAAGGGGACGACTTACTCATCGTGGCCATCGGCGTCACGGTTCAAGCAGCCATGGAGGCCGCCCAACGCCTCTCCGTCAAGGGTTTTCAGACAACCGTCGTCAACGCGCGTTTTGTGAAACCTCTGGATGAAGAGTTGATCCTCGGCCTCGTGAACAAGATCGGACGCGTCATCACGGTGGAAGAAAACGTGCTTCAGGGAGGATTCGGAAGCGCCGTCCTGGAGATGTGCCAGGAAGCTGCCTGCTCTCCTCGTGTTTTTCAGCGACTGGGACTGCCCGATTCTTTCGTGCCTCACGGAAGCCAGAGTATCCTTCGGAACCTCTGCGGTGTGGATGCCACAGGCATTGAGCAGGCGGCCCTCCGCCTGTTGAAGGTTCACGATGGCCAGTTCCTTCGTGCGATTGGACAAACTGCTCGTCGATAGGGGCCTGTGTCCCAGCCGTGAAAGGGCTCAGGCCCTTATTCTCGCTGCGAGAGTCCTCGTGAACGGACAGCGCGTCGCGAAGGCGGGGCAGAAGGTTTCCCCGGTGGCGGCAGTGGAACTTCAGGGGGATGACATCCCCTATGTGAGCCGCGGAGGATTGAAGCTGGAACACGCCATCAGGGAATTTCATCTGGATCTTCAGGGCCTGGTGGCGATGGACGTGGGCGCGTCCACGGGGGGCTTCACCGACTGCCTCTTGCAGCATCAGGTGAAAAGAGTCTACGCCGTTGACGTGGGCTACGGTCAACTGGCCTGGAAACTGAGGCAGGATCCCAGGGTCGTCGTCCTGGAGCGGGCGAACATTCGCCACCTCCCCACTCAGCGCGTCCCGGAGCTAATCCAGGTGGCAGTCATCGACACATCCTTTATCTCGCTTCGCATCGTCATTCCTGCAGTTTTGCCTTTTCTTGATTCCAGCGCCGTTTTGATCGCCCTCATCAAGCCCCAGTTCGAAGCAGGACGTGAGCGAGTCGGCAAGGGGGGTGTGGTTCGCGACCCCGCAGTCCATGAGGAGGTCTGCTCTTCCATTGCCCGCGCCTGTGAGGAACGGGGCTTCGAGACGATGGGAATCACCCCCTCCCCCATACTGGGCGCCAAGGGAAACCGGGAATTTCTCATGGCATGCACCCGAAGGCGGTGACCCCCCGTGAATCCCGGAACAACACACGGTCAGGAAAACCACCGCACCGGTTTTCAAGAAACCTATGCTGCATATGCACTTTGTCTTCGTCGGTAAGACCCAGTTCCCCGACTTGGACTCCGCCATTCGGAGATACCTGGACCGCCTGTCTCATTACGTTCCCGTTGCGGTCCATCGAGTGAAACCGGAAAGGATCGTCCCCGGAATGCCGGAGGATATGCTTCGAAACCGGGAGGGAGAGCGAATCCTCAAACTGGTGCCCAAGCCGTCGCATTTACTCGTGTGGGATGAAAACGGCACTCAGCTGGATTCCCGTCAAATGTCCGCCTTTCTGGACCGATTGAGGCGGGAGGGACAGCCGGAGATGTGGATGGTCCTCGGAGGGCCCCTGGGGGTGTCTCCCAGATTACGGGCAGAGGCATCCAGCGTATTCTCCCTGTCCAGAATGACATTTCCTCACGACATCGCAAGACTGCTGGTCGTGGAACAAGTTTACAGGGCCTTCACGATCCTGAGAGGCGAGCCTTATCACAAATGAGACTGGTTGTCAGGACACCGGTCCGATATGGATTGGCGTGTGTCGGTTGAGCTGAGGGAGGAACGAGGAGGGATGAAAGACAGGCGGTTCGGATCAGAGTCCTGTCCCCAAATCCCTCAGGCGAGGGCAAGCTGGCGCCAAGAGCTCACATGAACAGTCAACGCACCTTCTGTTTTCGCACGGACAGGCTTCAGCCGGCTGCAGCACGCTGTTGACGCCAACCCCTACTCACTGGACCGCGATCACCTCGGTCACTTCCGGAACTTCCTGTTTGACGATACGCTCGATCCCCGCCTTCAGGGTCATCTGGCTCATGGGACAACCATGACAGGCACCCGTGAGACGCACCTTCACCTTGCTCCCTTCCACATCCACCAACTCCACGCTGCCTCCATCCCGCTGAAGCATCGGTCTTACTTTTGCCAGGGCGTTCTCAACTTTTTCACGCATCCCCATTGCTCCTTTCGGGTTGACGGAACCATTCGCGAGAAATCCGGCGGAATCAACCCGCGCCATGCAGCCCATGGCGGCTGGGTGAATACCTTCTCAAAACGAAGGATGTGACTCGCCTGCCAAAGTAGCCTCCGGCAAAAAGCCCGTCATGAAAAACCGCAGGATTTCTCGAATCAACTTTAAACAGTGAATAAGCACGACAGCCGCCGAAATCAATTGAACAGGAAGCAGCCGTGCCTTACATTACAGAAGGTTATTTAATACACGACAGGTCTGCTTTTTGACAAGCAGGATCGCTCACCGGATTGATCCCGCCCCCCGCCTGCCGCCCCCGTCTTTGCAGCATTCCGTGCCGGACGCACACGGAGACTTCTGCAGGGGAACCTTCCTCTGCAATGGATAGACGGAGAATCGGGACGAAAGGGACTCATGTCGAGCTTTCATAACTCACCCTTCAAACTGCAGAAACAGGTAATCTCAATATTTTTAGTTATTTAAATGTTATCTCCATTGATTTTTTTCGCCTCATTCTCTAAGATGCGTCCACGTTTGTGTGAACCTGACCCGGAATCAATGCGGGAAGTCGTCCCGGGCACTGTGCCAAGAGGGGGAGAAATGGCCGAATACCAGCTTGTACCCGTGGTTTCCTCCGAAACACTCCAAGAAACGGTTCGTGATCTTGCCCGGCGCATCAACCAGGACTACGAGGGCAAGTCCCTGACGGTTGTGGGAATCCTCAAGGGGGCTTTCATCTTCCTGTCGGACCTGGTCCGTCAATTGACCGTTCCCGTTCAAATCGATTTCGTACGCCTCGCCAGCTACGGACAGTCTGCGGAAACGAGCGGTGAGGTGGTCATCACGAAAGACGTGGAGTTGCCCGTTGAGGGGCGTCATGTGTTGGTGGTCGAAGACATCGTGGACACGGGAATCACTTTGGCATGGTACCTTGAGCATCTCAAAGAGGCCCACCCCGAGTCGGTGAAGGTTTGTGCTCTCATTGACAAGAGGGAACGGCGTCAGGTAGAAATATCGCTGGATTACACGGGCATCTGCATGGAAAAGGGGTTCCTTGTGGGATACGGTCTGGATTACTCGGAAAACCACAGGAATCTTCCCGCCATCTGCGAAGTGCAGTTCAAGTCATAGCGCCCTGAAACAGGTACCCAAAACCGTCATCCGTAGGAATTTCCCCAAGGATGAAGGGAAATCATCAATGATCGTGACCTGCGAATCCTGCCAAACCAAATTCCGCCTGGATCCCAGTCGCCTGAAGGGACCTGGGGCCAAGGTGCGCTGCTCTCAGTGCGGACACGTCTTCGTGGTAGATGCCAGTGAAGAGGAGGTGCTCATTCACGTCGATTTGCCGGAGGAGGAAGAACTGGAGGAATCGGAAGTGGAGTTTTCCTCTACCTACGAAGCCCCCACGGCTTCTGCCAAGGCATCGCCCGTTGCCCGTCCCAAGATACTTGCCGGGGCCGCTGTGGCCCTGATCGTGATCCTCATCGCCGTGTTCTGGTTGGCGGCGGATCGAAAGACTTCCTCTCCCCCCGGTGCAGGGGGCTCCAAGACCGGTACACAGCCTGAAATGCCCACGGTGACAATTCTGGAAAACACCCAGGCTTATTTCCTTGAAAACCCGCAGGCGGGGGGACAGATTTTCGTCATCCAGGGGGAAGTATCCAACGAATCAAAAGGGTTCGCCAGTTTTGTCCTCCTGGAAGGGCGCCTTTACAAGACAGGCAATGAAATGGTGCAGTCCCAGCGCTGCTATGCGGGCAACCTCATGACCCGCAGCGAACTCACCAAGCTCAGCGTCAACGAAATCCAAGACCGCATGATGAACCGGGAAGGCAAGGATTTGATGAATGTGCGCATTTCTCCCTCCAGGCGGGTACCCTTCATGCTCGTCTTTCACAACCTCCCCGAATTCAGCACCCTCAGTGATTACAGTGTAGAAGTGGTCAGCGCCAAGGCAGAATGAATTGCCAGACATTCGTCGCTGCTGCCTTTGGCTGAAAAAGCCAACCTATTGAAGTAACAAAAGGAATTGACAAACCTCCCTGATGGATGCTATACATTCCGAACTTCAACCACTTGAAAACTGTACATAAACGCCTTAGGGCCCTATTTGTCCCGCGTCGGAACTGGAGATTTATGCTGGACCTCAGATTTGTTCGAGAGAACTTCGATCATGTCACCAGGATGCTGGCAGACCGCAGGATGGACATGGATTTGAAGCCTTTTCTTGAGTTGGATGAAAAAAGGCGAGCCATCCTGCGGGAAGTGGAAGAACTCAAGCACCGGCGCAACGTCACCTCCGACGAGATTTCACGCCTGAAACGGGAAAAACAGGATGCCGCGGGGCTCATTGTGGAGATGCGCCACGTCTCCCAGCAGATCAAGGAACTGGATCAGTCCTTGGAAAGCATTGAACAGGCGTTCAACGAGATTTTGCTTCTCATCCCCAACATGCCCCATGAGTCCGTAGCGGTGGGGGTGGACGAGAAGGACAATCCCGTCGTGAAGACATGGGGTAGCCCTCCCTCTTTTTCGTTCGAACCGCGGCCCCACTGGGATATCGGAGAGAGCCTTGGCATCTTGGATTTCGAGCGCGCTGCGAAAATGACTGGTGCGCGGTTCGCTCTTTACTGGGGAATGGGGGCGGCCCTAGAGAGGGCCATCATCAGCTTCATGCTGGATACGCACACCCGTCGGCACGGTTACACCGAGGTCCTCCCGCCTTTCATGGTGAACAGTACCAGCATGATGGGGACCGGCCAGTTGCCGAAGTTCAAATCAGACCTGTTCAAGCTGGAAGGCTGGGACTACTACCTGGTTCCCACCGCCGAAGTCCCTGTCACGAACATCCACATGAACGAAGTTCTGGAAGAGGACGACCTGCCCAAACACTACACGGCCTTCACCCCCTGCTTCCGCTCGGAAGCAGGCTCCTACGGCAAGGACACTCGTGGTCTTATCCGGCAGCACCAGTTCAACAAAGTGGAATTGGTGAAGATCGTCAAGCCCGAAACCTCATACGCGGAACTGGAGTCTCTCCTCCTGGACGCCGAAACGATCCTCCAGGACTTGGAAATCCATTACCGGGTCGTGAGCCTGTGCACAGGGGACTTGGGCTTTTCGGCTGCCAAGACCTACGACATCGAGGTCTGGCTCCCGGGTCAAAACACCTACCGTGAGATTTCTTCATGCAGCAATTTTGAGGACTTCCAGGCGAGACGAGCCAACATCCGCTATCGTCGAAAAGGGCAGAACCGGACGGAACTCGTGCACACCCTCAATGGGTCGGGGCTCGCTGTTGGGCGCACACTGGTCGCAGTTCTGGAAAACTATCAGCAAGAAGACGGCAGTGTGCTCATCCCACCGCCATTGCAGCCTTACATGGGCAATGCAACCAGGATTGAGAAAAGTATTTGATTCCTGAAACAGTCGTGAGGAGCAGAAAAGATGACGAAAAGCGAACTCATCGAGGCACTGGCTAAGGCCGAGGGGATCACTTTGAAAGCGGCGGAAATTGCGGTCAACGTCGCCTTCCAAAGCATGGAGCAGGCGCTCATTCGTTCCGACCGCCTGGAGATTCGAGGATTCGGTAGTTTCAAGGTGAAGAACTACGACGGGTACAAAGGAAGAAATCCCAAGACGGGTGAACTCATCGAGGTGGAAGCAAAGAAGTTGCCCTTTTTCAAAGTGGGGAAGGAACTCAAGGAAAGGGTAAACGGGGGCAAGTGATCATCCCCGCGCAGGTTCACCATCTCGCCTCGTGGCACCCCTTCCTCGTGTCTTTTCCCAGGAATCCCGTATCTTCAGGATTTCATGAAAAGGAAGTAGAGGTTCAACACCACCAGGACGAGGCTTCCACCAATGAACTCCAGGAGTTTATTGAGAGGCATGGACTGGCCGGAAGGGGGCATGGTGTGCTGGAGTAGGAAGACGAGGGCCACAAGGGATCCCATCAAGAGGAGGAACCGAAGGGCTTTCTTGAAAACGCAGAAAACGAGAGGCGGCAGCACAATCAGCCAAGTCACAGGATCCGAAACGGCCGCACCCCAGTCCAAGTTTCGAATCGCTTCTGAAAGGGCGTGGGAGTCATACTCCGAGAGAAACTTGGTGAACCGTTCCCAAATCGCCACAACGCTTTCCATTTTTTTCAACCCCCTCTGTACGTGATATCGAACCCTTGGAATTCTCCCTTGTATTCCTCTTCCTGCTGGTCCACCGCATCGACCCGGCTCAGCGGGCTGCCCCCCCAGCACCAGTCGACCATGCGTTGAACCTTATCGGCCGGCCCTTCAAAAACCGCCTCCACCCTTCCGTCGCGGAGGTTTCGCACCCATCCGGCCACTCCCTCCCGAACAGCGGCGTCCCGAGTGTAAGCTCTGAAGAAGACCCCCTGGACCCGCCCCCGGACCCAGACGTGAACCCGCCTGTTTTCCATATCCATCTCCTCGGCTTTTCCAACGAATCTCTAAAGGATTCCTTTGAGACGATCGAGAAATTCTTCTTCATTCAAGACGACCACCCCCAAGCGGTTCGCTTTCTCCAGCTTGGAGCCGGGGTCTTTGCCCGCAATGACCATATCCGTCTTTCTGCTCACGTTGTCGGTTACCTTCGCTCCCATGGCCGAAACGTGAGCTGCAGCCTCCTGGCGCGTCATGGACGAGAGCGTTCCAGTGAACACCACGGTTTTCCCCGCCCAGGTGGCGTCAACTCCCCACTGCCTTGCGGGATGAGACTCCCTGACTCTGATTCCGGCGCGAAGCAACTCTTCAACAAGTCGTCGGTTGGCGGGATGCGAAAAATAGCTGGTCACGCTGAACGCCACCTTTTCCCCGATCCCGGAAATCTGCTGCAGTTCCTCCGCCGTCGCCCTTCGGACAGCGTCCAGGGACCCAAAATGGGCCGCAAGCAATTCCGCCACGTGGCTTCCCACATGATAGATGCCCAGAGCAAATAGAAATTCAGGTAAACTTGGCTGCATGCTCCCTGAAATAGATGCGACAAGGTTCTCTGCAGATTTTTCTGCAAAACCCGGTAAGCCCAGCAGGTTCTCTTTCCTGAGACGATACAGGTCGGCAGCGGATTTCAGCAATCCCCTTTCCACAAGCAAGGAAACCGTCTCCTTACCCAACCCGTCGATGTTCATGGCCCCCCTCGACGCGAAATGACGGATGGCCGCCTTGATCTGGGCGGGGCAGCTCACGTTGAGGCAGCGGTGGACACTCTCACCCGGAAGGCGAATCACCCCCCCTTCGCAGGCCGGGCAGCGGTCGGGCATCGAAAAGACGGTTTCGGCTCCCGTCCTTTTCTCTCTCACGATTTCAATCACCTCAGGAATGACATCGCCTGCTCTGCGCACTTTCACCCAGTCGCCAAGGCGAATATCTTTGCGCCGTATTTCATCCTCGTTGTGGAGTGTCGCCCGCTGGACCGTGACGCCGCCGACAGACACTGGATCCAGAACCGCGACGGGAGTCAGCACCCCCGTGCGCCCCACCTGAACGATGATGTCCTTCACCCGGGTCTGAGCCTCATGGGGAGGAAACTTGCACGCAATGGCCCAACGGGGGCTTCGGGATTTCTCCCCCAACTGCCTTTGCCAGTCGATGCGATCGACCTTGATAACAACGCCGTCGGTGTCGTAAGGGAGACGATCCCGTTCCATCGCGAGGCTCCTGAAATACTCCAGCGCTTCCTTTATCGTCGGGCATCTCCGGGACCTGGGATTGACGGGAAGTCCCCAGTGGCGAAGCTGCTCGAGCATCTCCCACTGGCTCGTGAACTCCCATCCCTCCATGGAACCGACGCCATAGAAATACGTCTTGAGGGGTCGACTTGCGGTGATGGCAGAATCCAGCTGCCGGAGGGAACCGGCGGCGGCATTCCTCGGATTGGCAAAGAGGGGTTCACCGGCATTCCTTCTGTTCTCGTTGAGGGCTTCAAAATCCTTCCTGTCCATGAACACTTCCCCTCGAACTGCAAGGCGCGATGGAACCGCCGGGCCCTCTGGAGGGGCGCGCAGTGTCCAGGGTACGCTGCGGATCATCTTCACGTTGGGCGTCACATCTTCACCCACCATGCCGTCTCCGCGAGTCCCCGCCCCCATGAGCAAACCGTTTTCATACAAAACCTCCACAGCAAGCCCGTCCATCTTGGGCTCGGCCACGTAGACGATTTCGTTTTCCCCCGCCAGCAGTCTTTGCACACGCCTGTGGAAGTCGAACACTTCCTCTTCGTTCATGGCGTTTTCCAGGCTCAACATGGGAACTTCGTGAACGAAAGGCTCAAAACGATCCAGCGGGGGGAAGCCGACTCTCTGCGTGGGTGAATCGGGTGTCACAAGCCCGGGATAAGCTTTCTCCAAATCCGTCAATTCACGAAGGAGTGCATCGTAATCACTGTCACTGATGACCGGTGCATCGAGTGCATAGTACCGGTAATCGTGAAAGCGAATCTCTTGTCTCAGGGATTCCATCCTTCTGCGGATTTCCTCTTGCTCCGTCATTCCCTTCCCTCTCATCAAAAATCAATGTCAGCGGGCTCAAAAAAGAGCAGATCAGGACTCGCGGGCTTCAAATGCCGCTGAAATCCCTCTTCCGCAAAAAGTCTCCAAGATAACGGACACAAGCTTCTCCCTGGTCTCGTGAAAGACGCGACGCCTGAAACCATGAACCCACTTGAGAGACGAGAGTTCATCGGAGACCACCAGGGCAATCGCCAAGGAAATTCCTCGAAAACGAGCCACCGTCAGGAGTGCTGAAGTCTCCATTTCCACAGCAAGAATTCCCCGTCGTTGATAATTCAAGACCTTCCCCACGGTTTCGCGGTAGGGAGCGTCGGTCGTCCACACTGCCCCTCCATGGAGACGGAGTCCCGCCCTCACAAGGTTTTTCCCCAAGGTCCGGGTGAGGTCCGTGGGTGGCGAAGGGCCTGCCGCAGTGAGGGGATAGTGAGCCGATGTGCCTTCCTCGGACACCGCATTCACAGGCAGCACCACGTCCCCGATGACCACATGGCTCTGCAGCGAACCACACCAACCCTGGGCCACCACTTCCCGCACCCCCAGGGCGATGAGCTTCTCCAGTACCATCACGGCCTGCGGTGCACCCAGTAACGGTCCGACCAGTGAAACAACTCTCTCGCCGCAACGTATGGTATAAACCTGAGAAAGACAGACTGTGTGCGTCTTTACGACGGCCGAAGCAAAGCGACGGAGGAAGAGCTCCACATCCTGGGGCGTGAACACAAGGATAGACGATGGGGGAAGGAGGGGTTCCCCCTTTCCTTTCCTGGGTTCAATCAGGGCTCTATTCTCATCGAGAGGCATGGCAAAGGAGACCCTCTCGACGTTCGCGATGTTCACGAAGGATACAAAAGACAGGATGACTGTGGGGGGGATAAACGGCTTGAAGTGATTCCCGCTTCTGAAACGGGACGGTCGCAGCACGGCGCTCCTGGACAACGACCCGGAATGGATGCATTTCCGGACGACCCGAGTAAGGAGGCAATCCCGGTGCCCGGTTGCAGGTAACCAGACACACGGGATTCGCCGACATATTTATTTGACTTTTTCCTTAAGCTTGTTTCCAGCCTTGAACCTGACGACCTTCGACGCAGGAATAGTGATGGTCTGGCCCGTCCTGGGATTGCGGCCTTCCCGCTGCGATCTCTTGGCCACATCAAAAGTTCCGAACCCGACCAAGGTGATCTTGTCCCCTTTGCCGAGCGCTTCTTCCACAGCCTCAATGAAGCTGTTCAAAGCCTTCTCCGCTAGAGCCTTCGTAATCCCGGCACCCATTGCCATTTTTCCCACCAAATCGGCTTTAGTCATGACTTCCTCCTCAAGACATTCTGAAAATCTCTTCCTCAGCCCCAAGAAAACTGCAAATATGACGAAACAGGCTGCCCCACTAACCTGCATGCTGGAACGCAATTATACTGAGCTGTTGGGCCTTCGCAAGCACTAATTGACCAAGAAGGGCTTTAAATCACGATTTTTTGGGGTTCTCTCCTCCCGCCCATGCGGTGGAAAACGGGAAAGTGCGTGACGGCATCATGGACTTCCTGAATCGTTCAAGAATTTAATGGTTATTATTTTAATAAGTTATAGTGAGATAATGGGGGAGACCGATGCGTCGGCAGACACTGGCTGAGGCGGAGGGGCGGCGGCCGCCGGCTGCCACGGTAATGGCGAATGACGATGCACAGTTACTTTGCTGCGAAACCGTTGACTGCATCCTTGTGCCTGCTTCTGTCGACCGGTATAGACGTGGGGAGGTCGTGTTGGTGTTGCCATCCCTTTGCCTGGCCCAAGCGTCTTGTGGAAGATAGCGGAACTTCTCCCTGATGGAAGGTTTCTGTCAATGGTAATTGAATTTTTACCCCTTTTGGTAATTGAAATTTTACCCCCCGAGGTTTGTGAGACGTGGCCGATACGGGTTTGACGGTTGTCTTCGTTTCCGGATTTGCCGATGGCGGAGGGCGACTGGCTGACGCAG
>JAAYVE010000044.1 GCA_012517315.1 Deltaproteobacteria bacterium
TAGGATTCCCTCGCTTCCGGATCGGAGAGAACGCTGTAGGCCTCGTTGATCTCCTGGAGTCGGCGCGTCGATGCCGGTCCGGCCAAATCGGGATGATAAGTCTTCACAAGCTTTAGGTAAGCCGACCGAATGCCGAGGGGGCTCTCATTGGGATCGACGCCGAGAGTGGCGTAATGATCTCTCTTCTTCATAGATCCTCCCTCTATGCAACGCATGATGTGCATTATAACAGAAGGGATTTTTCAGACAACCGAGGGAATTCATTGAGAGATGTGGAGAGGAGGTAGCCGGTTGCGTATCGGGTGGGTCCTGATGGAGTCAGGTCCTTCCCTTTGCGGGGAAGGACCTGAATCGCACTCCGTTCGGGGAAGATCAGAAGTCCTTGAATTGAGACTCATCCAGGGGAATCATTTTGACGGAGTTCGCCCTGTCCCCGGTCTTTCCATGTTGCCGCAGTCCCGCTTCCCCCCCATCAACCCTCGCCGGTACCGTCACCTTTCTTTCCCGATCCGGAGAGTTGCCCGATTTCCCCTTTTTGACGGAACGCTTTCTCAATGAAGGGGACGTCTCCGGCGGACGGCCGCCCTTGGCACCGTTCACCAGTGCTGCCAGTGCGGTGACGGACGTTTGGATGTGTATAGCCTGGGCCCGCATCTCTTCCGATGCGGAGGCGGATTCCTCGGCATTGGCGGCGTTTTGCTGGATCACCTTGTCCATCTCGCTCACCGCCCGGTTGATCTGTTCGATGCCCTGTGCCTGCTCCCGCGAAGCCTCGGATATCTCTCCCACCAGTTCCCCCATCTTGGAGATCCCAGTGGAGACGCGGGCGAATTCTTCATTGGTGTTCTGTGTCAGCTCCGATCCTGTCTTGATGGTTTTCACCGTTTCCTCGATGAGGTTCGCCGTGTTTCTGGCTGCGTCGGCAGCCCTCATGGCGAGGTTCCTCACCTCTTCGGCCACCACGGCGAATCCGGCCCCGGCTTCACCCGCCCGGGCGGCTTCCACGGCGGCATTGAGGGCCAGTAGGTTGGTCTGAAAGGCAATCTCATCGATGGTCTTGACGATTTTCTGGGTTTCCTCGCTGGCTTTGTTGATCTCCTTCATGGACTCCGCCAAGCGTCCCATGGAGTGATCCGCGCGGCTCACGATCCCGTGGACCTCTTTCATGAGCTGGGCCGCCTGGTCGGCATTGCCCGAGTTCTGCCGGGTCATGGAAGCCATCTCTTCCAAGGCCGACGAAGTCTCTTCAACCGATGCGGCCTGTTCCGAAGCCCCTTCTGCGAGGGACTGACTTGCGGTGGAAATCTCGTTCGCTGATGCGGCCACCTGGTCGGAACCGTCTCTCAGGTCATTGATGGCCCTATTGATGGGACCGGCGATGCTTCCCGACATGAAGAACCAAATGAGGAGTGCCGCACCGGTAGAGAAAGCCAGGACACCGAGGATGATGAGGTTGCTCCGGTACCCGAGCTTCCTCACTTCCTCCGTCGCCTCGTGAAAGTCGTCGTTGTAGAGGCCCGCGCCGATGATCCAGTCCCAAGGTTTGTAGTGAGCGAGCTTCACCAGCTTATCCCTGGGTTTGGGGTCGTCGGCGTTCTTCCACGGGTAGGTGTGTTCGGTGATTTCCCGTCCTTTCAATGCCTGGGCTTTTTTGACGATTTCCTGGATAAAGAGGTTCCCGTTGCTGTCCTTCACATTGGAGATGTCCTCGCCGTCCCGCTTGCCACCTTGGGAAATGACGTAATGGCCCTTGCTGTCCAGGACGTACACATATCCCGACTTACCGATCTTGATGTCCATGATGGCCTGCCTCAGGGCCTGGATGGACTCCTGCGGAACTCCCACATAGAGCATGCCGATGACCTTTCGGGCCTCATCCAGGATTGGTTCGTAGGCGGTGATATACCAGCCGTTCACCACGTATGCCCTTCCCTCGTACGTTCCGCCCTTGAGCACCGTGGAAACGACGGCGTTCTCCTTCCCGTCGGGTTCAGTCTTCGGGATGTAGGTTCCGATGGCCCGGCCGCCATCTTTCTGGACGACGTTGGTAGCTACCCGAAGCATATCCCCCGCCTCGTTCATTCGCTGAAAAACCGTGCAGGTGACTCCCATGAGAGACTGGATCTGGTCGACGAAGGGAACAGGCGTTTTGGGGTCATTGACCTGTCCCAGCCAACTGCCACTCCAATGCATCTTGGGCAATTGAAGAGTCTCCGTCGATTTGCTGAATTGATTGACGGCATTCCAGGGGACCTTTTCGTTGCCAAGCGAAAAGCCGCCCTTGGACTGGGCGATCTCCCTGGCCACATTGAGGGCGCTTTTGAGATGCTTTTCGTTCACCTCCTGGTGGGATTCCACCAGCCGGTAGATGGATTCCGTGATGTGGGCAAGATCTTCATGGGCGAGATGTGTCGCCTGGTTGAAGACCTTGTCCAACATGATCCGGTTTTGGCTGTAAACCACCACAGCAACGACGCCCAAAGGCAGGACGGTGAGAATGATGCCTGCCAGGAGCAGTTTTGTCCGTAGCTTGAATCTCTTGAACATGGCTCAAACCTCCTCAATCGAATCGATCGTTCGGTGCTTCCGATGAAAACCGCCGTCGGGAAAGCCAAATAAGAAGCCGTTGGTTAGAACCAGCCTGAAATGCAGTCCGGGAGCATTTCATGAAAGGGGGAAGTTCCGTGTTGTCCGCACAGGATGAAGAGTTGGTGGCTTCCACCCGCTACTTCGACAGAACATGAGGTTTTGATTAAGGTTTTTTGCGAATGGGAAGAACGTGTCTCTCACCCGGAGCTGCATCCGCCCCGAAGCCATCCCCTGGGAATAGTTGGGAAAGGGACTCAACCATGGGGTTCCGAGACCGATCCCGTCGCGCAAGCAGGAAGAACGGCCATCCGCTCCTCCATTAGATTTCTCACCCCAAGCCAAACGGAGAGGCAAAAGAAGAAATGCCCCCTGCTGCGGTTGTGAACCCCGTGATCCTTGGCGATTCAAAACATCCGGAGAAATAACAGGGGATTGTCTTTACATTTTCCTTGAATTGACGGCCGGATTTCTGTATAGATGCATGCATGACCATGTATGATAAGGTTTTCTATAGAAAGATCCTGGGCGTTCGGGTTCTGCAATAGCGTTTCATGCCTCGGCGGTGTCTTTCACCCCCCTTTCGCCCACAGCTTTTTGCTTGTGTCTCTTCTCTTGTAAACCGCTTGTTTCTTCGAACGTTCACCAGTGTTCACCTCATGAAGGCGGCATGAAAACAATCTGGGAGGGGGAGGTGAGAACGCAGCTGTTTCGCCGTGTGGCAGTTACTGTGATTTTTCTGGGTTCTCTCATCTCGTTGGTTCGGGGGGCGGAGGACGTGGAGGTCCTCGTCACGGAGGGGGATACGCTCATTCACATCTCTGAGAAATATCTCGACGAGCCTTCCGATTGGCCGCAGGTGGCGGCCATCAATCAACTGGACAATCCCCACTGGATCTTCCCCGGCCAGAAACTCGTCATCCCGGCGGAACTGCTCAGTGGAATCCCCTCGGAAGGAAAGATCACCTTCATCAAGGGAACGGCTGAACTCCGGACGAATGAGGGAGGTGGCTGGGTCCCGCTGCGGATTGCCGAGTTCGTTCGGCAGGGAAGCATCGTTCGCACTGGGAGCGACAGTGCCTTGGAAGTGACTTTCGAGAACGGGGGCACGCTTTTCCTGAAGTCCGACACAACCGTCGGCCTGGAAAAACTGCGAAAAAGAGGAGGGGAATACTTTTTCCAGGAACTCTTCCTGGAATCGGGAAGGCTCTTTTCCCGGATCAAGAAGGCCCTGGGGAGGGATCCAGGGTACCGGATCCGCACTCCGGCCACGATAGCCGCTGCTCGAGGGACCGAGTTCAGAGTCTCCCATGACGGGAAGTCCAAGACCCGCCTGGAAGTCCTCAAAGGACGTGTTGCAGCGGGCGGGGGTCGGCGGGGGGTGCAGTTGAACGAAGGAGAAGGGACCGTGGTGGAGGTGGGAAAGGGGCCCGCGACCGCTGTTAAGCTGCTGCCGCCTCCAACCCTCATCAACCCGGAGTCCCTCTACAGAAAAATGCCCCTCGAGTTCAGATTCGATCGGGTGGCAGGGGCGGTGGCTTACCGTGTCATGCTGGGAACGGATCTGGAACTGAAAGATGTCGTTTTTGAGAGGCTGATCAGGCCCCATGAATTACTTGCCGTCCAACCCCTCCATGACGGCGGTTACCACCTGCAGGTGCAGAGCATCGATTCCCTTGGTCTGGAAGGAGTACCCTCCGAACCTCACACTGTCCGGGTGAGGACCAATCCCGTCCCGCCTTTTGTCCAGTTGCCCTTGGGGGGGGCGGAATACAAGACGGTCACCATGGAGTTTGCTTGGCTCCAGGTTGAAGATGCCGCCAAGTACCAGATGGAGATTGCCCAAGACCCCGATTTTCTCAAAGTGGTCGACGAAAGGGAATTCACCAGGAAAACAGGGTACAAGACCAAGTCGCTCCATCCCGGAACATACTACTTCCGCATCCGCTCCGTTGCAGCCGACAATCACGTGGGAATCTGGTCCGATGTCATCAGGTTTTCGCTGCTTGAGCCTCCTCCCGCTCCCCCTGCGGATCCCCCCAGGAAAGGGCGAAAGGAAATCAGCATTCGGTGGAAGGATCTCGGCGAAGGCTACACCTATCATTTCCAGATGGCCCAGGACAGAGATTTCCAGGAGGTTTTGATGGACACACGAGTGGAAAGAAGCCAGCACACGTTTCCAAAACCGAGGAAGCCGGGTGCTTACTTCGTGCGCGTCAGCGCCGTGGGCGCCGATGGCTTCGAAGGGCATTTTTCTTCGCCTCAGAGTTTCCAGGTCGGCTGCTTCGAGTGGTGACAGGCCAAGCTGAATGCGAGTTGTCATTTCCCGACAGGGTGTTTTGGCGGCATGTCTTCTGCCCCTTCTGGTGATCCTGCTGGATTCGATCGGCTTCTTCGGGGGGCTGGACCGCAGGCTCTACGACGTCTTTCACCAGATTCGAGGTTCCGCCAAACCCTCCGACAGGATCGTCATTGCGGCCATCGACGACAGAACGCTGCATCAACTGGGACGATGGCCCATTGACCGTAGACACTATGGGACCCTCCTGGACCGTCTTGGCGGTGCCGCGGTCGTCGCTTTCGATATCATTATGGGGGAGGCGTCGGACGGCGACGGTGTGCTGAGGGAGGCCATCTCACGCCATGGGAGGGTGGTGCTCCCCGAATACCTGAGCCCCCAAGGGGAGAGGATCCTGCCGGTTCAAACCCTGCTCCCCGTCGCCACCGGACACATCCACATCGACCAGGACGTGGACGGAATCGCTCGCAAGGTTTACCATACGATCCTGCACAAGGATCACGTGATCCCCTCTCTCGGTTCAGCCATCTTCGACTGCCTCGTCGGAAAGGGGTTTGTCCGCAGTGCTCCCGGTCCGTCTTCCCAAGGCGATGGGGAAATGGGGGTTCCCTTCCTCTTCCACACCGACCCCATGACCATCAAATACTATGGTCCCAGGGAGACCTTTCGTCACATTTCGTTTGTGGAGATCCTCGAGGGGAAGTGGCAAACAGGGTTTTTCACGGGAAAGATCGTCCTCGTGGGAGTGACGGTGGGCGGGATCGAAAACGAACTGATCACTCCTTTCACGGGGGCGCGGGAGCGTATTCCCGGAGTAGAGGTCCACGCAAACATCCTCAACAACCTACTGGATTCAACTTACTACCGTGAATTGAACCCCCGCTGGACCTGGCTGGCGTGTGTCCTCCTCTCCATTGTCCATTCCCTCCTCTGTTTCCGCCGGACTCCGGGACAGCTTGTCGTCATCTGGATCTGCTCAGTCGTGTCCATTCTGGCGATCAACTTCGGGGCGCTGGTTCTCCAACGCCTGGTCTTTACCGCGGCTCCCATGATCGCCCTGGTTTCCGCCGCTTCGGTCATGAGTTACGTGACAGCCCTCAGGGAGATGCAGGTCTTCCTTTTCCAGGCCCAGAGAGATTGGGAAGAGTCTTTCGATGCCATTGAGGACGCCATTGTCATCCACGGGGAGGACGGTGACATTGCGCGAATGAATCGCGCTGCGGCGCAACATATCGGCACATCCCTCAGGAAGAGGCTCCGGGAGAGATGCATGGCTCTTCGAGCCGGGGCCGCGACGGAGATTCACCCCGCCGGTGGTGAAGAGGGAGGAGAGGGGGATCTTGGCCGATG
The DNA here is from genome assembly GCA_012517315.1 of Deltaproteobacteria bacterium. Lineage (GTDB taxonomy): Bacteria > Desulfobacterota > Syntrophobacteria > Syntrophobacterales > Syntrophobacteraceae > JAAYUJ01. The sequence goes on from JAAYVE010000044.1 coordinate 6,236, forward strand.
GCCGGGCCATGAGTATTTCGATCCTGATTCGAAGCGGTATTACGAGGTCCGTTCCATTCCGAGAACAGACAAGAACGGCTTCTTTTCAGGGGCGGTTCACGTTCTGCGCAACATCACCGAGCAAAAGACCGCCGAAGCGGAACAGCGGAAACTTCAGACCATGCTCATTCAAGCACAAAAGATGGAGGCCATAGGCACTCTTGCCGGAGGCATCGCCCATGACTTTAATAACATTCTTGCCGCCATCATCGGTTATGCGGAGCTGGCCCTGGCTTTCGGAGATCCCTCGGAAAAGGTCCTGGCGAGCCTCAGTGGGATCCGTAAAGCAGGAAATCGGGGCAAGGACTTGGTGGGCCAGATTCTCAACCTGTCACGCCCTGGTGAACACGAACTCAAACCGGTGCGGGTGAGTCTGGTGGTGAGCGAAGTGTTGAAGTTTCTCAGCGCGTCTCTTCCCAAGACCATCGAAATACAGGAGGATCTGAAAGCCTCCTCGGATGCGGTTTTGTCAGATGCCACGCATCTCCATCAAATTGTCATGAACCTCTGCGCCAACGCCGCACATGCCATGGGAAAAGAAGGCGGAATGCTTCGCGTGAGCCTGAGCGAACTGGATTTCTCACTGGCGGATATGGAGCTTTATCCGGAGCTGACCCCCGGTCCGTACTTGAAACTGAGTGTTGCGGACACGGGCTGCGGGATGGAGAAGTGCGTGGCGGAAAGGATATTCGACCCCTACTTCACGACCAAGGCCCCCGGAGAGGGAACAGGCATGGGGCTCGCCGTCGTCCAGCGGATTGTCAAGAATCACAAGGGGTGCATCAGGGTGCGGAGCGAGGTGGGGTGTGGTACGGTTTTCGATGTCTACCTTCCGCGGATTGCAACCCCACCCCCGTCCCGGGAGACATCCATCTCCAGCTTGAGCAAGGGCCACGGGCGCATCCTACTGGTGGACGACGAGGAGGCGTTGGCCTACGTGGGCAAAGAGGCCTTGGAATCCCTCGGATACGATGTGGCCTCGTTCACGAGCAGTCGGGACGCCCTGGAAACATTCCTGTCAGATCCCAACCGGTTCGATCTTGTCATTACTGACCAGAACATGCCCCAGATGATGGGCACCGAGCTCGCCGGGCGCATTCGGGATGTGCGGAAGGACATTCCCATCCTTTTGTGCACAGGGTACAGCGATGCGGCCACCAGAGAGGAATTGGAAGCCATGTCCATTGCAGCGGTGCTTTCAAAACCCCTCTCCATTTATCGATTGTCCCAGGAAATCCGGGAAGCTCTCAACAACCCGTGAGAAGTTGTAAGGGGGAGAATCGGAGAAGGGGTATCCCTCGTAAGGTGGAGGATGCCTCATCGAGACGGATGCAGGGTTGCAGGGGAGGAGACCCCGGCCCGAGTCACCTTCTGTCGATATCACCACGCAAAAAGCAGCAAGATCGCGGGAAGTCCTGGATCGGGTAGTTCTCCCCCGGCAGTTTCATGCATCGTGGCAGAGCGTCATGCGTGGTGCCGCTGAGTGAGGGCTTCCAGGTTTCGGATTTCAAACAGGAAGCGGGAAGGTCCTCCGTAAGTGTTGTATTCGCTGCCCCCTTCTATTCTGGGGGCGATGAGATAGAGGCTGTCCTTTGCCCGGGTGGCGGCGACGTAGAAAAGCCTGCGTTCCTCTTCAAGACTCTCCGGATTGAAAACCGAGTAGGAGGAAGGGAGGCACCCGTCCACCAGGTGAATGAGAAAAACGTGCGCCCATTCAAGGCCTTTTGCGGAGTGGATGGTGGAGAGGACCATGCGGTCGCTTCGGGTATCGGCGGCGGGTCTGGCCCGGCTTGCCTCCGGAGATTCGATGGTGAGATCGGAGAGGAATTTCTCCAGGCTGTCGTAGCGCTCTGCGATTTGAACAAGAGACGCCAGGTCATTTCTCCGTGATTCAAAATCCTCGTATTTCCCCTGGAAGTATGGTTCGTAGAAATCCAGGATCATGCGGAGTTCTTCCCTGAGGTCCAGTTCCCCCGTGGCGATCTGACGGATGAGCTGGTGGAGATCGGCCAGCTTTTTTCCATACTTCTTTTTGGCAAAGGTTCCGCTCACGAGGATTTCAATGCCCTGACCGTCTTCAGCGACTGCCTGAATGACGCGGTTGGCGGTCGTTCCCCCGACCCCGTCCAGGAGCATGAGGATTCTGCGCCACGCGATGGCATCCCGATGATTGAATCCGACGCGGAGAAATGCCAGCACATCCTTCACATGGGCTGCCTCCACGAACTTGAGGCCGCCGTACTTGACGAATTCGATGCGATGTGCGGCGAGTTCTACCTCCAAGTCGTTGGAATGCCAGCCCGACCGGAAAAGGACGGCTATCTCCCTCAAGGGGGTTCCCTCCAGGAGCAGTTCCATGATTCGCCGCCGTACGAATTCGGCCTGGTGGAACTGGCTTTTGGGCCGCAAGTAGTACGGCTTTTGGTTTCCAAGGCGGCGCGAATAGAGTTGCTTGCTGAATTTCTCCCGTGCATTGGCGATGATGGCGTTGGTCAGAGAGAGAATGGGCTGATTGCTGCGATAGTTTTGTTCGAGGGTGGTGATGGTGCTTCCTGGGAAAACCCCTGGAAAATCCATGATATTTCGGAAGTTGGCTCCCCGGAAGGAGTAAATGCTCTGGGAGTCGTCCCCCACCACCATCACGTTCCGGTGTTCCGATGCCAACAGTTCCACGATCTCGGCCTGGAGACGGTTCGTATCCTGATACTCGTCCACCATGATATACCGGTAAGTGTTGGAAATTCTGGTGCGGACCGATTCGTGTTCCTTAAGAAGGAGTCTCAGGTTGGAGAGGAGATCGTCATAGTCCATCATGGACTTGCTCTGTTTGTAACGGGCATATTCCTCGCCCACTTTGAGGATTTCGGCTTCGTGGTGGGAATACTGGGGATACTGCCGCGCCAGGATTTCGGAAATGGGGGCCCCGGTGTTGACCGACCGGGAAATGATATTCATGAGGGCCTCCTTGCGCGGGAAGCGGGTCTTGACCTTGTGCAGCCCCATTTCCGCGCGCACCATGGAGATCACCTCTTCTGCGTCGCTGCGGTCGAGGATGGTGAAGGAATTGGCGTAACCCAGCAACCCTCCATATCTTCTGAGGATCAAGTTGCCGAAGGAATGGAAGGTTCCGCCGGAAACCCTGGAACAGCGGTCGTCCAGGATTGTGCTGGCCCGGTGCATCATCTCCTGGGCGGCTTTTCGGGTGAAGGTGAGAAGCAGAATGGACCGGGGATCGATACCGCGATCCACGAGATATGCGACCCGGTAGACGAGCGTCCTGGTCTTTCCCGTGCCCGCACCGGCGATCACCAGGTGGGGACCGTCGAGATGGGTCACAGCCTTCAGTTGGGCGGCATTGAGCAAATTTTCGAAATCGACTCGGCGCGGCATGCTCCCGCAGTCAGCTTGGCTCAAGGCATCCGGCATGTGTCTCCCCCCTCTTTCGTGGGCCCCAAGGAAGCCGGCATTGCTGCCTGAAGGGTGGTTTTCCGTCTTCCCTTGCCCGTTCGCCCCCTCCAATAGGAAGAAATCACGGTGGACTTCTCTCCATGATCGTGTGTGACCCCTTGCCGGCCAAGGGGTGGATTCAACCCCTTTTCTCTTCCCCTGCAAAGTGGAATCTTTCCTCATCGTCCTTCCCAACTATACCATTTCCGGGCCGCCTGTGAACCTCTCACAGGGGGGGCGCCCCGTTTCCCACTTTCACGAGATGATTGACAGGCAGGCGCCCGTGCATTAGGAGCAGGAAAGGAGCTGTTTTTTCTGGGGCCCTTAAAGGTTCTGCGGGGCGGCTTCCTGCCCTGATCGCATGTCAGAATGGGCAAGGTGCGGCAAGCAGAAAAGAAAGGGTGGACATCAATGAAAAAGGTCAATGTTTTCGAAAGCAACAGTTTCGACGCGAAATCCATGAAACGCCTTTTGGTGCATGATTCCCCCTATTTCAAAGTGCTCAATTTCAACTTCAAGGCGGGCCAGGAATTGCCCGTGCATTCCCATGACATCGAAGGGGAGGTGAGCCTCACGGTTCTGGAGGGAGAAGGGGAATTCCTCGGCAAAGACGGGATTTCGATTCCGGCCAGAACCGGGGATGTCCTCATCTGTCCCATCAGTGAACCTCATGGAGTGAAGGCCAAGAGTGATCTCAGAATCCTGGTGACCATCGCACCGCCCATTTGAGGCATTGCAAGGATCTACCACGATGGGAGAGAGGAGGATTGGACGGCCGGAAGCGTGATGCTTAACGAAGATTGCTGCGTGGGGTGCGGGACTTGTGTGGAATTGTGCCCCAAGATCTTTAAAATGGACGATGAAGGGGAAAAGGCGGGGTTCTTCCTTCCGGAGGGGGGAGACGAAGAGCGCATCGATGATGCTATCGCCGGTTGTCCCAGTGAATGCATCGCGTGGGAGGATTGAAGGGCGATCAGTCATATCCGTTGCGCGATTTTCAGAGAGGGCCGATTCCGCTCCGCTTTTCCTTATTGAAAAAGGTACACATCGCGGGTAGGTATAGCGAGGCATCGACGGGGCATTTGGAGATGGTTTCCATGTGCCCGGACATCCGGGTTGTCCCCTGCATGGCATGGGTCTGCCCGAAAGCAATCTGATTCCATTCTGCTGAATTCTGAATCGACGAGAGGGGGATCCAATGATTTTCTGCTTCAACGCGGGTGAGTTGTTCCAGATTGCCATCGAAATGAAAGAGAATGCCATCACTTTCTATCGAAAGGCGTGCGACACGATCGGCGACCCAGAGGTTGGAAAGCTCTTCCAGGGGTTGGCCAAGGAAGAAGAGGAGCACAAGAAGAAGCTCCAGGAGATGAAAGCGAAGTTTCCACCGGAAGTGACGACACCCAACGTGAAAGACATGGACAACGAGCTGGATGCATATTTGAAAGCCATGGCGGACGATCACATTTTCCGTTCCTGTGATTCCCTGAACCGTCAGCTGGCCGGTTTGAAAAATGTGGGGGACGCTCTCAGGTTGGCCATGCGATTTGAAAAGGATTCCCTCGTCTTTTTCTTCGGCCTTCAGGATGCAACCTGCGAAGGGAAGGACAGGGACCTCCTGAACATGCTCATGAAAGAAGATCACCGCCACATTCAGCAGTTGTCCCTGCAGTTGAGAAGATCGGGGTTTTGCACATTATGACACATCCTGCGCGGAAGGCAGGAAGCTGAGGTTCACCGGAAACGAGGCCTATGCCCTTTGCCGGGTGCGGATTCACGCCGCCTGAAGGGTTCCTGTCCCATGGGTTTTTCGCGACCGGGCATCCGTCTGTGCTGCTTCAGGAGACCCGAAGGGGAAGATCGTGCCCACGAGGCGCATGCTTTCACTCTTCATTCGTTGCATGGGGGGTATGGGCGGATGGGGTCGCCTCGAAGCCGGATTTGGCGGGGTGGTGCCTCTGCGGATTGTGAAGCACCAGGCTGTGCCGCACGAGCAAAAGCAGTGCGAGCAGCATGAAAACGATGTTGACCCCGAATATGGGGCCTTCCATGCCCATGGTGTTGATCAGCCTGTTTGGGATCTTGATGATCTGCACGCCGATTTCCATGAAAAGCCCAAGTATGAGGTACATCAGACCATACCAGTGGCAAAGGTGATCGACGGCGTCCTGTCTCTGGTTGAAATGCTCGGGGTAGAGCCCGAAAAAGTCCATGAGAGTACCCCGTTCTTCGATGACCACTCCGTATCCGATGAAAATGGTCCCAAGGCCATCGGACATGTTTTCCAGGTCCTGTGTATTGTCGACCGTATCGGAGATCATGTTCAGCATGTCGGAGATGATGAGGGTGGTGATGACCGCGATGAGACTGTTCGCCGCCAGGATGCAGTAACGGTGGGTCAGACAAAGAAGCAGCTTTCTTCCTCGTATTTTCATCATCGCATTTGGCTTCCCAGGGCCCCCGGGGAAATTTTGCGGGTGGCTCCTTGGCGTTTCCCGAACTGCGGGGCGGCTGACGCCCCTTCTTCATCACGCCTTCCGTCAGCCCCTCCCCCACGGGGGGAGGGGCCTTCCCCCGCCCTCTGGGCCGCAGCAAAGAGAGAGGAAGGGTGACAAGAGACGGTGGTGAGCCCATTCAAATCGTGGCGGTGTTCCCGTCACTTCCCTTTCCAGTTTGGCTGCCTTTTGTTTAGGAAGGCGTCGACCCCTTCCCGGGCGTCTTCCGAGATGCACATATCGGCGAAAACCTCGCTGCTGAGATCGAACTTCTCTTTGAAAGGCAGATCGAGCATCTTGTAGTAGAACTGCTTGCCGATTTTGATGGCCAGAGGGCTCTTGGAGAGCAGTTTCTTGGCAAAAGCCAGGGTTTCTTCCTCCAGTTTCTCCAGCGGCACCACCCGGTTCACCAGCCCCAGCCTTTCCGCCGTCGCCGTATCGATCATGTCCCCGGAGAGAAGCATTTCCAGGGCTTTCTTCTTGCCGATGCCCTGGCTGACGGGAATGATGGGTCCCGTGCAGAGGAGGCCGACATTGATGGCTGTGGTTCCGATCTTGGTCCCCTCGGCCACGATGGCGAAGTCAGCCGCTGCCAGCAGTCCGGCACCGTTTGCCACAGCGAACCCATGGACCATCGCGATCACCGGTTTGGCCATCGCCGCGATGGTGAGGTGCATCTCATCCATGAGAGCGATCCATTTCTTGTATTCTTGACGGGACTTGCCGGGGTATTCCGTGATGTCGATGCCTGTGGAAAAAGCCTTGCCCGCTCCCTTTACCACGATGACGGCCACTTCGTCGGACGTATCGAGTTTTTTGAGGCTGTCGTTCAAATCCTGGGCCAACTGAGTGCTGAACGTATTGAATTTGTCCGGCCGGTTGAGTGTGACAGTCGCGATTCGATCCTTGATGTCCACCACAATGGTTTCGTAGTTCATGCCGTCCTCCTGATGGTTGGTTGCGATGTGACGGGTTTCGCTGAAAATCCAAACATTTTTTTCAAAAGTGGGCCCAAAGACCCACCAGGTCACAAGACTCGAAGACCCTATCTTTTTATTTTAATCCAATCCAGCATTTTTGAAAGCATCGTACCGACCCTGCAACGGAATGCCGGGAGCCATGCTGCGGAGGGGTCATTCCAGGCACCATCCACGAAACCGATCCATCGACCCGGCGGCATCAAGAAATACGATTTGCACCACAAGGGCTTGTCTTGATAAGGAATTTCGGTAAGGCACTTTGCTAGAGTCTTGCCCGGAGCAGGTCTGATTTGGATTCCTGAGGGAGGAAAGAGATGCTGAAGAACCTTTTTGCCAGTCGTTGGGGCATGGTGGGTACCGGTGTCGTGATCGGGGTGCTCGCTCCGCTTCTGCAGAAACTGGGCAATCCCGGCAACATGGGGATCTGTGTCGCGTGTTTCGAACGGGACATCGCCGGGGCCGTCGGGTTGCACCGCGCCCCCGTGGTCCAGTACATGCGGCCGGAAATCATCGGCTTCGTTCTCGGGGCTCTCGGAGCCGCTTACCTTTTCAAAGAATTTCGACCCAGGGCTGGATCGGCCCCCATTGTGCGCTTTGTGCTGGGGGTTTTTGCCATGATCGGGGCCCTGGTGTTTCTGGGATGTCCTTGGCGGGCCATGCTCCGCCTTGCGGCGGGGGATGGAAACGCCATCCTGGGGTTGCTCGGTCTTGTGGCGGGCATCTGGGTCGGAACCCTGTTTCTCAGGAACGGATACAACCTGGGCCGCACTCAGTCGACCTACAGTTCCGTAGGTTGGATCATGCCCCTTATCATGCTCGGCTTTCTCGTGCTCATGATCATCTTTCCGCAGGTGGAAGGCCAGCCTCAGAGCGGTATCCTGTTTTACAGCCAGAAAGGGCCGGGGTCCATGCATGCCGCCTTGCCCGTGTCTCTCATCATGGGGCTGGGCATCGGTTTTCTGGCCCAGCGAAGCAGGTTTTGCACCATGGGAGCCTTCCGGGACCTCATTCTCTTCGGACAGACGCACCTCTTTTCAGGCGTTGTGGCCCTCATAGTCACGGCCTTTGTGATGAACCTCATCCTAGGACAATTTCATGCGGGTTTTGAGAAGCAGCCGGTTTCCCACACAATGCACCTCTGGAACTTCGCAGGGATGTTGGTGGCGGGGTTGGCGTTCGCCCTCGCTGGGGGATGTCCGGGCCGGCAACTTTTTCTGGCGGGAGAAGGCGACGGGGACTCTGCGGTATTTGTGCTGGGGATGATTGTCGGCGCAGGTTTTTCGCACAACTTTGGTATGGCAAGCTCACCGGAAGGCATCGGACCCCATGGCATCGCCGCGGTGGTTGTGGGGCTTGCCGTTTGCCTGTTCATCGGTTTTACCATGCGAAAGGTCGCTGTGCGCGAGACTTCGGGGGCCGAGTCCCCTGTGGCGAAGAAGCCGGCATCGGCTTGAGGAAGGAGAGTGAGTTATGCATGCAATGGTTGACGCGAGGGGACTGTCTTGCCCGCAGCCGGTTCTCGCGACTTTGGACCAGATCAAGGTCCTGGAGCGGGGTGAAATTGTCGTCCTGGTGGATACGGACACCTCAAAGGAAAACGTCATCCGGGCTGCAGCCAGCAAAGGCTGGGAACTGAAGGGAGTGGAGCCGCAGGGGATCGAGTATCGCATCACCCTGGAAAAGAAGTGATTGCTGTCAAGATGCTTTGGAAGGACGCTTGACCTCACTCTATGCGAGGCCCCGCCATGGAATAATCCGGGGAACTTGCAGGGTCCTCAAGGTAGTGCACATGTTTGGTTTTTTCAGGAGCAAGAGGCCCAAGCCCCCCTCGGGTCGTGACGGGACGGACCGGGGGATTCTCGTCTTCGAGCACACGAGCGAAGTGATCCGGGCTGAAAAAGCCCTCAAAAGGGACGGATGGGCCATAAGGGTCATGGGTCCGCCGCCGGAGGTGAGGAGTGGTTGCGACTTGGTGATCGAGTTCCCGCTCATGGAGAAGCTCAACATTGTGCGCACCTTGAAGCAGGAGGGACTCACGCCCTTGGATGCCGTGCCCGTGAGCGGTCCTCTCCTCAAACCGGTGGAGATCTTCCAGGTAAAGGATCTGGGAAGGTACCTCATGGTGAGAGCGGCCAACATGAAGCTCACAGTGGACAAGGAGACCTCCGTCATCGTGAATGTCTCGGGAGGGGGGTGTCCCGATGTTCCATACCTTGCCGCCCAATTGGTGGGAAGGCATCTCGCGGAAGCCCCCTCACCCAATGAACTCGGGCATACCCTTTGCGGGTACGCCCTGCATCTGGCCTACGAGGAGATGAAACGCCGATGCTTGCCATAGTGGGAACCGTGCCCGACTCCAAGTTTCCCCTCACAATGGGAAAGGTCGTTCTGCAAGGGCGCAGCATCTGGCTTGGAGGTAGAGCAGTCCCCGTCAATAGGGGCACCCCGGCCCTGCTTGCCGCCGCTTGTTCCGTCCTGGAGTTCCTGGGGCATTCCGGCCCCTTCGGTTACTTGGTGGGAGACTTGGGGCTCGGCCAGGGAAGCCGCCGGTTATACTGGCATCTGGCCGAAAATCTGGGGAGCACTCAATTCCACACCATCGCCTTTCACTATCTGCAGCCGGATGTGGACTGGCACAACCGGGTCCTCTTCGCCGTGGAGGACCTTCCTCGAAAGCCGCTCCTCATCGCCGATGCCGGATTCATGTATGCGGCCAAGATGAGCGGACAGGCTCCCTCCTACGATCTGTTCACGCCGGATGTGGGGGAACTCGCCTTTCTCGCCGATGAGGCGGCGCCGCACCCTTTTTACACACGGGGGTTCATTCTCCACGAAGACAACCGAGTGCCGGAGCTGGCGTCTCGGGCCTATCTCCATGACAACGCCGCTACATATCTGCTGGTGAAGGGGGCTCGTGACCATCTCATCGACCGTCGGGGTGTTCTGGCTGTCGTGGAGGAACCGAGTTGCGAGGCCATGGAAGCCATCGGAGGAACGGGAGACACCCTGACGGGCATTGTGGCTGCGCTTTGCGCAACGGGCATGGACCTCGCAAAGGCGGCGGCCCTGGCGGCCTGGGTCAACCGGCTGGCGGGGTGCCTTTCGGATCCCACGCCGGCTACGCAGATCGCAGAGATCATCGAGCAGATCCCATCGGCCTTGGCGAAAGCGTTCCAATCCCCCGAATTTCAGGAAGGATACCTGAATGGAGTCCGCAGCTAGGGCTTTCACCCCTCAAATGAGCGTCCTGGACGTAGTCGCCGCATGCAGGGAGACCGAAACCGTCTTTGCCCGGTACAGCGAGTGGGTAGGTCGCTGCCTTTGCTGCGAGGCCCTTTTCGATACCCTGGAACAGGTGGCGGAATCCCATGGGTTCGACTTGGCCGTCCTCATCGCGGACTTGGAAGCGGCGGCGTCGACGGTAGGCCGCTGAGGATTCCCACCCCTCCGGCCCTCACCCTACCTACGGATCACCCCGTCAATGTGCGGGATCACCCCCTCTCCTTGACGCCTCTTCAGTAGAATCTTAAAAGCTCTACTTTCCTTTCTGCATGGCATTCTCAGGAAAACGGGGCGTTTTTGAACCTGCTTTTGCACAGATTAGGTGAAAAAGGATCCCCTTCTTCTCTGAAAGCGGTTCACCCCCGAGGCGGGTATGCGGGGATGTGCCCGGAGTGGCCTCCCCTTTGGCAAGTGGTTTGACCCTTGCTACCCAATGCTTCCGGCGGCGAGCACACTTGGCAGGCACGGGAGACAGTGTCCGAGTCGGGTCGGTCAAAGGAGTGGCCGGGGTAAGGGAGGGGTGCAAGACCTCTCGGCCGGGGACGGATCATGATGGGGCTATTTGGAAAGGGGGTACCGATGGTGGCTGCATTTGACGTGAGGGAAGCCTTGAAGGCGGTGGTGGACCCGGAGCTGAAGCGCAACCTTGTGGATCTCCAGATGGTGAAGGACATCGACATCGAGGACGGCCGGGTCCGCGTGACTCTTGCGCTCACAACCCTGGCCTGTCCCATGAAGAAGCGATTCGTGGAAAGTGTCAAGGAGGCTGTTGGAAAACTTCCTGGTGTCACTTCGACGGAAGTGGAACTGACGGTCATGAGCCGGGAGGAACTGGATAAGCTTTTCCCCAAGCATCCCCTGAAGGGGATTGAAAGGGTCTCCCGTTTCATCGCTGTAGCCAGTGGCAAGGGAGGTGTGGGGAAAACGACGGTGGCCATCAACCTTGCCCTGGCACTGGCGCGGGAGGATTTGAATGTCGGTCTCCTGGACGCTGATATGTATGGTCCGAGTATTCCCACAATGCTCGGTCTCATGCAGCGCCCCAGGGTGGAAGGCGGGATGCTCCTGCCCCTGGAAAAGTTCGGCCTGAAGGTCATGTCTTTTGGTTTCTTCGTGGAGGAAAAACAGGCGCTCATCTGGAGGGGACCCCTCGTGTCCAAGACCCTCAAGCAACTGATGGACGACGTCATGTGGGGGGACTTGGACTGCCTGGTGGTAGACCTGCCTCCAGGGACCGGCGATCCCTCCATCACGGTTGCCCAGTCCATCCCGAGTGTTTCGGTGGTGATGGTGACTACGCCCCAGGAGGTGGCTTTGGCCGACGTCCGCAAAGCGATCGGCATGTTCCGGGACATGAATATTCGCATAGCGGGCATCGTGGAAAACATGTCCTATTTCCTTCATGGGGATTCCAAGGAGAAGATCGAGATTTTCGGGTCGGGAGGCGGGGCGATTCTCAGTCGGGAATCAGGCCTCCCGCTCCTGGGTTCCATTCCCATTGATCTCGGGTTGCGCAAGGGAGGGGATGCGGGCGTCCCTCTCCTTTATGATTCGCCGAATTCGGAAACGGGAGAGATCTTCAAAGGGATCGCAAAGCGGCTGATTTCCCAACTGGCCATATCCCGCAAAGCCGTCGCATGAGAACGTTCCGGCGGAACTGCTGTTTCTTCGCAGCGATCCGTCAAACAGTGAGCAATCGCTCGAACCTGCTGCCGCAGCGCTTCCGTTGGCGAGTGGAGGAAGGGCTCTTTCCGCGTCTTGACACCCCAGCGGGGTTCTGACATTTTTGGTTGGAGGGGGGGATCTGCATGGGGTTCAGGTGTCCGCCTCCAGGGAGGGTGGGTGCACCCGGATTCCCGGCCGAGAACGCCTGCCTGTGCCCCGGACACGCACGTCCTGCAGTCCGGGGTTTGCTGCTCATCAGGTGGCCAGGGCTGCACAGGGCAAGTTATGGCCCGTTCCCAGAAGACATCCCGCAATTTCTTGACCGTGGTGGTCGGAGCGGCTTCCCTTCTCCTGGTGTTGGCCCGGCCTATTGAGGGGAATGGGGCAACGCTCAAGGGTGTGGTCGTCTTCGGTGAGCTGGACGGCTTGCCGGAAGCCGTTGTGGAAGTGCACGGCGAAGGAGCGTCGGGACCCACCAAAACGGACGGCCGCGGCAATTTCACCCTCCTTTTTCCCAACCGGCAACCTGGGACTTGGGTGCAGCTGAGTCTGGGCAAGGTGGGTTTGGAGGTCGTGAATGAGCTACAACTGGAAATCCCTCTGCCTCAAGACGGGGAGGAGAGTCCGATTGTCCTTGTCGTTTGCAGGAAGGGGGAACGCAGGGAAATGCTCCGGCGCTTCTATTGGCGCAAAATCCGGGATGTAATGGAGGAGAGTGAAAAAGAGCGTTTCAAGCAAATGGGGGGCAGTTCTCCCGATGCGTCGGCGCGTTTGAAACTACGGCAGGATATGAGACAGGCGGGAGTGGTCGCTGAACAGGCGGTTGAGGATTTGGCATGCAGGAACCCCGGTGAGATGTCGCGCCTGGTTCGGAAGGCCATGGGCTTGTTTCTCTCCGGCCGGGCGGAGGAAGCCATCTGCGCCTTAGACGAAGAGACGCAACATGGGATACGAAAGCCCGCCGAAGAGAACCGGCCCCATGGGAAAGATGCGGACGTCCTTCTCCTCAAAGGGTTGTTTCTCGCGGCAGTCTTGCGACTTGATGAGGCGGAATCGGCCTATCGTGAGGCGGCGGAGGCCTTTCCGGAAGACTTTCGCGCAAAGATTGCATTCGCCCGTTGCCTCCATGCGCGGAGGCGCATCCCCGAATCTGTCGCCGAATATGCTCGATGCCTGGAGATGGCCGCTGCAAGAGGGAATTCCCCTCAGATGGGGCAGGCTTTGTTCTGTCTGGGGACTCTCCACCAGGAGGAAAACCGGGGGAAGGAAGCGGAAGAGGCTTTCAACCGAGCCCTGACCGCTTATCGCCGCCTTGGAGAAGAAGACCCCGCCGAATACCACCCTCGTGTGGGATTGGTGCTCAACAGTTTGGGGAGTCTCCTCCGCAGGATGAAACGCGAGGAGGAGGCGGGCGCAGCTTTCGGAGAAGCCCTCAAGATCTATCGAGACCTCGCGGAACTCCATCCTTTTTCCTATCTGCCCCACGTGGCTCTTACCCTCAACCGACTGGGATTCCTATACCGGGATCTGGGCCAGCTGGATGCCGCTTCCAGGGCTTTTGAGGAAGAGGCGAATCATTACCGGACTCTTGCCTCCCAGATTCCGGCTACCTATCTGCCGTATCTGGCTGCGGCGTCGACCAACTTGGGGAGCCTCCACAAAGAGCGAAACCGATTGAAAGACGCACTGGCGTGCGATCAGGAAGCGTTGAGAGTCTACCGTCGGCTGGCTTCCCAGGATCCTGAAATCTACCTCCCCTATGTGGCCGTAACCCTGAACAACCTGGCCGTGATTCACGAGGTGGAAAAACGTGAACGGGAGGCACTGCGGCTGCATGAGGAGACGCTGAAGGTGTATCGGGAATTGGCACAACGGGACCCGGATACCTACCTGCCCTACGCCGCCATGGTCTTGACCGGTTTGAGGGATCTCCTCAGGGAGAAGAGGCGGATGCAGCAGCTGCGCACAAGTTCTGAGGAGCTGCTGCAGTGCTACCGCCAACTGGTGTCCCGCAATCCATCCACCTACCTCCCGGCGCTGGTGGAGACGCTCAACAGCCTCGGACACGTGTACAGGGAAATGAACTTGGGGAAGAATGCCGGGAAAGTCTACGAAGAGGCCCTCAGGATATCCAGGGAGAGGGTTTCGAAAAACAAGGGGGAGTTCGCCCCGGCCCTCGCGGAGACTTTGAGGGGGTTGGGAGACCTGCGGCGCGAGCAGAAACGCCTGGGAGACGGGCTGAAGCACTACGAGGAGGCCCTTTCCATCACTCGGGAACTCTTCTCTCGGAACCCGGATGCATACCGGGCCGGCCTAGTGACGCTCCTCAACAACGTGGGGCTGGCGCACCAGGCTCTTTCCCGCCCCGACGAGGCTGCCTCCGCTTACGACGAAGCACTTCAGGCGTGCCGTGAATGGTGTCGGCAGGACTCCGACGGATGCCGGCCCCACTTGGTCATGACGTTGAACAACCAGGGAATTCTGCATCGGGATTGGAATCGCCTGGAAGAGGGGACCAAGGCCCTTCAGGAGGCACTGGGGGCAGGTCGGGTCTTGGTGGGAAAGGATTCCGAGATTTACTCGCCGGTCCTGGCTACCACGCTCACCAACCTCGGTATTCTTTACCTTGGGGGAAAGCGCATGGAAGAAGCGGGAGCGGTCCTCAAGGAAGCCCTGGAGATTTTCAGGGAATATGCCCGGAAGGACCGCAGGGGATACGGGGCGGACCTGGAGCGTGTCAGGGGCCTTCTCAAGAAATTGGATCGGGTGCGTAAAGAGGAGGAGGAAAAAGTGGGCGGGGGCCGCCAGGAGGGAAGTCTTCGAGACCACTCCCGAGTGGAAGCAGCGTTTTCATTGCCTTGGAAGGGGATCCATGGGGTGGTTCAGGCTCTACACAGGCAACAGGCTTGACATCCTGGCGAAGAAACTGGCGGAGGTGATCCGACCGCCCCTTGCTTCCCCCTTGGACACGGAGGTCATCCTGGTCCAGAGCAGGGGCATGGAGCGCTGGCTATCTCTGCAACTGGCAAGGGAACTTGGGATTTGCGCCAATTGCCGTTTTCCATTTCCCAACGCGTTCGTGGAGGAGATCTTTCGGTGTGTGGTGCCTGGTGTGCCCGAGTGTTCCGTATTCGATCCCGAGTATGCCCCCTGGAGAGTGATGGAGGTCCTGCCGGACC
This sequence comes from Deltaproteobacteria bacterium, assembly GCA_012517315.1. Lineage (GTDB taxonomy): Bacteria > Desulfobacterota > Syntrophobacteria > Syntrophobacterales > Syntrophobacteraceae > JAAYUJ01. The sequence goes on from JAAYVE010000044.1 coordinate 21,323, forward strand.
TCTTGGGGGCCCCCGGTTTCGAGTCCCTGGCACGTTACCTGGATGAACCGCTCCATTCCCTCAAGTGGGTGCAACTTGCGGCACGCATAGCCGAAACCTTTGACCATTATCTCGTCTACCGCCCTGACATGATAACCCGGTGGGATTCGGGAGAGGAGGGGCA
>JAAYVE010000045.1 GCA_012517315.1 Deltaproteobacteria bacterium
CCATTGCACTTACCCCCTGGATTATGACTGATAAAATCCAGGTTATCGTACAACGGCGGACACAAACTGTCCAGTGCGCTCTGCGGCCCAAATCCCGAGCACTACAATCGGACCTTAGAGGCCATTTTTGGACACCCTAGCTCTGGCGACGCTCTGCTCAACCGCCGCTATTTGCATGGATGTAAATATCAACACCTGCCGCGGAAGAATCGCTCAATTTAGGCATCAATCCTTGTTTCAAAACCGAGAAGATCCTTCAGCCATCCGCCGCCTGACGGCGCGTCCAGAATGGTGGCAGGGCGCAGTTGATTAAGGAGAGATGCGACCACAGGTTGATAGGGTTTCAACAGACTTTCCTTCCTACGACTAGTCACGTGGTTAAGACGCCCAACATAATATTATCCAACAGATTCAGTTACAAACGGTCATATGCCAATAGAAAAAGCAACATACAATCCCAGGAGGGACGGTCTTTTTTGCCGGCGGCGTGTTGGATATGACAAACTTGGCACGTTCCAACCACAATGAAACAGTAGCGAAGGATATCGGCGATATCCAACAATCCGATTGTGAACAAAACCGACCATAATGTCAATGAAATTAGAAATATAGACCGTCTTGGTTCAAGGCTCAATCGTGAATATGGCGTTGCCGTTGAACCCCAAGCCGGCCCAGAAAAGACCGGTCAGTGGCGTTGGGTCCAGCCTGCCTTCAGCCAGGTTGATACACACCGCACCAGGGCCGCCCCAATAGATTCCGTCATGGGCCAGCTAGATATGCCCGTAACCGCCTATCCCCTCGAGGGTGAGCTCTGTCGCAGCAATGGGCTTTGAAAGGACGGCGCCGGCCTTCACATCATACGGGAATTCTTGTGCGATGCCCCATTTCTCCGGTTCGGTTCCGGAAAGAAAGCAAGTTCTCCGTTCCGTAGCGATCCACACGCCGTCCACGACGGCTTTGAGCATGGTGATGGGTTCCTCGAAGGTGAACCTCCTGTTGGCCAGACTGCAGGCAGAACATGAAAACTCTTCACTGACACAAAGGTGCGGGCCTTCGCCGATCATCATGTACCCGCCGATGACTTCCAGATGCGTCCTCAGGCGCGGGTCGAAAAGCTCACGGAAGTTCTCGTGGCCCACGTATTCCCCCGGCACCCAGGAGCGGCTTGCACCATATTGATCTTTAGACAGCTGCAAATTTAGACAGCTGCAAAAAAATATACAGGTCCTGCTTGATGTCGGACCACTCGCGGATGCGCCCTGCCGTCTCGAGACGCCGGTAGAGCTCCTTTCGGAGGACCGGGGCCGGGAAGGAGCAGAACACGTGCCTCCGGACGAGGGCATCGCGGTGCGACGAGCAACCGATTCGACGGGAGAGCATGAGAGGTGGAAAGCCAAGGCAGGCAACACGTGAGGGGAAATCTTATTCAGTTACGCAATTGGTTACGCAACAAGAAAGGGTTCGAGGCCGAAACCTGCATCCCTGTGATTTTCCTGGAGCCGGCGATGGGATTCGAACCCGCGGCCTGCTGATTACGAATCAGCTGCTCTACCCCTGAGCTACGCCGGCTCATGCTTGGAAAAGTTTGTACCAGAGAGGTCTGAAGAAATCAAGCCGGTTGTCGGAGGGGACATACACGGGGTGCAACGGGTTCTCCTTGCCGGAAACCGCCTCCTGCTCTTTGGTCTTCCGGCGCTCATGCCTATTGGCGGCCCTTGGTCGGCCACTGCCCTGAAAAAGCGGTTTCCCTCCCTCGGGAGTGACGTCCTTGAATGCTGGCAGCGGATCACCGGCTGCCGCTTCTTTTCCGGATCGCTCTATTGTGCGACGAATCGGAAGTCCTCCAGGAGGAAGGGGAGTATGGGGTGCATGGGGACCCCACGGAAGGGGCACTCATTGTGTCCGCCATGAAGGCCGGTCTGAAAACGGAGGAGGAAAAGGCGGCGTTCCCGCAAATCGTCATCGTTCCTCTTGAATCGAACCTGGGGAGAAAGGTGTTTTGAAATGACCGCCCAGGGCTCCCCGGTCCGGGATTTTCAACCGACTCATGGTGGAGCGCACCATCCTGGCGGTCCTGCTAATTTCTGCGGGCGTGATCTATGAATTCGTCCATGAACTGAAGGCGGGGATGTCCCTGGAGAAGGCGAGGACCATATGGAACGTCTTGGCCCGGCAATCCCGCGCCAACGGTAAATCGCGGGCGCAGCTAAGCGAAGATCGTGATCCGGCTCACACCCTTCCGGTGCTCCTCTACACGGATCTGGGTTGGAATCTCGTCGGCCAGCCGCTTCACATGGGAGATGACGCCCACGGTCTTGCCGTTGGCTCGAAGAGACTTGAGGGTTGCGATGACCTTGTAGAGCGTCTCTTCGTCCAGAGTCCCGAACCCCTCGTCAAGGAAAAGGGATTGGATTTTCCGGTTTTTTCCGGCCATTTCCGATAGGCCCAGGGCCATACAAAGGCTCACCACGAAGAGTTCGCCTCCTGAGAGGCTTTTCACGGAGCGCAGTACTCCACCCTGAAGGGAGTCTCGTACCACAAGGCCCAATCCGTTTTCATCCTGGGCGTGAAACTGGTAGCGTTGGCTGCTGAGCGTGCTGAGATAGCCGTTGGCGTATTGGATCAGCCGATCCAGCATGAGGCGTTCCAGCCTGCCGCGGATTTGAGGGGAATCTGCGGACCGGAGCATCTCTTCCTCCGCCACGGCCTCCCCCCAAACTTTTTCCTGCTGGGCGATGGCTTGAAGGAGTTCATCGTGGTCACGCTCCGCCCTATGGATGTGCTCCATGGTCTGTTCGAGTTCGAACCTCCTCTCCCGCAGCGTTTGAATGCGTTTGATCCAGTCGTCCACGCGGCGCCGAATGGACTCGAGCGAATCGGATGTTTTTTGTTCCCCACGGACGGACTCCAGTTCTCTGTGGACGGTTTCTCCCCGGGAGCGAGCGGCGGCCAGTCTCTCCTCGGTTGCCTGCAGCTCCTCTCTGAGTTTTGGTTCCGCATCCGCCAGAGAAAGCTCGTGCCTCATCTCTTCGACGGACGAAAAGCCCGCCCCCGCCCCCTCTTGCAGGGCCTCTTGTTCCGCCTCCATCATGGCGGAACGGAGCGACTGCAGGTGTTCGCCCAGTCCTTGGAGTTCCTGCCGGTCGTTCGTCAGTTGCTCTGAGACGGCCTTGAGCTTCCGGGTGAGGTCCTCCTGCTCCTTTTCCATTGCCCGAATTTCGGCTTCCATGACCTGAAGGTGTTCGTCGCGTTCCAGGCAATCCCCCGTTTGTTGCGCTTTGAGAGCGGCCGATTCCATCTCATTTTGAAGCGCCTGCTTCCGAGCCTCAAGGGTTTCCCGTTCGCTCAGCAGTTGATCGTGGCTCTGAATGCGCTGCAGGATTTGCTGAAGGAAAGCCTCCTCGGTTTCTGAAACGGGGGGGTGCTCCCTGAAAGGACGGAGGAGAAATTCCATTTCAGACAAGAGGGATGTCTCCGCAGACCGGAGTTTTTCAATGTCCCCGTCCAGTGCCTGGAGCGTCCTGTGCTCACCGTGGTGCCGTTCTTTCAGCTGTTCTTTTCTCTCCTCGTGCCGCGCGAGCGTGGATTCCCTTCGGACCAAGGAACGCTCTCCCCAAAAGGCCCGCCATCTCTGCCACCGAACGGAACGCAAGCGCTTCCCAATGTCCTTGAGGGCCGTCCTGTGTGTCTTCCGGGCGTGCTGCACACGTCCCATGTCCGGTTCGGGCCAGTCAAAGCCGGCGTCAGCGCATGCTCTCGCCCACTCTCCCGTGATCCTCTCCATTTCCGCCGACTGCTGTGTCAGTTCGGCTGCCTTGGTGATCTCTTCATCCAGCCTCTTGCTCAGCTTGTCCATGTTCTGTCTACGGGCTTCCACCGTCCGGTCCAGTTGGCTGAAGTCCGGCAGACCTTCTTCCCGGTAGGGGTGCTGGAGGGAGCCGCACAGGGGACAGGCCTGTCCCGGCTTGAGCGAGGCCCGCTCCGCATGAAGCTTTCGGACCCTTTCGCGTAGGTCGATCGCTTCCGCGAATTCAATGAAGTATGCCTCCTCCTGGGCGAGTGACTCTTTGAGAGTCGCGATTTCCGATTGGGCTCTCGCCAGTTTCTCCTGCACCTCCTCAGGAGAACCGTATGCCTTGTGGCGGCGGGCGAGTCTTCCCAGTTCCCGGCAGACGGTGAGCTTCTTGCGGTGCTCACCCGCCGCCGCCTTCCAGTCTTCCCTCTTCCTGCCTTCCAAAAGTTCGGCGATGCGTTCCACTCGGTTCGTCTGTCGGGCATTCAGCCGCTTCAATTTTTCCCTGAACGATTGGACGGTGCGTTCTTGTTTTGCGAGATCGCGGGTGGCACGCTGCTCCGCCTTGAGAGATGCGGGTCTTTCCTGCAGCCTTTCCGCAAGCTGTTGCCTGACGGACTGGAGTTGCCGCAATCCGGCCTCGATCTCCTCCCTGCGTTCCTTGAGATGGACGTCGTTTGAACGGGCGGAAAGACGATTCTCAAGGGCTTCCCGGGCCTTTTCAAGATCCGCCATGTCCCGCGCCAGTTTGCTTTTCCGCTCATGGTGATGCTTTCGGACCGCTTCCGCCGCCCGTTCCCGGTTTGCCTGCAATTGGTTGAGCCCCTGCTTCATTTGGTCTTCACATGCCCGGGCTTCATCCTTCCCACGTTGGATCTTTTCTTCCAATTCCGCACAGCGCTTTTTCGTGGCCGACTCCTCGGCTTCGAGGGTCTCCAGGCGCTGGAGCGTCTCACGAAAGGGAATTGCGCGCTGGGCCTTCGTGGCGCTGAGGATCTGCCGGTTCAGTTCCTTGCAGCGCTTTTCCAAATCCGCCGACGTCGCCACGGCATGGTGTTCTTCGGCCTCAAGGCGCTCCATGGCTTCGAGCCACTCTTGCAGTTCCTGGAGTTCATGAAGAGAACGTTCCCCTTCGGTCATTTCCTCGTCCGTCAGCTCCAAATCCCTCTGTGTTTGTTCTTTTCTCCCGCGACTCGAAGCCTCATAGGCGGCGGCCGACTCCCTGAGACGTCCCAGTTTTTCTCCCTCGGCAGCAACCTTCGAACGGATGGACTGAGCGAGGTCCTCCATCATCTCCGGACCGACGATCTTTTCCAGGATCTCCAGTCGTTCGCTTTCCACGGCATTCAGGAAGGTGGCGAAATCACCCTGTGCCAGAAGGATGGACCGGCAGAAACGTTTGAAGTCCAGGCCGGTCAATTCGGCCATTCGACTCCGCACGGGAATCACTCTTTCCTCCAAGGTCGTCTCGTCGCCGTTGAGGAGGAAAAGCCCCATGCTGGGGGGTTCCAACGCTCCGTTGCTGCGACGGGTGGACCATTGGCTCCGGTAGACCTTGTCGGCGATGGAAAAAGTGACTTCCGAGCAGGATTCGTCCGCCTGCCGGGGAACGATACCCTTTTCGGGGTTCTTCAGGCGGGGAGTCTCCCCGTAGAGGCCCAGTGTGATGGCATCGAGGATGGAAGACTTTCCCGACCCGTTGGCCCCGACGATAGCGAAAAGACCCGCGTCGGACAAAGGTGGGCGGTCGAAACGAATCTCCCATTCACCCAGCAGCGAGTTGATGTTTTTGAATTTGACCGCGAGAATTTTCATGGCATTTTCTCAGGGAAAGCATGTCAATGGAAATGGGCGTCGGGCAGCCTGTTTACAGGGGTGCACGTGGTGGTGCCGGAAGGGATTTTGAGGGAATCTTCCGCCGTTTCATCCGTGCCGCATCACGATACGGAAATGGGGGAAGCGAGTCAAGCAGTCTCTAGGGGAAAGGGGCATGACCACATTTCGTGGATATCCCTCTGAATATCCCCCGTTGCCGGCGGCAGATCAAAAGTTCCGCCAGACCCTTGAAACCTCCTTGACACGGGAGCGCTCATCCTTTATAGATCTACGCTTCGAGTCTGTCGAATTCACAGAAGTGGAGAACAGTCAATGAAAACCATCAGTGCCAAGTTCGAACCTGACCGGCGCAAGTGGGTTCTGGTGGATGCCGAGGAGAAAGTTCTCGGGCGCCTGGCCAGCCAGATCGCCATGCGACTGAGGGGGAAGCACCTCCCCGAATTCACTCCCCACGTGGACACAGGTGACTTCGTCGTGGTCATCAATGCAGAAAAGGTCCGGCTGACCGGGAACAAGGCGGACCAAAAGATTTATTATCGGCACACGGGCTACATGGGAGGCATCCGTAGCACCACCGCACGAAAGCTGAGGCAGGAGCACCCTGAACGGATCATTCGATTTGCCGTGGCCGGTATGCTCCCTAAGAACCGGCTTGGCCGCAACCTTTTGAAAAAGTTAAAGATTTATCGTGGTGGCGAGCATCCACACGAGGCTCAGCAGCCTGTGCGCATCGTGTTATAAGACTCCAGGCGTAATGAGGAGACGATCTTGATGGCAGAACAGCGATTCTATGCAACCGGGAAACGGAAGACCGCTGTGGCGCGCGTTTGGTTGAAGCCCGGCAACGGGACCGTGGTGATCAACAAAAGGCCCATCGATGAGTACATCGACCGGGAAACGAGTAAGATGATCATATTTCAGCCATTGACCCTCACGGGGACCTTTGGGAAGCTCGACATCTCGGTGAATGTCCACGGGGGAGGCGGCTCCGGACAGGCTGGCGCCATCCGTCACGGGATTTCCAAGGCCCTTCTGGAATACAACCCCGAGTTTCGGGAGGTGCTCAAAAGGGCCGGCTTTCTCACCCGGGATTCCCGCGTGAAGGAAAGAAAGAAGTACGGGCTTCGCAGCGCACGTGCGCGCTTCCAGTATTCCAAACGCTAGAGCCTGGCTCGTCTCTGGTTGAGGGTGGTCTGTGGCGGGTGACCAGAGCCGATGCCTGTCGGCGCAACCCCCGACCATTCCGAGGCGGGTGCCGGATACGCTCATCGATACTTCCATCGGAAAATGTGATCGCATCATCAGATACGGGGCGTTGCGCACCAGGCGCAATGCCCCGAGTTTTATTGGGGGAGGGTCAGGAAGATGCTGCGGGTGGCCATAGCCGGTGCCTCGGGGTATACGGGGTTTGAGTTGATTCGGATACTTTGTTGTCATCCGAAAGTTCGGTTGACCATGATCACCTCCCGGCAGCAGGCAGGACAAAAATTGGCCGATTTCTATCCTGCGTTCCGGAATCACCTGGATCTCAGGTTTGAGGAAGCGGACCCCGATGAACTGGCCCGGAATGCGGATCTTGTTTTTACTGCCCTTCCGCACCAGGCGGCCATGAATCTGGTCCCCTCATTGTTGGATCGGCAACTCAAGGTGGTGGACCTCAGCGCGGACTACCGGTTCCGCAGTCCGGAAGTGTACGCCCGCTGGTACGAGCCCCACAGGACGCCGGAACTGCTTGCCGAGGCCGTCTACGGTCTTCCGGAACTTTACAGGGATGCCATCCGGTCCGCCCGCCTGGTTGGGAACCCAGGGTGCTATCCCACGAGTGTGATCCTCGCTGCGGGGCCCCTTCTGCGCCATCGCCTTGTGGATCCCGCAAGCCTGGTTGCGGATTCCAAGTCAGGCGCCAGCGGGGCTGGGCGGGGGGTTTCCCTGGGCTTGCACTTTTGCGAAGTGAACGAAGGGTTCAGGGCGTACAAGGTCGCAGAGCATCGGCACACGCCGGAGATCGAACAGGAGTTGAGTTTGCTCGCCGGCGAACCTCTCAGGATATCCTTCACGCCGCACCTTCTGCCCATGAGTCGTGGGATTCTGACCACGGTATACGCAGGCCTGCGCCAGGGAGTTGTGGCGTCCCAGGTGGACGGCGCTTTCCGGGACTTCTACCGGGAAGCTCCCTTCGTGCGCCTCTGCGGGAGCGACTTTCCCAGCACCCTGCAGGTGAGGGGAAGCAATTACTGCGATATTGCCTGGAAGGTGGATGAACGAGTGGGGCGTGTGATCGTCGTTTCCGTCATCGACAATCTCACTCGAGGCGCATCGGGTCAGGCCGTGTGCAATATGAATCTCATGGCCGGGTTTCCGGAAGGAATGGGGATCGACGCTCCCCCCTGGCAACCGTGATGGACCCTCGGACCAAGCGCAATTTCAAGCTCGTGCTGGAGTATGACGGATCCGGTTACCACGGTTGGCAAAGGCAGCGCGGAGTGCTGACGGTCCAGGAAGTGGTGGAATCGCGTTTGGAAATCATGCTGGGAGCACCCGTCAGTGTCCGGGCATCGGGGAGAACCGACGCCGGGGTCCATGCCCTTGGACAGGTGGTGAATTTCTATGGAAAAACCCGCCTCACCCCTGAGGAAATCCAGCGGGGTCTCAACAGCCTGCTGCCGGAGGACGTGGTGGTGCTCCACGCCTCCGAAGTGCCCCATTCCTTTCACGCCAGGTTTTCGGCCCGAAGCAAGACCTATGCGTATCATGTCCTCAACAGGATGTTGCCCTCAGCCATTGAGCGCAGATATGCCTGGCACGTCATGCGGCCCCTGGCGAGAGACCCCATGGCGGCCTGCATGAGTCTGATCCGGGGAACCTTCGACTTCACCTCCTTCATGGGTTCGGGGTCTCCCGTGAAATCGTCGCAACGACACATCATGGACACCAGACTCGAGACCCCAGACGCGGAACACCTCGTCTTCGTCTTTCGCGCCGACGGCTTTCTGCGGCACATGGTGAGAAACTTGGTGGGAACCATCGTAGAGGTGGGGAAGGGCAAGGGATCACCGGAGGACTTCCTTCAGATCCTTCGGGGCAAAGACCGGAAGTTGGCCGGCATGACCGCCCCGGCCCACGGGCTTTTCCTGGTCTCCGTCGACTATGGCGTGGAGGACCGTTTCTCCTGATCAGTGAAGGGGTGGGATATGAAATTGGCCAAGAGGCTTGAGCGCATCAAACCGTCTGCCACCTTAACCATCAATGCCAAAGCCAGGGCATTGAAGCGCCAGGGCATCCATGTCATCAATTTCGGAGTGGGCGAACCCGACTTCGACACGCCGGTACACATTCAGGAAGCGGCCATCAAGGCCATGCAGGAAGGTCACACCCGCTACACGCCCGTGGGTGGAATCGATGAACTCAAGGAAGCCGTATGCCAACTGATCCGAGAGGACTACGGGCTGGAGTACGGCAGGGAAAACGTGCTCATTTCCTGTGGAGGCAAGCACGCACTCTATAACCTTTTCCAGGCGCTGCTCGACCCCGGTGACGAAGTGATCGTCCCGGCCCCGTACTGGGTTTCCTATCCGGATCTGGTGGAACTGGCGGAAGGGGTCCTTGTGCCGGTAGCCTGCCGGGAGGAGGACGGCTTCAAGCTTCTCCCCGAGCAACTGGAGCGGGCCATCACTCCCAGGACCAGACTGCTCATCATGAACAGCCCGTCCAATCCCACCGGCTCCTTCTATTCGCGGTCCGATCTGGAAGCCCTCGCCGAAGTCCTGATTCACCGTGAGGATATCCTGATCGCCTCCGACGACATCTACTATCGGATTCTTTTCGGTGGGGCCGAGTGGGTCAACTTTGCCATGGTGAGCGATCGCCTCCGGCCTAGGACTTTCATCATCAACGGGGTCAGCAAGAGTTCGTGCATGACGGGGTGGCGGATCGGATACCTGGTGGGGGACCCGGAGGTCATCCAGGGGGCCACGAAAATCCAAGGGCAGTCCACGAGCAATCCCACTTCCATCGCCCAATGGGCGAGTGTGGCCGCCCTGAAGGGCGATCAGGAATGTGTTTTTGAGATGGCCAAGATTTTCGAACGGAGATGCGATTACGTCATGAAACGTTTGGGCGAACTGCGGGGTGTGAAGTGCAATCGCCCTCAAGGGGCCTTCTATGTCTTTCCCGATTTCAGCTCCTACTATGGGAAGATGTATGATGGCAAGACCATCAGCGGTTCCCTGGACCTGGCGGATTACTTCATGGGGCAGGCCCACGTGGCTGTGGTACCAGGAATCGCTTTCGGCGAAGATCGCTGTGTCCGATTTTCCTACGCCCTGTCCATGGATGAGCTGAAAGAGGGTTTCGACAACATCGCCAAGGCCCTGGATGCATTGAATTGATTCAACGCCGGCACCGGGCCGTTCCCGGTCGGCAAACCGTCCGTCTTTCCCCCCCGCCTGCGCCCATGTCCGTGTTGACGGGCTTGGCTTTTTCTGGTAATGGGTGCCGCTGATAGGCGCCCCGCCGAACTGCGACTCACGCTGCCGTTTTCTGCATCTCCAGGAGCTCGGCCTGCTGTGGATGGCTTCCGAACTCTGACACCCCTTCAATGCCTATCACCTTCATTGTCTGACCGCATTCAATGCCACGGCCGCGAACCCATGCGCGCCGGTGGGGGGTTCTGCGGTCCGGCCACGGGGGGCTTCCTGAGCCTCGCCTTTTGAATCCGCCAGACCAAGAGCGTGACCAGATGCCCCACATTTCCGGCCTTTCGTCAAGCGCTCACCAGGGGTTTTCGTGCACTCGGGGCAAGTCTGTGTGTGCAGAGAAAGGAAAGGCCGAAAGGCCCGGCAGACTCGAATGACTGGAAAGACCTGAGAAAAAGACCCATGGGCAAATCGATACGATTGACGCTCACGGGGCATGAGACCACAAGAGGAGGAGGTTTTGCATGAGTGAACAGGTATCGTATGGGGATTTCATGAAAGGTCTCTTCGACATGGAGCGGCTTTTCGAGAAGCCCGAACCGCTCAAGGGTATCAGAGTGCTCGAGGTGTGCTACGTGGTGTTGGGCCCTGCGGCCTGCGACTACCTGGCGGAATTCGGGGCCGAGCTGATCAAGTTCGAAGGTCAGCGGGGCGAGCAGATGCGCTTTGTCACCCCTCTCGCCTACTTCTGGAAAAACCTTTCCCCAGGGCTTCTGGAACAAAATCACAACAAATATTGGGTGGGCATGCACCTGGGACATCCCAAGGCAAAAGAGATCTTCCTGGACCTGGTGAAACGATCAGATGTGGTCGTGGACAACCTGACCCCTGGCCGGATGAAGGAGTGGGGGATGAGCTACAAGGAACTGAAGGAAATCAACCCCCGCATCGTTCAGCTTCACGTTTCGGGATATGGATCCTGGGGGCCGTGGACGGGAAGGACTTCGTACGACGCCGTGGCCCAGAGCATGGGGGCGCTCTCCCCCATCACCGGCTTCGAAGGACGAGGGCCGATCAAATCGGGGGTCTGGATTGCCGACTGGATCACGGGGCTCATGTGTGCCAATGCCATCCTGGCTGCCCTCAACTACAGGGAGAGGACTGGAAAGGGCCAATTCATCGACTATTCCCAGGTGGAAAACGTCATCCGCTGGCTCGACTGGACGTGGCTTTACGCCCACAAGACAGGCACCGACCGTCCCAGGTCCGGAAACCGTGACCTGGCTGTCTGCCCGTCGGACCTCTTCGACTGCGCCGACGGTTGGGTGGCTTTGGCAGCGTTCAGTACAGAGGAGTTTGAGGGGTTGTGCAGGGCGATGGAGAACCTGGAGCTTTTCCGGAAATACCCTGCACCTGAAGATCGCCTGAAGGATGAGAACGCACGGGAGATTCTGAAGGTGGTGAGTAATTGGGCCTGCAGGAAGCAGGTTTCGGAAGTGGAAGCCCTCGCATGCCGCCATGGCTTTGCCGCCTCCCGGGTTTTGCAGGTGAAAGATGCCTACCACGACAAGCATTTCAAGGAGCGGGGGGCTGTCCAGACCTACGAGGACGCCTTGTACGGGGAGATGACCGAACCGTGCTATCCGCCGCGCCTGAGCGAGACGCCCGGAAGACTCAAATGGGCTGCGCGGCCCATTGGAATGGACAACGAGTATGTGCTCACCAAGATCCTCGGCCTGACCCCGGACCAGGTAAACGAACTCAGCCGACAGGGAGTTATTTTCAAGTGGAACCCGCAGATCCCCTCGCATTGCCCGCCTCCCGACTGGGACGGCAAGCGGGGTGTCAAGTTTCCGTAAGTTCACTGAAAAGACAGGGAGAGAGCACGATGGCGGAAAAGGTGAAAGGAGTCTCTACGGAGATCGAATTCGAGGATACCGACTTGGAGCAGGATCTCAAAGCAGACCAGGACATCGTCGGTATGGCCATCAACAGGGAATACGCTCGGTGGGCTCACCGGGAAACTCACCCCGACGAGATTCCCAGCAAGCCCGAGGCGTTGGACGACATGCTGGTGATCGATGCCAGCAGCGGGAGTTTCGGTGGGCTGTTTTGTTCCTCCATACTCGGCGAACTGGGTGCCAACGTGATCCGTATCGAACCGCCGGGGGGCGACCTGGCAAGAAAGATGAGCCCATACGGGATGATGATCGAAGATACGGGGCTTGGATACCTGGTTGAAGGGCGCAACAAGTCCCACATCACATTGAACGTGGCGACGGCGGAGGGCAGCGAGATTTTCAAGGCCTTCGTGAAACATGCGGATGTTCTCATCGAAACGTTCAAGCCCGGTTTTCTGGACAGCCTCGGGGCAGGTTATCGGGCGCTTCGCCAAGTGAACCCGGGTCTGATCCACTGCGCCATACACACATACGGTCAGTTCGGGGAAAACTCGGAGCGTTGTGCCAACCAACCGGACTACGATATCGTGGACCAGGCCAGAGGCGTCATCATGTCCATCACGGGGGAACCGGATCTTGATCCTGAAGTCCCGCAGGATTTTAAGAAACCCCTCAAGCAGGGGAACTGGATGGGTTGGTACGCGGGAGGAGCGTGGGCGGCCTTCGGGATCCTGAACGCCATGCTCGTGAAACGAAAAACAGGGAAGGGCCAGTTCATAGACTCTTCCCCCCCCGAAGGCTTGCTGGCCATTTCCAATTATGCCATGCAGTACTTCCACATGTCTGGAAAGCAGATGCCACGGGCCGGCAACTACGACTATGCGGTCTTTCCTTACACGTATGTCCAGTGCAAGGACGGTTACACCTTCATATCCGGATTCACCGATCCCAACTGGACCGCTCTGTGCGAAATCATGAACCGACCCGATTTGAAAGGTCAGTTCCCCACCATCAAGGAACGGCTTACACCGGAGAACCAGCCCAAGATCCAGCATGAGATCGAAAAGTTCACGAGGCAGTATACCTCCGACGAACTGCTTGAGATCATATCCGAGTACGGCAAGAGAGCGGACAAGAAGGGAACGGTGGTCACGGGAAGGTTGGAGACCCCCCAGGATGTGCTCCAGCGTGACCACTGGAACGCCCGCAGGACTTTCGTCACCTTCAACGATCCCCATTATGGGGAGGTCCTGGTGCAGAACTCGACCTTCAAGACCATGACGGAGACGCCCGGAAGGATCAAGTGGGTGTGTCGCCCAATTGGTGCGGACAATAGCCACATCTACCAAAACTATCTGGGGATAGGGGAAAAGAAACTGGCAAGGTTGAAGGAACAGGGAGTTGTTTGACATCCGGGAGCAGGGGGAGGTTCGACACTGGGTCGGCCCCCCCCGCCGGAACCCGGCCTATTTGGTGGTCAACCCTTTCTCCACGGCGAAGGCCGTCAGGGCTGAAGCGCTGTGCAGATCCAGCTTGCGCATGAGATTGGCCCGATGTTTTTCCACCGTCTTTGAACTGATGCACAGGCAGTCGGCAATGTCCTTGTTGCGGTATCCCTCCGCTACCATCTTCAGAATCTCCCGCTCACGCTGGGTGAGGGTATCCCATGCCGTCACCGGCTTGAGGGTCTTGCGACCCTCGAGATACCCCTCGATCACCTTTTCTGATATCCCAGGGCTGAGATACGCCTTTCCGGACAGGACGCATTGGATGGCGAGCATCAGTTCGTTGTGGGTGGCATCCTTGAGCACGTAGCCGTCCGCCCCTGCCTTCAGGGCGGCTAAAATATACTCCTCCGTCTTGTGAACCGTCAGGACGAGTATCCTCGTCTCCGGACAGCTGCGTTTGATCTCCTGGATGGCTGCCATCCCGTTCATCCTGGGCATGGAGAGATCCATGAGGATGAGGTCAGGCTTCAGAGCCTCAGCACTGCGGACGGCGGCGATTCCGTCTTCCGCTTCTCCCACCACCGCGAGATCGGGGTTGGAAGAGAGCAGCATGCGCAGTCCCTCCCGGAGAATGGTATGATCTTCGGCAATGAGGATTTGTTTCTTTTGTCCCATCGTCGTCCCTTGGAATTCCACACGTCAGCAGAAGGCCTTTCCGGGCCTTCTCCGCCCATCGTCCCAAATGGTTCGGAAGCCGTTACCTGCTGCACCAACACAGTCGTCCGGCCCTATGTCGAGAGGATACATCAAAAGCAGGATGGGCAAAAATACTTTGTCGTCCCCGTTCCATGCCTTCCACCCATTGACGGTTTCCATGAAAATACATTCTTCCATTGTCCCGGATACTGTGAACACCCCATTTACACGGTCCTGTTGCTGAGTCTAAGGGTATCAGTCACTTCATCCGCTCCAAATCAATTCAATAGGGGGATTTCCTTGAGAGATGCTCCAGGACCCTCCATGCAGATTTCAAGGAGTTTTTCCGTGTGCCACGCCCTGATTGTGGAGGAAAACGCCGCATTTCGCCAATCCCTGAGAGAGATGCTCCGCACCTGGTTTCCCTCCATCTTCGTTGAGGAGGCGACGGATGGTCTGGAAGCGCTGCAGAAGCTCAAGATGTGTCGGCCCGATCTCGTTTTCGTGAACATGCGGCTGCCCCGGGCAAACGGGCTCGAAATCGCGAAACGAATCAGAGATGAGAACGAGCAGGTCGTGGTCGTGGTGCTCACGAGCCACGATCTGCCCGAATACAGAAAAGCCGCATACGAGAGCGGGGCGACGCATTTCTTTGCAAAGGGCATTTCGACCAGCGATGAGATCTACAAGCTGGTGCGGTGCCATTTCTCCTGCAGTGTTTGAGTCCCCTCCTGCTTCAAATCACGTGAGTCAGGTGCAGCCAACCGGGACGAGTCGCGAGGGTTTCCGAGAGGGTATCGTCTGCACCGAGAATTTTCACGAGCCCACTGCGATTCACTTCCTCCAGGATCTCAGCGAACTGCCTGAAATGTTCGATTCCAGTCGATAGAATTTCCTCTCGCGTTCTCTGCCGCTCTTCGTCCGTGTCATCCGTCAGGTAGCGGAGCATGGAAAGATAACCCTTGGCATCAGGCAGATGGTATGTGTCAAGATGACCGATGGCTCCGATGATGGCCTTTCTCACCTCGTCCTCGCTCAAGGGAGCGGTGCGAAGAAATTCAGAGCATTTATCGAAGTTTTCGAGAGTCTTGAGGGTGTTGGGATCCCGGTAGGAGAGAAAGGTGAAAATCCCGGAGAGGCGGTCAAACTGGCAGAATGCACCGTATGCGCCGCCTCTTACGCGCACGCTTTCCCACAGCCAGGAATTACGTAGGTAACCGGCGATCACTTTGCTGGAACCGTGGAACCGATAACCCAGAGCATAGAGATTGGCTCCCTTCCCCACGAAATTGACCTGAGTGGGCATGGTGAGGGCTTCATTGCCGGGCGGAAGTTGAGGTACCCACGATTCCGAGCGGGTCTTTGGGGGAGTGGATCCCGGCAGGCTCTCCAGGAAGGAAGACAGGTCGCCTTCTAGGCACTTCCAGTTGGGTTGGTCCAGGGTCACATTAACGATCATGTTGGAACGGTTCACCAGCAGTGTACGCATGTGCTCCAGGACGGCCAGGACTTGCGGCCAGTTCTCCTGAACCTGCGCGGCAAGTTTGCGGACAAAGAACAGGTGGCTGATGCCGGACATCTGTTCCATGGCCCATTCAGGCGTTCCGAAGTGGGAGCGGAGGCGGGTGTTGATCATCTGGTGACCGCTCGGCACCACCCGCTGCTCCTGCCTCGCCCGTTCTTCCAGCACCATTTGAAGAAAACGCTCCCGATTGTCCAACTTCACCGTCAAGAGCACCTCTCCAAGAATGGCGAGAAGATCTCGTGTCTGGGAGAGCATGCTCTTTCCGCGAAGAAAGAGCCAGGCGGCGAAGTCTCCCCTTTGCCTCACTGCCGACGTGAAGAAATCGTGGCGGATGCCCCCGGTCTTGCAGTTGATGCGCCTGGAGAGAGAGACGAAGTCTTCTTTTTCCGTACCGATTTCCACCAGGGATCGTCCAAGTAATTGAACGTATGGAAGGTATTCCTGGGGCAGTGCCCTCAAATCGAATCCAACATCCAAGTATGCAATTCCATTAGTGAAAAGATCGTGAAAGAGGATCTGCGTCCCGTTGCGCATTTCTTGGTGAATGGGAATGAGCCGGTTGGTTCGGTCGAGATCTGAGAGCTTGAGGGAGGGGATGGTCGCAAGGGCTTCGGGAGGGTCGGGTGCCTCCTGCATCTCCCGGAGTCGCCGTGTATTTCTCACCACCTCTTCCAGCGCTTGGGGATTCAACGTCGCCCGGAGGGCATCCAGCCTTTCCCTTTCCTCCTTCCTCTCCTTCTCCCCAAGTTGGGGGTCAGGCTTGAGGAGGAGCGTCGTCCGGTGTGGGTTCTTAAGGAAATACCGGTCGATCATCTCTTCAAAAAAATTGGGATTGTCAGCAATGGAGCGCTTTACCGCGTTTAGAGGGGCTTCAAACGCGATCATGGAGACGGGGTCTCCCCCATGTAGCCACGATGTGAGCGCTTTGAGCATGAGGGCCAAGCCCTTGGGAAAACTGCCCGTGTTTTCCTCCCGCAGACGAAATTCAATGGTGTTGAGGGCTGCTTCAATGAGTTGGCGGTCAATGCCCGTTGCAACCTGCTGGGAGAGAACCTCTAAAATGAGAGACTCGACACGGCCTGCATTCTCCACATCGATGCCTTTCAACCCTGCAGAGAAGTACATTTGCCGCAAATCAGTCTCCAGGCCGATACCTGCAAGATCGTCCCCGAACCGGGAATCGATGAGGGCCTTACGCAGGGGGGACCCGGGCATTCCCACGAGGATGTGCTGGAGAAGCAGGAAGCTCAGCTTGTGTTCTGCATGGGTTGTTTCCGGAAGGAGCCAGTTGACAGTGACCATCCCCTTCGGCGATCCTGAACTGGTGTCTGCATCGGCACCGTTTCCACCGGAAGAGAAGAATTTTTCGACACGTCGGGGAGCCTCGAAAGGCGGTTGTAGGGGAACGCCCGAATGGGGTTGGATGGGGTCGAAGTCCTTGAGGTATTCGTCGACAATGCGCAGTCTCTCCTCCGGCGGGTCATCGCCGTAGAAGTAGATGAGGGCGTTGGAGGGATGATAATAGCGCTCATGAAATGCCTTGAACTGCTCATAGGTCAGAGACGGAATCATCTTGGGGTCTCCCCCGGAGTCCAGCCCGTAGGTGATGTCCGGGAAAAGGGACTGCTGGGATCGCTCCGCCAGGATGCCGTCCGGAGAAGAATAGGCTCCCTTCATCTCGTTGTACACGACCCCCTTGTAAGTGATTGGATCCTCGGGTTTTTCCAGTTCAAGGTGCCAGCCCTCCTGCTGGAAGATGGACGGTGTGATGCGGGGGTGGAACACAGCGTCCAGGTAAACATCGATGAGATTGTAAAAGTCCTGTCGATTCAGACTGGCGACGGGGTAGCATGTCTTGTCGGGGTAAGTGAAGGCGTTGAGGAAAGTCTTCAGGGAACTTTTCAACAGTTGTACGAAGGGTTCTTTCACGGGGTACTTTCGGGAACCGCAAAGGACGGAGTGTTCCAGGATGTGTGCGACACCCGTGGAATCAGCGGGTGGTGTGCGAAAGGATATTCCGAAAACCTTGTTTTCATCCTCGTTGGACAGGGAGAGAAGTTGGGCGCCGGTTTTCACATGAACGAACAGGCGTGCGGTGGTCTTCAACTCCTCGATGAATTCTTCCTTGATCAATCGGAAACCGTGCAAATCACTCATTCGATCCTCCGTGAAGGGTTGAGGCTTAGCAGGCATTGCCGAAAGGGATCATGATGGCGCACTCCATCTGCTGACATGCATCATCAACATTTCCGCAGCCGCGGACTTGTGCTCGCGTCAATGCCTTCATCTCGTGAAAAGCCTGCTCGCGGATGAACCGGGGGGTTCTCCGTGGGGAAAATTTAATCCCCAATCCTTCTCACTGCCACTATTATATGTGCCAGTGCTTGGGCAGCGCCTGGAAGTGTCAAGGGGGAAACTCAGGGTCCTGTTCTTCCCGGGGTGGTGGTTGCAGCTAGTAGAAAGCCGGGAAGATGGCGTATGGGCTTGAGATTCACCAGGGCAATCAGAGGAGAGAACTGATGAAAGCGGTGTTTCTTGGGGTGGGAGAGGCGTGCGACGAACTGCTTCCCAATACTTCCATCTGGGTGCAAGCCGAAACGGGAGGGATGCCTAGATCCATCCTCCTTGACTGCGGTTTCACGGTTCCATCTTTATACTGGCGAAGGAGGGTGGACCAGGAAGAGCTGGACGCTTTGTGGATTTCCCATTTTCATGGGGATCATTTTTTCGGGGCTCCAGCTCTCATCCTCAGATTCTGGGAGATGAGGCGCCGTAAGCCCTTGACCGTCATCGGGCCGGAAGGGGTGGAGGAAGTGTTGGTGCAGGCCATGAACCTGGCTTATCCGGGCTTTCTGAGCAAGCTCACCTATCCCCTGCGGTTCATCCAGGCGGAGCCGGGGCAAACCCTTCACGAACTGGGCTTCACCTGGGATTTTGCCTTGAGCAGCCATGGGCAGCCCAACCTGGCCCTCAGGATCGACGATGGAGAGCACACCTTGTTTTACAGTGGAGATGGGCGTTACACGAAGGAAACCACGGCCCTTGCCCGGCACTGTGACCTCGCCATCCATGAGGCATTCAGGCTGGATCAGGAAGTTGCTGGGCACGGCACCATTTCGGGCTGTGTCACTTTCGCGCGGGACGCCAATGTGACGAGCCTTGCCCTGGTCCACGTGCAAAGGGAGGAGAGGCGGGAACGATGGGAGGAGATCATGCGCTTTCTGGAGAACATCGACGACCTCCATGTGCTGCTTCCCGAACCCGGCGACGAATGGGTGCTATGAATCCTCATGAATGGGCGCCGGCATCCATTTGGCGTTAATGTCTCGCCGAAAACATCCGATTAAGCCATTGGAGAGTTTCCGGGGAAAAAGAAACCGCTCCGCGCCCGTTCGAAGTGCGCACTGTCCAATCAACTCACTCATGTTTTAAGGCCCGTGAACAGTCTGTCGGCGGCCGAAGGGTGAAGGTACGAGGCCACAGGAGGGTTTTCCGAGGGGAAAAAATGAATCTTGTCCTGTCCAGGGAAAGCATATACTTACTCGAGAGCATTCTGGAAAAAGAGCTTCTCTGTAACGGGGTCGATCATGCCTTCATCATCGACACAGCAGGCACGCTCATTTCAGAGGGGGGGAAACTGCCCATGGAGGACATCCTGCCGCTGGCTGCTCTCTCGGCGGCCAATTTTGGCGCCACGGAAAAAATGGCCAGGATGATCGGGGAGAAGGACTTTTCCCTCCTGTTCCATAAGGGAACAACGCACAATATTCATCTCAGCCGGATCAACAAGGATTTCATCCTCGTTGCCCTCTTCGGCAATGACGTGGCAATCGGACTCATCAGACACGGGTCCAATAAGGCGGCGGAACAGATCATACCCATTCTCACCAATGAAGAGGATTCTCTCGGTGGCCTTCATTGACATGAAACGAAACGAGATTCAGGCCAAGCTGGTCTACTACGGGCCTGGTCGCGGTGGCAAGACCACCAACGTGCTCCACATACACAAGACCATGTCACGTCAGATCTGCGGCAAGATCGTGACCATCGACACCAAGGGAGATAGAACTCTTTTCTTTGATTTCCTGCCCCTATCCATAGGCAAGGTGATGGGCCTTTCGGTGAGGATACAGCTCTACACGGTTCCCGGCCAGGTGCTTTACAACGATACGCGTAAACTGGTGCTGAGGGGGGTGGACGGCGTGGTGTTCGTGGCGGATTCCCTGAAGGTCCAGCAACAGCAGAACATCGAGAGTCTCCAGAACCTCGTGGAAAACCTCCAGGATGAAAAAATAGGCATCCATGAAATCCCCCTCGTGCTTCAATACAACAAGCGGGATTTGGCCAATTCAAGCATTCCCATACTCAGTCAGGAGGAAATGGAACACGATCTGAACCGGGATCTGGGGGTTCCCTCCTTTCCCGCCAGCGCCTTGAAGGGTGACGGGGTCTATGAGACCTTGAGAGAAGTGAGCAAGAAGATGATCCGGCGGGTGACCCATAAGCTGCGAGACGGCCACTATTGAAGCCTGAACCGGTGGCATGGGACCTTACCCGCAGCGTTTGGGAAGACCCGTTCATCAATCGGTCAATTTCTCAGCAAGGTTTCTCATCGGCTTTATGGTCGGTGGTTGATAAATCAAATAACTCTGTACAGGATATCTTGTTCCTTTCTCCTGCGTTTTCCTCAGGCCGTCCAGCAGCGATTCGCAGCTGCTTGCAGGGAGGGTCAAAAACATCTCGGATTCATCGGTTCCCGCCAAGATACGCTCTCCCCTTCCAGGATGAACAAAGGCAGGCTTGCCGGTAAAATTCGGCTTGACGGCTGAAAGGCAGGAGATGCCGAACCCTGTTGTTCTGGATTCGATCAGTTCACCTGAGTGATACAGATAGCCGGCAGCCAATCTGGCCATTTGTGCTGGGTTTCCATAAATCAGGACAACATCCGGATCGACGGATGCCATCTCGAGAGGGAAAACGGCGACCCCGGCAAATTCCCCTGCCGGAATCGGATCCAGGCCACGAACCGCCTTTTCCGCCAATTCGATGCTGTCCATGTACCCCATCTCCAGGAAGTACTGGGAAAGGGCCCTGCTGCTTTCCATTCTTTTCAGACCCAAGGCTGCAAGGCATGGTGTGCAGTTGATGTCCTCCGCGACCACACCGAGGGGGCGACCCCAACGTCTTGCCATGTTTGTCCATTGGCACAGGGAGATCCGAACACCATACTTTGAAGGTCTGGTCGCATCTTCCGGCAGTTGACCGCCACTTTTCACCAGTTTCAATCCGAGGGGATAAGATTGAGGGCGGATCAACCTGGTGATCTCTTCTGAAAAATCTTTGTAATTCATATCGTTTCTCCTTTTCAGCGGTTATGAGTGAACGCCGGCAGCTCCCGAGGGTCAGGGCAAGCGTGAGGCTCTAAAATCAGCCGAACT
Organism: Deltaproteobacteria bacterium; assembly: GCA_012517315.1. GTDB lineage: Bacteria > Desulfobacterota > Syntrophobacteria > Syntrophobacterales > Syntrophobacteraceae > JAAYUJ01. The sequence continues at coordinate 21,053 of JAAYVE010000045.1, forward strand.
CAGGTGAAAGCAAATGAGGGCCTCGCTTCCTGCGACGGTCAAGGAGTTGGAGAATCGAGAAATGGAAGGGGCGTTCCCTTGCGATAAACCAGGGCTTGACATGAGGCGATCAGCCGACCCTGGTCATCGTGCACCTTGATGTCGTAGTTTGCTGTTTTCCTCGATCGGCTGTATTCCCGGGCCTCGGCGGTGAGCCTGCTGCCGCGGTCGGGAGCCCTGACATAACTGACGGTCATGCTCAGGGCGACGGCCACGGTGCCGTGGGAATTGCTGGCCGTCTCGAATGCCTCGTCCATGAGGGCGAACAGGGCACCCCCATGTGCCATTCCGAAAAGGTTTTCCATGTCCGGGGTGAAGGTCATTTCCACCTTGGAATACCCCTCCTCCAACTCCACCAGTTTCAAACCGAACTTGAGAGCGAAGGGTTCAGTCTCGACCGCCCGTAAAATCGCATCCCTGACACTTCTATCCATGGTCTGCCCGGTCTCCATTGTTCAGTGTTTCTGCGGTACGTTTCCTCTCTGCGCCGGCACCTTGCTTCGCGCCCATTCCCGTTTAGGACTCCATGGTGTTCACTCCGACGAATGCAGAATATTCTGTTTCATGTGACAAATGAGGAGGCACATTGGTCCCAGGGATGAAAGGTGTTGATTCCAACGAATACGCTTATACCCTGTATCAGGCAAGGCCGAATGGGATCGGCGGCTTGTGAGGCGTCATGAGGGAACCCATTGCCCTTTGTATTCCATTGCGATGCTCCTCCTGATTCAAAGTGGCGCATGGCATGCAAGTCGCGACAAATCCCACGAAATAGGGATTGAACAACGAAAAAACAATTTCCTTGACTGTTTCCATTAGCATCGCTAATTAATCGACCTGAATCATAAAGTGAGAATAATAAGCCCGTCTACTGGGTTCGAGGATCTTTTGTGAGCGGGCAAAGGAAGCGGTGCGCTATCTGTGATCGTGGTGGAGCGGCCCCTTTGTTCCCTCGCGCGAAGGACCGGTCGGAGAGGAGGGAATAGGCTCCCGGGGAGGGCTTCCCGCTGTTCAACGTCGAGAAACGGCCATGATGCTACCATTTCAAGGAGAAGAAGAGCAATGAATTTGTCGAGACCCAATTCCAACGACGCAACACTGACCTTCAACCGTTCTAAGAACGTCGTTCCCATGAGTGGTATCTGCTCCCGCTGCATCGATGGGTGCAGAGGCAACTGCGAGGTTTTCCGCGCTACCTTCAGGGGGCGTGAGGTGATCTATCCCGGTCCCTTTGGGCAGATCACCGCCGGTGCCGACAAGGATTATCCCGTGGACTACTCCCATTTGAATATCCAAGGATATGCCATGGGAGCGGAGGGTCTTCCCCAGGGCATCCAAGTTGGGCCGGACACGGCGATTTTCCCTGCTGTGAGTACGGAAACGGAATATGGTTGGGATTCGAAGGTGAAAATGGCGGTCCCCGTTTTCACCGGTGCCCTCGGTTCCACGGACATTGCCCGCTACAACTGGGAGCACTTTGCGGTGGGTGCCGCCATCAGCGGCATCACACTGGTGTGTGGGGAAAACGTGTGCGGTATCGACCCGGAATTGAAGTTGAACAAGAGCGGCAAGATCTCCCATTCACCCGAAATGGATCGACGCATTGAAATCTACAGGCGGTACCGCAACGGCTTGGGTGAGATTCTGGTTCAGATGAACGTGGAGGATACCCGACTGGGAGTCGCCGAATATGTGCTTGAAAAGCACGGCCTTCAGAGCATCGAGTTGAAGTGGGGACAGGGAGCCAAGTGTATCGGCGGCGAGATCAAGGTGAGAAAGTTGGACCGTGCTCTGGAATTGCAGAAAAGGGGATATATCGTCACCCCTGATCCTTCGAACCCGGTTATTCAGGCAGCGTACAAGGACAGGGCCATCAAGGAGTTCGAACGCCACAGCAGGCTGGGCTTCGTTTCGGAAGAGGGTTTCATGGCGGAGGTGGAACGCCTGAGGGGTCTCGGATTCAAGAGGATCACCCTGAAGACCGGCGCCTACAGTTTGCGGGAACTGGCTATGGCCATCAAATGGGGTTCGAAGGCCAAGATTGACCTGCTGACCATCGACGGGGCTCCCGGAGGGACGGGGATGAGTCCCTGGCGCATGATGCAGGAGTGGGGAATTCCCAGCATCTACATCCATTCCGCAGCTTCTGACTTCTGCAGGAAACTCACGGAGAGGGGCGAGCGGGTTCCGGACATTGCCTTTGCCGGTGGTTTCTCAAGCGAAGACGGACTCTTCAAGGCATTGTCGCTCGGTGCTCCATTTGTCAAGGCGGTTTGTATGGGACGTGCCTTGATGATCCCCGGGATGGTGGGGAAAAACATCGCCGAATGGCTCGCCAAGAGCGACCTTCCCAAGACGGTGAGCCAGTATGGGATGAGCGTGGAGGAGATTTTCGTCAATTACAAGACGGTGAAGGACATTGTCGGGGAGAACGAGATCGAGAATATCCCCCTTGGGGCTATCGGTGTCTTCAGTTTTGTGGACAAGCTGCGGGTGGGTCTGCAGCAGCTGATGGCCGGTGCGAGGCGGTTCAGAGTGGATCACATGAGCCGCAAGGATCTCATGTCCCTCACCGAGGAATGTGCAAAGGTGACGGGGATTCCCTACGTGATGGAAGCTTATCGCGAAGAGGCGGAGGCCATCCTGAACGGGTAGGCCGATTTGTGACTTGCCGGTGACCCCTCTCACATTTACCCTTGCCCCGGCTGAAAATCCCGGTCGGGGCAAGGGGATCGAGCCGTTGCAGCTGAAGGGGACCACTGCGTCGATTCCCGGGAATCGTTCGAGGTTCGGAGCTTTCCCGGTTATTTTATTTTGATCCAGAGCAGTTTCGCCGTTGCGGGGCCTGGATTCTTCCAGTGGGAAGGCATTTCGGAAGTCAGGTAGATGGTGTCCCCCGCACGGAGGTTGTGCACGGCCTTATCCAGCCTCATCTGGAGCTTTCCCGCAAGGACGTAGCCGATCTCCTCTCCCTTATGGATGAAAAAGTGGGATGCAAAGCTCCGGTTTGCCGGGATCTCGATGAAATAAGGCTCCGCCTTGGCATCAAAGTCGATGGGGGTCAGAAGCTTTGCGGAGATGCTTTCTTCCGGGATTTCGGAAATCTTCACCACCGCCGCGTCAGAAGCAGGGAAAATGATCCTTGTCTTGATTTCCGCCTGTTCCTGAAAAAACGAACTCACGTCCACGGCCAGCACTTCCGCCATCTTCAGAAGGGCGGGCAGGGAGGGATAGATGAGATTGCTTTCCACCTGTGAAATGGTGCTGGGTGTCACCCCCACGAGCTTGGCCAGTTCCGTCTGGGACAAGCCGCGTTTCGTGCGCATGTCCTTCAATCGCAGCCCTAGGTCGATCCCCCCTCTGGTTCGTTTTTCCTCGTCGAAGGTGATCGTGAGGTCCTTCACCCAATAAGAAAACGGCTTGTGAATATTTGTCAAGTCTCGCTTTTCCGCTTTGAGGACGCTGAGGGAGGTGGTTCCGCGGCGGATGGACAGATCGATGACGACCTGTGCGATCTGGGCGATGTGGGCCCTGAGACGGGACGTATGAGCCTTCTTCTCCATGACCCAGTATGCCACGGTGTTCAGTTCATAAAGCCGGGGGCATGAATGGGAATAGAAGTTGAGAATGTAGTCTTCTCCCCCCCAAACCTCTTGCATGCCTGTTATGCTCTCGAAAACCAGCCGTACGTTCCCCTGCAGTTCGCCGTGAAGCCCGTACAGCATGTCCATCACCCGGTCCATATTCCTTGGTTCGTCGACCCGGATGATGCGGCAGGAGGTGTTGACGTTTTCATCATAGAACTTCATGAAGACGGTGGAGGACGACCCTTTGCCACAAGTGAAGCAATCCAGGATCGTGAGGGAGGGTGTCTCCACGAGGGTCCCGAGCTTTTCCAGGAGATTTCGGGGTGAACGGTCGAAGCTCACATAAATGATCGGCATCCCGAGCGATTGGGAAACCTGCATGAAGGCCTGGCAAAAAACGTACGCCAGGCTTCCGGAGTCGTCGAGCCACACGACGTTGTCCCCGATGTAAAGACCTCCCAGGATCTTGTCCAGTTGACTGACTCCCGAGGTGATTCTCTGTCTTTCAGGCATGCCTTCCAACCTCACTCCATGGACTCCTCATGGCCGGCGATTCCCGATGGTTGAATCATATAAGAGAGACGGCGGTGTAGCAAATGGATTTCCCCGGGATTTGTTCGGGGCACCGCTAATTCTTCCCAAGATCCACCCCATCGAACGGTAATGAAAATGGAACACTTGTCCGATCATAGTTCACAAGATATTCTTCTGCGCTCCGCTGAGATGCTGCTGCAGTGAGTGGCGCTGACTTCCAATTCAACATGGCGAGGAACGAATCATGGAATGGTACGCTGTGCAAATGTGCCAGGCTCCCGTTGAGGTGCTGAGTTTCTTTGGGGCGATTCAACTTGTTGCTCTTGCGGCAATCTGGATCTTTCGCATCCCTTTTCCGGTTCCGGTAAAGGATGAGCGTCGTTTCAAGGCCCTGACCAACAGGGAACTGGAGGAAGGAGTGGCGAAACCCCACGAGGCATGAGAAACCCAGGTCGGAAAGGTGGGCACGAAAGTCGAACGACCCCCGTGAGGGAAGCGTGTGTTTTCTTCCTCGGGGGTTCGTCATTTTATAGTTTGATGACAACGTTGCTGCCAGCGGATGCGGCGAGAAGCCACATTCCCCGAAAGCGGTCTTTAACTGCACCTTCTCGAAAAGCATTTCACAGATCCTCTCCAATGCCATAGTATTGGCTCTTGAAACCCTTGGTCTCTTCTCGGCGGATGATACGGACGCGGTGACCGCTGCTGGAACAAATCCAGCCCAACTTTCGGAAACTCTCAGCAGATGCATGCCCACAAGGGTTTTGCCGCAGGCTGACTGTTGCGTGACAACGGTTGAGCCTGCCGTGTACCGGTCCTTTGAGACAATTTTCCGGCCATTTTGGGAAACATCCCGGGAGGTTTGCCTGTGCTTCGACTTGTGCCAGACAGGCTCAAAGATTCGTGGAAATCGGTTGAGCGCAATGAGATCACCTCCCTGGAGTTCCAGGAGGAGCAGGACTTCCTCGTGGGCCAGTACCGCAAGAGGTGGACGGAAGCTATTCTTTTCAGGGACCATCGGGACTTGAAAAGCAGCGTGCTCGCAGAACTGGCGGAATATCTCGCGATGGATGACCTGAACGAGATTCGCAACCGCTGCATGCAGGCTCTGTCTCACGTGAAAACGGAATGGGAAGCCCACGTGGATCGAGGTGACCGGGGTTCGGTGGAGAGATTCTATGATGAGAGCAAGGCGATGCTCTACGAGTTGATGTGGTGGCACACGCTGGCTGACGACACATCCCCCCTCGCTTACGTGACAGCCCTGGAATTCGCGCGTCAGACTGCTTGCCGGTCCTGCCTTGATTTCGGCGCAGGAGTCGGCTCGGGGGGGCTCCTGTTTGCTGCGAATGGTCTGGATGTGACCTTGGCTGACATCAGTTCCTCCATGCTCCATTTTTGCCGTTGGCGATTCCAGGCAAGGGGTCTCGGAGCCCGGTTCCTCGATCTGAAGGAAGAGGGTTTTCCCCGCGAAGCCTACGACATGGTGGCTGCCATGGACGTTTTCGAACACCTGGTCGATGCGGAGGGAACGGCGAGGGACATTTCCCGGGCCATGAAACGGGGTGGTTACCTTTTCGGGCGCTTTCACGGGGAAGTGGACGAGGACCGCCCCCATCATATCGTGCAGGATTTCGGACCCACTATGAACTGCCTCAAATCCATGGGGTTTGCGGAAGTGTGGCGTGATGAATGGCTCTGGGGCCATCAGGTGTTTCAGAAGGGATACTGAAAGGCGCGGGTTCCCCCCTCGTGGCGGGGTGCACGCCAACCGGAGGTTTCACCGGTTTGCCGGAAAAGAGCCCTTGACGTCGTTCACGAATTTAGCCCTCTCTTCCGGGTCGGCAATCGTGAGATTCACGATCTCGTCTAGAAGGTCCAGAATCTGTTCATGGGCGATCACTTCTCGTTCTGAATCCCCCCTGTCGCGCATCGCCACCTGAAGCCAGACGATGCGGGTCATCAGCCGGCCAAGTTCCGAGGCTTCAACTCTCAGACGCATGGTTTCCTCCCTCAGCTGCTGTATGCCCTCCAGGGCTTCCTGCAGCTTGTGCGTCTGATCCGTGAGTTCCTGTTCTGTCTTTTTCAGCGCCGAGGAGAGGGTATCCTGCAAGGGAAAGGCGTGTTCATCGGACAACGGTTTCGCGTCCACCGGTTGAGACTCAACCGTTCCATCGGTCTCCTTGAGGGCGGTGGGACCACTCCGGGACTCGGAGACACCCTGTCCCCCGGCGAACATGTAATCCAAGACGTTTTGCAGTGCTTGAGGACAAACAACAACCCAACTCCCTGCTATGCTCAATACGAGGAAAAAGCTGGCGAGAGCCTTTCCGATGCGACCAAAGACGGCGAGGACAACACCTACGAGAGCGAAATAAGAGAGAATGCCGACGAGCAAGATCTCCTTCATGATGCAATCCCGAGTGCTCAAAGAAAAAAAGAGAGAAGGCTGAACACTGTGTCTCTTGCCGAAATCAACGTTTTCAACGAACTCTTTCGGTGAACATCATTATGTTCAAAAGACATCAGCTTTGCAATGACCGCGAGATTGTGTTCAGGCAGCAAACGGTTCCCGTAACTCAATTCCATGGAAATCGCTGAAAACATCTTGACCGCCTTCTGGGTCGATTGTTAAATACAGCGGACTGACAATGGCAGGGGCCGGGATCGATGGCCCAGAACATGAATAGGGGTGAAAAGGGGAACGTTGATGGCTCGATGGGTATTTTTTTTGTTTTTGGCTTCATGGTGCTGTCTGGCCACAGGCTGTTCCAGCGTGTCCGCATCTGCGGGGAGTGTCATTTCCGCAGCGCGGGGGGTGTTTGGCGAAAGGACGGAGAAACCGGAGAGTTCCGGGGAGAAGGCACAGGTGTGCATGCTCACGCCGACCCCCGAGGTCCAAGCTCTTGTTGGCGAAGGGACATCCTCCGGCGGGATCCAGGGATCCTGCATCCAGGTTCCCCAGACAGCCCACGATTTTGGTCAGATTCAGGGAGAAGTCGACCTGACTCACGATTTCAAAGTGGTGAACCGTTGTGAGACCAAGGTGAAAATCAAATCCGTTCGACCTGGTTGAGGGACAACGGTCACCCACTTCGATCGGGTGATCCCTCCTGGAGGGGAGGGAAAGATTACGTTGGGACTCAATCCAAAGGCCTGTTCGGGCGATGTCAAGAAATATACTCTCGTGAAGGTGGATGACCCGCAAAGGCCCAGTTTTGTTCTGGTCCTGGAAGGTCAGGCCAAACTTTAAGGCAGAGTTCCCTCCGGCGGTTGCCGCTCCAAAGAATCCTTTAATCCCCCTGCCGTTCGCGTTGCGGAACCAACTCGCGAACGGCACGGGGGATATCCTCTTTCTCCCTGAGCCGCTTCAGAATGAAAGAGTCTCCTTTTTTTCGCAGGAATGCAACGTTTTGGGTTCCCCCGGCGTTTCATTGCCGGAGCATCCCGTGCACGACTCACTGACTTCCGGCACTCCATCGACTGCTCGCTCCGACCGCTTCCTTGGGCTCACTGTGCTCCCGCATGGAAACAGTCCTTCCCGTACCGCTTCCATAGGGGCTTTCACGGAAGGCATTCCAAGCGGATCGGCGGGTTTTGCATTGACACGCTTGACGGTCGGTTCTTATCCTACAGCCAATTTAAGTTCGTTTCTTGTTCCCAAACCCCGTGCAGGAGGAGAACATGGCGAAAGCACTCATCGTTTATGCCACGAGGAAGAATGCGACCAAATCCATTGCGGAACTCATCGCCGAAGGGATGCGGTTCGGGGGGGTGGAGGTCACGGTCCTGAACGTGGCCGATGTGGAGAAGATGAAACCGGACTTGAGGTCGTTCGACGCGATTGTCCTCGGTGCGCCGACCTATCACGGCGAGATGCATCCTGCCATGAAGACCTTTCTCTTCTTTGCTGAAAATGCGAACCTGGAGGGAAAGGTAGGGGGTGCTTTCGGTGCCTATGGTTGGAGCGGCGAGAGTGCCGGCCGCATTTATGAGACCATGAAGAACATCTTCAAGATGGACATGGCTTCGGGACCACTGATGCTTAAGAGTGCGTTCATTGGCGGGGGCATCCAAATGGCCCAGAGTTACGGAAAAGAGATCGCCAAGAAACTGGGAGCATCCCTTTGAGGGTTGCCCGCTCGGGAGCGGTGCCAACTTCAATGCGTCTCTTTTCTGGGGCGAACTTCAGCGGCTATGGTGTCCCCGTTCACGATTCATGTTTCTCAACCCTTTGAGAATGGAGAGATGTCATGGGTACCCAGGGAAACCTCATCAAGATTTTTGAGTATGCCTTGAACCAGGAGTACACGGGAAAGGGGTTTTTCGAGTTTTCCCTCCAGCGGATGGGCTTTGGTGCTGCGGTTTCGGCTTTCAAAAAGCTCATCGAGGAGGAGGAAAAGCATATCGCTTTCATCACCAAGATCCTCGACAATTTGAAGCGGGGAGAGTCTCTCGAACCTTCCACCATGAAACAGATCACCATGGAGCCGACCAACTTTTTCGATGAACGGGCGAAATCCGAGTTCCTCGAGCAGTGCATTCAAGGATCCATGGTTCCCGATGTGACCGTTTTCAACACGGCGTGGCTCATTGAGAAGGACATCAGCGAATACTACAGCAATGCGGCTATGCAGGTCGAGGGCCCCGCCAAGAATGCCTTGTTGATGCTCGCAGACTGGGAGAAAGGTCACGAGAAGTTCTTCAGGGAATTTCGCGATAAGATCTCGGAGACTTATTCCCGGATGCCCTGGGGGGGATAGGACACCAAAAGTTCGCTGCTTTCTTCTCAGATGGACGCCCGAAGGGTTTTTTTCCTGATGGCCGAACATCGAAAGAAGCCGCAATTCCGCCCCGTTTACAACCGGGCTTTTCATGGCGGGTTTAGGCAGATCGTGGTTGAGACGCCAGAGGACGAGGCTTTTCAGAAAATGACATGGAAAAGAGTGGGTTATACGTCCTGCACCCTGGATTGCCCAGACACCTGTTCCCTGATGCTCCTCGAGGACGAGAGGGGAAACTTGCGCATCGCCGGCGACCCCGAACATCCTTTCACCTTGGGCTTCACATGCGCGAAAAGCAGTGGGTTTCTCCGGCGCTTGAGAAGCTCCAGTCGCATCCGTGAACCGCTCCTTCGCCGCAAGAACACGTGGAGGCCCGTATCCTGGGATAACGCTCTCGATCTTTGCGCAGAGAAGATTCAACACTTTCGTCGGGAGCCTGCCTCCATTCTCCATTATCATGGTGAAGCCGCCAAGGGGGTCTTGCAGCAAGCGGCGCGCCTCTTCTTCGGCATACTCGGATCCAGTGAAGTGCGCGGGTCCTTGTGCGACGCCGCCGGATACTTGGCCTGCGTGGCTGATTTCGGGTCCCGCAAGAACCACGATGTATCCGATCTGCTAAATGCAGCGCAAATCGTGAACTGGGGGAAAGACCTGACCAGGAGTTCCGTTCACACGGCGGCAATTGTGGCGCAGGCTCGCCGGCAAGGTGCCAGGGTCCTGACCATCTCTCCGGGCGGGGATGGGCACGAATCCCACACGGATCTATTTGTGCGCATCAGACCCGGAATGGACCGTTTCCTGGCGGCTGGGGCCATCAAAGTGCTCAACGAGCGAGACGGCATCGAAGGGGAATTGCTCCAGCGGACGCAGGGGTGGGATGCTTTTCGGCAGGCCATCGCGGGGTATTCGCTGGAAAGGCTTGCGAGCCTTTGTGATGTCTCTCCAGCGATGTTCGAGGTCATCGCCGACTACTATCGGGCTCCAGGCCCGACGGCCACGCTCATAGCAGCCGGAGTGCAGCGGTACCTCCATGGTGGCGAAAATGTGCGTTACATCAATGCGCTTGCCCTGCTCTCGGGGAACATCGGCCGCCCTGGGGGGGGAACCTATTTCCATTTGCATTCCAAGAGAAACTTCAACCTCGGCTGGATCAAACCCCCGGAGTGGAAGCCCCGCCGATCTCTCTTGATGCCCACCATCGGCCAGGACATCCTCGACGCGAAGGATCCACCCATCCGGATGATCTGGGTGAACGGCTCCAATTTCGTGAACCAGGCCCCAGAAAGCGCTCTGACAGTAAGGGCCCTGGAAAAGCTGGAATTCAGGGTGGTGGTGGACGCCTTCATGACGGATACGGCGGAACAGGCGGACCTGGTGCTGCCCTGCACCTTGATGCTGGAGCAGGAAGACCTGGTGGGGTCCTACTTGCATCCGTTTGTTCACTATGCAGGGCAGGTCCAGAAACCACCTGAAGGTGCCCGGAGCGACTATTGGATTCTTTCGCAGATCGGACAGCGCCTCAATCCACCAGTGATCCTGCCCAGCCCGGAGGAATGTTTCCGTGCATCGCTCAGATCTTCCACCCTTGAGACGACCCTCGAAGCCCTCAGGGAAAAGCGCTTTGTTCGCTCCAATGAGCCACCGGTGGTCTACGAGGGACTGCAGTTCGATCACCCGGACGGCAAGTATCGTTTTCCGGCGTCCCTCCATGAAGAACCCCCTCCACCCGAAGATTTTCCATACAGGTTCCTGACTCTTATCCGCGGGGAATCGGTTCATTCCCAAATCCTGCCGGAGGATCAAGGGGGACCTCCTACGGTTTGGGTTGCGCCGGAACACCCCGGACTGGCGGACCTGGACCTGAAAAAGGAAATCTTCCTTGCGTCGCCTCTGGGAAGGATGCTCGTGAAAGTGAAATTGCTCAAAGGCCTGCATCCTGAAGCGGTTTTGTACAGGCGAGGCGACTGGATGAAGTGCGGGGGCGGGGCAAACCGGCTCATCCCGGCGGCAGTGACGGATTTGGGCCGGTGTGCCCCCTTCTACCAAGCGTATGTGAAGCTCACCAATGGATGATTCTCAAAAGGACTGGAGCGCGAGTGACGGTGACGGCTGCAGATTTGAGGCTGGATCTCCTCGAAATTCGGGCTTTTTGCGAGCGCCTTTCGCAAAAATTGGCAGGTCTCGATGCCCCCCTCTCTTGCATCGACCACACCCGGCAGGTCTTGCCGGAACTCTTGCTCAACAGGGAGTTGCTGAAAAGGATCGTGCACAACATTGTCTCGGGCGAGCCGTACCCGGATGTTCGCCGGCCGACGATGTTCGACAATGAACTGATCCTTTATGTGCACCCCGCCAATCTTTTCTCGTTGCGGCTCTACCTGTGGGGGGCGGGTGAATTCACAACACCTCACGACCACAATGCGTGGGGCGTGATCGGTGCTGCTATGGAAGGGTACGAGGTGACCAATTACCGGAGAGTGGACGATGGCTCCAGGGAAGGCTACGCCGTGCTCGAGGAGGTGTCGAGGCTGAGTTTGAAGGCGGGTGAAACGGCCTTCACCCTCGCCTTCGATGAAGGAATCCACATGACGGGTAACGCCGGCCCCGATACCATCGCCACGTTGCATCTCTACGGAAAATCCCACCCACGCGGCTACTTGAACTGCTACGACATGGCAGGGAGCCGCGTCCATCGCCTCTATCCCCCGAGAGTCAAGAAGAAGACCCTGGCCGCACAGGTCCTCACGAAGCTTCAGGGGCAAACTTAGACCGCTTGCACTACCCTCTGCATGGATGATGTTCCGCGCGGGATTCCTCAACCGCCATTTTTTTCCGGGCCCTGGGAATTCTCTGGGAGGAACACCGGATTACTTGATGGCCTCGTAAATGCGCAGGGGAGGGATATTCCTGACCTCGAACTTGGTGTTCACACGTGGGAAATAACGGTCGAGATAAAACTTGAAGTGATGGTCAGCCTGAAAACAGGTCTGATAAACGAGGAATTTGCCCTTGTCTTTGAGGGCACGGTGTGTGTTGTAAAGAATGCGGTTTTTCATGTCTTCACTAAGGAGGAGGAAGGGGATTCCACTGATGATACAATCCGCCTCCGACTCCTGGCACGATCTCAGGGTCTCGAGAACGTTCTCGGCACTGTCGTTGACGAAGATGACCCTCGGGTCTCGGATGTTTCGCTCCAGAATGGAACTGAAATACTTGTTGCGTTCGATGAGAATCAGCCGGGAATCGTTCCGCATGTATTTCAGGAGATAGTTGGTGAAGACCCCCGTACCAGGCCCGTATTCCACAATGAGATCTGAACTGGCGAAGTTGATTTCCCTGCAGACTTTCCTCACCCCAAAAGGCGATGTGGGTGTTATGGATGCGACGTTCTTGTCCCTGATGAAGGTCTTCAAATATGTGATGGTGTCCATGGTGCCTGCTCCTGAAACGAAATTGCTGATGACGTCCCGAAACCTCAGTCCACGCGGGAGACAATCCATGCATTACGGATCGGCTGCATACGTCCTGTCCGACCTCCGAACGGCGAATGAAACGACCTGCTCACAGCAGGTAGTGATTTAATACATTCTTCCAAATTTTGCACGAATTTATTGCCGGCCGAGCAGAGTCGCAATCGTGTGGTGGTCCGGTTTTTACCACGGCTGCATGAGCGTGGTGAAATTTCCTGTCAAAGGCCCCCTCGTGGTTCTCAAAAGAGGAGATGGCATGCCTGGTGTGGTATGGGAGATAATGGACGATCGCGTGCCAGTGCGCGTGGAGGATGTGCTGGAGCTTCTTCTGAAAAACCGCGCGGCGGACGCCTCCTTCTTCACGTCGTCCCTGAAAGATCTGGAGTGTTCGCTCGCCATGCGGGGCATGAAGGAAGGAGCTCAACTCATAGTGCGGCACCTCCTCAAGGGAACAAGCTCGTGCTCGTGGGTGACTACGACTGTGACGGCCTCACCGCCCTGGCCCAGATGAAGCTCTTTCTGAAAGAGATTGGCTATCAGAAATCTGTAGAAATCATTCCATCCCGTTCTGAGGGCTATGGAATTCCACAAGAGGCCGTTGCCCGTCATCCCGATGCCGGGCTTCTTGTCTCCATGGACTGTGGAACCGGCGAACATTGCGCCATCCAAGCGGCCAAGGAACGTGGCGTAGACACGATCGTCATCGACCATCACGAGGTGTCCTCGCAGGGGGCTGCCTCCGCTGACGTGCTTATCAACCCGAAGCACCCCGACTGTTCCTCGAAGTTCAAAGAGTACGCCTCTGCGGGACTGACCCTGCTCTTTCTTGCCATGTTGCGACGCTGTCTCCCCGAGACTTTTCCCAGAGCGACCCTCGGAGGGAAATATCTGGCCCTTGCTGCGCTCGGCACGGTGGCAGACATGGCCCCTCTCGTCGACTCAAACAGGATCATCGTCAGGGAGGGGCTCAAGGCCATCAACAAAGGGAACTCTATTCCCTTGAATTACATCGCCAGAATTGCTGGGCTCAGCCGCAGGCCCATCACGGCGGGCGATATTTCCTATTACCTTGGCCCCCCGCATCAACGCCGCTGGTCGCATGGGGGATGCAGCGGCGGCGTTCGAATTGCTCATGTCCGAGTGCCATGAAAAGATCGAGTCCTTCGCTCATCGGCTCAACCACTACAACGCAAGGCGACAGATGGAGGAGGGATGTGTCCTTGAGGAGGTGAGGAGACGCTGCGCCCTGAGACCAACGGGAGCAAGGACCCTTGTTCTTGCGGACCCGGGGTGGGCTCCGGGAATCGTGGGGCTCGTGGGTTCAAGAGTGGTGAGGGAAATCCATCATGGACCCGCCGTGATTCTCTCCGTCGATGAGGAGCAGGGGATCGCGCGGGGGTCTGCCAGGAGCATTCCCGGATTCGACATGCACAGGGCCCTGGAGGAATGCAGCGACCTTCTGTTGCGGTGGGGAGGACACAAGATGGCCGCTGGTCTGAGCCTCTCCCTGGAATGCCTGGAATCCTTCTCCCGGCGCCTGGAAAGGATCGCGCTTCACTACCCTTCTCACGTCTTTTCTCCCAAAGGGAAGGTGGACTTGGAACTGAAACTGGACCTCGTTTCTGAGGAACTCTGGCAAGCTCTGGAGCAAATGGAACCCTTCGGAGTCGGCAATCCCCCGCCCCTGTTCGCAGCCAAGCGAATCCCCGTCTGTAGCCTAGGGTCCTTCGGCAAAGAAGGCAAGCACCTGCGGCTCTCCCTTGGAGCCAACACCGATGCCCTTTACTGGGGGGGGACAGCGCACTGGAAACAGGAAAAGTGGCCCGAGAAGGCAAGCCTGGACGTGGTTTTTCGGGTGGAATGGGACCATTTCAAGGGGAAACCCTGTGTGATCGTCAAGGACCTGGGGACGCTTTTCTGAGTTTCGGTGGGAGCAGATAACCTTCGCACGGCCACTGGGCCTTGCCCACAGTCGCCAATGGGAGGTTCCCACACATTTCAGCTTCCCTGCTCAGTCTCGTCTCTCGCGCCAGGGAGGAGCGTCCGCAGGATATCCTCCTTCCCGACGATACCCACAAGCCTGCCTTTCTCCACCACGGGGAGTGTGTGAAACTTGCGCTCTACCATGAGCGTGGCCATTTGTTCCAGCGTGGTCTCCGGATCAATACTCACGGGATCCTCACTCATGGCGTCGGACACCGTGGCGGCGGCAATCTTCTTCATATCCTTCTCCAGGGTCTTGTAGGAAGCGAGCGGGATCAGCCCGTCCAGGAGAGTGAAAACCGGAGGCAGAGGGAGTCTTTTCTGCTGTGCGATGAGGTCGCTCTGGCATAAGATTCCCTTCAGTTTTCCCTCCCTGTCCACCACCGGTGCCCCGTTGATTCTTCTTTCCAGCAGCACCTTTGCTGCCTCTACGATGGGAGTCTCAGGGAAGAAAGTGACCATTTGGGACGTCATGATGTCCTTTGCTTTGAGCATGGCATGTTCCTCAATGGATGCTGCGCGCCTGGGCATTTCTGGATAGCCTGTCGGAACACCCGAAGGCGCGAAAAAAATTGCGTGAAGGGCGAAAACGATTGCCCCAGCCCGGGAAGCATTGCGCGGAGAAGGGTATGAATGCGTTACGGGTTCAATATAGGCAAAATTTCGGGGTGGTGAAAGACCAAAAGACTGAAGGTAAACTAGAATTGTGACAACGGGGGTCGTCGGGGATGCCGTCTGCTGTCCCGAGATCGGGGGAAAGATTCGTCATGGCTTCGTCTTCAGAAGCGGCATTCCTGGAAATCAGCATATGGAGGAGATTTCTTTCTGCCGTTTTCTGATACGCTCCGAGAGACGTTCCTGTATTTGCACCGCACGCGCTCCCTCTTCGCGGTCCAGGAGCCTGGATGAAACGATGATGTCTGCGGGGCTGCCGCTCTTGGCGATTTCCTGGGTGATGGCGCATGCCAGTTGGAATCCCGTCAGCACGCGGTACTCGTCTGGGGGAAGAAAGGTTTCCAGTTGCACATAGGCGATCTCCAGGGAGTTTCGCATTTCACAACAAGGGTTTTCCTGGATCTCTTCCCGAATGGCGTCTCTGATAGTTTGCTTGGGGTAGGGAAGCTCGGACTCCTCTGCAACGGACAGGGAGCATTGTTCCAAAAAAGCCAGGTAATTCTCGATGATATCCGTTCTCGCCTCATGAGAGTGGTGAGAGGATTTCGCCGCCAGGTAAGGGGGCATGGGTAATCGCCTTTTGTCCTGAAGAATCTTGGAAAAAACCTGGTCCTTTCTGCCCGTGCGATTCCTTCTGGGTACGCTCTTTGTTTCCAACTGCATGAAGAAACCTTTCCCGTAAGTCGATAAAATCAAGCCCTCCGTTGGGCAAATACCGGAAAAGATAGTCAAGAGCCGGCGGTCAGGCGGGACGGACCGCCGGCTCTTGAGGCTGAGTGAGACAGAGCGAGCAGATGATCGCATCCTATCCGTTTTGGCGGGCAAAGAAATTGGGTGAGGACAGTATTTGTTCGGACAAATTGCAGTATATGTGGGGGTAGGGTACAAGCGACCATCTGCGTTTCACATACAAACATCGGTGCCGGAAGGCCGGCGTCGAAAGACCTCGTGCACGCGCACCCTCAAGACTTCCCGTTGAGACTCATGGCCCGGGAGAATCGTTTGAACCCAAATGAAATCCCACAGCCAGGCGGCGGGTCCCATAAGGAAGAGAGAGCCAGGAAGGAGGAGGGGGACCTGACTCTCTCTTTGAGGAGGAAAGAGTGTCTCTTTCCGATTTCATTATAATGCGGGCGTCAAGAGGGAGCCCCCGACGTCTGGCGGGATGTTTCGTCTTTCCAGTAAGGGTGCATCAGGTCTTCAAAAACGGAGATGGCCGCTTCGGCACCCTGACCCATGGCCGTAATGATCTGCTTGTATCCCCCCTCAACGTCGCCCGCGGAATAAATTCCGCGGATGTTGGTCCGGTGGTGGGCATCCCGCTGGATGAATCCGTCAGCGGTGAGTTGAATGCCTGTCTTCACGGCGAGATCCACAGAAGGCGTATACCCGATGGCGATGAAAATCCCGTCTGTTGCCGCGGTGAAACTCTCCCCCGTCTTGTTGTTGTACAACACGACCTCCCTTACGCGCTCCTGTCCCTTGATTTCCTTCACCTCCGTATTCCAGAGAACAGGGATTTCGTTTGCGAAAGCGGTGCGTGTCAAATGCTCCTGGGCCCGGAAGCGATCCCGCCGGTGGACGATTGTGACCTTCACGCCGATATTGTAAAGGTGAAGCGCTTCGGTGAGGGCGCTGTTTCCCCCTCCCACGACCAGGACCTTCTTGCCCTTGAAAAGGGGGCCGTCGCAGGTGGCACAATAGCTCACCCCACGCCCCGTCAACCGGGACTCACCGGGAACGTCGAGCCTGCGGTAATTCGCCCCCGTCGCCAGAATGACCGCACGGGTGAGAAACTTCCTCCGGTTGGTGATCACCTGAATGGGGTCTCCCGGAACCAATTCCGTCACTTCCTCTCCCTGGAAAATCTGGACGTATTCCAGGGCGTGGCTGACGGTGATGTCCACCAAAGTCTTCCCGGGGACCCGTGTGAAACCTGGATAGTTCTCCACTATGGGCGTGATGGCGACCTGCCCCCCAAGAGGTCCCTTCTCAATGACTGCGGTGCTGAGGCCGCTGCGCACTGTGTAGATGCCTGCCACCAGCCCAGCGGGACCTCCCCCGACAATCACCACGTCCGTTCGGACCTCCGCCGCATCGCTTTCAGGAATGAAAACATTCTGCTGTTCCATTTTGAGGAGGGAGAGCATGAAGAGTTCCTCCGGAAGAGCGCCCTGAGCGATCAGCACCTCGTTGGCATAGGTCTGGGGAACACTGAAGGCCGAGTACTGCTCGGCAAGGTCCGGATTGCACTGAATATCGATCATCTGCAGGGAGAGGAGTTCAGGCTTCTCCACCACAGCCTTGAGTGCAACCAACGCCTGTTCTGGACAATAAGGGCAGGTCGGGCTCACAAACACCTTCATCTCTCGGGGGGAATCGATCTGGTTGAGAACCTTCACGGACTGCTCGCCCAGGTTCGCCGATCGCAACCCGATAATGAGAATGGCCCCAAGAAGAGTCCGTCCCTCCTCTCCGTAAGGCACTCCCAGGTAACGGATGGAGTAACGCTCCGGGTCGAAAAGGATCGTTGGTGAACGGTCCACATTCCATTGGGCGGCAAACGGGTGGTCCAGATTGAATTCCTTGAAATCGATCTTCTTGGAAAGGTTCCTGAAAGATCGGAGAGTCTCCCGCGCAGCGCGGTTCAGCACATCGTTTTCACCGTCCCGGGTGAAGAGGTAGATGGGAACCGAGAAAGGGAGTGTCGCGAAGAGCTTTTTCAACTGCTCTTCGATTTCTCCACGCAGGGCATTGGGGGGGTCCGGATTCGACCTTCTTTGAGGCTGCATGATTGCCTTCTCCAGTTCTCATTGATGGACACGCATGATGCAAACAACTTGACCGCCGGGGGGGCCCGCGACCAAACCGATGCGTCATTGCAGGTTCTCGAAGTATGCGTCCGTCACTCCATCGAGCAAAAGAAACGATTGTAGCCGAATGGCGAAAACCTCCGCGTCGGGATACGCCGCCAGAGCACTGAGATGAGGGTGCCCATCGAGGAGCCGTCTAAGGATTTCCTCTCGCTTGGTTCCGTCTTCCAGCGACTGGAATCGGCCGTACACGGTGAGGGCCCTAACTGGAGACATGTGCGGCGTCTCCCCCCGTTCCCGCGTGTCAACGAGGAGGCTGACCAGGGGGTTTTCCTGCATGTTTTGAAACTTGCGGCTCCCCCTTTGAGTGATCATGTAGACGGTTTGCCCCGATTCATCCGTCAGGTAAGCCATGAGAGAACAATGGGGCTGATTTCGGGAGCAAGTGGCCAAAACACAACTGCGGCTCTCTTTGAGCAACCGAATCATCGTCTCACGCATGATCCTTCTCTCCGATCTGTCCTGGATGCACCCGAATCCAGATTCGTGGTAAGGAGGTCATCATTCTCCCCGTCTTAGGCCGGCACGCATTTCTCCTGAGTCACCTCCCCACGGCAAACATGCGTGCACCGGCCACCTTGCGGGACAGGAGCCGGGTTCGGACAGGAAAAGCACAGGCTGGAAAAGGGATCTACCCGGGCAGTCTGTTCATGCGCTCCTCCAAGAGCGCCACGTGCCCCTTTTCTTCCTCGATGATGGCCTCGAGATATTTTCGGGTTTGTTCATCTTCCACAAAGCCGCTGAGGATCTCGTAAAAGGTGATGCTGTCCTGTTCGAAACCCATGGCCACCTCGAGGAGGGACCTCTCGTCGGAGATTGCGGAAAAATCCACCTCCTCCAGCGAAAAACCATGATCTTCAATGGCTTCTTGAAGAAAGGTGCCGCTCAGCCTGCTCAAGAGGGATTCGATTCCGCCGATGCCGGCGGATCGTTTTGTTTTGAGGAACCATTCCCTGTGGCGGAGTTCATCGTTGGCAATCTCATGGAGCATTTCCATGAGCTTAGGTTCCTTCAGATCCGCCGCAGCTTTTCTATAGAAATACTCTCCATTCTCTTCAATACGGATGGCCAGATCGAATATCTCAGAAGCAGAAAACAAAACCCTTCCTCCATCTGGTAGACGAGGAGAGATAACGCCTCCCAAACAAACAAATCGTCTCCCCCGATACGCCGTCACTAAATGCCCATACCGTTTAGCCGCGACCACACGGCCATCCGGGGGGATGAGAGTCACCTGGAACGGGGAGTAGCGCCCGGACCATCTCCCGGCAACGTGTCCGGCTTAGCATGAACCTTCGGTCGGACGGAACCTACTTCACCACAAGCAGGAAGAGTTTCTGGAAGGAGAGTCATCCGCGTGATTCCCGTTCCTGTCTTTTTCGTGATGTCCCGAGATCATGCCGGGTTCTCGCCAGCCTTCCCCTTATGACTCAACAGGTCCTGCAGCCTCCACCCCCGCCTCATTTCGCTTGAGCTTTCTTTCCTCCTGGAATTTCACAAGATTGGGTGGCAGTCCTCTTTTCTTGGCGGCGACGCTTCGTGCCCGGGACAGGGACTTGGCGGAAAGGGACTGGCGCAGGGGAAATCCCCATTTTCTCTTGTACTCGCGGGGAGAAAGACCATGAGAACTGAGGTGCTTCGTAGTGAGTTGCCGCATTTCGGTCCCGCACTCCAGGCAGATGATTTTGTCTTCCCGAATGGAATCCTTCGGGTTCGGTCCCTCAGCGCCTTTTCCCTCTGCGACCTTCTCTTCAGGGCCCTGTCCGAATTCCATGAACGAGCCCTCCATCTCGCATTTCTGCATGGCTTGGAGTGCATTGAAGACCTGTCCCAGGGAGAGGACGATCTCGTTGGAAGCCATGGACCTTGTGGACACCTGAGTCTGAACGATTTCAGACGCGATTTCGAGAAGCCTTTTGGTCATGCTGCTGCTCCCCACGCTTTGAGGTTATTGAAAATTGAGACATGCACAGTGCATTTTCAAACGTTTATGCTGTGTAATACCTAGATGTAATTTTTAAAATTCCTGATTAAATATAGAATACTCTTGAATCCATGTAAACGATCTTTTGGTCCTGGAACCACGCCGACAGGCAATAATGATTTCACTTTTCGTACATCTTCAAGAAATGACTCCGCAGGACCACAGCTGGATGAAACGAACTCGGTTCAACAAATCGGGTTCCCATCGCGGTTTTTTCTGTTTCGTTAGTTACTGGAACCACTTCAAAGGGCGGGAATTCAGATTGAATGTTTATATAAGGGCTTCAGGGATGAGGCAAAATCTTCGAAAGACATGTTAAGAACGAATTCGATGCATTCAAGGGATGAGAGACGGACAGGCGAAAGAAATTTATAGGGTTGTTAAATGTTTCCTTTTTGGTATGATAATATGCTCATTTCAGTCGGGACTTCCTCAGACGGGACATCAGATGACGACCTCTCGTTGCGTGGCATTTCAACGATCAGAAGGGAATCAAGTATTGCGGGTCGGTCTTCCAGGGGCGGGTCGGGATTCGAATTCACGAATGACCCCCGGCATCCGATAACCCATGAGAACCTTTTCTCATCACACGACAGGGCGGTGAATCGATGACCATGGAAAGAGATACCGTATCAGGCATCCTCCGGCGACTGGAATCAGGCTACCAGCTTCCTCCCCTGTCCGTCATCGCTATGAAGCTCATGGAACTGGCCTCCAGCGAGACCTCCTCCATCAATGACATGGTGGAACTCGTGGAAAAAGACCCCTCCCTTGCCGTACGTTTGCTGAACCTTGCCAACAGCGTTTTCTTTTCCGCGGGGCGTAGGGTCTCCACTCTCAAACAGGCGGCTATCCGTCTGGGGAGCAATAACCTGAAGATGATGGCCCTCTCCATTTCCCTTCGAGGGGCATTTCCCATGGGCCGCATTCAGCAGTTCGATTATGAGCAGTTCTGGAGGCTTTCCATTTATAGGGCTCTCATCACGCGTTCGCTTGCCGAGCAGTCCGAGGTCTGCAACCCTGAAGAGGCGTTTGTTGCAGGCCTCACCACGGAGATCGGTCTGCCCATCTTTTTCGATCTCTACATCAAGGGCAAAGACGAGCAATTCGATCTTTCCATGGAACCACTGGAGGATTTGCTGGCAAGGGAGAGGGAACACTTCGGGCTTGATCACCGGCAGGTGGGGAAGGCCGCCCTGAAATACTGGAAGTTCCCCGAACACATGATCGTTTGTCAGAGTTCATACGGGGAACGGGCCAGAAAAGGCGATGGGCCCATATTGTGCACTCTGGGAGAGATGGCTAGGTTGTTTTCCCTCATGCTTTCCGACGAATCCGCCGATTTCAACGCCTTCTTCCAGGAGGCGGAGTGCACCCTGAAGCTGAATACGGAGGCGATTCACGAGACCATTCTCGATACCTTTCACCGGGTTCAGAATATCGCAGAAAACCTGAAGGTGGAGATCAACAAGGAACACGATCTCATGGAGATCATGGAAAAGGCCAACAGAGCGCTCATCAGAATCTCCGAACGCGTGGCCAAATTTGCCTCCGGTGCCGGGGGGAAGCGTCTGCCTTCATTTGAGTCCATCGACGAGGAGGAAAAGGCTGTAGCCCACACGTTGCAGGCGGTGGCTCATGAGATCCGCAATCCTCTGACGGCGGTGGGGGGATTCGCAAAGCGTTTGGCGGGTTCCCTGGATCCGCAATCACAGGTGGGAAGGTATGCGCAGGTGATATTGGAGGAGGCCTTAAGGCTCGAAAAGATTCTGTCCAGTATGCCCAAACAGGTCCGAAAGCCTTCTTCCTCCTCTTTCAACTGAGTGCCACGTATCCTCGACGATGACCGGCAGTGCCCGTGCCATGAACGGGCAGAGCGGCATCGCTCATCCCTCAAAACAATCGTAATTGCTGACGGGATCGGTATTCAACCCCTAGGTGCTCGTATGCCAGGCGGGTGGCAAGACGACCGCGGGGAGTCTTGTTGAGATAGCCTTCCTGAATGAGATAGGGCTCGTAGACGTCCTCGAGCGTGTCGCGTTCCTCAGAAACCGCTGCCGCCAGAGTCTCTATGCCTACCGGCCCACCATCATATTTCTGGATGATGGTGGCGAGTATCTTTCGGTCCATCCGGTCGAAACCCCTCTCGTCCACGTCCAGCATCCTCAGGGCCATGTCGGCCACTTCACGGGTGATTTCACCATCTGCACGCACTTCCGCGTAATCGCGAACCCGGCGGAGAAGACGGTTGGCGATGCGAGGGGTGCCTCTGGACCGCCTGGCGATTTCACGGGCGCCCTTTTCCTGGATGCGGATGCCTAAAATGCGGGCGGAACGCAGGAGAATAGCCTGCAACTCATCAGGGCTGTAGAACTCCAGGCGCAGCGTGACTCCGAAACGGTCCCGCAGGGGAGGGGAGAGCAAGCCGGCACGGGTGGTGGCGCCCACCAGGGTGAAGGGGGGCAGATCCAGCTTGATGCTCCGTGCCGAGGGACCCTGGCCGATGATGATGTCCAGTTGGAAGTCCTCCATGGCCGGGGAGAGGATTTCCTCCACCACATGGTTGAGGCGGTGAATTTCGTCGATGAACAGGACGTCCCGGGGTTCCAGGTTGGTGAGGATGGCCGCGAGATCCCCCGGTCGCTCGATGACCGGTCCGGACGTGTTTCGCATGTTGACGCCAAGTTCGTTGCTGATGACGGTGGCGAGGGAGGTCTTGCCGAGTCCGGGGTGACCGTGGAAGAGCACGTGGTCGAGGGGTTCATGGCGCTGCTTGGCCGCAGCGATGAAGACCGCGAGGTTTTCCTTCACTTGGGTCTGCCCGACGTATTCGTCCAGGCGCCGCGGCCGCAGACTGCCTTCCACCGGCAGGTCTTCCTCTCTCGCCTTGGGCTCGATGACCCGGTCGACCATTTCCATGGCTCACTCCTGGGGATCGCCTTCTCCCCACTCCCGATGGTTCCGCTCCATAGCAGGCGTGCGTCCTGAATCAGGCAAGCAGACGCAAGGCCTCTTTCAGCAGGGTTTCCAATGCGGGGGCTTCTTCCAGACTCTCTCTTGCCTTTGCGATGGCTTTCTGTGCTTCCCCGGGACGGTAGCCAAGGTTCACCAGAGCCGAGCAGGCGTCGGAGAAAACGCCGTGATCCCCCGAGGGGGCAAGGAGTCCCTCGGGTTTTTCAGGCCGGATCCGGAGTCTGTCCCGTAGTTCAAGAACAAGCCTTTCAGCGGTTTTTCTCCCTACGCCGGGGATGTTCCTCAGGCGCTGCAATTCCTGGTTTTGCACAACACGCCTCAGTTCATCCGGGCTGATTCCCGAAAGGATGGCAATGGCGAGTTTCGTCCCTACGCCGGTGACTGCAATGAGGTGGAGGAACATCTCTTTTTCGGCATAGGTTCCAAATCCATAGAGTTGAAGTGCATCCTCCCTCACGTGGGTGTGGATGTGAAGACCGACACAGCTTCCGTTTTCGGGGAGGCTGCAAAAAGTGCTCAGGGGAACCTGCACCATGTAGCCCACTCCGTTCACATCCACAAGAAGGGTGTCCGGAGACTTGTACCGCAATCTGCCCTCCAGGTATCCGATCATTTTGGTTCACTCCGGTTCCATCGGGCCATGGAAGCGTTGGTATTCAGGTGACAGACCGCTACGGCAAGAGCGTCCGCGGCATTTGGATTCAAAGGTTCCCCCATGAAAAACAGATTCTGAACCATGTTCTGCACCTGGGCCTTATCCGCCCTTCCATAGCCGACCACCGCCTGCTTGATCTGGAGTGCGCTGTATTCGAAGACGGCGAGACCCGAGTTGACGCCGGCGAGAATGGCTGCACCCCTCGCCTGTCCTAGGAGCAGAGCGGTCCTGGGGTTCTTTGCCACGAACACATCTTCCACGGCCATGGACAAGGGCGCAAAACCCCCGATGACATCCATCAGTTGCTCGTAAATGCAACGGAGCCGCTCAGGAAAAGAGAGTTGGGAGCGCAAGCGTATGACCCCGTTGGCCAGGTATCGCAGGCGGGAACCGTCTCCCTCCACGACGCCGTAGCCCGTGAACCGTGATCCCGGGTCGATTCCGATGGTTCGATGAAGCGTCATGACCGTGGAGTCTTGAACACCTTCCTTGCAGGCCCGAAGCACGCGGAGTTTCTTCCTTTTAGGGGATCTCTCACTTGGAAAGCATACAGGTCATGTTCCCACCGGTCAACCGACGGGAAGACCCTTCGGAAGGCAACGGCAGAAGGCAAATCGGCGGGCACGGGGCAACTCCTGTTCGGCCCACGCCCCGGCCGGCGGGAAGAGGGACGCCCAGAGGACCTCATGCGACGGCGTTGAGGACACTATCCGGGATATCGAAATTAGCGTAGGCGTTCTGCACGTCGTCTGAGTCCTCCAGTGCCTCCATGAGCCTGAGAATCTGCTGGGCCATCTTTTCGTCCTCGATGGGAACCATGGTCTGGGGAACCATCGTCACTTCGGCGTATTCGTAAGGCAGTCCCCTCTCGTCGAACGCATTCTTCACCGTCGAGAAATCCTCCATGGATGTAGTCACCTCAATCTGATCCTCCTGATCCTTCACATCCTCCGCCCCCGCCTCCAGGGCGATTTCCATGATCGTCTCCTCGGAGACGGCTGCCTTGTTGAAAACGATGCTACCTCTTTTGCTGAACATCCAGGAAACACATCCCGCCTCCCCCAGACTTCCTCCATTGCGGCTGAAGATGTGGCGAATTTCGCTGGCCGCCCGGTTCCGATTGTCCGTCATCACATCCACGAGGATGGCAACGCCCCCGGGACCATATCCCTCGTAGCTGATCTCTTCGTAGGATGCCCCCTCCAGTTCCCCCGTTCCCTTCTTGATGGCCCGTTCGATATTCTCCTTGGGCATGTTCTCAGCCTTGGCCGCAGCGACGGCGGCTCGGAGTCTCGGGTTTGCGGCGGGATCGCCTCCCCCAATGCGAGCTGCCACCATGATCTCCTTGATCAGTTTGGTGAAGACTTTCCCGCGCCTTGCGTCTGCGGCGCCTTTTTTATGGCGGATGGTGCTCCATTTGGAATGACCGGACATGAATGCTCCTCCTCATTGTGTCTTTCTTAATCCTGTCGCCAGGATGTAAATTTCTCTGCTGTCCTTTCGAGAGGCTCCCGGCTTGACGACTTTCAACCGGTTAAAACGGCTCTTCGCGGCCGCAATCAGCTGGTTGGATTCACTCCCCTGGAAAAGCTTCCCCAGGAAACTCCCGGGGGGCTTCAAGACAGCCAGCGCCACTTCAATGGCTCGTTCAAAGAGCAAGGCGGATCGTGCACTGTCGGCGCAGCGGATCCCCGTCGTGGATGGAGCCATGTCGCTGAGGACCACGTCGAAGGGAGGGAATCGGCTGTTCAATTCCTCCAGACATGCCCTGTCGAAAATGTCCCGTTCAAGGGTGGTCACATGGGGTGCAAAAAGATGGCGAATGGGTTTGATGTCCACCCCCACCACACGGCCTCCGGGACCGACTGCCTTTTCCGTGAACTGCAACCAGGAACCGGGGGCGGCACCCAAGTCGAGCACACGGAATCCTGGTCTGAGGATGCGATACTTTGCCTGGATTTCTTCGAGCTTGTAGACGGCTCGCGCAAGAAACCCTTCTTTCTTGGCTTTGAAAAAGTAGTGATCCTGATAATGGTGAGGCATGCGTAACCTGCCCAAATGGCTGCTGATTTGTCTTAAGCCCCTCCTTATAGCACAAAGCGGGTGGCTGTGCAAAGGTGTTGACATTTCATTATTTCACTATTTCTCGCTGGGAAAAGGAAGGACCCGGGCCACCTGGACACGGGCGGATCTGATGCTGGAATGCGTGATCAACCGTGAAAGGGGAGAGTGGCCTTGGTGTTCACGAATTCACAATATGGACTTGCCGTGTGCGCCCTTTTCGGTGACGCCCGGAAGTTGAGAATCTGCCTGGACGCCATAAGTATTAGAGAGCAATTCTTTTTATGGGCGTTGGCGGAGTGGAAACGATCTCCCTCCACACGCACACCTTGTGACAAAATTCTCTTGACGGAAACACCCAAACGGGCATACAAAGGTACATAGAATGGGGAAGGTGTTTCATCGCCGGGTAAGGGGCGGGAAAATCAATCACCGCCTCGAGCTCACGGATATTCACACTGAAACTTGAGGCTCGTCTCGGGCCGGGAGGTGTTCCACGCTGAACCAGTCGATCCAAATCTGTCCGTTGCAGTTGTTCGCTACCTGATTCTTGTGCCCGTGGTCGATTCAACGAAACTATTCGAAAATGTCGATGTTGGCAGTGTGAAGTGTAAATGTCATGAAGCCCTTAGGGATGGTTTACGGAGGAAATGAACATGCCTGAACCCACTCCAGCAAAAAAGGATGCTGCAAAGGAAAAAGAACATCCCATGGGAGATCCCCGGTACAAGGGAATCGATCGTGTCCTGAAAAGGCAGCAATACCAGCAGGATGCACTCATTGAAGTGCTCACTGCGGCCCAGGAGGCTTTCGGCTACCTCACGGAGGAATCTCTTATTTACATCGCCAGGCAGTTGAAGCTGCCGTTCAGCTGGGTTTATGGAGTTGCCACGTTCTACCATTTTTTCTCTCTCAAGCCTCAGGGGGAGCACAGTGCCATTGTATGCCTGGGGACGGCCTGTTACGTGGGCAAGGCGGCCGAAATCGTGGAATCCCTGGAACGGGAGTTTTGCGTCAAGGCCGGCCAGACGACGTCGGACGGCAAGCTGACCGTCACCACAACGCGCTGTCTGGGTTGTTGCGGACTTGCCCCCGTGGTGGTTCTCGACAACAACGTCCTGGGCAAGGAGACTCCAGAGACGACCCTGGCGAAGGTGCGCCAGGCGCTCGGAGGGGGAAACGGCGGCAATGGAGGAACGCCCTCCTGAGTCGTGACCGGGCAATTTGTGCAGAGCGGCATTCCAGTGGACACTTCACCTTGAAGGAGAAGACAGCGATATGGACCGAGAGGAACTGAAGGCACTGGCCCAGGTGGAACTGGACCAACAGCAAAGATTTCGTTGCCGCATACTCTGCTGCATGAGCACCCCTTGCATTTCGTCCGGGGCGACGGCCGTATTCGAGGCGCTGCAGGACGCCATCAAGGGAGGTCAGCTGGACGCAGAGGTGGAGGCCGTTGCGACGGGTTGCATGGGACCTTGCAGCCGCGGGCCGCTGGTGACGGTCAAGACGGAAGGCGAGGAGGATGTGATCTATGAACACGTCACAGCCGACTTGGCCATGGACATCCTGGATAAGCACGCGCGGAAGGCTTCGGTGCCTTCACTGGACAGGGTCGTCCTTCCCAGGGACATTCCCTTTTTTTCCAAGCAAGTGAAAATCGTCTTGGCGGACAGCGGAGTTGTCGATCCCGAACGCTTGGAGAGCTACGTGGCGAGGGGGGGGTATACCGCTCTGGCGAATGCTTTGCGTGAGATGACCCCCGAAGAAGTCTGCGAAGAGATCAGCAAGAGCGGCATCCGCGGCCGCGGCGGCGCCGGTTATCCCAGCGGTCTCAAGTGGCACATGGTGCGCAAGGCTCCAGGGGAGCGCAAGTATGTGGTGGCCAACGGGGATGAAGGAGACCCGGGTGCGTACATGGACCGCACACTCATGGAATCGGACCCTCACCGGGTGCTCGAGGGAATGGCCATTGCGGGCTACGCAGTGGGTGCAGAACAGGGTTACGTCTACGTTCGCGGTGAATATCCCCTGGCGGCCAAACGTCTGGAAAAGGCCATCCGGCAGGCGGAGCGCAAGGGACTTCTTGGGAACCGCATTCTGGAAAGCCCCTTCAATTTCCGCATCGACATCCGCATGGGAGCCGGGGCCTTTGTCTGCGGGGAGGAAACAGCTCTCATGCAGTCCATCATGGGAAGGCGCGGACAGCCGGTTCCCCGTCCCCCGTATCC
Organism: Deltaproteobacteria bacterium; assembly: GCA_012517315.1. Lineage (GTDB taxonomy): Bacteria > Desulfobacterota > Syntrophobacteria > Syntrophobacterales > Syntrophobacteraceae > JAAYUJ01. The sequence goes on from JAAYVE010000045.1 coordinate 48,902, forward strand.
GGCCCACAAAGGACTCTGGGGCGGACCGACCCTCATCAACAATGTGGAAACGTTCGGAAACATTGCCGCCATCATCGGCAGGGGGGCGGAATGGTATGCCAGCTACGGGACGGAGAAGAGCAAAGGGACGAAGATCTTCGCCCTTGCGGGAAAGGTGGTGAACACAGGCCTCATCGAGGTGCCCATCGGCATCACTCTTCGGGAAATCGTGTATGAAATCGGGGGCGGGATCCCAGGGAACAAGGCCTTCAAGGCCGCCCAGACAGGGGGGCCCAGCGGAGGCTGCATTCCCGCCGACTACCTGGACGTTCCCATCGATTACGAGAGCCTTGCGAGACTCGGTTCCATCATGGGTTCGGGGGGGCTCATCGTCATGGACGAAACCAGCTGCATGCCCGATGTGGCCAAGTTCTTCATGGAATTCTGCATGGACGAAAGTTGCGGCAAGTGCGGACCATGCCGCGGCGGAACGGTCCAGATGCACCGGATCCTGTCCAAGATAACGGACGGTTGTGCGACCATGGATGACCTGAAGAAACTGGAGGAGCTTTGCCTCATGGTCAAGGAGACGAGTCTGTGCGGTCTGGGCCAGACGTCGCCCAACCCCATCTACAGTACTCTCCGGTATTTCAGGGCTGAATACGAGGCCCATATCAAGGATCATCACTGTCCGGCGGGTGTCTGCACGTTTCCGAGGAAGGGCGAGTTGACCTTCAACAAGGTCGCCTGACGAGTGTGGGATCATGCCATGTTTTCAATGGAGGTGTCATAATGCCGGTTGTCACCCTTACCATCAATGACAAGCTCGTGAGCGCCCAGTCGGACAAGACCGTTCTGGAAGCTGCAAGGGATGCGGGGTTTGAGATCCCCACCCTGTGCCACCTGGAGGGGCTCACCCCCAGGGGAGGCTGCCGACTGTGCCTCGTGGAAGTGGAGGGCGTCCCGAGACTTCTAGCCTCCTGTGTCACCCAGGTGCAGGAGGGAATGGTCGTCAGGACCGAGACGGAGAGACTCCACAATTACCGCAAGATGATGGTGGAACTGCTCCTGGCCGAGCGCAACCATGTATGCGCGGTGTGCGTCATGAACGGTCACTGCGAGCTCCAGAGCCTGGCCGCGAAGCTTGGAGTGGACCATGTGCGCTACGATTACCTTTGCCCGGATCTTCCGGTGGATGCGAGCCATGAGCGCAACACGAGGGACCCCAACCGCTGTATCCTATGCGCACGGTGCATTCGTGTCTGCGACGAAGTGGAAGGAGCCCACTGCCTCGACATGATGGGGCGCGGAATACACTGCAACATCATCACGGGTATGAACCAGGAGTGGGGCAAAGCCAGGAGCTGCACTGCGTGCGGCAAATGCGTGCAGGTCTGTCCGACGGGGGCTCTCTTCAAGAAGGGATCGAGTGTGGCGGAGATGGAAAAGCAAAGAGAGTTCTTGATCTGGATTCTGGACGGACGGGACAAGAAAGTTTGGCATTGGTCCAGATAGAAGGAGCGGAACAAGATGACCACCAGGCAAAACGGCAAAGTAAGGCTGGCCACCGCATGGTTCGGCGGATGCGCCGGCTGTCATATGAGTCTCTTGGATATCGACGAGCGCATCATCGACCTGGTGAAACTGGTGGAGGTGGTTTACACGCCCATCGCGGACATCAAGAAGTTTCCCGAGGACGTGGATGTCACCCTGGTGGAGGGGTCGGTGGCGAACAGCGACCACGTGCGTGAGGCGCGGGACATCCGAAAGAAGAGCAAGATCGTCATCGCCTTCGGAGACTGCGCGGTGACGGGAAACGTCCCGGCCCTGCGCAACCGCCTCCAGGTGGATAAGATACTCGAGGAGGTCTATGGGGGCGGCCCCGGAAAACCTCCCTCCACCGAGGAGCAGTACGCGGAGGTGGTGCCGGTGTTGCTTTCAAAGGTCATCCCCCTCCACCAGATCATCCCGGTGGACATTTTCCTTCCAGGATGCCCGCCGGACCCCGAAAGAATCTGGACGGCCCTCACGGCGTTGCTCCAGGGTGGACCGGTGGCCCTGCCCCCGGAGATGCGAAGCTTCGGATAGGGAATGCGAAAGCCAGGAGTGGAATCGTCATCCTGTCTGCGTTCCGAACAACTTCTGATCCGACAGTAAAGAAGGAAGAATATGGCACAGACAATTCATATCGAACCGGTCACTCGCATCGAGGGGCATGCCAAGATCACCATCGAGCTGGACGATGCAGGGAAGGTGTCCGACGCCAAGTTTCATGTGGTGGAGTTCCGTGGTTTCGAGAAGTTCTGCGAAGGACGCACCTACCCTGAAATGCCGGGTATCACCATGCGCATCTGCGGTATTTGCCCCATCAGTCACATGATCGCTTCAGCCAAAGCATGCGACGCCATCACGGGTGTCAGGATTCCCAAAGCGGCGGAGAAGCTGCGCAGATTGATCAACCACGCGCAGTATGTCCAGAGTCATGCCCTGAGCTTTTTCCACCTGAGCGCACCGGACCTGCTCCTCGGCATGGAGAGCGATCCTGCGGCGCGCAATGTCATCGGCCTCATTCAGGCCAATCCCGACCTGGCCCGAAAAGCGGTTCGGCTCCGCCAGTTCGGCCAGGAAATCATCCGCATGCTGGGGACCAAGAGCGTCCATCCTCCATGGGCGGTGCCCGGAGGTGTCCGGGACGGACTCAAGGAAGAGAACATCGAATGGATCCGAAAGCGCCTGCCGGAGGAAATGGACACCACAGAGCTCGCCATCAAGCTTCTTCTTGACAGCTACGGGGGGTTCAGCCGGGAGATCGAGGTTTACGGCAACTTCCCCAGCCTTTTTGTCGGTCTCGTCACTCCGGAAGGCGGCCTCGAGTTTTATGACGGATTGCTGCGGGTGATGGATGCGGACGGGAAGTTGCTGGAAAAGGGGCTCGCCAACGAAAAATGGCGGGACATCATTGCGGAGGCGGTGGAGCCCTGGAGCTACCTCAAGTTTCCCTATTTCAAGCCGTTCGGTTACAGGATTGGAAACGGGGATATCCCCGGGCTCTACCGCGTGGGGCCTCTTGCCCGGGTCAACATTTGCGACTTCGCGGGAACCCCCAAGGCCGACCGGGAGCTAAGGAACTTCCGCCGGCTCGGGAAGGAAGGAAAACCCGTCTGGAGTTCGTTCCATACTCATTATGCCCGGCTCATCGAAATCCTCTTTTCTTTGGAGAAAATCGGCGAGCTCATCGAGGATCCTGCCATCATGAACGGCCACCTGCGGAGCCAGGCTGGCGTGAACAACGACATGGGGGTGGGAATCATGGAGGCGCCGCGGGGAACGCTCTTCCATGAGTACCAGGTGGACGAAACCGGGGTGCTCAAGAAGGTGAACCTCCTGGTGGCGACGGGGAACAACAACCTCGCCATGAACAAAACGATCCTGCAGATCGCCCGGTCCTACATGGATGGCGCCAGCATCACGGAAGGATTGTGCAACCGGGTGGAACACGGCATCAGGCTCTATGATCCATGTCTCAGCTGTTCCACGCACGCCGTGGGCCAGATGCCCATGGTCTTGCAACTTGTGGATTCCAAGGGGAATTTGGTGGATCAGAAAGTACGGGGCTGAAACAGGGCGGGATGCGGGTTGCTTCGCGTTTCCCGCCTCCCCCTTTTTCACCGTGCACCCTGTGTTTGCGAGTATCTCATCATGATCGTCATCATCGCATACGGAAACACCCTCCGCCGGGATGACGGCGCGGGTGTTTTCCTGGGGGGGATGCTGAGGGGGGCCCTAAAAAAGAACGGAAGGGAGGTGAACCTTATCGAGGTGCATCAACTCACCCCGGAACTCTCCATCCCCATCGCCGAAGAGGGGGTTTCGTCGGTGGTGTTCGTGGACACAAGGGTTGCCGAGGAAGGGAAAGACAATTTTGATCTTCGGGTGACCGCGGTCTCCACGCAGGGAGGGCGGTCCGGCTGCGGGCACCACCTGGATCCGGCCTCCGTGATGGCCTACGCACGGGTACTCTACGGGAAGTGGCCTCCCGCCTGGCTTCTGACCGTCCCCGGAGTGGACTTTCAGCACGGGGAGGGATTCAGCGCCTTCACTCAACAGGCTCTCTCGAGGCTTCCACACCTCCTTGCGTCGCTGCCCCGGGAATGGCCGGACAAGGAGGGGCCTGTCTCGTGATGCCTCGATAGCTTGTGTAACGCGATCCGCTACCTGCAGTACCCCCATGGGAACCGCAGGCGTCGGGGCAGCGGACGTCAGGGGTCACCGTGGAACGAAAAACGAAGGAGAAAAGGAGGGAAATGGATAAAGTCGTCAATGGGAAGCTGATCAGACTGATGCAGGGGGACCTGACGGAACTGGACGTGGACGCCATCGTCAACGCGGCCAATGCCCAGCTCATACTGGGGGGCGGGGTGGCAGGTGCCATCCGCACAAAGGGGGGACCCTCCATCCAAGAGGAATGCGACCGGATCGGCGGCACCACCGTCGGCGGCGCTGTGGTTACCGGCGGCGGGAAGCTCAAGGCCCGTTACGTCATCCATGCGGTGGGTCCACGATACGGCGAGGGTGACGAAGACAACAAGCTGCGGAACGCGACGTTAAACAGCCTCATTCGCGCCACGGAAAAAGGGATGAAGTCCATCGCTTTTCCGGCTATCAGCACGGGGATTTTCGGTTTCCCGAAGGACCGTTGCGCCCGGATCATGCTCAAGACAGTCGAGGAATTCCTGGCCTCCCGGGAGACCAGTCTCAAGGAAGTACTCTTTTGCCTTTGGTCCGTGGAGGATTTGGAGCTTTTTCAGAAGACCCTTGAATCGTGACCTTCTGAGGAACAGGCTGGGAGATTCCCTCAAGACCGGTCCAGAACCTGGCGGATCTGCTTGAGCATTCTTCTCAGTTCGTAGGGTTTGCTGATGAAACCTCTGGCGGGATTTCCCCCGGCCCCCGCTGCGGGCCATTCAGGAGAATACCCGCTGGCGATGAGGACCTTGACTTCCGGATTGATGCGTAAAAGCGACTCCAGGCACTTGACTCCCCCCATGCACGGCATGATCAAGTCCAAAACCACCAAATCGATTTCGTCCTTGCAATCTCCGTAGATCTTCAGTGCTTCCTCCCCGTTTTCCGCTACGAGGATCCGGTAACCGAACCGGGTGAGCATTGCCTCACCGAAATTCCTCATGAACTCGTCGTCATCCACGAGGAGAATGGTCTCACGGCCCCCCTCGAGCGTCTCCTGTTCGCTCGGGGTAATGGCGGAAGCCCCGGAGAGGATGGCCGGAATGTAAATGCTGAACGCCGTGCCGGCCCCCAATCGGCTCTCGCAAAAAATGTAACCTTCCTGACTCTTGACAATTCCGTAGACCGTCGCCAGTCCCAGGCCTGTCCCCTTTCCGATCCCTTTTGTGGTAAAGAAGGGCTCGAAAATGTGCTGCAAGGTGACGGGATCCATCCCATGACCCGTGTCCGAGACCCTCAAAAAGACATATTCGCCGGGTCTCACCTCCAGATGTTTTTGGCAGAACTCCCTCCCCAGTGACACGTTTCTCGTTTCGATTCTGATCTTTCCCCCATCGGGCATGGCGTCCCGGGCGTTCACCGTGAGGTTCATCAAGACCTGTTCCATTTGGACGGGGTCTGCAAGGATTTTTCTTAAATTAGCCTCGAGGTCCAATTCAATATCGATCATCTTGGGGATGGTCCGAACCAGGAGCCGCCTGGCATTGGTGACCGTTTCGTTGAGATCGATGGGTTCCTTGCGGCTTTCGATCTTGCGGCTAAAGGTGAGGAGTTGCTTGGTGAGTTCAGCGCCCCTTTGGGAGGCGTTAACGATGTCTTGGAGTTCGCGGTATCCCGGCTCGTTTGGCTTCTTGCCCAAGAGCAAGAGTTCCGCACATCCCATGACAGCCTGCAAGAGGTTGTTGAAATCGTGGGCGATTCCTCCCGCAAGGGTTCCAACCGCTTCCATCTTCTGGACCTGGAAAAGCTGGGCCTCCAGATGCTTGCGTTCCGTCATGTCCCTGGCGATGCCAATGAGCCCGGTGATGGTTCCGGAGTGATCGTGCATCGGGACCTTGATGACATGAAAGGTCCTGGGAAGACCTTTGATGGGTATCGTGTTCTCCTCTTCGATGCTCCTGCCCTGCAAAACTTCCCGGTCCGCTGCGGAGGTCTGGGCGGAAATGTCGGAGCCGAACAGCTCCCCGTCCGTCCTGCCGATGAAATCAGAGGGTTCCATGGAAAAAAGCCTGGCCATGCTCGGGTTCACCTGGGTGTACCTTGACTCCCTGTTCTTGATGAAGATGGAGTCGTGGGCCGTCTCGAAAACCATGCGAAAGCGTTCCTCGCTCTCCCGAAGCATTCGCTCGGTCTTCCGTTTCTCCTCGCGCAATTCGATATTTTGAAACACCCTGTCTAGGAGTGCGAGGAGTTCCCCGGGCCTCACGGGTTTCTGGAGGTACTGGAATGCGCCCTGATCCAAGGCTGCCAGAGCCGAGTCCAGGTCTGCGTAGGCCGTCATGATGCTGAAGATGCATTCCGGGTTCAGCCTTCTCAGTTCCGCCAGCAGTTGGGTTCCGGACCCATCCGGGAGCTTCAGGTCCAGCAGTGCCGCCTGAGGCTTCCGGCTGAGCATGATATCCCTTGCCTCTGCGCAGCTGGAGGCTGAATAGAGCGAATATCCTTCCTCGTTGAGAATGTCCTCCAGGTTGTCGGTGAAGCTCGTGTCGTCGTCGACGAGAAGGATCGTCCTCTGCATGGCGTCACTTTCGTGAGTCATCATCGAGTTCTCTTGTTTCTCATTGTGTTCCTGTTCCTGGTGTTCCTGTTCCTGGCGATTTCTTCCAGGATGCGGACAAGTTTTGCAATGTCGATGGGCTTGATCAGACACGCGTGGACATGTTCCTTCATGGCTTGTCGCATGTGCTCCCCGTATTCTTGCGGATAGCCGGTGATGATGACACAGGCCGCATCGGGTCGAAGCTTCCTGATATGCCGGTAGGTGTCCAGACCGTCCCAGGGAGGTATTTTCATGTCCAGGAGGAGCACATCCACCGGTTTGGATTCTGCAAGGCGAAGAGCCTCATTTCCGTCCAACGCCACGGCCACCTGATTCCGGCCTATCCCCAGCGCATCGATGAGACTTGCACAGAAATCTGCATCGTCGTCCGCGATGATGAAGAACAGTTCGTCCTCCCCCCCTGAGAGTTCCTCGATTTGCCTGAGAAGACCTTCCATGTCCAACGGTTTGGTGAGGACGGCACGCACACCCTCCTCCATGGCCACCCGCACCAGGTCATCCTTGGGATAAGCAGTAATGAGGATCGCCTGGACGGCGGGGTTCTCCCTTTTCATAGCAAGGTAGCTCTCGACGCCATTCATGCCCGGCATTTTCATGTCCATCAAGACGACTTGAAAACTCTCCGATGCCATCATTCGCAGGGCATCCTCCCCACTATCGGCGGTCAGTACTTCGTACCCTTCGACCTCCAAAATATCTCTGGTGCTGTCCAGAAACTCCCGATTGTCGTCCACCAGCAGAATCCTCGAAGCCAAAGTGTTCCTCCACGGTGCAAGAGACATTTTCATTTCGTGGACCATGGAAACATACGATCCCTGACGACCGCCCGGAAACATACCGCACCGTACCGGCCATTGCCACAATGTTCCTCGAGATGCCGGCTGCGGTGATCCCCCACCGTACAAAACCGGTGTTCTGGAGGTCAACGGGCACGCACCAATGAATTCGGAACGCGCTGGAAGACGCAAATGGACAGCGGCATGGCACCCATCAAAGAAAACCCTGCGGCATAACACTTGGTGACACGGATTCTCGTGGGAATCGCAGATCAGCGTGCCCAATGATATTCTTAAGTAGCCGCTATTTCAATGCTTATTTTCTATTCAGGAGTTTGTGGATTGCTGCATTCTCACCGAGTCGACATTCACTCGTGATTGGCGAAGGACGATGCGGTGGAATTCCCCGCTGTGGCATCCTCAGGCAGGAGGGGGCAGAATTCAAAAAGCCCGCGGAAGGACGGAACCTTGGAGCTTTGAATGCCACTCTTCCAGGGAAGCATAGGGTCCTCGGACGTCCGTTTCACCCCGGAATTCTTCCATGGAGGGATCGATGGCCACAAAAGGCACACCGGCTAGACGTGCAGCGCTCAAATCGCCTTTTCCGTCGCCGAAGAAAAGGCAACTGGCGGGATCGAACCGGAATTCCCGGAGCAGTTTTGCGAGGGATTCGAATTTGGGCCAATCCCCTCCGCCCCGGACGATCTCAAGCATACCGTCCAGATCGTGCAAAGCGAGAATGCGTTCCAGTTCTTCCACCGGCGTGTTGGATAGAGCAGCTCTCGTGATTCCTTGTTTACCGAGTTGATTGAGCACCGCCCTGACACCAGGCATAAGCGGTGCCTTGGTCATGGATTCCCCGGCAAGTCTTTTGAACCGATTCCAAATGGTCTGGAACTCTCCTTCTCGGAATGGCCTGCCGATGACCGTTTGCTGGACAATACGGATTTTTTCGCCGCGGTCAATGCCCGTAAGGCGCAGATAGGTGGCCTGCAATCGTGGGCGCAGTTCCCGTGGGGCGTCGAAGGCTTCCGCCATGGCCCGGGCGTTGGCCGCGTTGGAATCGATGAGGACGCCGTTCACGTCGAAGATGCACACCGCGACGCCGGAGAGATTCATGGGATGACTCCCTGATCTCCGGCGTCCTCGCCGCCCGTGGAATCCTCTCCTTGCCTCACACTCCCGTCATCTTCCTCCATCAAGACAAACGGGATGGTGTCGGGATGAGCCGGATCATGAGGGACCGAATTGAAAGCCACCAGGACGGCGACATCCTGTCCCGTATTCTTGAAGGCGTGGGGAATTCCAGGGGGGATGACGAAACGCAACACTTCCCCCGGGGAGACACGAAACTCTTTTGTCTGGCCGCCTTCGCGGATGGAGGCAAGCGCGGGGCCGATCAGGGCGATGACTTCCACGCCGGTGGCGTGGTAGTGGTTGCCCCGGATCTTCCCGGGCTCCGTCAGCACCAAATGGACATTTCGCTGCCTGACCAGTTCACCCGGGTCGAGGATTTCGACCACGATTCCCCTGAGGTCCCTATGGAGCGGGAGCCGTTGGACGCTTGTCACCTCACAGTTCTCGGACTGCTCACGTGATGTCTCCGGTCGTCTCTCAAGCGGGTCGCGCAAGGTGTGGATTCCTTTCCGGTGATGTCGGTTGCCTAATGGACTATCCCGCCTGTGTGTCGATGACCACGGACGCCTTTATCCCGGGCCTCACCTGCTGATCCGTCTGCAGCAGTTCAATCCTGACGGGGATTTTCGATCCCCCTTGAGATCCTGCGTTTTCGGTGAGGCGGTCCGTACGCGGCCATTGAGGGGAGCTTTGCGACGCACCCACTTGGATCACCCGTCCCTTGAGGGTACTGCCGAAGCGTGGGGGGTCCAGGCGGATCTCGGCCGACTGGCCCGGAGCCACCCTTCTTGCCTCCTTCGGCTCAATGTGGGTATCCAGCCAAAGCCGCTGGAGATCCACAATGATGACAACGGCCTCTCCTGGCTTCACCGGGTCGCCCGCAGAACGGGTCTTTTGGGACACGAAACCGGAGACTGGGGAGGCAATGGTGGCCGCGTCGGTTTTCTTGGTGGCCAGTTCAAGGGCGCCCCTGGCCTTCTCCAGCCTGTTTTTGGCAGCGGCGGCAAACCGTGTCTTGGTTTCCAGCAGATTCTTCTTGGCCATGGCCGCCTGATTCCGCGCCTCGGCACGCTTCAGCTCATTCCTTGCCGCTTCCAATTCCGCTGTGGCCTGCCGCTTCTGCGAAAGGCGTCCAGGTCCACTTCCATAGACGATTTCACTGCGGCGGGAGTCGCCAGAGCCGAGGCGCAGCCGATCCTGTGCGGCTTTGACGCGGGATCGGCATGCCTGCAGCGCTTCCGCCGTTTGGGCCACTTCGCGGGGAACCCGCTGCCGAAGTTCCTCCAATCCCCTTTCTGTTTTTTTCAGCAGGTCCTCCAGTCTGCGAACTTCGGCCCTGGCGCGTCTGATCTCCTCCTGGAGCCCTGCGTTATCGATGGTTGCAATCACCTGTCCCGGATTGACTCGGTCCCCCTCTTCAACGGACATGGAGTCGATCTTGCCCTCCATGGGTGCCGTGACAGGAACCTGCTCCCCCGAAACCACCGCTTCGCGCACGGTAACGTGGCGCTGAAACCTTTCGAACCATTGGATTCCGAGAAAAGTGCTCCCGATCCCTGCTACAAGGCCGATCAGCACAAGAGCAACGCCCCAAAGCCACGGGGACGACGGGTGATCGCGCCCCGGACGGCCGGTTTCCCGTGAAAGAAGTTGTTCCTCTGTGTCTGGGCCACCCATGCCCAGAATTCCCGGCGACCCCTCTTGTCCCTCTTCTTTGTGATTCATCCTGGATCCTCCTCACCTGGCCAAATCCGTCGCGGCATGCGGCAAACATGCCCGTTTCCCTATCTTTGACGGCGTTCCACGCGGGGAGAAGCAGGGAACGAACTCTTGCGACGACCGTTCCCGTGGTCCTGCGCGAGCCGCCGACCCGGCGTTTTGGAACCGCGGTGGGAAAGCACTCATTGTCCATCTGGTTGTCATTCCATGTGATCCAATGTATAAGATCTCGATTCCATGGAAAAGGAAAAGGCGGCAACGCTTCAGTTGCCGTCCGGCGAATCGGGATTCCAGCCACCACCCAGGGCCTTGTAAAGGGCCACCAGGTCCGTCGCCACCCTTTGCTCGCTCTGGGCGAGCTGGTCCTGAGACTGGTAGAGCCCCCGTTGGTTGATGAGCACGTTGAGAAAGTCCACGAGCCCCTGAGTGTACAGTTCGTTGGCGATCTCCACGGCCCGCTCCGTCGCATCCACGGCCTCCGCGTATGAGCGCCTGGCCGACTGTTCCCGATAATAAGCCACGAGAGCCGACTCCACTTCGGCAAAGGATTTAAGCACAGCCTTTTCGTACTGGGCCAATGCCTGTTCCTGTCGGGCATTTTGCACTTGGATGTTTGCCCGGATGCGCCCTGCATCGAAAACGGGCCATCGCACGGTCGGTCCGACCGACCAGAAGCGGCTTCCCGAGGTAAAGAAATCCGAAGCGCTGACACTCTGGAGGCCCAGGGCTCCTGTCAGGGAAAACCTTGGGAAAAGCTCTGCCGTGGCCACCCCGATGCGAGCGGTTTGGGCGGCCAGTTCCCGCTCTGCAAGACGAATGTCGGGGCGCCTTCTTAAAAGATCCGACGGGAGTCCTGCGGGCACTTCAGGCGGGGTGGCGGGAATGGGGGCTTCCTTTGACAACTCGTCCAGGATTTCCCCCGGGTGCTGGGCGAGCAGGACGCCCAGGCGGTAGACAGCCTGTCTCATTTCCGCCTCCAGCAAGGGGACCTGGGCCTCCGTGCTGGAAAGCTGTGCCTTTGCCTGGGCCACATCCAGTTCACTGCTCAGCCCTGCCTCGTAGCGCGTCTTCACCAGCTCCAGCGTGTGTTGCTGGGAAGCGATGTTCCTGCGTGCAATGTCAAGGCGAAGCTGGTTGCCCCGGATCTGCAGGTAGTCCCTGGACACCTCCGCAAGGAGAGAAACCAGCAGGTCTCTGCGGCTTTCCCGGGAAGCCTGAATGTCCGCGTTCGCCGCCTCCACTTGACGCCTGGTCCCTCCAAAAAGGTCGATTTCCCACCCGGCATCGAAACCGGCCTCGAACAGGTCCTTGTCGTTCACCTCGCCGCCGGCGCGAGAAGACCCCGACTGGGCGTTCCCGCTCGTGCGGCTGCGGGAGTAGGAACCTGAAGCATCCACATGGGGATACAAGCCGGCAGCAATGAGTCCTCGCTGGGCCCGCGCCTCGCGAATCCTCGCCTCCGCCGCCTTCAGGTCCTTGTTGAACAGGATGGCCCGCCGGATCAGGGAGTCCAGTTGAGGATCGTTGAAGACAGTCCACCAACGGCTGAGATCCAAAGGAGCCTGCGCCTCAGCATCTTCCGATGCTTCGATCCAGCCCGAAGGGACCGGCGTTTCCGGCTGTCGGTAATTCGGACCCACCATGCATCCATGGAGTGCAAGGAGCAGCATGGCGGAAAAAACCAGGGGAAAGAGCCTATTCACGCCGTCATTCCTTTCATGGCTGCGAGGGAAAAACGCGTGATGTGCTCTGCCAGTCGATCGACGGTGCTGGCTCCAAGCGCCATGGGAACGAGTCTTTCGATGACAGGGCGCGAGTAGAAATAATGCAGGCATTGCCCCACTACACTGCAGGCGCTGAGATAGACCGTCTCGTCGTTTGCCGCCTTTCCCTGCAGTTCGCGGACGATGGAAAGAAGCGTCTCAAAGGTGGGTCGCACCAGTTCCTGGAGGATTTGATCCAGTGCGGGGGTTGGATCGGCGGTTTCGAACGCCATGAGTTTTCCGTGCCAGGTGGGGCGGCCTTCGTCCAGAACACGATGGAGAAAGGACCGGATGAATGCGGCTAGCCTCTGTTCGGGCGGGGCGTCTCTTTGGACCCCCCCGTCAGGAGGGTACTTCTTCAGTGCAGCCATGGATGCATGACGCAAAACCGCCGCGTACAACCCCTCCTTGTCCCCGAAATGATAGCTGACGGCGGCCACATTGGCATTGGCTCTTTTCGAGATTTCGCGTACGGTGGCGTTGCGGAAGCCCGAACGGGCAAAGGCCTCCCCGGCCGCCTGAAGAAGCCGCTCCCGCGTGTCTGGGCTTTTGCCTCTGGTCTTTTCCATTTGGAACCTCCCATGGACCATGCTAAACTAAACAAACGTTTTAAACGATCGTTTTTTCCGCGTCAAGAAAGGATGGTCTGGGGAATCACTTCCGTTTTCCAGGAGTTACAACGGCATAGAGGATTGATCTCTCCGGCCCGATGCGGTTACACTCGCAGGAAACGCGTGGTTCTTTGCGGGAACTCGAATATCCGGTCAACAGGTGGCTTCATGAACACACGGGAATGCATCGGCCAAGGGGGTCCTGCGGGAGGGGGCTCCATCTTTCCAGGGGGAAGTGGTTCTCCCAGCGTGCAGGGTATTCGCCCATCATCGCTCTCTTTACCAAGGTGCCTCTTTGTCGTTGCCCATGCCGGATTCCTCCTTGTGCTCTTCACGGGCCTGCTTTGTGCCTGTTCCGACAGGGCAGACGGCAAGCAGAAACTCGAAGACGGGAAGGCGAGGTCTGCCGTTCCCGTGACCACCGCCGTTTCCGTGGAGAAGACGGTGCCTGTACAGCTGCGGGCGATCGGCAAGATACAGGCCTTTTCCACTGTGACGGTCAAGTCCCAGGTGGAGGGACAGATCGTCAACGTCCATTTCACTGAGGGGCAGGAGGTGAAGGCGGGTGATTTGCTCTTCACCATAGACCCGCGTTCTTTCGAGGCCAATCTCCGAAGAGCCGAAGCACAGCTGGCGAAGGACAGGGCACAGCTCGCCAATGCGAAAAAGCTCATTGACCGTTATCAGTCGGTGCTCAAACGCGGCGTGGTTGCGGAAGAGCAGGTGGATACGGCCCTTGCCAACGTGGCTGCCCTGGAGGCGAGCGTGAAGGCGGATGAGGCATCGGTGGAGAATGCCAGGCTCGAGTTGACCTACTGCCGCATTCGCGCGCCCATCGGGGGTTACACGGGGGAGATCCAGGTCCATCGGGGAAACATCGTGAAGGCTAACGACAACGACCGCCCATTGGTCACCATCAACCAGGTGATGCCGGTTTATGTGTCCTTTGCGGTCCCCGAGCAAAGCCTTGGGGAGATCAAGCGCTACATGGAATTGGGTGATCTTGAGGTTCTAGTCCAGTTGCGGGGAACCGATGGAGAGTTTTTCCACGGTCGGTTGAGCTTTGTCGACAACGCCGTGGATCCCTCCACGGGCATGATCCAGCTCAAAGGCGTTTTGCCCAATGAGAGACGTTTGTTGTGGCCCGGCCAGTTTGTGACGGTGGTCCTCACCCTGACCACCCGCCCGGGTGCAGTGGTGATCCCCTCCCAAGCAGTCCAGACGGGGCAGCAGGGACAATACGTGTTTGTGGTGAAAACGGATTCGACGGTGGAGTATCGTCCCGTCGGAGTGGGGAGAATCGTGGATCAGGAGGTGGTTATCGAAAAGGGCCTGTCGGCAGGGGAGAGAGTGGTGACCGATGGGCAGCTGCGGCTTGCCCAGGGGGCGAAGGTCAGGATCGTGGAAGAGGCGGGGAGGGGCACTGAAGGAGCGAACCGGTGAGCATTCCCGAACTCTTTATTCGAAGACCAGTCACCACGACCCTGGTCATGCTTTCCATCGTCGTTTTCGGCATTGTGGGATACCGCCTCCTTCCAGTGAGCGAACTGCCAAACGTGGATTTTCCCACCATAGAAGTGTCGGCAAACCTGCCCGGTTCCAGCCCCGAGACCATGGCCGCTTCCGTGGCGACGCCCCTGGAGCGGGAATTCACCACCATCGCCGGACTGGATTCCATGACGTCGGTGAGTGGCCTGGGGAACACCCGGATCACCCTCCAGTTTACCCTGGACCGGGACATCGACGGGGCCGCCCTCGACGTGCAGACGGCCATTTCCAAAGCACAACGGCTTCTCCCGGCTGACATGCCCACGCCTCCGTCCTATCGCAAGGTGAACCCGGCCGACGAGTCCATCTTCTACCTTGCCCTGAGTTCACCCATTCTTCCTCTGTCCACCGTGAACGAATACGCCGACACGCTCCTGGCTCAGCGCATCTCCATGATCAACGGCGTGGCTCAGGTGAACATTTACGGAGCGCAGAAATATGCCGTCAGGATCCGGCTGAATCCTGACGCACTCAGGTCCGCAGGCATCGGCATAGACGAGGTGGAACAGGCCGTTTCCAAAGGAAATGTGAACCTGCCCACGGGGACACTCTACGGCAGGCACCAGGCATTCACCATCCAGGCGACGGGGCAGCTTCTCAAGGCTTCCGACTATGGTCCGCTCATCGTGGCTTACCGCAACGGATCACCGGTGCGGCTCCGGGACCTGGGAAGCATCACGGACAGCGTGGAAAACGACAAAGTGGCCAGTTGGTACAATGACCGATCCGGGGGGACCCGGGCCATTGTGCTAGCCATTCAGCGACAGCCGGGGACGAACACAGTGGAGGTCGCCGATTCCATCAAAGCTCTCCTCCCGGTCTTTCGGGCCCAAATGCCCGCCTCCATCGACCTCAACATTCTCTATGACCGGTCCGTATCCGTTCGCGAAGCCATCGAGGACGTGAAATTCACCCTCTACCTCAGTGTGTGCCTCGTGATCCTCGTGATTTTCCTGTTCTTGCGAAGCCTCTCCGCCACGGTGATCCCCAGTCTCGCGGTTCCCCTCTCCGTCATCGGCACCTTTGGTGTCATGTACCTTTTTGGCTACAGCCTCGATAACCTCTCCCTCATGGCCCTCACCCTTTGTGTCGGTTTCGTGGTGGATGACGCCATCGTCATGTTGGAAAACATCGTCCGCCATATGGAAATGGGGAAGGGCAAGCTGCAGGCCGCTTTTGACGGGGCCCGGGAGATTGGTTTCACCATTGTCTCCATGACCCTGTCCCTGGCGGCCGTCTTTCTCCCTCTCCTCTTCATGGGAGGAATCCTGGGCAGGCTCTTCCATGAATTCGCCGTCGTCATCATGGTGGCCATACTGGTTTCGGGATTTGTCTCCCTGAGTCTTTCCCCCATGCTGGCCGGCCGCATCCTGGGTCGCTCCGATGCGGGCAAAAGAGGCTCCTTCCACCGTGCCTCCGAAAATGTCTTCACGGGGATGCTCAGGATTTACGACGCGAGCCTCCAATGGGTCCTCCGGCATCATCGCGCAACGTTGATCTTTTCCCTGGGCCTTGTTTTTTTTACTGTCTTTTTGTTCATCATCGTGCCCAAGGATTTCATTCCCAGCCAGGACACGGGGCAGATTCGGGGGTTCACGGAAGCGGCGCAGGGGATCTCCTTCGAAGCCATGGTGACGCACCAGCAGGCGGTTGCCGATGTGGTTCGCCGTGACCCGGCGGTGGAGGCATTCATGTCCGCGGCAGGGGCTACGGCGGGAAACCCCACCGGTAACGCGGGACGCGTTTTCATGCGGCTGAAGGACAGGTCCGAGAGGGAGGTGACGGCGGCGGAAGTGATCCAGAGACTGCGGGAGGAGGTTTTCCGCATTCCGGGGATCAAAGTGTACCTTTCCAACCCTCCGGCCATCCAGATCGGAGGCCGGACATCCAAGGGACTTTACCAGTACACCCTGCAGGGCGCGGATACGGGGGAACTCTACGCATGGGCCCCTGCGGTGGAGGCCAGGTTCCGGGAATTGCCCGCCCTGCAGGACGTGAACAGCGACCTGCAAATCGCGAGTCCCGAAGTCGTCGTGGACATCGATCGAGACAAGGCGGAGTCGCTCGGCATCACTGCCGAACAGATCGAAAACGCCCTCTACAACGCCTACGGCTCAAAACAGATCTCCACCATCTACACGCCCAGCAACCAGTACAAGGTCATCCTGGAAGTGGAATCGGACTTCCAGAAGGACCCTGCCAACCTTTCCATGTTGTATGTCCGATCGACGAACGGCAAACTCGTTCCCGTGGACACCATCGCCAAGATCACCCCCGGGGTCGGTCCGCTCACTGTCAACCACACGGGACAGCTTGCATCCGTGACCATATCGTTCAATCTGAAGCCGGGTGTCGCCCTCGGGGAAGCCGTGTCCCAGATCGAGGACGCCACCCGGGAACTCAGGCTTCCCGTTTCCATCACGCCGAGTTTTCAGGGGACCGCACAGCAGTTTCAATCGTCCATGAAAGGGCTGTGGATCCTGCTCCTCCTGGCGATTCTGGTCATTTACATGATTCTGGGGATCCTCTACGAGAGTTTCATTCATCCCCTCACCATCCTCTCGGGGCTGCCCTCCGCGGGAGTCGGAGCCCTCCTCACCCTGATGCTCTTCAAAACGGATCTGAGCATCTATGCCTTCGTAGGAATCATCATGCTCATCGGTATCGTCAAGAAGAATGCCATCATGATGATCGACTTTGCCTTGAGTGCCCAGAGGGAAGAAGGAAAAAGCCCTGCTGATGCCATTTATCAGGGCTGTATTCTCCGGTTTCGCCCCATCATGATGACCACCCTCGCGGCCCTTGTGGGGACACTTCCCATCGCCGTGGGTTTCGGGGCCGGAGGGGAAGCACGCCGCCCGTTGGGACTCGCGGTGGTGGGAGGACTCGTCTTCTCGCAGCTTCTCACCCTTTACATCACTCCAGTGGTCTATATCTACATGGAGTCCCTGCAGGATCGACTGCGGCGGGTTTTCGGGCGTGAGAAAAAAGGTGCGGAAGAACCGGCACCGTTGCGATCCCACGGACCCGGGAGAGCGATTCCCGAGAAACAGGTCCCGCAGGCGGCGGAATCGTCTCAAAGGGTTTGATCTGGAGAGGATTTGCAGGTATAAGCCGAGCGCAACGGGCAGACTCGGCCATGGGGGGTTCATGAACCGACCGGAAGAATCCCCTGCAAGAACCAACTCCCCGCGAAGAAGACGGGGAAAATCAAAGGGTCTCTCCTCCGGTGCAATCGCGGCCCGTCATAGAGTTCAACTGACTGATTTGAGGTTGTTTGCATGACGGAATACGAACAGCTGATGGAACAAATCACCGCCAAGTATCCCGTGGAAACGGTCCCCTTGAAGATCGGGAACAAGGTTCTCAGTATCCTCCAGATGAAGGATTACGAGGAATACATCATCAATGCCGTGGAATCGCGGGACTTGAACGTGACGGAAGTCCCTTTCTGGGCCAAACTGTGGGAAGCGAGCTTCGTCCTGGCGTATTTCCTTGGGAGGCAGCCCGTCGTGGCTGGTCAGAGAATCCTGGAAATCGGGGCGGGCATAGGAATTGTGGGGGTTTACGCAGCCATGTGCGGGCACAATGTCACGATTACGGATATCGATGAAGATGCCTTGAGGTTTTGCAGGGCCAACGCCCTTCTCAACGGGGCGCCCCAGGCCACCGTCATGCAGCTGGACTGGAACGATGCGGCCCCCTTCCTCCCTTTCGACGTCATCGTCGGGTCGGAGGTGATTTATGATCGCAGGTCGTACCCCCTGCTGGTGAGCTTTCTTGACAAAGCCCTGGCCCCGGGAGGGATCATTTTCCTGGCGAAAAACGCGGACATGCCCACTCCTGCCTTTTTCACCGAACTGACGACCCGCTTCGCCTTCAAGGAGACCACACAGAGCTGCCATGTGGACGGAGACGAACAGAAGATCACCATCTACGCCATCCGCCGCAAGTCGGAGCTGGGTCGGGGCTCTGCTTCCCGAGAGATTTTCTGATTTGCGGAATTCCCCATGAGCCTCTTCCCTGCCTGTGAAAAGGACTTTGCTCTGGCTACCGCGCAGGGGAGTCTCGCATGCACCGTGCATCTGCCCGAGGTTGTCCCTGCCCCCGTTCTGGTTTGCAGCCACGGGCTTCTCAGTTCCAGGAGCAGCAGTAAGTTTGCGGTCATGGGGGAAGAGTTTTCCAGGGCGGGTCTTGCTGTGGTTCGGTTCGATTTCTCGGGCTGCGGCGATAGTCCGGCCCCGTTGGAAAGGTGCCTTCTCCCAGTGAGGCTTGGCAACCTTCGAGACGTTGTGAAGCACGCTTTGGGGCAGTCCTGGTGCAACGGCAGGATCTCGCTGCTGGGGTCGAGCCTTGGGGGATATCTCAGCCTTCTTGCCGCGGCGGAAATGCGGGGACTGGTTCGGGCCGTAGCGTGCTGGGCTACGCCGTTCGACCTGGAGAGGATTCGTCGGGGACTTCAGGATTCCGACGAACTGAAGAGCCATTTTCCCGGGGGGATGCAACTGGGGGAACCTCGGAATTTGGCTGCCCTGCCACCGGTGGAACGGGTGCTCATCCTCCATGGGGAGAAGGACGAAACGGTCCCTCCGCAACACGCCATGGAGATCTATGGGAGATTGGGGGAACCCCGGAGCCTGTGTTTCTTTGATGACGGCGACCATCGCTTACTCGACCCCCACTGCCGTGAAGTGGCTAGGCAGCTGAGCCTGGACTGGCTTCTGGAGCACGGCGCCTGAGCTTTCTGTAGCTGCCTCTTGCCCACGAATACGGAAAAACTCTATAGGAGATGCCAAGTGCTGACGGATATGGTTTCGGCTTTTGCAGTGAAGTGCCTGGACCTGACCGGGTATGCCGGAGCAGGGGTTTTGATGGCCCTGGAGAGCATGATCGCGCCCATACCCAGTGAGGCGGTCATGCCGTTTGTGGGCTTCCTCGTGGCGGACGGCAAGTGGAACCTGTGGCTGGCCATTCTTGTCACGTCATTGGGCAGCTTGATCGGTTCCCTCCTCTCGTACACCATGGGTCACTTCGGGGGAAAACCAGTTGTTTACAAAGTGGGAAGGTATCTGCTCCTCCATCCCCACGACCTCGAGGTGACCGAGCGATTTTTCAACCGCCGCAGCGGCGTGTTCACCATATTCGCAAGCCGGTTTGTCCCGGTGGTGCGACATCTCATATCCATCCCCGCGGGAACGGGCAGGATGCCCATCCTCCCTTTTTCCATCGCCACTCTCGCCGGCGCGACCCTCTGGAATTCCTTTCTTTTGTATTGCGGCATGCTTCTGAGGGAACACTGGCGCATCGTCCAGCAGTATTCCCACCAAGTGGACGTGGTGGTGGGCATTGTGCTTGGCGTCGGGGCTTTTTGGTTTGTGAGGTCACGCCTTCCAGCCAGGGCAAAGATGAGGCTTGATCCATAGACCCATCGGCCTTTTCCAAGAAACCGGTCATTTTCTGATTGGGCCGTACTCTCCTCGGACAACATGATCATTCTTACCGCCAAGGGGATCAGACGGCAGAACTGAAGCTGCCAAGTTCCCGGCAAAGAAATGCAGGATCGCCCCCAAGACTGTTCTGGACAAATAGACTAGGCAGTCGGGCTCTACAGCAAGCGACTTCGATCGACCCTTGACGGGCTCTCAACCGAGCGATCCGATGACCCTGCTCATCAAGAAGTTCCCGGCTCACGGTGTCCTTGTCCGCACCTATTTGGGTGAGTGATTCGATTCTGAGGATGCTGATCAAGTCCGACATGAAACTGACGGTCGTCGGCCTGAAGCAAGAACTGGAGGAACTCCCCCATGCCGCAAAAAGGGCGAATGGAGCTTTACGAATCAGCCTCAATGACATAATGATGATTTTCGTTCATATCTGAATGACTTGGTAAGACTCCAGGGATGCCCGTGAAGAAAGCGGCTCAATTTCTCGCAGCTTGTGTTCTTTTCTTGTGTGGCAGTGCCCCGGTTTCAAGGCACGGGCTGCCCAATGTCCCGGCACCGGGGTTGAATGGGGTCTTTGCTGGGCAATGCCCGCCGGGTGGCAGCGAGCCGGCGCTTCAGAAAGACAGCCATCCGGGATGGGTTGAACGCGTCATCACTGAAGACGAACTGGAGATTCTTGCCGAACGCGATCCGGAGTTGAGTCCGAGTGTCGCTCGAGGCATTCTTGCGAGACTCAATGTGCGGGCCCGGTATTACATTGCAGAAGACATGAAGGCAAAACGGCCCTTGAAGGTGCCCCATGACTTCCATCAGTTCAAGAATTGGACCCCCATGCCCGCCCGGCTCCCAGAAGTGGCGCACCTTGCAAAGTTTGTCATGGTCGTGAAGAAGATCCCTTTCCTGGGATGGTACGAACAAGGAGATCTGGTCGGGGATGGGGAGGTATGCATCGGCAGGAGCTGGGGATCAACCAGGAGCGGTGTCTACAAGGTGGACAGCAAAATTCTCGACGCCGTCTCGCTGAAGTACAAGAACGCCTATGGGGAACCGGCACCAATGCCCTGGGCCATGAGAATCTACGAGCACGTTTGGATTCATGCCGGTGACATTTCCAGCGGTTATTGTTCACACGGTTGCATCAATCTCCCGCTTCATCCTGCCCGCGCTCTCTTCCGGTGGGCGGACAGAGAGACGGTGGTTGCGGTGGTCGATTCCCTGGAGCAGGTGCCTGCATTCTTCAAGACCCACGGTTCCAACCCACTGCTATTTCCCGGGAAAGCCCGTAAACGGCATCGCGCCAAGAGTGTGGAAATCCTTGTGCGACCAGTTGCGGACCAGCAGTGAAAGAATAAAGGTGACTGCCGGCGCGTGCTAGGTCAGGTCGGGATATGCGATGGTTTTGTCCGTTTTTTTCATGTGCTGGGACCTGCCGGCAGCAGTATCGCCCGCTCCGACATGTCCTCCTACTCCTTTTCCGTTTCCTCCGGTAAAGTCTACCAGCATGCCGACAGGCGGGACATGACCTGAAGTCCGAAACGGTGTCTTCCGCAACACGCGGCCATGTTGCGAGGGTCCGTCATTTTTTTGTATCCGCTTTCCCTGTATGGCACGCCGACGTCCATTTATACAGTGCGATGGTTCTCCGGCCGGCTCGAAGAGACCGTCTTTTCATCCTCACTCGGACGCAGCAGGAACGGCTGTTGCGCTTTCCCTTCCTGAATCTGGTTCTCATCCGGACGCTTTTGACTTACGTCAAGGACGCTAATCCCAGCCTGGTTATCATTTTCTCCAGTGTAAGGATACTCGTGAGAGACTGGTTGAGAGTGGGAAAGCCTCGCTCCCCGGAAGGGAAGCGATTCGGTGGGGCGATGAACACGCAAGCACTGGAACCCTCATCCACGCCTCCTGTGCTTCAAAGAGAGAGTGGGGGGAACCTGCTATTTGGTCTCATTCGGTCAAGTATTCGATGACATGAAAGTCTTTTTTTCCATCAGATTACCAAGGGATGTGAAAGGAGTGCGATGGAACGATATATCTGCACCATTTGTGACTACGTGTACGATCCGGCGGTGGGAGACCCTGAAAACGGAATCGCCCCCGGGACCGGCTTTGAGGACCTTCCCGACGATTGGGTGTGTCCTCCCTGTGGCGCCCCCAAAAGCGAATTCGTGAAGGAAGGGTCCTGATCATAGCATCTGGAGAAAAGGAGACACAACATGTTTTGTTATCAGTGCGAACAAACGGCCAAGGGGCAGGGTTGCGAAAAAATCGGCGTTTGCGGCAAGCAGCCCGATGTGGCGGCCCTTCATGATCTGCTCACCCATGCCCTCCAGGGGATTGCCCTGTATGCAGTGGAGGGACGCAAAGCGGGCGTCGTCGACCGTGAAGTCAATGTGTTCACCTGTGAAGCCATGTTTTCCACCCTCACCAACGTGAACTTCGATCCGGCGGATGTGGCAAACTTCTTGAAGCGGGCCGTGGAATTGAGGGATCGCCTCAAGTCAAAAGTGAAGGCGGCGGGGGGCAGGACGGATTTCACGGAGGATGCGGCGAACTTCAAATTAGAGTCGACCCTGCAAGGCATGGTGGCCCAAGGGGAGAAATACGGTCTCAAGTCCGATCCTACGATCAATCCGGACATCCTCTCCCTGCAGCACACGGTGCTCTTCGGCCTGAGAGGCGTCTGCGCATACGCCGACCACGCCCAGATCTTAGGACAAGAGGACGATGCCGTCTATGCGTTCGTGCACGAAGGGCTGGCGGCCATGACGAGGAAAGACCTCAGCCTCAACGACTGGGTGGGTCTGACCCTCAAGTGTGGAGAAGTGAACCTGAAAGCCATGGAACTCCTGGATGCGGGAAACACCGGCACCTACGGGCATCCCGTCCCCACGAAAGTCCCATTGGGGCATCGAAAAGGGAAAGCGATCCTGGTTTCGGGGCATGACCTCAAAGACCTGGACGAACTCCTCAAGCAAACGGCGGGAAAGGGGATCGACGTCTACACCCACGGGGAGATGCTCCCCACCCACGGGTACCCCAAGCTCAAACAGCATCCTCACTTTTACGGCCACTACGGGACGGCATGGCAAAACCAGCAGAAGGAGTTCGCCCAGTTTCCAGGTGCCATCCTCATGACCACCAACTGCATTCAGAGGCCCCAGGCGGCCTATTCCGAAAACATCTTCACATCGGGTATCGTGGGGTGGCCTGGAGTCCCCCACATCGCCGACCGTAACTTCGCCCCCGTGATCCGGCGGGCCCTGGATCTGCCAGGCTTCGCGGACGATTCCAACGGCAAGGAGGTGATGGTCGGTTTTGCCAGGAACACGGTCCTGGGGGTCGCCGACAAGTTGATCGAGGCCGTGAAGGGGAAGGCCGTTCGCCATTTCTTCCTGGTAGCAGGCTGTGACGGGGCCAAGCCGGGTCGCAACTACTACACGGAATTCGTGGAGAAGGTTCCCAAGGACTGCGTGGTGCTGACCCTCGCCTGTGGGAAATTCCGCTTCTTCGACAAGGACCTGGGGACCATCGGCGGTCTTCCGAGGCTCATGGACGTAGGGCAGTGCAACGACGCCTACTCGGCCATCCAGATTGCCGTGGCTCTGGCCAAGGCGTTCAACGTGGGAGTGAACGACCTCCCCCTCTCCATGATCCTCTCCTGGTACGAGCAGAAGGCGGTCGCCATCCTCCTCACCCTGTTCCACCTTGGGATCAAAAACATCCGCCTGGGTCCGTCGCTGCCCGCCTTTGTGACCCCGAACGTACTGGACGTCTTGGTAAAGAATTTCAACATCATGCCCATCTCCACCCCCGATGAGGACCTCAAGGCCATCCTCCGTTGATGCACCGCCAAGGGGGGAGTCTCTCCGGGGGCTCCCCTCCTGGCCCTCCGGACGGCGATGGGGCCACGGGGGAGTGTGCCCGGTCCCCGGGGCCGGTCTGGGGGAGGGGGGAGAAGGGAAGTGCCATGACGCAGGATCCAAAAGCCTGGCTGTTTCGGCAGATTGTTGAAAAAGCCATGGACACCGTAATTTGCGCGGGCAGGGAAGGGCTCATCCGCCTGTGGAATGCCGGAGCGGAGGGGATTTTCGGTCATTCGGCCAAAGAAGCATTGGGTCAAAGCCTGGACCTCATCATCCCCGAGCCGTTGCGGCAGCGCCATTGGGAAGGCTATCACAGGGTGATGGCCGAGGGCCGGAGCCGCTGTGAGTCGGATCTCCTGGCCATTCCCACGTTTGGCGCACATGAAAAGCCAATGCGGCGTGGAACCGCCCGGGAAGTTCGGCTGCTTGGGTGGGCAACGAAAAGGAGGTCCCGCATGAAGCTGATGGGTGAACTGAAGATGGAACACCAGCCGATCAGAATGACCCTTTCGGACGTGTTTTTTCGAGGCCCCTTCAAAGTCCCACCCCCATGTCGGACCTCAACTTCTCATCGCCTTGGGGGTGGTGCCCATGGTGATCGCGTCGGGACTGACGTACTTGAAAGTGAGGAGGGCCTGAGGATCTGCCCTTGCCGTAACCCTCGTCATGGGAAGGCGGCGCAAAGAAGGAAAAGGGGGCGCGAAAAACGTGCCCCCTTTTCCTTCATCATTGCCTCGCAGAAGCAGGCCTCTATTTCCAACCGGCTCTTATGCTAGTCCTGTCTCTCCGAGAGTTCCACCAGCACACCGTAGGTGGCCTTGGGGTGTAGAAATGCGATCTTGCATCCCCCCGCTCCGATACGGGGCTTTTCGTCGATGAGGGCGATGCCTTTGGCTTTCAGTTCGGCAAGGGCTTCTTCAATGTTTTCCACGCGGAAGGCGATGTGCTGCACACCACCCCGGCCCTTGTTCCCCTCGATGAACTTGGCGATGGGCCCGTCCGGGGCCGTGGATTCCAGCAGTTCCACTTCCGTGTCCCCCACGGGGAAAAATGCGGTGGTGACCTTCTGCTCCGCTACCGTCTCACTGCCCATGTGGGGCAAGCCCAAGATATCCGTGTAGAGTTTCTTGGCTTCTTCGATGCTGTTCACCGCGACGCCGATGTGGTCGACTTTGAGAACCTTCATAACGCCTCCTTGTACTTGGGGGTTGAGTCCAACCATTCACTGAGTATCTCGCGCATGGTACTGTAGGGATCGCGCTTTCGTTCCAGAATCTCCTCCACCAGACGATCGAGACGGCCATCTTCCGAAAGTTGATCGCGAATGAGACGGAACAGTTCGTTGTGAATCATCCGCAGTGTTTCCTGGTAGGTCTGCTTCCGGCGCTTTTCCACAAGCCTGCCGCTTTCCTCGAGAAAAGCCCTGTGCTTGAGGATGGATTCCCACAGGTCCTGCATGCCGACATTGTCTACGGCAATCGTCTTGTTGACCGGGGGGACCCAGCCGGACATCTTGATGTGAATGTCCTGTTCGATGCGGGCGTTGACTTCCATGTTCAGCTGATCGGCCCCATCCCGATCGGCCTTGTTCACCACGTAAACGTCGGCGATCTCCATCACGCCGGCTTTCATGCTCTGAATGACGTCCCCCAAGCCCGGCACAAGCACGACACAGGTCGTGTCCGCAAGACCCACGATGTCCACCTCGTCCTGGCCGACACCCACCGTCTCGATGATGATGATGTCCTTGCCGAAGGCGTCAAGGACTTTCACCACGTCACAGGTGGCCTTGGCCATTCCTCCCAGAAAACCACGGGTGGCCATGCTGCGGATGTAGACCTCGGGGTCGGTGCTGTGATCGCTCATGCGGATGCGATCGCCCAGAAGGGCACCGCCTGTGAAGGGACTGGACGGGTCCACGGCAACCACACCGACAGTGAGACCGCCCTTTCGCATGATGCGGATGAGTTTGTCGGTGAGAGTGCTCTTGCCGGCTCCGGGCGATCCCGTGATACCGATGACATAAGCCCTGCCCGTGTGGGGATAGAGTTCCTCCATGATCGAATACGCCCGCTCATCCTCGTCTTCCAGCCAGGAAATGAGACGGGCGACCGCCTGTGGAGAGCCTGCCAGAATTTCTTTAGCGTAATCCCTCTTCATTCCAAACGCGTTTCCTTTCAGAAATCACATCCTGGGGGGTGAAACCCTGCGCAGGCCCTTGCTCGGGGGATGACACAGGTTTGGATGTTTCCTTTTGCATAGCCCTACCGCCCGGATCCCGCACCCGCCAACCCCCCACGGAGGTGGAAGGCGGGGCCGAGACTCTCCCCGGGGATTGACGGCGGGCCCTCCCGGTAAGGATGGAGCGGGGAGTGGGGGGCGGTCACACGTTGCCCCCCGTGTCGGTTCAAGCGGTCCTACCGGGCTCGGGCATTGGATTTGATGAAGTTCACAATCTCCATGGTCGGCGTGCCAGGTCCAAAAATAGCCTTCACTCCCGACTTTTGCAAAAAGTCATAATCTTCCACGGGAATGATTCCGCCACCCACCACCAAGACGTCGTTCAACCCCTTATCCTTAAGGAGTTCCACGACCCGTGGGAAGAAATAATTGTGGACACCGGAAAGGCTGCTGAGTCCCACCACGTCAGCGTCTTCCTGTTCGGCTGCGGCCACGATCATTTCCGGCGTTTGGCGCAAGCCGGTGTAAACCACTTCCATGCCTTCCTCGGCGAAAATCCTTGCCAGCAGCTTGGCGCCGCGGTCATGTCCGTCCAACCCGGGTTTTGCCACGATGATCTTGATCTTCTTAGCCATGAAAATTTCCTCCGCTGATTGAGCAGTTTGTCAACGTGTCGGCTGATGTCTCACACGAACTCTTTGGGACGGTATTGGCCGTAAATGTCTCGCCAAACATCACAGATTTCGCCGACGGTTGCCTTCGCCTTGACTGCTTCGATGACGGCGGGCATGACATTTTCATCCGTCTGGGAAACCTTGCGCAGGTTATCGAGAGCCGCCTTCCACTTGGCTTGGTCTCTCTCGGCGCGGAGCTTTTTCAGTTTGGCGGCTTCCACATCTCCCACGGACATGTCCACCTTGAGCAGATTGGTCGGAGGAGGCTCTTCCATGGTGTACTTGTTGATTCCGACGTAAATGCGCTCACCGGACTCGATTTCCTTCTGGAAGCGGTAGGCGCTGTTTTGAATCTCCTTTTGAATGAAACCCTGCTCGATGGCCGCCAAGGTTCCTCCCATGGCATCGATCTTCTTAATGTAGTCGTCGATGTCCTGCTCGATCTGATCGGTCATCTTTTCCACATAGTAACACCCGGCCAGGGGATCGATGGTGTCTGTCGCACCACTTTCCTCGGCCACGATCTGCTGGGTGCGCAGGGCCACAGTGACCGCTTCCTGGGTCGGCAGGCACAGGGCCTCGTCATAGGAGTTGGTGTGGAGGGACTGGGCTCCACCCAGTGCCGTGGCGTAGGTCTGCAGGGCCACCCGGACAATGTTGTTGAGGGGTTGCTGAGCCGTGAGGGTCACGCCTCCGGTCTGCACGTGGTAGCGCAGCATCATGGACCGGGGGTCTTTCGCCTTGAAACGATCTCTCATGACCTTTGCCCAATACCTCCTTCCGGCGCGGAACTTGGCCACCTCCTCCAACACGTTCGTGAACGCGTTGAAGAAGAAACTCAGGCGCGGTGCAAAAGAGTCCACATCCATCCCCCGCTCAACGCAGGCCTGAGTGTAGGCGATGCCGTCGGCGATGGTGAAGGCCATTTCCTGAGCGGCCGTCGACCCGGATTCGCGGATGTGGTAGCCGCTGATGCTGATGGTGTTCCAACGGGGGACATGTTTCTGACAGAACTCGATGAGATCCACCGTGAGACGCATGGTGGGTTTGGGCGGATAAATATACTGGCCACGGCAGATGATTTCCTTCAAAACGTCGTTTTGCACGGTGCCGCCGACCTTGTCCCACGGCACTCCCTGTTCTTCGGCAAGGGCAAGGTACATACCCAGCAAAACGGTGGCGGGAGCGTTGATGGTCATGGACGTGGTGACCTTGTCCAAGGGAATGCCGTCGAAGAGGACTTTCATGTCCTCGATGGAGTCCACGGCAACGCCCACTTTCCCCACTTCGCCCATGGAGAGGGGATGGTCGCTGTCATAGCCCGCCTGGGTGGGGAGCTGGAAGGCCACACTGAGTCCCGTCTGGCCCTGCTGCAGCAGGTATCGGTACCTGGCGTTCGTGTCCTTGGCGCTTCCAAACCCGGCATACTGACGCATGGTCCAATACCGGCCCCGATACATGGTGGGCTGCACACCGCGGGTGTAAGGAAATTGACCTGGGAAACCGAGATCCCGCTCGTAATCGAGCCCTGCGATGTCGAGCGGCGTGTAGATGCGCTCCACAGGGGTACCGGAGATGGTGGTGAAGACTGGCTTTTGCTCGGGTGCCTTGGCGAGCGTCTTTGCCACAGGGCCCTGATCCCATTTTTCCTTGCCGGCTTTGATTTTCTCTAGAACTTTCTCGTCAAACATGCTTACCCTCCTCAACGCGATTTCCACTCGATGCATTCACTGACACGAGTCAGCGAACTCTGTTAAAAAAAGCACGAACAGGACAGTGCAACCGCCTTGACCCGCCGCTTCGCAGGGTGCGAGCCATCGGCCGGAACGATAAAGGGGAGATGGGTTAATGAGAGTCAACTGTTCCACTTCAACGAATGCAGCAGCTCGGGACCATGAGTCTCAGGGTGTTTTATAAACTCAAAAAAATTGTATAGCAGCAAGGAAGGTAAGAATCAACACAATTGATGCGCCGCACCACCTTATCTTGTGAAGTTATGTACGCGCCTCGCCACCGAGTCGGTGCAGGCTTAGAATAGGGTAACAGGGACCTGCCGGCCCCATACGGAGAGGTCATGGGTGCTCTCGTCGCGGGACGGAAGACGCGCATTCTTCTGAACGAGGGGATCGGGCGGAATGTGGAGAGGCCGTAGCGGCAAATCGGGTCCACCGTCGTGATGCGGCACACGGATCCCGGATGACTGGTTTCTCTTCTCCCCAAACCGGAGCGCGGATTCACCCCGACAGGGAAAAATCCATGAAATATGAGGGGTAACATGACATTCGTTTCGAGTGCAGAATGATCCCCAAAACCCAGGGCGCAGCTCTGCTGGTTTTCCCAGATCGTAAAGGAGACAATCATGCCGAACTTGCAGGATCTCATCGACAAGATCAAACGTGAGGCCGATCCGACGAGGGTGGGAATGATCGCCTGCCACAACGGCGTCGTTCGGGGCACAACCAGGTCAGGGCAGGCGGCGGAATACCTCGAAATCCAAGTGGACAGGGGCGCATGGGAAGCCATCGTGGGGGAACTGCGTGGAAGGGCCGGGATCGCCGCCATCGAAACGCACCTGTTTACCGGCACGCGACAAATAGGGGATGATGTGATGCTCCTCGCGGTGGCGGGCGACATTCGAGAAAACGTGCTTCCTGTCCTGGAAGAACTGCTCAATCGCCTGAAGGGGGAAGCGGTCATCAAGGAGGAAAAGATGCGAAGAGACGGGTGAGGGAAGGCGAGGGGGTGAAATGGAGTGGAAATGGAAAAGAGAAGGTGAAGGCTCCCCAGCGCACGGGAGCCTCCACCGTTCAGTCATGGTGACAGGATCAACTCAGCATGGCCTTGACGCCGTCCTGCTCTTCCTGCAGTTCCTTCAGGGTGAAGTCCATCTTCTCACGGGAAAAGACGTCGATTTCCAGCCCCTGCACTCGTTCATACTTCCCAGGGGTACAGGTGACCGGAACACCGTACATGGTGCCTTCGGGGATGCCGTACGATCCGTCAGAGGGAATGCCCATGGTCACCCATTTGCCGTTGGTGCCTAGAGCCCAGTCACGCATGTGGTCGATGGCCGCGTTGGCGGCGGATGCCGCCGAGGACAGACCTCGAGCCTGGATGATGGCTGCGCCGCGCTTCCCGATCTTGGGGATGAAGTCGTTGCGGTACCAGTTCTCGTCGTTGATCACCCTTGCCGCCGGCTGGCCGTCGATGGTGGCGAACCGGTAGTCGGGATACATGGTGGGCGAATGGTTGCCCCAGACGATCATTTTTTCGACGGACGTCACGGGCTTGCCGGCCTTACTCGCAAGCTGGGAGACGGCCCGGTTGTGGTCGAGGCGCATCATGGAGGTAAAATTCCCCATGGGCAGATCAGGGGCCGATTTCATGGCGATCCACGAGTTGGTGTTGGCGGGGTTGCCCACCACGATGACCCGGATGTCCCGGGAGGAGACCTCGTTCATTGCACGGCCCTGTTCAATGAATATCTTGGCGTTATCCATGAGAAGGTCCTTGCGCTCCATGCCAGGTCCGCGGGGTTTGGCTCCCACAAGGAGAGCGTAATCGGCGTCCTTGAAAGCGACCTTGGGATCTCCCGTGCCGATCATATCCACGAGCAGGGGGAATGCACAGTCCTCCAGTTCCATCATGACGCCGTTCAGCGCCTGCTGGATCTTGTCGATGGGAAGTTCCAGCATCTGGAGGATGATGGGTTGGTCCGGTCCCAGCATCTGGCCGCTGGCGACACGGAACACGAGGGCATAGCCGATCTGGCCTGCAGCGCCGGTAACGGTAACTCGAACAGGTTTCTTCGCCATGGTCTTACTCCTCTCTCGCTTGAGTTCGAATGGACAGGGACCGACAACTACCCGATGACGGCAAGAACATCACCCTTTTGGACGCTTTGGCCTTCTTTGCAGCAAATCTGCTTGATCACCCCGGCGGCAGGACTGGGAAGGGAATTCTCCATCTTCATGGCCTCAAGGATCATGATGGTGTCGCCTTCCTTTACCGTATCCCCTTCCTTCACCTCATAGCGGATGACCATGCCGGGCATGGGGGCTTCCAGTTTGGCACCGCCCGCGATAGGAGCCGCAGGGGCGGCTGCCGGAGCGGGAGCTGCGGCGGGCGCCGGAGCGGGCGCAGGAGCGGGCTGGGGCGCAGGTGCAGCGGCGGGCCTTGGAGCGGGGGCAATGGAGGTGACCACAGGTGCGGCCCCGCCGATTGCTTCCACTTCCACTTCGAAGTACTCACCATCGACGAACACATTGAACTGGCGAATTCCGGCTCCTTTCTCTGGTGCGGCTTTTTTCGGCTTTTCCATGAGTTCTCCTGCTAGGGCTTTCTTGATGATTTCCTTCTCACGAGCGCAGTCTTCCAAGGTCTTGGGCATGACCTCCTGGGGCACGGGCTCAAGGCCGTATTTCCACTTGAGAAACCGCATGCCGGTCATGGGATACATGCCGTAGATGATGACATCATCAATGTCCTTGGCGATACCCTTGGTGTCCTCGATATTCTTGGGCATCTCCGGAGGGATGATCTCACCGGGACGGCAAGTGATAGGAGTTTCTCCCCTGGGGTAGCCCTTCAGCGCCTTCTTCTGGATCTCGGGATCCAGGGGAGCGGGTGTCTCGCCATACAGACCGTAGAAAAGGTCCTTGCTCTGGGCGGAGATCATCTTGTAGCGTTCTTCGGGGGTGTCGAACAAGACGTTGTTCACCGCCTGGATACCGACGATCTGGCTGGTGGGAGTCACAAGGGGTACCTGCCCCATTTCCTTGCGCACCTGGGGAAGAGCCTTGAACACGTCATTCAGGCGGTCGGAGGCGCCCATCTCCCGGAGCTGGTTGATCAGGTTGGAGAGCATGCCTCCGGGGGTCTGGTGGAGCAGAACGTTGATGTCGATGATGGACATGCGGTCATCGAGCAGATGCCTGTACTTGGGGGACACCTTTTCGAAATGCTCACTGCACTCGGCAAGTTTGAGCAGATCGAAGCCGGTGTCGCGGTTGGTGCCGCGCAGGGTCACCACGAGCGGCTCGATGGCGGGATGGGAACTGCGATAGGCCCATGGGGACAGACAAGTGTCCACAATGTCTACACCCGCCTCGATGGCCTTGAGCAGAGCCAGGTCCGCCATACCGGACGTGAAATGGCTGTGGAGATGAATGGGTGGCTTCACGTTCTCCTTGAGGGCTTTCACCAGGTAATACGCATCGTAGGGGGCGATGAGTCCGGCCATGTCCTTGATGCAGATGGTGTCCGCGCCCATGTCTTCCAGCTGTTTGGCCTTCTTCACATAATATTCCAGGTTGTACACCGGTCCGCCCATGCGGCGCTCGGTGAGGGAGTAACAGATGGTTCCCTGGAAGTGTTTGCCCAGTTTCTTGATGGGCTTGATGACCGTTTCAAAGTTGCGAAAATCGTTGAGCGCGTCAAAGGTGCGGAAAATGTCGATCCCGTTGATAGCCGCCCGTTCTGTGAAGGCTTCGGCGAAATCATCCGCGTAGTTCCGATAGCCGACCAGATTCTGGCCCCGCAGAAGCATCATCATGGGAGTCTTGGTCAGAACCTTTTTCAATTTCCGGATTCGCTCCCACGGATCTTCGTTGAGGAAGCGGTGCATTGTGTCGAAAGTGGCACCACCCCACACTTCCATTGACCAGTAACCGATTTCGTTCATCTTCTCGGCTATGGGCAGCAGGTCCTCCGTTCGGCCACGAGTGGCGAAAAGGGATTGATGACCGTCGCGAAAGGTCAGATCGCCGATCTTGATGGGGTTGTCCACCTTAACGGGGGGTTCGTCGATGAGCATCGCGACCAGTGACGTGCCGTGTTGTCTTTCCTTATCCATACTTCTCTCCTTCCGTTGGTTGTAGAGATCCCACTCAGCTTACCCCAACCAGCATCAGCTTCCGCATCCATATCCGTATCAGAGGTCTGAAAATCACAGAATTTCCTTGGGAATCCCTGGGATATGGAGATCCGCTCGAAACAGGGTCCAACGATGTGGCGCAACTGTCTGTCCGAACATGCTCCTTTGAGATCGCAAGATGCTTCGCCATAATACCCCACGCCATCATCGGGCAAGTCGCATTTGCCATGTCCACCTGGCGTTCATGGCCGCCATGCGCCCCGCCATGGCGTACGGACTATAGGCCTGGCGCGGTATTTCCGCAAGCCTTTTCTGCTGCAGGGCCAGCAGGGCCTCCTCCTCCTGAATGTAGCTGTTTATTGCAGAGGCAATCGCAACGACCACTTTCTTGTTCAGTTCCATTCAGCCCTCCTCGTGAGTTTCCGCCTATTGAGAAGCTATACTCGCGTCAAAGTCCCAACCGACCGCTGATGGCCGTCATGGCATCGATACTGAGAGCGATGAAGTCCATGAGCGGTATATCGATTCGCTCACAGAGTCCCACGTGGGCCCTGTTCACGTTACGGGCAAAGTCCTTGCTCTTCATGCGCTTTTGAACCGAAGCGGAAGTCAGCCGCTCAAGCTTCTTGTCGGGGTGGACCAAAGCAGCGGCTACGATCAGTCCCGTCACCGTTTCGGCGCATGTGAGAGCGAAATCCAGCTGCGTCTCCCGCTGAAGGTTAAGGGCTTCGGCGTTGTGGCGCAGGATGGCGTCCGTGGCTTCCTCGGGAAAACCGTAAGGGGCTAGAATCTCAACCGTTTTCAAGCCATGGGCGGCAGGATTGTCGCGTGTGTATTCAAAGTCGAGATCGTGCAGTAGGCCCACCTGCCCCCACAATTCCACGTCCTGGCGCAGTCTCTCGGCAAGAGCCCGCATGATGGCCTCCGTGGCAAGGCAATGCTTCCTCAGGTTGTCCGCCTGTACATGGGTTTCCAGCAGGGAATAGGCCTCTTGCCGGGTCATTTCCGCATAACCGCCGCCGATAGTCACGTGCCTAAGCCGCCTTACGCGTTTTCTTCTTCAGGTTGCTGATGCGACGCCGGAAGGCGTCCGCCAGTTTGGCATTGCCGCTCTCCTTGGCCTGGGCCCGCTTCGCCTTGAGCTCCCGTATTTTGGCCTTGATGCTCCTCACGTCGATGTCCGCTTTGCGGGATCGGCCCTCGTCGACGATTCCCTTAACTTCCTTGATGGCGGCGATGATCTCAAGCTTGTTCATGCCGTGGACCCCCACGATGTTTCCCAGGCTGAGGGCCATTTCTCTGAGTTCCTTGGCGGTCATCTTGTCCAGGGGCTTTTCTTTCTTTTCTTTGTCCTTCTTCTTACCCATCAATCGGCTCCTTACCTTCCACCTGCTCCTGTCCCTTGCCCTTTTCCATCATCTCTGCCAGCGTGATGAACGGCCTGAAAAGGTCGACGGGAATGGGGAAGAGGGTTGTGGAATTGTTCTCGGCAGCGATCTCCCTGAGCGTTTGGAGGTAGCGGAGTTGCAGCGCCGTGGGGGCCTGCTGGATGATCAGGGCGGCGTCCACGAGCTTCGCGGCCGCCTGGTATTCCCCCTCCGCACCAATGACCTTCGCCCGCCTCTCCCGCTCTGCCTCCGCCTGTTTCGCCATGGCCCGCTGCATCTCCATGGGCAGATCGATCTGTTTCACCTCCACCACCATCACCTTGATCCCCCACGGCTCCGTATGCCGGTCCAGGATCTCCTGGATGTGGGCATTGATCTTGTCCCGCTCCGCCAAGAGGTCGTCTAGTTCCGCTTGGCCGCAAACGCTCCTGAGCGTCGTCTGCGCGAGCTGGCTTGTGGCGTAAAGGTAGTTTTCCACGGAGATCATTGCCTTGACGGGATCGATAACGCGGAAATAGATGACGGCGCTCACCTTCACGGACACGTTGTCCCGCGTGATCACGTCCTGAGCGGGAACATCCGTTGCGATGAGGCGAAGGCTCACTTTAACCATTCGGTCGATGTAGGGAATCAGCAGGATGAGGCCCGGTCCCTTTGCGCGCAGGACTCGGCCCAGGCGAAACACCACGCCCCGTTCGTACTCGTTCAGAATGCGGATGGCATTTGCAAGAAAGAGCACCGCCAGCACGATAACGAGCGCCAAGCCATATACCGATGGCATTTCCCCCTCCCTGCCGTGTCAGGCACCTGCAGCTCTGATCATGAGTTAGAGAAATAATTCACTCTATTTAGCATCCATTTTCTTGACTTTCAACTTCAAATTCTCCACGGAGGTCACCACGACCTTCTCTCCCACTCCAATGGGGTCATCCGACTCGGCGTTCCAGAGTTCTCCCGAGACGAAGACCTTTCCCTGGGGGTTCAGTTCCTGCATCACCTCCCCCGTGAGTCCTTCCATGGCTTCTCCCCCGATTTCGGGCTTGCGCAATTGTGCACGAAACGCAAGGGTTGCCACCGTCACAAAAAACGCAGATACCAGCAGAACCGTTGGAACGAAGACGGAAAGGGCCAGAGGGTTTGTGGAACCGGGAACCCTGAAGAGCATGAGGGACCCCAGGACAAGACAGAGCACGCCGGCAACGCTCAGCATCCCGTAGGAAGCGACTTTGATTTCCAGGAGGAAAAACAGCACGGCCAGGAGAATGAGCAGGACGCCGGCGTAGTTTACCGGCAGCGTTTGGAGGGCGTAAAGGGCGAGGATGAGGGAAATCCCGCCGATGACCCCCGGGAGGATGGCGCCCGGCTGAGAGAGCTCGAAGTACAGGCCCGCAAGCCCGATCATGAGGAGGAGATAAGCGATGTTCGGGTTGCTGATGGTCCGGAGAACCTTGTGCTGCCAACCTGGAGCGAGGGTGCGTTCCTCGAGTTTCAAGGTACTGAGACGCGTCTTGCGCCCCTTGTGCTCGATTTCCCACCCGTCCAGCCTTTTGAGGAGATCGGGAAGGTCTGATGCAACCAGATCGATGACATTTTCGGCGAAAGCTTCGTGGGCTGTCGCGGAGATGCTCTTGCGAACCGCCTTTTCAAGCCAGTTTCCATTGCGACCCCGCTGGTCGGCGATGCTCCGGGCAAAGGCCACTGTGTCGTTGACCACTTTCTCACCCATGGTGGAGGGAACGTCCCCCCCGCCCGTCGTGACGGGATGGGCCGCTCCAATGTTGGTCCCGGGAGCCATGGCCGCGATGTCTGCAGCAGCCGTGATGAAGACCCCCGCCGATGCGGCTTGGGCTCCACTGGGAGAAACGAAGACCACGATGGGAACGGATGCGTTGAGAATGGCCTGGACAATGCCCCGCGTCGCCGTGAGGAGCCCGCCGGGTGTATCGAGAAGGATGACCAGCAAATGGGCCCCGTCCCGCTCGGAGGTGCTGATGGCGTAAGAGATGAAATCCTCCACTCCGGGGTTGATGGTGTCCTGTATCTTGATGACGTTGAAGTGGCTGGAGCTGCTCCAAGCGGGGTCCCATGGGATGAGGAGGGTGAGGAGAAGGAGCAGAAGAGAACGCCATTTGCCTTTGGGATCGGTAGTCTTCCTGGCCATCGTCGCTCATCCTCCTTCCTGCGCGCTGAGGATGCGGTGGATTTCTCGCAGATCTTTCAGTGTGGAAGGCTTCTGTGAAGGATTCCGAAGGAGGTAGGCAGGGTGGAAGGTGCAGACGAGGGGGATCCCCCGCCACTGATGAACCTTGCCTCGCAGGACGGTCATGGGAGCCAGAGTGCCCAACAAGGTTCTTGCCGCACAAGCGCCCAGGGTACAGATGACTCTCGGCCGGATGGCCATGAGCTGCCTCACGAGGAAGGTCGAGCAGATCTCCGTCTCATCGGACTGGGGTGTCCGGTTGCCGGGGGGACGGCATTTGACCACGTTGCAGATGTACAGGTCTTTCCTCGCCAGTTGCAGGGCGTCAATCATCTTGTCGAGAAGTTTTCCCGCACGACCCACAAAGGGCCGGCCCTGCCGATCCTCGTCGAAACCGGGTCCTTCTCCCACAAAAACCAGCGGTGCGCTGGGGGATCCCTCTCCGAACACCAAGTGGCCGCGACCTTCATGGAGACGGCAGCGTTTGCAGTCCCCCATCTCTTCCCTGATGGAGGCCAGGAGCTGCGCCCCGTCAGCTCTCCGAGAGTCTCGGAGAGTGATGGGGACAGCGGATGGGACGGCTCCCCAGCGGTTGCAGGGGAATTCCCGGGCTCCGGACAGACCGAGACTCGTGAAAAGCCATTTCAGACGGCGAAGGGTGGCCGGCGTCTCTCCCCTGAGAATGTGATGATGCTCCATAGCCCCTAGGTGCTCGCCAGCAGCGACTCGATTCGATTCAATATTTCCCCGGCGACCCGCTCTTTCGGCATCCGGGGGAGTTCATCCATCGACCCGTCTTTCCTGATGATTTTCACCTCGTTGGTGTCGCAGCCGAAACCGGACCCGGGATTCACCAGATTGTTGGCCACGATGAAATCAAGTCTTTTTTGCGTCAATTTTTGCATGGCATTTTCCACGAGGTTTTCGGTCTCGGCGGCGAATCCAACGAGGACCTGCCCGTCCCGCCGGCGCTGGCCGAGGCCGGCCAGGATGTCCGGGTTTCTCAGGAGTTGCACCCAAAGATCTCCTTCCGCCTTCTTGACCTTATGGGGAGAGGCTTCGGCGGGGCGATAGTCGCCCACGGCAGCTGCCATGATGATCACGTCCATGTCGCGGGCGAGTCCCGTGATGCACTCCTCCATCTGGAGCGCCGTCACAATCCGGTGAAGATGAACGCCGAGGGGCGGGTGGAGATAGGTGGGACCGCTCACGAGGTGGACTTCCGCCGAACGCCTGGCTGCCACGGTGGCCAGAGCGTAACCCATTTTTCCCGTGGATGGATTGCTGATGTAACGCACGGGATCGAAGGCCTCCCATGTGGGGCCGGCGCTCACCAGAACCCGCCTCCCGGCCAGGCTTCCGGGGGTGAGTGCGCGGTGAGCCGTTTCCAGGATGGTCGTCAATTCGGCCAAGCGCCCGGTGCCTTCCTCCTTGCACGCCAATTCCCCCGCTTCCGGTTCCACGATGATGCAACCCCTTTGGCGCAAGGTTTCCAGATTCCTCTGGACCACTGGGTTCTCGTACATTTTCACGTTCATGGCCGGGCACACCACAATGGGTGCGGTGGCCGCGAGAAGGACGGTCGTGAGATAATCGTCAGCGATTCCTGCTGCCATTTTAGCGATGATGTTCGCGGTGGCGGGGATCACCATGATGAGGTGTGCGGCTCGGGCAACCTGGATGTGTC
Source organism: Deltaproteobacteria bacterium (assembly GCA_012517315.1). GTDB lineage: Bacteria > Desulfobacterota > Syntrophobacteria > Syntrophobacterales > Syntrophobacteraceae > JAAYUJ01. The sequence continues at coordinate 86,555 of JAAYVE010000045.1, forward strand.
CGATCTGCGATTCCAGCCCGAGGTCGAACAGGTCCGTGCATACCGGCTGTCCGGAAAGGGTTTGCAGAGTGAGAGGGGAAACGAACTGGCGGGCGTTCGCAGTCATCACCACCTGGACGTTCGCCCCTGCCTTGACGAAGGAACGTACCACTTCTGCTGCCTTGTAAGCTGCTATTCCTCCGGTCACTCCCAGGACGATGGTTTTTCCGTCTAACATGAACCTGCCAATCCTCTTGCACTGAATCCGTTGCTCCGGATGCTGACCTGACACCCCGAAGCAATCCGTCCTCAGTAAGGAGATCAAGCACCGCAGCAGGCTTTTGTCTGGGGAAAGCCGTTGGGCGAACCATAGTCCCACGGTCCTTCGAGATCCCGTTGGGAACACAGACGGCCCCGGCCCCCATCAAATGGCGTTCCGGCAGCGAACCCGGGTACTGCCCACGTATCGCGCGTGCGAGCCCCTCCGCGGCGGAATACCGCCGTGGCTCAGATCCGGCCGCTTGAGGGGGCTACGTAGATCTCCACATAAGTGTAGTAAAGCTTTTCATATAAATTGATGATACAGCTTCTTTCCGCCTTTTCAAAGATGAGGACGGAACGCTTGTACCGGAACCCTCCCTTCGGTTTCCAGTTTTCTTTGGGCAGGGCCATCTGGAAGAAATTGATCACGGAGTTGACATCCACTCTTCCCCGGAGAGTGAGCAAACCCGCCTTCTGATTCCCGGATTGAAAAGTGTAGGATTCATCCGACACGAGCCTCAACTCGGAAGGTGTCGGGATGTCCGGGAAGTCATAGAAATAGGGGCGCGGAGCCGAGGTCTCCCGTGCAGGCGCGGGGCCGGCCGTCTGCTGCGGCGGCTGGGAAACCGGATTGGGGGGCGCTGCATTGCGACCTCCCAAGGAACCGCATCCTGAAAGAAGGGTCAGGACAACAAGGATCGCTCCTCCCATCCAGACGTGATGGCGTTTGAGAGTACCCATGGATTTCCTCCCTCACTTTTCGAATCGCGATCTGCCGCAACTTTTCGACGGTTGGCCGGTTAGTTGTCCCGCAAGCGTCGCGGGTTCCCCCGCGCCGATTTCCGAACCCCTAGCGGAAAAAGGGGTTGGTTTTCCGCTCTCGTCCCACGGTTGTCGAGGGACCATGCCCCGGATGGACAGCCGTGTCGTCTTCCAGACAAAAAATCTTTTGGCGAACGGAGCAGATCAGCTGGGCGTAGGACCCTCCGGGAAAATCCGTGCGGCCGATGGACCCCGCGAAGAGGGTGTCCCCGACGAAGACTCTCCTTGCCTTTTTCATCCAGAAGCTTACATGGCCGGGTGTGTGTCCGGGAGTCTCCAGCACGTTCAACACCAGCCCGCCGAATCGGAGGACGTCCCCTTCGCGCAGGTCACGGTCGATCCTGATTGGTCCCGCGAGCGGTTTGAGGCCGAAGTAGGCACCCATGGTGACCATGCTCTGCTCCACGATGGGAATGTCCAAGGGATGCATGTGAATCTCCCCCCCCTGCTTCTCCTTGAGGGTCCATGCGTCCATCACGTGATCATAATGGCCGTGGGTATTCAGGATGGCGACGAGTTTGAGTCCCAGGGATTGAATTCTGGCGGCGATGGCTTGGCCGTCCCCCCCGGGATCGATCACCACCGCCTGTCGGGTCGCGGGGTCCCCCAGGAGATAGCTGTTGGTCTGCAACATTCCGACGACGCGAGACTCGAGAATCATGTTGTCGTCCTGGCTTCTTTCCAATGAACTCACCTTTCGAGAAGGATCAACTCTTCAAGGGATCGGCGATGGGAACTCTGACTCCTGTGGGCTGGATGCCCAGCGGCCACTACAGCCATGAGCTGCAGTCGATCGGGGAGATCCAGGATGGCGAGGAGCCGCTCCTGATTCTTGAGGATTTCTCCGATCCATACGGCTCCCAAACCCTTGGAGTGCAGGGTCAGTAGGAGGTTCTGGATGGCGGCTCCCACCGCCTGGACGTCCTTCACGGAGTCGTAGGAGGATTCCTTGTCGAGGAAAACAACGACGAGCACTGGGGCGCTCCGGAGCACGGCGGCATAGCGAGTGAGTTTTGCCAGCTGTTCCTTGAGGTCGGTGTCCCAGATGATGGCAAAGCGCCACGGCTGGTTGTTGAGTCCCGACGGGGCCCATGAAGCCGCCTTGATGGCTTCCATGATGACCTTTCTCTCCACGGGCGCTTCCAGGAAATGCCGGACGCTTCTGCGCTGGAAGATAGCGGTCGTCACGTCCATGCCGGCATTCTGATCATTCATACCTGCTCCTTGTGAATCAGCATCGTCGAGATGGATGAGGCTGCCTTTTCCCGTACAGGAGGTTTCTTGGAACGTCCCGGGCGGAAATATAGTCTCAGGCCGGGCGGTGGGTCAACCAGCTTGCCTCGGGGTTCTCCCATTCTCCTCCTTGTTCCCTTTTCCCATACCAGCTATACCAGAATCTCACGACTCATGCATAAGAAATCAGCCGCACTTTCAGCTTGTGAAATTCTGTTTTGCCTTTAATATTATGATCCCATCTCCTGCCCAGGGTGGAGATCCTTTCAACCGTTTCCATCTATTCAGCAGGGAACCGCCTGCCGGAACAATCCCGGCCATTCATGGAGGATAGCCCTTGAGTGCTGCCGTTCTAGATCCCCCAGGGGATGCCCCGGTGGTCGAACTGACCGGGACAGTGGACTTCAAATCGGTGCCGGAGCTGAGAAAGAGGCTTCTCAAGGTGGTCAAGAAAAGGGGAGGGGACGGCCTGAGACTGGATTTTCGAAGAGTGACACGAATGGACACCTCCGGGGTCGCCATGTTGGTGGAACTCCATCAACTGGCGTCCTCCCGCGGGAGCCGCCTTGCCCTGATCGGTCTGAACGAACAGGTCCGCAGAATGATCCAGCTCGCTCGCCTGGACCGCCTCCTGGGTGTTTCCATAGGGGAGGAGGCAGGGTGTCAATGAGTGCGGAATCGCATCTCATCGACATGCAGGGGCTGAACAGTCATTACGGTGGCCGCCAGGTCCTTTTCGACATCCGCTTCACAATACCCCGCAGACAGGTGACGGTCATCATGGGGGTGAGCGGGTGTGGGAAGACGACTCTCCTGAGACACCTCATCGGCTTGAAGGCGACACAGCCCGGCCAAGTGATGATCGACGGGGAGGATCTCGGAGGGTTCGACGAAGCGAAGCTGAGGGCCTACCGGCTCAAAACCGGCGTCCTATTCCAGGGGGGCGCACTTTTCAACTCACTCTCCCTCTGGGAAAACATTGCCGTTCCTCTGAAGGTGCACACCCGCCTGCCAGAGAAGATCATTCGCATCATGGCCGTGATCAAGCTCGGCCTCGTGGGACTGTCTGAGTTCTGCGACTACATGCCTTCCCAGTTGAGCGGCGGCATGCGCAAGCGTGCGGGGTTGGCACGCGCCCTCGCCATGGACCCCGAGATCCTCTTCGTGGATGAGCCTTCGTCGGGCCTGGACCCGATCACGGCGGCGGGGCTCGATCAATTGATTCTCGATCTGCGCGAGACGCTGGGTATGACCATCATCGTGGTGACCCACGAACTGGAGAGCGCCTTTCACATCGCGGACCAGTTGATCGTGATGGACCAAGGCCGTGTGCTTGCCGCGGGGGGGCCCGAGGAAATCCAGGCCAGCGGGGACAAGAGGGTCAGACAGTTTCTGAACCGGCAGGCTGACCCCCGCTGGACGGAAAACCCAGCCACATCCTCTTGCCTGCCAGGTGAAAGAGTTGAGGAGGGGAAGGGATGATCCAATGGGTTGCCTGGCTTGGCGCCTTTTTTCTGGATCGGGTGGGGGAACTGGGCAGGTCCGGCCTTTTTTTCTATCGCATGATCCGCGGTCTTTTCAGACCACCAGGTAAATTCCATTTCGTGGTGAAACAGGTCTATTTCATCGGGACCAAATCCTTTTTCGTCATCGGATTTACGGGCGCGTTCACGGGCATGGTTTTGGGACTGCAGGGGTATTACACGCTCTCCAAGTTCGGATCGGAGGGTCTTCTCGGTTCGGCGGTCGCCCTCAGTCTCATCAGAGAACTGGGGCCGGTGCTTTCGGCACTCATGGTGACGGGGCGTGCGGGTTCGGCCATGTGTGCGGAGATCGGCATTATGCGCATCGAGGAACAGATCGATGCCCTCGAGTGCATGGCCATCGATCCACATGCCTACCTGGTGGCTCCCAAACTGATCGCGTGCCTGATCGCCCTTCCCCTGCTCACGGCTTTCTTCGACGTGGTGGGCATCCTGGGAGGATACGCCATTGGTGTGGACCTGCTCGGGCTCAGTTCAGGGATTTACATGGACGGCGTGGAACGCAGCGTGGCCTGGGAAGATGTGTACATGGGGATCGTCAAATCCCTCTGGTTCGCCTTGCTCATCATTTGGATCTGCACTTACAAGGGCTTTTACGCCGGACTGGACGAAGGCAGCTTCGGTCCCGAACAGGTGAGCAAAGCCACCACAAACGCGGTGGTGGCCTCTTCGGTGTCGGTTCTTGTGTGTGATTATGTCGTGACCTCCATTTTGCTGTGATTGAAGGACTCGTGATCATGGAGAGGAAAAGTGTGGAATTGGGGGTGGGAGTGTTTCTCCTCATCGGTTTGGCCTGTCTGGGTTACGTTTCGTTCCACCTGGGCGACATCAACCTCTGGAACCGCTCCAATTATGAAATCCATGCCCGGTTTTCAGACGTAGCCGGGTTGAAGCAGAAGGCGACAGTCACCATGGCCGGTGTCCAGATCGGTCAGGTGAAGAACATCGGCCTCAAAGATGGGCAGGCATGGATCACGTTCAGTATCGACAAGAACGTGCAGCTGGAGGAGGATTCCATCGCGAGCATCAAGACCATGGGGCTCATCGGCGACAAGTATGTCTCCATCAGCCCCGGCGGATCCGACGAGTATATCAAGCCGGGCGGTATTCTGCGGGAAACCCAGCCCCCCCTCGACATTGAGAACCTGCTTGGAAGGTTTGTTTTCGGAGGCATGGAAAAAGGCCAGACTGACAAACCCTGAGGGAACCCCCCATGGCGGCCCTAGTCCCCGCAAACTGGAACCCGCCTATCCACACGAGGAAGGCAGGAGACCACAGGATGAAGCATATCTGAATCAAGGGACGAAAAAAGGCCCCCTGGAATTCCAGGGAGCCTTCTCTTGCCAAATGACCTAAGAGTGCACCGAGTTACTTCTTCATTTTCTTCATGAAGACGCCCTCGCATTTCTCAGCGGCGGCTTCGGCCCTGCGGGCGGCAGCTTCTGCTCTGGCGACTGCAGCTTCAACGGCACGCATGTCAGCGGCGCACTTTGCTTCCAGGGCCTGGATTCTCTCGAGGCAGGGCTCAGGGCACTCAGGCTTCTGGACACATGCACAACCGGCGAAGTTTACGGCAAAAGCCACCAGGAACAACACAGCGATAACTTTCTTCATGACTCTTTCCTCCTTAAAAGCTGATCGGTAAAACCACAAGAAAACCATCCCTTTCAATCAAGGCCACGCTTGGCTTGCCTTACTCCCACCCCCTCTCTCCACGATCCATTGAGCCCAAAAACGCTGATTTCCTGTGTAGAAATCCAGGATAATTCATAAAATTAATGAAACGCTACTCCACAAAATCGAGAAAATCAAGACATTTTTTGTGAAACGTCCTGAAAAATGGCTGAGGCCCTTGACGGACAGCAAGCATCATTGCTGCATCGCTTCGACCAAGTTCAAGGAAGTGCCTTCCGATGCCAGATTGGTCACGTTGGTGGGCACACCGTTCTGAAGATGAACGGCGTTCATGAAACGCTTGCGGTCGATTTGCTGTGCCATGGGATGCTTGGCCAATTTGTCCAGGGCATACTGGAGGTAATCGGGGATTTTCTGGTAGACGTCGGGGTGAGCCTCCACAAAAACCTGGTCGCCCTTCTGACCGATTTTCACCGGCTCGTAGATGATTTCCAGCTTGGTGCCGATGGGCACATGGGGATAGAGCAAGCGAATGTGTTCAGGGTAGCAGCGAATGCAGCCGTGGCTCACAAGCCTGCCGACTCCCCAGGGCATGTGGGTGCCGTGAATTCCGTAGGCACCCGCCGAAAATTTCATGACGAATTCCCCAAGGGGATTGTCGGGGCCGGGGGGCATCTGAGCCATCCCATATTTCTCCTGAAGGGATGCGGGGATATACCAGGTGGGATTGGTTCGCTTGTCGTTGATGTGAAAAGTGCCGAGAGGTGTCTCCCAACCTTCGTCTCCGATTCCAATGGGGTAGGTTTGCACGGTGGAATTCTTCTTCTCGAAAAAGTAGATCCGCAGTTCAGGCACATTGATGACCAGTTGCTCAAGTTTCGAGGGCGGCAGCACCCAGAACGTGGGGATCATGATGCGCTTTCCCCTGGGAAGAATCCATGGATCCATCTTGGGGAAAAGGAGATCGACTTCGTTGTACCCGAGACCAAACCGACGGGCGATTTCCAAAAGGTCCTCCTTGGGAGGGATCTTATAAAACGAAGGATTACCGATGACCGTCAAATCGGAGCGGTAAGGATACCTTTTCAGCTCCGCAGTGAATTCGTCGTCGGCCAAACCGTGCTGAGCGAGGATGCAACCCAAAGCCGCCGCAAGGATCAGTGCTAAAATCAGTCTTTTTGATTTCATGGAGTTTCTTTCCCGTTTTGCGAACAACAGCCCGTTTCTGAAGAGTTTGTGGAAAATAAAAAGTTCTCCCAAAATCATCAAGTTTTTTTTAGGACTCGTTGGTGTGACGGGGGGGTGGGGGATGGTCCCGAAGATGGTGACCGCTGAGGTAGAAGAGGGGATCGCTTGTCCTGATCCGCCTTCGATTGAGCAGATCCCACCGAATCTTCCCCTGGGGTTTGCGGGGACTGAGCGTCTGGATGGATTCACAAGGGGTGACGATCCAGTGGACATCCACGTCATGATCGGTCACCTCCAGGGAGGAGAATACCCGCGACTCATGGACGATGGCCACCAGCTTCACGTTTTCGGCCATCCACCCGAGTTCGCTCAAAATGGCATATTGCAGATCCAGGTGTCCGCAGCCGTCCCCGTGACGGCTTCCGTCCCTCCCAACAGCCCGTGCCGTTGCGACCATCAAGTCGATGGGCGGTGAGAGGACGGAGCGATAGGGGATCTTCGAAGCGAACGGATTGCCCGTTCGAGGATCTACAGCCGCTGGTCTCCTCCCAGGAGTCACAGCGCGGGGGTCCACTTTGAGGAAGCCTTTTTTGAGAGAGCCTGAGGGAATCACGAGGACCTTTCCGTCCGTGAGCACGTTGAGGCGCACCTGCTTCAGGGCTGCTTCCGGAGAGACGAACACGCACTTGGAGTTACGGTAAAGGGCGAGGCGTCTGAGGCGCTCGGCCACTCTCCCCCACCGTTCCTCCCCGATGTCCAGATACTCCTTCTCCGTCTCGTGCATACCCTGAAGACCTCGGAAAATGCTCCCCTGAACAGGACTGTGTCGCCGGGTTGCGGGGTCCTGGTTGCCTCTTCCCCCCATGGGTGTGCCGTGGCCCGTCGGAAGCCCTTGGCACTGGGTTCCCCATCCGAAACCTGCTTGAACTTTAACGGGGATTGACCTATAGAACAAGGCATGAAGAGAGTTTTATGGTTTCCGGTGAAAGCCTTTTCCCCATTTCCCATGCGAAGGCGGCACGAAAGGGAACAGTGGCCGGTCGCAGGGTGAGGCATCTTCATCCGGCGGACCCACTAAAGGATGACCCGGTTCCATTCCAGTGCTTCTCCCGGATGAAAGTGAACGCACAAGGAGGATTATTCCATGGCGACAAAGAAAGCGGACATGCGACCAGAGAATGTGAAGAAGCGTTTCCCCAACAGTGTGGTTCCCCTCGTGAACAGCAAGGCGTTGCTGCAGGCCGCCAGGAAATACAATGCCATGATCATGGCCTGCAACATCCGGTGCCGTTTGCCGGTGGAAGGCATCGTCCTCGCATCCATGGCGTCCAATTCCCCGGTGATGTACGAGATCGCCAAGTCGGAGTTGGGCTACACGGAATTCACCCCTGCCACTTTCGTGCAGTTCATCGTTCAAGAAAATGAACGCATGGGAAACACCAAGGTGCCTTTCGCCATTCACGGCGATCACATCACGGTGAAGAAGCCGGCTGAAGTGGAGGGCGTTCGGAGCCTCATCGCCGCAGAACTGGAAGCGGGGTTCACGTCTTTTGCCATCGACGCCTCTCACATGGAGAATCAGCTGAACCTCGAGGCCACTTCGGACCTGGCCGGGCCGATCATTGCAGCAGGGCTGGGTTTGGAGGTGGAACTGGGGGAGATCGGGGCCAAGAGCGGGAGCGCGGAAGGCTTCACGCAACCCGACGAGGCGGAGTGGTTCATTGGAAACCTGAACCAACGGGGAATCAAGCCGGATTTGCTCGCCATCAACAACGGGTCCATCCATGGCACGTATTTCGGCACCGCTCACGAAGGCATTCAGCTGGACCTGACCCTGGAGATCTGGAAGGCCATCCAATCATGGTCGGTGGACATTGCCCAGCATGGAATCACGGGGACTTCCCTGGAAAAGATTTCCTCCTTCATCCAGTATGGTATTCGCAAGGGGAATGTGGGAACCCTGTGGCAGAACATTTCATTCGGGCTTGCCATGAACCAGGACGGCAATGCCATCACCACGGCGGACCGCCAGTACATAAAGCGGCCTTACCGTGGCGTACCCGATGAGCTATGGCAGGAGATTGCGGCCTGGGCGGTGGAAACCGGAAACACGGGGGGCAACATCAAGAATGCCAACAAGGCCTTCCTGGCAAGCCTCAATGCGATCCCCCTGGCCTGTCGGAAGCGCATCACCGACCATGCCTACGAAGAGGCCATCCGCCTTTTTGAAGCGACCCATTCCATTGGTCTGGGGGAAGCCGTCTGGGATTTCCTGTGAATGAAGGTGTACGTGGAAGCGGAAGGAGAAATCTTCCAGGCGGGCAGTACACGCGAAAGGTGATGGTCGGGGGCGGGTTTTCGCATCCCCGACGAGATGGGCGAGGCTGCCTTCATCTTTACGATGCGGATGCTTCCTTGGGCTCCACCCACTCCCAGCGTGTGCCGGAGGGGGTGTCGGTGACCCTTATCCCCAAGCGGAGCAGTTCATTCCTCAATTCATCAGCCCTCTGCCAATCCGCATTTCGGCGGGCCTCCGCCCGCATCTTCAGAAGGGCGTCCTCCACCTCGCCCAAGGGCCTCAGTTGGAGATCGAACAGGCCGAGGACAGCATTGAGTCTCTGCAGCGTCTCAAGAAGCTGGGTTTTCTGGGCTTCCCCCAGCTGGGAGTGGTCCATGATCAGGTTGATCTCCCGGGCGAAGCGGAAAAGGGCTGCAATAGCCCGGGGTGTGTTGAGATCATCGGCCAAGGCCTCGAAAAACCCCTGCTCCAGTCTATAGGTGAGTTCCGCAACGGACGGCTGTTCTCCCTCAGTACAGGGAGTATGGTGAATGCGGTTGATGAACTCTCTCAATCGATGAAATGCTTTTGCGGCATGACGGATGTTTTCCCTGTTGATGTGGAGCGGTTTTCGGTAGTGCGTGCTCAGAAGCCAGTAGCGGAGTTCCCCAGGGGAGAGTCCTTGTTCCAGCAGGTCCATGACGGCGGTGTTGCCATCGACTTGCTCCGTTTGCCTGTCGTCCTTTCCGGACCAGATCCTTTCACACACCATCCAGATATTGGCAAAAGGCTTGCCGGTGAGCGCCTGGCCGATTTCTCTCACGTTTTCCAGGTGGGGAAAGAGAAAATCCATGCTGCTCACCTGGATGTCTATGGGCGATCCCAGGTCGTGGATGGCGGCGGACGCTGAGGCAATGTGCCATGTGGGTAGCACGTTGCCCCATTCCGTTTTCATGCAGATGCCCCTTTTGAGTTCCGCCAGGGTGGCTCTCTTGAGCAGAGTGAAATCCCTTGGATTGAGCTTTTCGTACGCATCCAGATCCACGGTGGTACCGAGCCGGATTTTTTTTAGGTCGATCTTTGACAGTGCTCCGTAGTCCCTGGATTTTGTCAGGTCGAAGTAAATGGAGCGCAGTTTCTCGTAGGCATACTCCCTTGCGACGAGAGCACGGGTGTTGCTCTCGATGACGTCGAGGCGTTCGGAAGTCTTCACACAGCGATATCCCCTCTGGATCCCCAATTGATTGAGAACCCGGAGGAAATCTTCCAACTGCCGCTGCACGTAAAGAGAGAGGTCCATTGCGGCGGCGATGGAGCCCTGGACGGTGCGGCTGTCCAAGTCGGGGATGAGAACCACCTGGTCCACGTAGAAACCCTTGGACTGCAGAAACCTCGTGAGGAGATCGGACACGATAAACCGCCGGGAGTCCTGGATGGTGAGAGGGCGGTCGAGGGGGGGTCCCGTTGTGGCGATCCGCGCTTTGCCCTCCTTGAGCGGCTTGAAGTCGGTCTTTTCTCGGGTGAGAAGATCGAAAAAGCGGAAGTCTGGTTCCAGGAGCGTCGTGAAGAGGTTGGTGCTCAAGTAGCGGTCCCCTCCGTCGGGCAAGACCGTGACGACGATGCCTTCTTTCATCTCCCTTGCCACGGCCACTGCTCCCGCCATGGCGGCGCCGGAACTCATCCCCGCGAAAATTCCCTCTTCGCGGGCAAGTCGCCTGGCCATTTCAAAAGCTTCCTCGTCCCGGATGTGAATCACGCGATCGAGGGCATGGCGGTCGAAGATGCCGGGCACATAGGATTCCTTCATGTTTTTGAGGCCCTGCACCTTGTGGCCTGGATACGGTTCCACTCCAATGACCTCGATGCCGGGATTGCTGGCTTTCATCGCCCGGAGGATGCCCATGGCCGTGCCGGTCGTGCCCAGAGTGACGACGACTGCGCTGACCTTCCCTTCCGTCTGTTCGATGATCTCGGGTCCTGTCCCCAGTTCATGGGCGGCTGGGTTGGCCGGATTGTTGAACTGGTCGGGCATGAAGTAGCGGTCCGGGTTCTCCCGGACCATTTCGTAGACCTTCTCAATGGCTCCGTCTGTGCCCAGGGCTCCTGGTGTCAGCAGGATTTCCGCACCCAAGGCCTTGAGGATCTTCTGCCTTTCCAGGCTCGCTGTCTCCGGCATGGCCAGGACAAGCCGGTAGCCTTTCACAGCGGCGACCATGGCCAGCCCGATGCCGGTATTGCCACTCGTCGCCTCAATGATGATCCTCCCGCGTTTCAAGAGACCCTGTTTCTCAGCGGCTTCGATCATGTGCAGGGCAGGACGGTCCTTGATGGAGCCGCCGGGGTTCTTGGCTTCCCACTTGGCATAAAGGGTCACGCCGGGATTGGGGTTCAGCCTGTTGATGCGGATGAGGGGAGTATTACCGATGCATTCCAATATATTGGAAAAAACATTCTTCATGGAATGACGCTTTCCTGTTTTGAAACGGGCCCGGAGACTCAAGCACACGGACCAGATGCCCCAATTCAATGAACCCTCATGGCAAGCGTGCGTGCCGCAGTGCACGAACGGTGTGCCGACGGTCTCCTGCTGAACATCTCGTTTTATAGGCAGGCTGAACGTTTCTTGTCAAAACCTTTCAGGAGGCACCAGCCGGGGCGGTTCCTTGGGTTTTCCACCCAGCGAGAGGTCCACAGGGAGTTGAAATTCCACTTTGATTTGACCTCCATTTCCCTTGGCGGTATAAGGGTTCACGTTTTCGATCCTGTTCACTGCATTCCATCTATAACGAGAGGGAAGTTGAAGCAGAGGAGCGGTCCATGAAAGTCGGTGTCATGGGGACGGGAGCCATCGGCGGGTATTTTGGGGGACTTCTTGCCCTCTCGGGGGTGGACACGCATTTTGTCGCGAGAGGGAAGCACTACCGTGCCATTCTGGAAGACGGGCTTCACATCGTGTCGAGCGAAAAGACCCATCATGTCCTGATCCACGTGACCGCCGAGCCGGATGAGATCGGGCCGGTGGACCTACTTCTTTTTTGTGTGAAATCCTACGACACCGACTACGCCGCCCAGATCATCGAGCCGATGGTGGAGGAGGACACCGTCATCATCAGCCTTCAGAACGGGATCGACAACCAGGACAAGCTGAGCCAGCTCTATGGAAGCGACAAGGTGATGGCTGGCACCGCTTTCATCGAGGCCTCCATCGCCTCACCCGGCGTTATCGCGCAGATGGGAAAGCCGGGTCGCATTGTCTTCGGGGAGCTGTCCGGGGAACGGACCAGCCGCGCCGAAAAAATCCTCCACCTTTTCCAGGGCGCCGGCATCGAGGTGGAGTTGAGTCTCGACATTCGGAGAGTCCTCTGGGAGAAATTCCTATTCATCTGCGGTATCCACGGGGTGAGCACACTGTCCCGGTCTCCGCTGGGCCTCGTTCTGGCCGTTCCCGAATCCCGCGATCTGGTCATGGGGGTGATGAAAGAGGTGGAACTTCTCGCTCGCAGGCAGGGGGTGAACCTTCCGGAGAACGCCGTGGAAAATGCCATGGCCCTTGCGGAGGGCTACAACCGTAATTTCAAGCCGTCCATGCTTAGAGACTTGGAATGGCGCAGATTCATGGAACTGGATGCTCTCAATGGAATGGTCGTGAAACTGGGGAAACAAGTGGGAATGGAGACGCCCTTGAACCATGCGATCTATGCCTGCCTCAACCTGGAGAATCAAAAGATCGCCAACCCCGTATGGGCATTTCAGTGGGAAGGCTGACAAGCCCTTGCCGTGCCTCTCACGATTGACTGCTTTGCTGCCGGCCTTCTGCCATTCCGCGTTGGCGGGAGACGGTGAAGGCGATACCCTGCCGGGGCGCGAGGCAATACTCTGGGTTCTGCTGGAGGGATGGAACGATGGAATTTCGCTACTGCCCATTCTGCGGCCGACTTCTTCGCCCAAGGGAAGGAACTCGAAGACGGCGGCTCCATTGCAGTTCCTGCCATCGCACGCTCTACAGGAATCCGACGGTTGGAGTAGCGGTTCTCCTGGTGGAACGGCATCAGATTCTTTTGGTTCGCCGCCTGGGTAGTCTCGAGGGCAAGTGGTGCATTCCCTGTGGACACGTGGAATGGGGAGAAGAGATTCGTGAGGCGGGAAGGCGCGAGATGAGGGAGGAGACGGGGCTCCACGTTGCTGTGGGGCCGGTTTTTGCCGTCCATTCCAATTTCCATGACGTAGAGCGCCAGACCGTAGGCGTCTGGTTCTGGGGGAGGCGACTGGCTGGCGAACTCAGGCCGGGGTCGGACGCATCCGAGGTTCGTTTCTTTCCACTGGAGGGCCTGCCGGAAAACATGGCCTTTCCCACGGACAGAAGGGTTTGCCGCACCCTGGCATCCTGCATGAGCAGGGGAGACATCCCCAGATGGCTCGAATCCTGCCTGGGAGACGACTGGCTGGCGGCGGACTCACACGATCCCCCGGGTGTTTTTGTTTGACCCATTTCCATTTCTTTGCTAAGGGATTGGCGTACCTGCCCGGTTCACGGCATTTTGCGATTCCACGATGAATCTTCCAACGGAGGGTGTTCAATGACGGGATGGGGCGAGTTCCTCTGTGCAGAGCTTGCGCGCAGCGTCTCTAGCATGCTGCCTCAAGACATCCCCTGGTATGATCCCAGCCACGCCGTCTTTTTCGGCGCCTTATACAGCGCGTTGGGATTCATCGGGCTGGGCGTATTGGCTGCGCTCCTCATCACCGTGAAACGGTCGAAAAGCGGTGACGAGGGAGCACATCACTAGCCCTTCCCGTTTCTTCCCCCTCTTTTCCTGAGTTCTCCCGGGGGGGCCCGGGCATTTGCCCCGGCACAGGTGTCTGTGCCGGGGCGGCTCTCCGGAAAGGGAGATCCTTCTCTCATCCATGGGCCCAAATCAATGTCGTGTCCTTGGTTTTTCCCCGGCTCGGGGTCGAGTCTCCTCGTGTCCATGACCAAAGCGTCCGCCCTTTGCTCCATTACCGACAAGGGGATGCGCCATTTTTTTGCGGAGTCTGTCCAATGGATCCGAAAGTTTTCAGGGAATACGACATCCGAGGCATCGTTGGCCGAGAGATAGAGGATCGCGACGTGGCGATTCTCGGAGAGGCCTTCGGTACATACATGGCCGAGCTGGGAAAGAGCCGGGTGGTTATCGGGCGGGACTGCCGCATCAGTTCCCAGCGATTCAGGGATTTGCTTCTGGAGGGAATGATCTCGACGGGAATGGATGTGGTCGATGTGGGAATATGTCCCACACCCCTCCTATACTACGCCATTCGCGTTCTGGAAAGGGAGGGCGGCATCATGATCACTGCAAGCCACAACCCTCCTGAATACAACGGGTTTAAGGTGTGCAACGGCTACGACACCATTTCCGGGGCCGAAATCCAGAAATTGAGGCAGGTTTTCGAAAGGGGCCGCTTCTCCCAGGGAGCGGGGAAATCTCAAACGTTCGACATTGTGAGTCATTACAAGGAATTCATCCTAGGCAACATCTCCCTGCGACGGGGGCTGCGGATCGGGGTCGACGCTGGCAACGGCACCGCAGGGCCCGTTGTTCTTCCCATACTGGAATCC
>JAAYVE010000046.1 GCA_012517315.1 Deltaproteobacteria bacterium
CGGGATCCCGGTAAGCACATGCGGCGTTGGCGATAGAGAGTCGGGCACCCATTGGTGTGGTATTGTACTGAGCCCGCCCATCCGCGGTTTTTGTTACAAACGAGCACCCGGAAAGGAAACGACCGTTCCGGGGTGCGCAAACGGAACCCCAGACAGCTTTCGAAGTCCCGTTGCCATGTTTCCACCGGCCAGCCAGAGCACAAGGAGGATGCTTCATTACGTCCCCGCTGCATTCCTTGGGGTACTCGCCGTGGCGATCTTCGCCGCGGGAGAGGCTACCCGGGCACTCCTCGTCCTTGCCGGTGCCTTGGGATCCTTGGTCTCCGCGCGCTTTCTGCTGGCGGAAATTAAGAGGGCTCAGGCACAGAGACAGAACCTCGATCGCCAGCTCATCCAGTCTCAGAAGCTGGCTTCCATCGGGGAGCTTTCCGCCGGAATCGCCCACGAGATCAACAACCCCTTGGCCATTATCGGTCAAGAGGTGGAATGGGCAAAGATCCTGCTGGAAAGCGACGGTCAAGTCTTAAAGTCCTCTGAATTTGCGGATGCCCTGAGAGAAATCGCCTCGCAGGTGGACCGGTGCCGGGAGATCACCCACAAGCTTCTGGACTTTGCCCGCAAGAAAGAACCGCTGCTGCAGGGGGTGGACATCAACCGCCTTGTGGAGGACATGGCGAGGCTCATGGAGCGGGAGGCTGCGCAGAAGGATATCAAAATCCTCCGAAAATTCAGAGAAGACCTGCCCATGGTCCGGACGGACGGTCCCCTCATGCGCCAGGTCATCCTCAATCTTTTGACCAACGCCGCATTCGCCGTCGGGGAAAAAGGGAGCATTACAGTGGAGACGGACCGGTCGGGAGATGATATGGTGGAGATCAGCGTGAAGGACACCGGCTGCGGGATACCTTCGGAGGACCTCCCCAAGATCTTCGATCCATTTTTCACGACGAAGCCCCAGGGGCAAGGAACCGGACTTGGCCTGTCCATTTGCCACGGCATCGTCAGCAGGCTGGGGGGACACATTGACGTGGCCAGTGAGGTGGGAAGGGGAACGCGGTTCACAATCCGTCTGCCCATGGAGGAAAAGAAAGGAGAAGGCTGAGCATGCCCGAAGCACCCAAAGTGCTGATCGTGGATGACGAAGAGCGGTTCAGAACGATCCTGTGCAAGGTGCTCACCGCCAAAGGGGTCGACGCCCAATCGGTGGGGAGCGGAAGAGAAGCCCTCGAAGAATTGGCCAGGACCCCCTACGACGTGGTCCTCCTTGATGTCAAAATGCCTGAAATGAACGGGATCGAGGCTCTCTCGGAGTTGAAGAAGCGACACCGCAGTGTTGAGGTGATCATGCTGACGGGACACGCCTCCGTGGACGTTGCCGTGGAAATCATGCGCCTCGGCGGGTACGAATACCTCCTGAAGCCTTGCCCGGTGGATGACCTCATGGACAAGATCGAATCGGCCTGGGAGAGAAAAAAATCAAGAGAGGAAAGGCTCCGCAGGGAGGAAGCGAAGCAGGAGGCGGAGAAACCGTGAAGGGGTAGAGGGCGGCGGCGTAGGGCGTGCTCACCGGCGGGATAGGGTTTCCCCTATGGGCGTGTCGTGGGGGTGCGGCGCAACGGTGTGGGCGGGAAAATGCTGCGTTGGAGATGATCCCCGAGCCTGTACCGACCGGCAGGACCGGGAGGCCCCGGTTTGGGAGAGTGGAGGAGACTCTTGGTTGAACGGTACAAAGGGGGAAAGGTGGCCACCAACCCTGACCCTTCGGCCCCTTTCCGGTGGAATCGATCGTTCCGTTGATCGCGCTTCCCGGGCGGCGATGTCGGCGCCCCCGTCGGCTTCTGTTATAAAAGGGGGGTTACGGGCTCACCCTCACACGAAAGGAGATTCGATTATGGTGGAGACCAAGTTACTCATGATCGATGATGAGGCGAGCTTCCTTGCAACCCTTGAAAAACGGCTTTCCGTGAGGGACATGACGGTTCTTTGCGCCGGCGGGGGTCCGGAAGGTCTCGCACTGCTGGACGCAAACCCCGACACGGACGTGGTGCTCCTGGATGTGAAAATGCCCGAAATGGGGGGCATCGAAGTTCTCAGGCGGATCAAGGCGGCTCATCCCCTGGTGGAGGTCATCATGCTCACGGGGCACGGCACCGTGGAGGACGCCATCGAGGGCATGAGGCTGGGGGCGTTCGATTTCCTCATGAAACCGTGTCCCATCGATGAACTGGTCGCCAAGGTACGGGATGCCCGAAACAAGAAGCACCACCACATGGCGAAGATTCTCGAGGCGGAGGGGAAACGCCTCCGTGGAAGGATTGCGCGTTGAGGGCCGCCCTGCGTGGGGAAACCGTGGAACAAGGGGAAGAGGAGTACTCGAATTGTGACGCGATGCCGGTAGGTCGATGAAGAACTTGTCCCTGCCCCTTATCACCGGGTTGTTCGATTCTCCCATCGAACTACACCGCCTGTTGGACCACCTCCCCATGGCCCTGGCCATTCTCGACACGGAGCGAAGGATGGTTTTCCTCAACCGGGCCATTCAGGGACTGACGGGCTTTCGGGAAGAGGAGGTGCGGGGGATTCCCTGTGCATACATTCTGCGGGCCAACATCTGCCAGTTCAAATGCCCTCTTTTGAACCCTGCAAGCCACTCTGAAATCCAGTCCTGCGAAGGGGACATCATCAACAGGGATCACCACAAAGTGCCGGTGCGCATCACCTATGCCCCTGTCAAGACTTCAGGCGGCAAGCTGAAGGGTTTCCTCGAGGCGGTGGAAGACCTTCGATTCGCCGGCGCCATCGACAAGAGAAGCGCGGCCACCTACGGTTTCGGGGAGCTTGTGGGTCGAAGTCCTCAAATGGAGAGAATATTCCACGTTCTTCCTATGATCGCCCAGTCGGATTCCTCGGTGCTCATCACCGGGGAGACGGGCACAGGAAAGGACCTTCTTGCGGAGGCCATTCACCAGGCGTCCCAACGTGCCAAGGGACCCTTCGTGAAGGTGAACTGCGGTGCTCTTCCGGAAACCCTTATGGAATCGGAGCTCTTCGGACACCAGAAGGGGGCCTTCACCGGGGCGGTGGGGAACAAGCCGGGAAGGTTCCAACTGGCCCACAATGGGAGCTTGTACCTCACGGAAATCGGGGATCTGCCCCTGCCTCTCCAGGTGAAACTCCTCACCTTTCTCGACGACCGGGTGGTCTATCCCCTGGGGAGTACCCGGGGATTTGCGGCCAACGTCCGGGTGATCGCCGCAACCCACCGGAACCTCGAAAAGATGGTCCGGGAAGGCCGCTTCCGGGAAGACCTCCTCTTTCGCCTCAATGTCGTCCGGCTCCATCTGCCTCCCTTGAGAGAGAGGCAGGACGACGTGCGCCTACTCCTAGATCATTTCCTCAACGGCTTCACCACAGAATTCAGGAAGCCTCTCAAGGGGTTTTCCGCCAAGGCCCTGCGGATTCTCCTGGACTATTCTTACCCGGGAAATGTCCGGGAACTCAAGAACATCGCCGAATACGCCCTCAACATTTGCCAGGAGGAGTATATCGGCCCCAAGCACCTGCCCAGCTACCTCACCGAGGGGCGGGTCCACATGGCCCGAACCATGGATGTCGTCCCCATGGAGACCCCGTCCATCGCAACAGGTGCGGGAAGCCTGGAGGCGGTCGCCGATTGGGGAACCCTGGAACAGAAGATGATCCTGGATGCTCTGTTGAGGACCGGCGGGCGCCGGGGAAGGGCCGCCGACCTTCTGGGATGGGGGAGAAGCACTCTCTGGCGGAAGATGAAGCAGTACGGGCTGGAGAGCCACGCGTCTCGGGGAGAACCGGGCTGAGAGGCGGGGATGCCTGGATGGACGGCCGCAAACGGGGGGCTCCTGAGGGAAAGGGGCATGGCGGTCTGCCCTTGTCTGCGGTCGTTGTGTATTCTTGGAGCGGCTGGGGGGAAGCGGGACGAAACACCTCCGGTGTTGCCGTCCGACATGCTTGCCCTGGAAGGGTGGACCCGGCAGCGATGAGATACGACAGAAGCCCACAGGACAGGGACCTGCGACGCGACTGGTCCCCTTCCGAGGGATGAAAGGGCCTCCTTCCGCGAACACTGGCGCGGCGTCGGGGCTTGCGCGCCCCTCGGTTTTCCAGATAGGCCAGGACAATGCCCAGTAAAGTTCTCATCACACTCCATGGAAATGACGTCGCCCCGAGGTTCGACCAGACCATCGAGGTTTTCATCGCTTCTATCAAGTCCGACGGGACCGTGGGTGAAGAAAAGACGATGGTGCTCCCCCAGGCCTCTGCGGAAAAACTCTGCCGCATGATCATTACCGAGGACGTTCAGGCCGTCATCTGTGGGGGGATCGAGGAAGAATACTACGAATACCTCCGGTGGAAGAGGATCGAGGTGGTGGACTCGGTCATCGGACCGTTTCGCCGGGTGCTGGAAGCCTTCGCCCGCGGGGGACTCCAACCGGGCACCATTTTTCGGGAACCGACGACGGACCGCAGCCGGTGACTCCTTCTCCCTCGGAACGGTGACGAGATCCCAAGAATGTGTCCTATTGTCTTATTCTGAAACAATCAAATGATTCATTTTGTTTTAAGATGAATCAGTCTTTTAAACTATTGCTCCCTATTTTCCCAACTGACTCAAATCATTCCTTTATTTAGATGGCACATCTCTTGCCTAACGAGACGTGTCGCTGGGGGGAGGCGTGGGTAGGGGTGCCTGCCCGGGTGGAGGTCTTTCCAAGGGGCCCCCCTTTTGAGAGAGGGCATCACCCACTCCCTGTTTGAACCAAGGGTGAGGGGGCGGCTGGGAACGGCCATGGAATTCGCCGGAGGCGTTCCCGTTGTGCCCCGGAGTGAACGGGATTTTCCCTGGTGTGGCGACGTTGGAAGGCGGGGAGGCTTTGAAGGTTCTGGTCATCGAAACAGACGAGGGTTTTCGCCGGCAGATCGCACATCGCCTGCGCCTGGACGAATGCACGGTGATCGAGGTGTGTGAGGAGACGGCGGCCTTGGGCACCCTGCGGAAAAAGGATGTGGACGTGGTGCTCCTGGGTCTCCATGGATTCAGGACGACCGCCCTTGCCTTGCTCCGTGAAATCAAGCAATTACGGCCGACCTCGGAGGTCATTCTCATGAACGTTTCCGATGAACTGGCCCTTTCCATGGAGGCCATGAAACTTGGGGCCTTTGATGATCTGTGGGCTCCCATCGATATGGAGACCCTTGTCGCCCGGGTGAAGGAGGCCCACAAGCGGAGAAAGTTGCGAGAAGGCCGCGAACGGTCGTTGTGAGTGCTCAAGGGCGGGGAATGGATCGGGGAAGGTGGCGTGTTTTGTGTTTTGACCGAGCTTCATGAAAGCCCGGCGGTTCATTTGTGGAATCCCAAAAGGTGAAGGAGAGCCATGCAGACGATCAAGGTGAAGGAATTGATGGTGCCTCTGGCCAAGTACGCGACGGTGTCGGAGGATGCCACCCTGTATGAGGCGGTCTACGCCCTGGAGGAGTCCCAGAAGAACGTGGAGGAGGGGCGGGACAGGCACCGGGCCGTTCTGGTCTGCAGCGGGGAAGGCCGGGTCCTGGGTAAGATCAGCCAATTGGACATTCTGAGGGGGCTTGAACCCAAATACGCGGAGATCGACAAGCTCACGGAGGAGTCCAAGCTGGTTTACAGCCCGGAAGTGCTCAAGTCCATGCTGGAGGAATACTACCTCTGGAAGAGGCCCCTGGAGGACATTTGTAGGAAGGCGGCAGAGGTGCGGGTGAGCACCATGATGTCGATCCCTGGTCCCGGGGAGATGGTGGACGAGGAGGCGACTCTGGACGAGGCGATTCACCGGTTGCTGATGGGGCGCCTTCAGTCTCTTCTCGTGAAAAGGGGTGAAGAGTTCGTGGGGGTGCTCAGGCTGTCGGACGTGTGCGCCCGTATCTGCGACATGATCAAGGTGTGCAATCTTTAAAAGATCGGAGGCGTCCCGTCGGGGGTGAACTCAAAGAGGGACCGGAGGAGAATCCATCATGGCCGCGAAGGCGAAAGGCAAATTTGAATGGCAGCGTCTCTTCTTCATTTTGCTCGGACTTGCCGTGTTTTTTGGCATCTATTTTTCCGCTCCGTGGGCCGATGCCGTCGACCCCACCGGAAAAGCGTTTCCTCTTTCACCACAGGGTAAGGGAGCCATTGCACTGTTTCTCATGGCGGGTATTTGGTGGGTGTTTGAGGTGGTGCCCATTGGGGTGACCAGTATCGCCATCGGAGTCATGCAGGCCATGTTCTTTATAAGGACCCCCCGGGAAGCGTTCAGTGACTTCATGGATCCTTCGGTGATGTTCATTTTCGGCTCTGTGGTGATCGGTCTTGCCTTCACCAAATCAGGCCTGACACGAAGGCTGGCTTACAAGATGCTGGAACTAGCGGGGGAACGAACCAGCATGATACTGTTGGGTTGTCTGATCGTTACCGCGGCCCTAACCCATTTCATGGCCCATACAGCCGCCGCGGCCACGGTTTTTCCCATTCTCATCGCCATCAACGATCTGTACGGGGAGGGGGACCGGCCCACCAGGTTCGGCAAGTCGCTTTTCATTGGTATGGCCTACGCGGCGGGGGCAGGAAGCATCATCACTTTTCTCGGCGCGGCGCGGGGACCCGCTGCAGCCGGCATGTTCAAGGAGTTCACAGGGCGCGACATTGGGTTCTTCGAATTGACCAAATACTTGTCTCTCGTCGGTTGGCTCATGGTGTTCCTCATTTGGGCTTACCTGGGCGTTGCCTTCAAGGCGGAGAAGACCGTCATCCCCGGCTTGCGGGAGCGGGTGAAAGGACTTTCCTCCCAGTTGGGAGTCTTGACACGCAATGAGATCCTGGTGATCGTTTTTGTCATCGGCGTCGTTATCGTCATGGGATTGCAATCCTTTGTTCCGACACTCAAGCCTCTCGATCGTTCCGCCATTATCCTCGTCTCGACTCTCATGTTCTTCCTCTGCAAAGTCCTGACTGTGCAAGACCTCGAAGAAATCCCTTGGAACATCATCCTCCTTTTCAGCGGGGCCATGAGCATCGGTTTCTGCCTGTGGAAGACGGGGGCCGCTCAGTGGATGGCCGTCCACTGGTTGGCCATGTTTCAAAATGCTCACTGGATGGTCTTTGTCCTGGGAATCGCCCTCTTCGTCCTGATCATGACGAATTTCATCATGAACGTGGCGGCAATTGCCATCTCTCTCCCTGTTTCCCTCGTGATCGCCAAGTACCTGGGGGTTGCCCCCGACGTCATCCTATACGCATCACTCGTGACGGCGGGCATGCCTTTCGTGCTCCTGATCGGTGCAGCCCCCAACGCCATCGCGTACGAATCGAAGCAGTTCACCACCGGGGAGTTCTTCACCCACGGAATCGTCATGAGCGTCATCCTCATGGTGGTCCTGGGGATCGCCCTCGTAACCATCTGGCCCATGCTGGGAATGCCCATCCTCATGAAATAGCGGTGCAACAATCAAAAAAGGAAAGATGCAATGGCTCGGAAACGCTTTGTTGCTCTTTTTATCGGACTGTTCATCACCCTGGGCTTTCTTTCCGCCTCCGCCTCCGTTCCCCAGGATAAGGCCGGGCCTTCCGACGTGCTCGTCATTGCGGGGACGGTCACCAACGCCCAGGGGAAGGCCATCAAAGAGGCGGAGATCGCCGTCTTTGTGGACGGCCGGGAAATCCACATGGAAGAAGAGGTGACCACGTCCAAGGCGGGCCGCTACGAGGCGGAACTGAAGCTCCCCCTCTCCACCCTGCCTCGAGGGAAGGTGGAGATCGAGGCGAAGAAGCCTTCCTACCAATCATCCAGGCGCATCGCCCTGGAGAACGTGGTGCGGGAAAAGGAAGACCCGGAGGGGAGCGTCTACTATCTCGCCCACCACAGTTTTGTCATGAAGCGGGCCATCACCCCCGCCTTCTGGATCGCCGCGCTGGTTTTGGTCCTCGTCTACGCCCTCATCGCCTTCGAGTGGATGCACCGGACCCTGGCGGCCCTCCTTGGGGCCGCCGTCCTCATGACCGTGAGCTACACGGCGGGGACGTTCGACAAGGACTACATGATCCTCTCCTTTGAGGACGCCATGCACGCCATGGACATGAATGTCATCTTCCTTCTCATGGCCATGATGATCATCGTAGGAGTCCTGAAGAAGACAGGGGTTTTCCAGTGGCTGGCCTACAAGTCCTACCAGTTGGCCCGGGGAAACGTGTTCGCCCTCGCATCCATCCTCATGGTGGTGACGGCCGTCACTTCCGCCTTTCTCGACAACGTGACCACGATGCTTCTCATCATTCCCGTGACCATTGAGATCGCCCTCACCCTCAAGATCAGCCCGGTCACGCTCCTTCTCCCTGAGGCTTTCGCCTCCAATGTCGGGGGCACGGCCACCCTCATCGGCGACCCCCCCAACATCATGATCGGGTCCTACGCCAAGCTGAGTTTCGTGGACTTCGTGCAGAACCTCACGGTCATCTGCGCCATTTGCCTTGCGGTGACAGTGGTGTACTTCGTCTTCTGGTACAAAAAGGGGTACATGAAGGCCCAGGTGGGCGACGTGCAGAAGATGATCAAGCGCCTGAGGGAGGAGTACCGGATCACCGACAGGGGCCTCCTTGTCAAGGGAGGGATCATCCTGGGGATCACCATTTTTCTTTTCATCATACACGGGGCCCTGCACATGGAGCCGAGCATCGCGGCCCTCATCGGTGCGGCGGTCTTGCTCGTGATAAGCAAAGTGGACCTTGTGGAGATGCTGGAGCACGAGATCGAGTGGCCCACCCTCATCTTTTTTATGATGCTCTTCATCGTGGTGGCGGGGGCGGAGGAGACGGGCCTCATCCAGATGATCGCCGACTGGGTGAACGACCTTTCCAAAGGGTCCCTCGTGACGGCCATTCTCATGATCCTCTGGGTGTCCGCCCTCGCTTCGGCCATCATCGACAACATCCCCTTCACGGCCACCATGCTTCCCATCGTGGGCTACCTCACCACGGCCATTCCAGGGGCCGAGAGCGGCGTTCTCTGGTGGGCCCTCGCCCTCGGGGCGTGCCTGGGCGGCAACGGAACAATGATCGGGGCGAGCGCCAACGTGGTCACGGTGGGGATGGCGGAGCGGGCCGGCCATCCCATTTCTTTCATGGAATATTTGAGAGTGGCCTTCATCCCGATGATCATCACCATCATCCTGTGTTCCTTCTGGCTCCTTTTGGTGGAGATGTAACGGGGTGCCGCCAGGGAGGGAATATTATGTTATGTTCTTTGCACACCGGCGCAAACAGGTCCGTTGACTTGTCAGGGGGAGCGGGGGAGACATGGAAAATGCTCAGTATTATCGGTCCTTGAGCCGGAACCTGGTCTCGATCGTCATCGTCGTGTCCTTCACCCCCCTTTTGCTCATTGCGGCTCTCATCGGGTACAGCTTCGAGACGTCCTACAAGGGGAAGTCCATTGCCTACCTCAAGGAGACGGTGAAGCGGAACCAACAGAACATCGATGTGTTCTTGAGCGAGAAACTGGATTACCTCAAGGTGCTCTCCCGCTCGTACACCTTCGAAGAGTTGACCGACGAGAAGTTCTTGGCCCGCAAGTTGGCCATTCTCCAGGATGCTTACGGAGGGGTGTTCGTGGACTTGGGGGTAGTGAATTCCCAAGGGATCCAGGTGGCTTACGCAGGGATGTTCAAGCTGGAGCGGGCCGACTATTCCAAGGCCGAATGGTTCAAGACGGCCATGAAGCGGACCCATTTCATCAGCGACGTGTTTCTGGGGTTGAGGAGGTCACCCCATTTCATTGTTTCCATCAAGCACAACTGGCGAGGGGAAGACTATATCCTACGGGCGACGGTGGACTTTGTCCAGTTCAATTCCCTGGTGGAGAATGTGCGCATCGGGGAGACGGGGCATGCGTTCATCATGAACCGTGCGGGGGAGTTCCAGACGAAGGTGGGGCCGGAAACCGAGGCGAACCGCGAATTTTACATGGCACTCCTCCAGAAGAACGGGTTGAAGTGGGAGGACGGCGGCCTGGATGCGGTGAGCGGCGTCCCGAGCTTCACCTATTCCTATTGGGATTCGCCCTACAAGGAGATCATCCTGACGGGCGAAGGCAGGCGTGGAGGAGATGACTTCGTCTACATCATGACGCCCCTCAAGAGCGGCGAGTGGGTGTTGGTCTTCCAGCAGGACAAGAGCGACGCCTTTCGAGACCTTCGGCGAGCCCGGTTCCTTGCACTGGCCATCTTGTTGCTGGGGGGTGCGTCCATCGCGGTGACGGCGATCCTGGTGTCCCGCAAGATGGTGAGCCGCATCGAGATGTCGGATCGGGAAAAGGAGATGATGAACGAGCAGGTGATCGAGACGGGAAAGCTCGCCTCGGTGGGGGAACTGGCGGCGGGGATCGCCCATGAGATCAACAACCCCGTGGCCATCATGGTGGAGGAGGCGGGGTGGATCGAGGACCTGTTGCGGGATGAGACGCAGATGGAGGCGTCGAAGCTCGAGGAGGTGAAGCGGGCCCTCACCCAGATCAACACGCAGGGGGAGCGTTGCAAGGAGATCACCCACAAGCTCTTGAGCTTTGCCCGTCGGACGGATCCGCGGGTGGTGGAGGTGAACATCAATGAGGTGCTCGAGGAGATTTTGAGCATCTCCGAGCAGCGGTCCAAGTTCAGCAACGTGAAACTGGAGAAGAACCTGGATCCGGATCTCCCCCACATCATGGCCTCCCCGTCGGAGCTGCAGCAGGTGTTTCTCAATCTCATCAACAATTCCCTCGACGCCATTGGGACGGGGGGAGGGACCATCACGGTCACCAGCAGGCTTGCGGATGACCGGTTGGTGGTGGATGTGGCGGACACGGGGACGGGCATGCCCAAGGCGATACTGGCGCGGATTTTCGAGCCTTTTTTCACCACCAAGCCCGTAGGGAAAGGAACCGGGCTGGGTCTTGCCATTTGCTACGGGATCATCAAGAAGATGGGGGGGGACATTACGGTGAACAGTGCGGTAGGGGTCGGCACCACCATGCACGTTTACCTGCCAGTGCCCAAGGGGGCGGTGCCGTGACCCCAAGAGATTTTTGGGGGAATCCGTTTCCGGGGCAACAGGGCTGTGGAAGGGACAGGGCGGTGGGAGAAGGCCCTCCTCATGCGGCCGTCACACCGACTTTCTCCCAGAGGTTAGAAGCGCTTGATTCGGTTCTGCAACGGGTCCCCGGAGACGACGGACGGTTCCCTCGGGAAACAGGATTTCTGCGAAGGGGTGGAGGGTGGCCTGAAGGAGCGGACGGTTACAAGACAAAAGGAGGAATGGAATGGGTCCGACGGTGGTGATGCTGGTGGATGACGAGGTACCGTTTGTGGAAACCATGACGAAACGTTTGGCCGTGCGGGACCTCACGGTACTTAACGCTTTCAGCGGCCCTGAGGCGTTGGAGAAGCTTGAGAAGGAAAGGCATGTGGACGTCATCATCCTGGATGTGAAGATGCCCGGGATGGACGGTATCGAAACCCTCCGAGAGATCAAGGCCAGGTATCCGTTGATCGAGGTGATCATGCTCACGGGACACGGGACCATCGAGACGGCCATCGAGGGGATGAAGCTGGGGGCGTTCGACTATTTGCTGAAACCCACCAACATCGACCAACTGATGACCAAGGTGCAGGAGGCGAGGGCAAAGAAGCGGGCCCATGAGGACAAGATCATGCAGGCGAGGCTCCAGGAGATCGCCCTGCGCCGTGGAGACTGATGATGCAGCGTGAAGGTGCAGGCCCACGGGGCGCTGAGGGTGTGGTCCCGCCCTCGCTCCCGCGAGATCGGGAGCAAAGGCCGGGAGCATGGAGCCTCGCCTCCGTTACCGGACCGGGGACGTGCCGGCGCGTCTGATAAGAGAAACGAAGGGCTATGGGCACAGGGGCCTTTTTTGACATCCCCGGGTCGAAGGGTCCAGGACGGCCGTTTGAGCAATTGGGATGGGATCCATGAATGCGACCGCCGACGAGAGGATGGAAAAACTCAAGGTGCTCTTGGTGGACGACGAGAAGGGGTATGCGGAGGTGCTGGCCAAGCGGATGGCCCTGCGGGGCATCGCGGTGTCCGTTGCCCTGAGCGGTACGGAAGCCATCCGGATGCTGCGCGGGGAACAGTTCGATGCGGCGGTGCTGGACCTCAAGCTCGAGGACATGGACGGGATCGAAATCCTCAAGATCTTCAAAAAAATGGATCCAGCCATGCCCGTCATCATGGTTACGGGCCACGGCTCTGAGACGGCGGCCCGGCAGGGCATGGAATTCGGCGCCTTCGACTACCTCATGAAACCTTGCAATCTCAACGTTCTCATGGAAAAGATCAGGCAGGCCTGCCACCGGTGAAAACCATTCCCTCCGCCCGTCTCTTCCCGCGATCACGGCGTGCCGCATCCTCCATCCCGCAGGGGCCGGGGTGTTCGCGAATCTCCTTTCGAGAATCAGTGGAACTGCCTGCGGATTCCATCAACGGACGGCCGTGAAGTATCTTTTGCTTCCCACTGCGGTGCTTTCCACCTCGCCTCTTGCGGTGAGTTCCGCGATGAACCGGGATGCCCGAGTGAGGTCCATGGAGAGGGCGGCGGAGATGTCCTCCAGGGTGCAGGGACGGCGCAGGATCAATTCCTTCACTTCCTCCTCACCCTGCTCGTCGCGGGCGGCTTCGGGAGGTTGACGGTAATCGGCGATGATTTCAGCCCGTCCCCCGAAGATTTCGGCAAGCTGTTCCATGATGTCCTGGGAGACTTGCATGGCAAAGGGTTCCGCAGGGGGGCGGGTGACCGTGTTCAGCTGGATTCTTTCCGGTCCGATGCGCTCGGCGATCAATGCGATTTCATGCACCGCGGGTGGAAGGGCATTGACACCGCCCAGGAGGAAGACTTCCAGCCAGATCTTCCCCCGAAAGCTCCGGCGGAAGTCGATCAGCCCCTCCACCATCGGTAGAAAGCGCACGGCGGGGTGGGGGCGGTTTATGTAGTGAAACAGCTTTTCATTTCCCGCATCCAATGAGGGAAGAACGATGTCCGCGGCTTCGAGATCGCGGCGCACATCCGGTCGGGAGAGGAGAGAACCGTTGGTGAGGACGGCCACAGGGGCGTCGGTGAGCATTTTGACGTCGGCGATGACCCGTCCGATTTCGGAATGGAGCGTGGGTTCCCCCGAACCTGCCAGGGTGATGGTGTCAAAAGGGATGTGCAGCCTTTTCTTCAGTTCCTCCAGGACGATCTCAGGGGCGATCCAGTTCCGTCTCTCCACGGTCTTGTGCCGCGTCCGTCCCAATTGGCAGTAAATGCAGTTGTAGCTGCAGGTCTTGAAAGGGATCAGGTCGATCCCCAGGGACCTTCCAAGGCGCCTGGACGGCACCGGTCCATAGACAGGACGGCTCATCCCGATTCCTCCTCCCCAAAATCCCACAGGGGGGTGAGCCTCTGCGGGGACCCTTTGGGCGTGCTGGTGTCCCTTCAGTCTCTTCCATGGGAAAGGCGCAGGGCAAGATGTCCGGTTGTTCCTCACCACCGCCGAAACCAATCCCCTTCTCATTCACGAAGCGACAAAAAGGACGACGAGAAGCTTGCAGTAAGAACCCTTTCCCCCTGATTTACTGCCAGCGACGACCGAGAGAGCATCGCCAGGCCTTTGTGGCGGAGGAGGGTACGAAGCGGTTCTTTTCATCGACCGGAGCGGTCTTCCATCTCCTGGATGCGCCGGTTGATGTTCGCCATTTCCTCTGCCAGGGCCCGGGCCTTCCTCTTGAGAAGACGGATTTCCTCCTCGCGGCTCTGGGGGGGAGGCGTTCCCGGGGGTTGCGAGGGCTCTTCTCCGGGAGTGGGGTGGAAAACCGGTCCGAAACTTTGCATGCGTCCGCCTCCCAATCCCATGCCTCGCCCCATGCCCATGCCACGTCCCCTTCCCACGCCCATGCCGCCGCCCCCGCCTCGTGAAGGCGTCCGCCCGCCCGCCCCCGGCGCAGACTGGAGGCGCCCGGCCTTGAACATGGCCAGGGCATCGCGGATCTTCCCACTCACACCCGTATACATGGCCACCCCGGCAGCGCTCAGAACTTCATGGGCATTGGGTCCCACCCTGCCCGTGATCACAGTGTCCACCCCCTTTCCGACCACCGCCTGTGCGGCCCTGATTCCCGCGCCGCTGGAGGCTCCGGCATTCTGATTTGCGAAGGTTTCCGTCTCCATGGTTTCCGTGTCCACGATGACGAAATACGGACAGCGCCCGAATCGGGGGTCCATCTCCCCGTCAAGATCGGGTTGAAGCGCCGAAATTGCAATCCTCATTACTACCTCCTCGCGTTCTTGCTGGGTTCAACGGTTTGAAGCCCACGTCCCATCCGGCTTCCTCAGGGTGAATTGTGGCAATAGTCATGCCACCGAGGTTTTCCCCCTGGGAGCGGGGGGGGAAGGGAGTTGGATCGGGGCGGATTATGGGTTTATGGGATCTGGCGCCGGGTCTGCCGCAGAAAAGGCGACGGGGAAGAAGTCCCCCCGCTCCAGAGATGCTGGAGCGATGGGAACCGAGTTTTGGGAAGGGAAGGAGACTGCCGGTTGAGTGCTGTGGTGGTGCGGGTTCAGCTCTCTTGGAAACATCCGACGATGTAGTTATGGATGGCCGCATGCAAAGCCTCTGCGGCCAAGTAGGCGCAATGCGTCTCTTCCCGGGGAAGACCCTCCAGTTGGGCCAAGATGGTGTCGCCCCCGATGAGGACGGCCTCGTCCAGGGACTTCCCCCCTGCAAGCTCAACCGCAACGGAACCGCACGCGACGCTGGATGCGCATCCATCCGTCACGAAGCTTGCCTTCTGAATGATTTCATCCTGGATCTTCAGGTGGATCTCCATGCTGTCACCGCATTTGCCCTTGATGCGACCGATGGCCGTGGCATCCTCCATGGGGCCGAAGTGCCGGGGGTTCTTCCACCGGCGAAAGACCTCCTCCCCATACGCTGCTTTTCCCTCTTGGTCGATCTGTTCCTGCGTCTCGCGGACAAACGCATCCAGTTCGTCTTTCATGGCAATCATTGCCTCCTCACTTGGTGGAACGTCCAGTGGCGGCTGCTCCCACCGACCACACTGAAGAAACGGCTGCAAAATATAGCCGGTTGCCCGGGCCACGGGTTCATTTCGTTCCCTGGAATAGGTCCCAGAGGGGGGCTCTCTTGGGGAACGCCCTTCCTCCCGTGCGTAGAAAAACAGGGCGTCGCCCGTGACCCATCTCCGGGGTGGGGATAACTCACGGCAACGGGCCTGTCAAGCACCGAAACCCCCTATTTTCGAGAAGGAAGACGGTCCTCTACGCCCACCATCGCGGCGTAGCCCGTCCCTAGATGCCCCTCCTTTGCCCCTCGTGCCACTTCAGGTTGCCCTCGGGGTAAAGATGGGGCGAAACAAGCGTTGCAAACAGGGCAATTCTCATGGGATACAGGAAATCAAATGTTTTATTAAGGATCATAGTGAAACTCTAGGATGATTCAATATGTACTAATTTGAGAGATTAAAGAATGATTTTTTGCCTTAAGATCTTATAACTATCTGTATTTCATATCAATAGTTTTATGGCATGCCCTTTGCCTATTAGCAGGGTAAGCGGGAAAAGCCAATCATGCTTCTCATTGGGTTCGCAATCAACTCCATCGCCCATCTATCCGTGGAATCCATCACCGGCGGGTCCTTCAGCCACGGGGTTGTGGTCGGTATCCACCGCGTGGTGGTCCTGCGGATCAGGATCGCGACCCTTTCCAATCTGCCGGTGCTGTCCTTCTTCATCCTGAAACGCAGAGGAGCCACACAGAAAGGGAATCAACTCATGTTCATGCAACCAATTGTCATTTTTGTCGGCGGACTGCTCATTTTGCTGAGCTCCTCTGTCGCATACTCATGCACATCCCAGGCTGGGGCGGGGCCTTCCGACGTGCTCGTCATCGCGGGGACGGTCACAAACACCCATGGAAAGGCCGTGAAGGAGGTGGAAATCGCCGTTTTCGTGGAGGGCCGGAAAATCCACACTGAGGGGGAAGTGGCCACGTCCAAGGCGGACTGCTACGAGGCGGAACTGAGGCCCCCCTCTCCACCCTGCCTCGAGGGAAGGTGGAAATCGAGGCGAAGAAGCCTTCCTACCAATCATCTGGGCGCATCGCCCTGGAGAACGTGGTGCGGGAAAAGCAAGGCCCGGAGGGGGACGTCTACTATCTCGCCCACCACAGTTTTGTCATGAAGCGGGCCATCACCCCCGCCTTCTGGATCGCCGCGCTGGTTTTGGTCCTCGTCTACGCCCTCATCGCCTTCGAGTGGATGCACCGAACCCTGGCGGCCCTCCTGGGGGCCGCCTTCTTCATGACCGTGAGCTACACGGCGGGGACGTTCGACAAGGACTACATGATCCTCTCCTTTGAGGACGCCATGCACGCCATGGACATGAACGTCATTTTCCTGGTCATGACCATGATGATCATCGTGCGGGTTTTGAAGAAGACGGGGGTCTTCCAGTGGATGGCCTACAAGTCCTACCAGTTGGCCCGGGGAAACGTGTTCGCCCTCGCATCCATCCTCATGGTAATGACGGCCGTCTC
Organism: Deltaproteobacteria bacterium; assembly: GCA_012517315.1. GTDB lineage: Bacteria > Desulfobacterota > Syntrophobacteria > Syntrophobacterales > Syntrophobacteraceae > JAAYUJ01. Next base: position 16,630 of record JAAYVE010000046.1, read on the forward strand.
CTCTGCCTTTCTCGACAACGTCACCACCATGCTCCTCATCATTCCCGTGACCATCGAGATCGCCCTCACTTTCAAGATCAACCCCGTGACGCTGCTCATGCCCGAGGTCTTTGCATCCAATGTGGGAGGCACGGCGACCCTCATCGGCCACCCCCCCAAAATCATGATCGGCTCTTACGCCAAGCTGAGCTTTCTCGACTTCGTGCAGAACCTCACGGTCATCTGCGCCATTTGCCTTGCGGTGACGGTGGTCTACTTTCTCTACTGGTACAAGAAGGGGTACATGAAGGCGGAGGCGGGAGACGTGCAGAAGATGATCGCCTACCTGAGGGATGAGTACCGCATCACGGACGGGGTCCTCCTCATGAAGGGAGGGGTCATCCTGGGGACCACCATCTTTCTTTTCATCATACACGGGGCGCTCCACATGGAACCCAGCATCGCGGCCCTCATCGGTGCGGCGGTCCTGTTGGTTCTGAGCAGGGTGGACATCGTGGAGATGCTGGAGCACGAGATCGAGTGGTCCACCCTCGTCTTTTTCATGATGCTTTTCATCGTGGTGGCGGGGGCGGAAGAGACGGGGCTCATCCAAATGATCGCTGGCTGGGTGAACGACCTTTCCAGGGGATCGCTCGTGACGGCCATACTCATGATTCTCTGGGTGTCCGCCATCGCCTCGGCCATCATCGACAACATCCCCTTCACGGCCACCATGCTTCCCATCGTGGCCCACCTCACCACGGCCATTCCCGGGGCCCAGGGGGGGATTCTCTGGTGGGCCCTGGCCCCTAGGGGCGTGTCTGGGGGGCAACGGAGCCATGATCGGGGCGAGCGCCAACGTGGTGACGGTGGGCATGGCGGAGCGGGCGGGCCACCACATCCCGTTCATGGCTTACGTGAAGGTGGCCGCCGTTCCCACGGCCATCACCATGATTCTTTCATCCCTCTGGCTTTTGCTGGTGGAGCTGTAACGCGGTGAACGGGAGGATGGGGACCGAACGGTTCTGTCCCGTATCAATCTTCGGGACCGGAACGTTTGAACGCTTTAGATTCCATCCTCTTTTCCCGCATCAGGCGATGAAGGTACTGGCGCTTGAGCCCTGAATCCTTAGCCGCGTGGGAAACGTTGCCCGCGTGCCTGGCAAGGATGCGCTGGATGTATTCCGTTTCAAAGGCCTCCAGGATCCGGTCCTTTGCCTCCTTGAAAGGCATGGAGAAGAGGTCTTCTTCAGCGGTGGGGAGTGTCCCGGCCCGCGGAACGTCCCCGCCCGCCATGGAAAGGTCGTCCACCTCGAGGGTATCCCCCTGAGCCAGGATAACGCCCCGCTCCACCACGTTTTCCAGTTCGCGGATATTCCCCGGCCATTCCCTTCTCATGAGAAAATCTAGGGTCTCCCGGGAAATCCGCTCCACCCTTTTCCCATGCAGGACATTGTATTTTTCCAGAAAATGGGAAGCCAGCAGAGGGATGTCCTGGAGCCTCTCCCTCAGAGGGGGCAGGTGGATGTTGATGACGTTGAGGCGGTAAAAGAGGTCTTCCCGGAATTCTCCTTTCCGGATCCGCTCCGGGAGGTTTTGGTGCGTCGCTGCGATGAACCGTGCGTCGACCTTCCGGATGGTGTTGGACCCTACCGGCTTGTATTCCCCTTCCTGGATGAGCCTGAGAAGCTTCACCTGCATGACGGAGCTCAAGTCCCCGATTTCGTCAAGAAAAAGCGTCCCCTGGTTGGCCTCCTCCACGAGGCCCCTTTTGTCCCGGATGGCCCCGGTAAAGGAACCCTTCAAGTGGCCGAACAGCTCACTTTCGATGATGGTTTCCGGGATCGTGCTGCAGTTGATGGGAATGAAAGGCTTGTCCCTTCGCGGACTTTGAACGTGGATGGCCCGGGCGACCAGTTCCTTGCCCGTACCGCTCTCTCCCGTGAGAAGGACGGTGGCGGAGGTCCCTGCAACCCGCTCGATATTCCTCTGAAGCGTTTGCATGGCCGGGCTGGAGCCGATGAGAGCGGGGAACCGGGGCCTTCCGTCCAGTTGCTCCCTCAGGTAGAGGTTCTCCCGGTGCAGTTTCTGCCACTGCACGGCTTTCTCCACCACGTGGAGAATCCTTTCTTTGCGAAAAGGCTTCGTGATATAATCGAAGGCACCTTTGCGGGTTGCTTCAATGGCCGATTCAATGGTGCCGTAAGCCGTCATGACGATGACCGCAGTGCTCTCGTTTTTCCTCTTGACCTGTTCCAGGACCTGGATGCCGTCCAGATGGGGCATCTTCAGGTCCGTGACGACAACGTCGAAGTCCTGATGCTTCAATACGTCCGGCAGGTTGCGGGAATCTTCCATCGTCACGACGGTGTAGCGGGATTTCTCAGAGAAGATCCGCTCAAGCAGGACGAGCATGTCCTTTTCGTCGTCGATCATGAGAATTCTTGCCTGCATTGGGCTCCCTCCGGATGCAAAGGTGGTGGATTCATTGTGTTGTGGATCCCCTGCCCCTGTCAATCATTATGTCACCTGAAAGTTTCATGTGGGAATTCACGATGAAGTCGATGCAAACGAAGGAGAGAACGCGACTCTATCGCATTCTCATGGGTGCAGGAATCCTGGCTGTCCTCCTGGTATGTGTGGCGATCTACCTGGGTTTTTCCACCTCCCGTTACATGAAGGGGATCATCAGGGACCAGTTCAACGACGAACAACTGGCGCTGGCAAGGGCCGCCGCTCAAAGGATCGAATCCACCCTGCGTAATGCCATGACGGATCTGGTCCTCCTCAACTCCCTCCCCGCCATCCAGTATTGCGACATGGACGCTTATGAAGTGCTCCTGCTGTCCACCTTGCCCGTTCTCCGAAGGGACTGCATCGTGGAGATCCGGAGGGTGGATCGGGAGGGAAACACCCTTTTTGTGGCCAATGAAGAGGGGATCGGCATGAAGCATCTCGGCCTCCGTCATCGGGAGGCGGGTGCCTTTCTGTCCTGGGCGGCGGACGTGGGCAACCGGGGAAGAATCATGGGGACCGGGACCCGTGCCAGGGATCCGGCAAGCGACCGTCGGGTCATCCTCATGGACCTCATCATCCCCACCTACGAGGACGCCACCGATGCCAAACGGCCCCACGCTTCCCACCGCTTCAGCGGCTATCTCAAGGGCATCGTCAATGTCACTGAGTTGTTGCAGCAGTTCATGCCGTCCATCCGTTCCGGCAAGACCGGCTATGCGTGGGTTTTGGACGCTTCGGGGAATTTTCTGTATCATCCCGAGAGCATATTTGTGGGGGAAAACGCATTCGAGGCGCGCAGCAACCGCAATCCCAACATTTCCTTTGCCAAGATCAACGAGATCCAGAGAAACGAAATGCTTCGGGGTAACGAAGGGAAAGGGACGTATTTTTCCGGCTGGCACCGGGAAGTGGTGGAGCCAATGGAGAAACTACTCGCCTTTTCTCCCGTGCGCATCCAGGGCCCTTACGTGGACTATGTGTGGTCCGTGGCCGTCGTGGCCCCGGCGGAGGAGATCGAGGGGATCGTCGCATCCGTCTATGGAAGGCAGATCTTCCTGGAGGGAATCGTCATTTTCATCATCCTGACGGGGAGCGTCATGGTGCTGCTCCATGAGTTGCGCTGGTCCACCATTCTGGAAAACGAGGTAGCGCTCAAGACGGACGACATTCGCCGCTATTCCCTGGAACTGGAGCGATCGGAAGCCAAGTACAGATCCCTTGTGGAAAGTGCCGACGATCTCATTTTCACCTTGGATCGAAATGGGTGCATCCGAACGGGGAATCGCCAGATGCTCCAGTTCTTCGGCCTTTCACCGGAAGAATTGCCGGGGAGGGAGTTGAAGGCGCTTCTGCCCGGGACGCAGGCCGATGAGCAACTGATATACATCGGCAGGGCGCTGGAGACGGGGGAACCGCAAAGAATGGAGACCCGTTTTCCCATCTCCAGCGAGGAAATTTGGTTCAACATCCACTACGTCCCCATCCGCGGGGAGGGAGGGGACGAAGATCTGGTGCTTTGCGTGGCGCGGGACATCACGGACACCAAGAGCCTGGAAAGGCAGCTCATCAACACGGAAAAGCTCGCATCCCTGGGTACCCTTGCAGCGGGGGTCGCCCATGAAATCAACAATCCCCTGGGGATCATGCTGGGGTTTTGCGACCTGCTGCTGGAGCGCATGGAACCGGGCACCATGGAGTACAGCGACCTCAAGACCATCGAACGCCACGGACTCCACTGCCGGAGCATCGTGGAGAGACTTTTGAGTTTTGCACGCATGGGTGAAGATTCAGAGGAGCTCTGCGACCTCAACAGCAATGTGGAGGACATCCTGGCCGTGGTGAAGCACACCCTGGACATGAACAAGATCCGCCTGGTTTTCTCCCAGGAGGCGGGACCCCTCATCGTGCGGGGAGGGTGCAAGGATGTGCAGCAGGTGCTCCTGAACCTCATCAACAACGCGGTTTATGCCATGGATGGAGAGGGGATTCTCACCGTCCTCACCCGCAAGAGCAGAAAGGCCGGGTTCGCGGAGGTGGTCGTCTCCGACACGGGTTGCGGCATCAAAAAGGAATACAGGGAGAAGATCTTCGACCCGTTTTTCACCACCAAGAAGGTGGGGGACGGCACCGGCCTCGGCCTCTCCGTCAGCTATGGGATCATTGGAAAGCACGGCGGGACCATCGAATTCGAGAGCTTCACCGACGAGGAGAAGCCGGGCCAGTCGGGAACGACCTTTCGCATTCTCCTTCCGATGGCCGACGAGGAAACGGTCGGCGACGAAAGTTTTCGCTGTCCCTCCGACGCTTCGGGCTTTGAAGGGTGAGGGAATGTCCCGCCGATTCCTCATGGTGGCACGCATGTTGATAGTATGAGGAATCGTCGCCCTGCGGCAATGGCCCTTTAAGTCTCGGAGCGCTGGGATGAAAGAAAAAGAGAGGACTCGCAGTAACGTGCTCATCCTCGAACCAGACCGTGATACGGGGGAGTTGTTTGCCAGGGCCCTCGAGACGCACAGGGGGTGCAAGTGCTATCTGGCCGCCGGTGAGGCGGACGCGCTGGCCCTTCTCAAGGACATCCGTTTCCATCTGTGCGTTGCGGACTTGGGTCTCCTCATGTCCGGCGATTATTCCCTCCTCAGGAAAATCAAGAAATCCCATCCGGAAGTCGTTGTGCTCGCCGGGGGTTACCTCCACCAGAAGGCGCACATCGCCCTGGCGCTGGCTCATGGGGCCGACGGGAGCTTTCTCAAGCCCATTCAAGTAAATCGATTCAGGCGTGAAGTGGACGCCCTCTGCTTTCCCGAACGGAGCGCAGGCCTTTAAGGTCGAAAAGCGTGTAGAGGTTCGGTCTGCGGCCAGCCGCCCCCATCGACCCACCACGGGCACTCAAGGGAACCGTTGCGACTCAATCCGTCATGCTTGGATTCCCCCATGGGAGTGAGTCAGGAGCCTGTTTCGCGAAACTCGGCGGTGGAAACCCGCGCCGCCATCCGTCGAGTGAGAGTGATGCGGCGGCAGCGCTTTCTATGGCAACGTTCCCTCGCGAAGCGCCATGGCTTCTCTTTTCAAGACCCCCCCAAAGCCGGGTCCGGAAAACCCCCAAGTCACTCCGGTCCGCTCCGTGTTCCTCGCAGGTGACACTTGTGTCCCCTGAAAGTTTCACTTTCTCTCTCCACATCTATCCCCGCCTCCCCAAAGAATCCCGTTGAAGCAGGCTCTTCAAGGCAAAACGCCGTTTCTCTCCGGTGGCACGACTGTTGCCCATGGTATGAGGCACCACTGCAGGGTTGCTCGTGCAGAGTCCTCGGGCGGTAATCCGAGAATCTGGCTTCCACGGGAAAAGAAAAAGGAGGGGTTGATGAAGGTGCTTGTGGCGACGGACGGTTCGGAACACTCCATGAAAGCGGTGGACAGGGCCGTGGAATTGGCTCTGAAAGAAGAGGCCGACATCACGGTCATGTCTGTGGCTTACTATGCCAAGGAAGACCTGGACGAGATGCCTCTCAACATCCAGGAAAAGCTCGAAAGCCAGGCTGCAGAGGCTCTCAGGAGGGCGAAGGCGGTCTTCGACAAGCATTCCGTCCCCGTGAAGACGCTGCTGGAAGCGGGCTTCGTGCCCGCAAACAACATCATCCGGGTGGCGGAGGAAGGGAAGTTTGACCGGATCCTCCTGGGAAGCACGGGGATCAGCGGCTTGAAGCGGGTTTTCATCGGAAGCACGGCGGCGAAGGTGGTGGCCAATGCGCCGTGTTCCGTGACGGTTGTGCGATAGATCGTGAAGGAGCGACACAGAACAGGAGAAAGGGAGGTGAGATGGCTGACGGCTGGAGAGGTGGTTAAGAAGCATGCGTGGACGGAAGGTTTGCACGGTTCCGTCCATCTTTGAAAAGGGGTAAGAGGGGCTTCGATGCATTCATCTGGTAGGTTGACGACATCATTGGAGGAGTAAGAAAATGAAAAAGATCTGGACACAGTTGACGGGCCTGGCGGCTTTCACGCTCATGATGCTGCCCGGCTTCGCCTTTGCCGCGGGTGGCTCGGCGGCTCATGTGGTCATCGTGGCGGACAGCAGGAAGCTCGACGGGATCATGGCTTGGTGGGCGAACCTGTACAACGAGAGCCATGCATATTTCACTCTCCTGACGGTCATTATCATTCCCCTCATCGGCGTGATTTTCGGCGTTTTGGCGGACCTCATCATGAGTTACATCGGCATCGACCTCAAGTCCAGGGAACTGGCGGAGCACTAGAGCATGGGGTTTTTCCACACGGATTCTTCTCATTGATTACGGAGGATAAGGATATGGATTGGATGTATATTTTGATGCCCATCGCTGGCGTGAAGATCTTCTGGCCCGGTCTGCTCATTCTCGGCATCGGGGTGGGGATCATCGGAGGCTTCTTCGGGATGGGTGGCGCTTGGATGGTCACCCCGGGTCTCAACATCCTTGGTTTCCCCATGGCGTTTGCCATTGGAACGGACATCGCCCACATGGCGGGCAAGTCCCTCATCTCCACCATGCGACACGGCAAATTCGGCAACGTGGACTACAAACTAGGCTTCATCATGCTGGTGGGGACGGTCGTGGGCTTCGAAGTGGGGGCCCAGATGATCATGTGGCTGGAGCGCATCGGGCGGGTGGAACTGGTGGTGCGCTGGCTCTACATCGCCCTCCTGGCCTTTATAGCCTGGATGGTGTTCCACGATGTGAACAAGAGAAAGAAGAAGGAACGGGAAGCCCTGGCCGCGGGCCGGCAAGTGGACAAGCTGGCCACGGGCATCGAGTGGCACAAGACCCTCCACAAAATCAAGATCCCCCCCATGGTTCATCTCAAGGTGGCTGGCATTTACTGTTCCGCCTGGCTCCCTATCTTCGTGAGTTTCTTCACCGGCTGGCTGGCGGGCATCCTCGGCATCGGCGGCGGACTCATCCGTATGCCCTCCCTCATTTACCTGGTGGGCTGCCCGACTCACGTGGCCGTCGGGACCGACCTCTTTGAAGTGGCCATCTCCGGTCTCTACGGCGCCGCCAGTTTCACCTACAAGGGGCGCACCGAACTGGTGGCCGCCATCATCATGCTGGTAGGCGCATCGGTGGGGGCGCAGGTGGGCACCGTGGCCACCAAGTACATCAAAGGCTACGGCATCCGGGTCATCTTCGGGTTCGCCGTCATCGGCTGTCTCATCTCCGTGGCCCTGAAGCTCTATCCTCAGTACGTCCCTTCCGCCAAGGCCTTCTGCGACATTGCGGCCACCTGGCTTGTTCTCTGTGTCGTGGCTGCCCTGGCCATCTACATTGCGGTGAAGATGTTCCAAGGGGCGGCCAGGGAGGTGGCGGCCAAAAAAGCGGCGACGCGGGTTTCCACGGCTTAGGGATGCAGGTGTTCCGGCTGTGAACCATTTTGCCTAACATGAAGATGAAGAGGGAGTTGCACATGTCCATCAAGCGAAACGGCATGCTTTCCATGGCGCTGATCCTCCCCGTGGTGCTCCTCATGGGTTGCCAGTTCGGGAAAGTGGATCAGGGACGAGTGATCAAGTACGACAAGGATAAGAAGGTGGTGACCATGATCCGGGACGGGAAGGGGGATACCCAGAATCCCGACTACAACTACCTCCCCCCCATCGTTTACGAAACCCCGGCGGACCCGCATGAGATGGGACCGGAACCCAAGGCCGGGCAGCGGATGAAACTGGACACCAAAAACAACCAGATCGTGATCTTCGATGCTGCGGCACAGCAGTTCAAGACCATCCCCTACACCCTCATCGAGCAAAAAGAGGGGGTTGGGAAGGATGACCCCGCAGTGGCCGGTAGAAAGTTCCCCGAGGTGGACAAGGCCAAGAAGACCATCGCCGTGTACTCGTCCAGGCAGAAGATCCTGACCACCTTCTCCCTCCCCGAGGAATACTTCGCGCTTCCTGACAGCACCTGGGACGCGGGAGACGAGATCCGGGTGTATTACAAGCAGGACGGCAAGGCCCTCCGGATGATGAACATCAGCAAGACGGATATTTACAAGAAGTAGACGGATCGATTAGGATGACGACACCCAGCCCGGGTCGCTATCGGACTTCCCATGAAGTGCCGGAGGCGGCCCGGCCTTTTTTGAATGGACGATTTCTCTGCCGCCCGCAGGGGCCATCAACCCACAGGCAACCCGTTGCCGCCCTTTCCACGGAAGGACCTTCAGCGATGAATTTTCGGCAGAAAGTGGCCGTGGCCATCCTCGACGCAGCGATCATTGTGGAGGTCTGCATCGGCATTTACCTGGGAAGTCGGAACCCCGAGAACCTGACGCCCATTTTCTTGAAATCCTTCTTCGCCATGGCGATACCCACCCTCGCCTTTGGGATGATCATCGTGAGGCGGCTGCGCACTCCCGCCGGAGGCCTCAAAACATGAATCTCGACCAGACCACGCGCTGGCGGAGTCTGTCCGGGAAGGTCTGCACGGTCATCGTCGCCCTCTTCTTCGTGGCCGTCATGGACGGGCTCATCGCCATCCTGCGGCATCCCGTCAACCTGTTACTGCTCCTGCCGGGGGGATCCGAGGAGATCAGCGGTCTCCTGAGGGAGGAAGTGAAGGATTTCAGCCTCCTTCAGGTCCAGGGCGGCTCCGACAGGGTCCGCTTAGTCTTTCTGGAATCGCGGAAGGGCTTCTGGCTGGGGGGTGACATGTGGCGGGGAAAGGTGTCGGTGGATGTGGGTGCGGAGCCGGGAGACTATCCCCTTATCGTTCGCGAGGCGGGGGGAGCTCCGGGCAAACCCCTATCCGTTCACGTCGTGAGGGTTCTGCCCGATGCCGACGCGTTGCGAAAGCAATCCAAATCCATGCTTCTGAAGTACGGGAACGTGTCCCCCTGGTTTGCAGTCATGGTGCTGCTGCCGTTGATTCTTCTGGGTTTCCTGACCAATTACCTTTTGGCCCACCGGCGCGAGCAGCTTTTGGCCCGAACGGGCCAGGGGGAAATCTACCACATCGTTCGCGTGGATGAGGGACAGCAGGTGATTTTCGGCATGGGTTCGAAACACGGCCTTCAGCCGGGTATGACCGTGACCATTGTGGATGTCGCTCAAGCCCCCGTTTTCACTGGTGAGGTGGAAAAGGTCCTGGAGAAGGATGCCATGATCACCGTTCCGTTGGATTGCCCTGTCCGGACCGGCTATCTCGTGCGCGTAGGGGGTCTTTTCCTTGAGTCGGCAGGTGCGGAAAGCGTCGTCCCTTGAAGCGGCAAGGGCTGCCAACGCTTTGGCAAGGGACCTTCGGGCGCTGTTCGGAAGGCCGCCATGTCCCAAAGGAAAGGTGACGGCCGGCACCGACCGCCCCGAGAGCCAACCGGCGGCCGAGGGGTTCATTCTCGCCAAAAGCGGTGTCCTCGACTCTCGTCGGGAACCCTAAACCACGATCAGGAGCCGGTCGCATCAATCCAGGTCGTAGTTGCCTTCCATGAATGCCGTGGCCACTTGTTCCACGCGGGATTCATGGGTCATGAGCATGTCCATCTGGCGGGTGAACATGAGCAGCCGCCCGATGAGGTCGAGCTTTTCCTCGATCACGGGGGCTTCATACTTCTGAAAACGGGCATCCACCCGGTCCCCCGTCACGTCCACCGAAAAATCCATTTGAAGAAGAATGAGGGCGATCGCCCTGGCCCTCCGGTTCCTCCGAAGGTCGTCCGCGGCGCCTCCCTTGAAAGAGAAGGTGATGTAGTTCTTGTTCAGGGTCTGGCCGCAGTAGGCGTCCAGCACGCTGTAATGGTATCCCACGCGGGAACTGAAGTTGAGGTACTTGTCGGAGACAATGGCGTAGCTCCGGTCCCCGAACCGTTCCGCCGTCTGCTCGTTGGACAGCATCTGCTGCCCCATGACGGAGAGGAACCCGCCCAAGTCCACCGGTCTCGGCCTGAGGTAGCGCACTCCCTCGTGGGTCATGCCCCGCAGGAGGGCTTTGAACGGCGCGGACGTGACCTCCTCGACCCGCACCCTTCTTGGGACCTTGACTTCCTTGGCCAGTCCGCCTCCCAAATCGATGATGCAGAGGTCGATGGGCAACTGGGCATTGAGGCTGACAGCACATGAAGCCCCGTTGGAAACGATGTCGCTGATCTGGAACATGGCGTGATAGCAGGTTTCGTGGACGAAACGCATGATGTCGTGGAGGGAGCGGCAGTGCTCCGGCGTGAAGGAGGGGGAACGGGGGTCCAGAAGGCGTAGGGGAGTGATGAACGCCGCGATGCGCGAGAGGGTTTCGTGGACCGGGGTTCCGGTCATGTGGGTTTCCCTTGCTGTTTGCAGCTCCAGGAGTTTTTCCACTCTTCCCTCGAAGACTCTCCCCCCAAAGGCGTCCACGGTGATCACCATCCCGTTGGGGATCACCTGCGTCGCCCCCTTCATGCCCAGGACCGTGGGGACCCGGAGTTCCCTCGCAACCGACGCCATGTGCCCCGTGACGCTTCCCGTGTCGGTGATGATGGCCTGCGCCTTCTGCATGACCACAACGTACTTGGGGGACGAGTGCTTCGCCACAAGAACCGCGCCTGCGGGAAAATCCTTCAGATCCTCGTCGGAGCGCACCTGGAAGGCGGGCCCACAACCGACCCCCGGGGAGGCCACGGCACCGTCCGACAGAAGAAGGCGGGAGTTCTCCAGGTCGGATGGGTTCAGAACGGGGGATTTCCCCAAGCCGCTCTCCATTTGCAGGGGGCGGGTCTGGAGGATGAGAAGCCGTCCCCCCGGGTCCAGGGCCCACTCCACATCCTGAGGGAGTCCATAATGCTCTTCCAGGCGGATGGCGTAATCGGCGAGTTCTGAAATCTGGGCTGGTGTGAGGCAGGGAGCATCCTGTTTCTCCAGGGGGACCTCCATTTCCATCAGTCCACCCTCCGGGTTCCGGACAAGCTGCACCGGCTTATGGGCGACGGTCTTCTCCACGACGCTCCTTTGCGAGTCCCTGTTCACACGGTAGGAATCGGGGGTGATGACGCCGTCGACGGCATACGGACCCAGCCCCCAGACGGCGGAAATGATCACCTCGTTATGCCCCGGCTCGAATGGGTGCCTGGAATAGATCACTCCGCTGGCGACGGATTCCACCATTTCCAGGCAGGCGACACTCATGGCGGCGTGCTCGTCCGGGATGCCCATGGTGAGCCTGTACGCCATGGCCCTGGGGGTGAAAAGGCTTGCGATGATGTAGCGGTACGACTGGGCGAGTCGGTCTCTTGTGACGTTGAGCAAGGAAAGATATTGCCCTGCAAAGGAAAGGTGACTGTCCTCCCCGATGGCGCTGCTGCGGAGGGAGACACTGAGCGCCGTGCCTGAAGGAGAACGTCTGAGGAACCTTTCGTTCAGGGCATCCCAGGCGGAAACCATGGCCTGGTGAAGTTCCTCCGGCACGGGTGACGAGATGATGAGCCGCTGGATGCCCTCGCTCACCTGGTTCAGACTCTCGGGGTTCCCAACATCCAGTTCCATCTTCATTTTTTGGATCTCGTCCACCAGGTTGTTGGCGGAGAGAAAGAGATGGAAGGCCCTCGTGGTGATGGCGAACCCGTCGGGGATGGGAAGATGGACGCGGTTGCAGACCTCCCCCAGGTTGGCGTTCTTGCCCCCGACCCAGTCCACCATTTCCTTGGTGACGGCCGAATAGGGAAGGACCAGGTCGGCGACGGGCGCTTCCCTCCTCGCCTGAAGCTCATCCTTAATCTTCGTGTTGAGTTCCTCGAGAACCTGGTGCAGGAGAGGGTACGGTTTCCCCGAGAGAGCTTCCAGGCTTCGGACCATCCGCAGGGTGTAAAAGACGGCGCGGGCGGACATGGAGCGGATGTAAGCCATGCCGAAGGTTTCATGCCCTTGCAGCTTGACCTCCAGGTCCGTGATGATTTTGGACAATTCCGTGTTGGAATCGAGGAGGTCCTTGAACCGTTCGTACTTGGCGCGGAAGACGTCCGTCAGTTGATCGTCGGTCTGGGGACGGCGCAGGGACTTCCACCAGCGGACGACATTCAATCGGTCCAAAAGGGTCGTCAAGTCGGATTCCTCCTGTGCACGAGGATCGGCTTTCCCCGGAACCATTCAACGGGGAGCTTCAGAATGGCGGGCAAGGTTTTCAGCTCATACTTGAAGTCTAGCGTCGCTCACCCCGAGGTGCAAGAAGGGTGGAGTGCGGGTCGCCGCGTGGGGGAGACCCGTTTCTCGTTTGCCGGAAAGCCCCATAATGTAAATTGCCAGAGTCTTCACAATCCACTATAGAAAAGCAAACCTTGGACAAGACTCCGTTGGAGGTGATAGGCTTCCATGGCTTTCAAACGAATTTCCCTTCGATTGCGCCTTTTCCTGCCGGTTTTCCTGATTCTTTTCACTGTCACCGCTGGAGCGGCCGGAGTTCTCTGGTTGTTTCGCGATGGCGCCTGGTCTTCCGGCCTCGCGCCGGACAGCAGGTGGGAGGGCCTCATCGCCGTCCGCGGCCTCCAGATCTCTCTTGCAATGCAAAAGGCCTGCCTGTTTTCCTATGTTCTGACCGGCGATCCGGAGAGGTTGGAGGAACTCGAGGCGCAACGGCGCGCCGCGGAGGATTTCCTCACGAAGATCAGACTCACGGTGGCCTACGGTGACATGAGAGAGCGCTTCAGGGGGATCAAGTCCCGGTTCGACCGGTTCAAGGAAGCGGGAGACTCCCTCGTTGCAGACCGGCGTTCTGAAAGGGCGGCGGATGATTCCCTCGTGAAAGAGGTAGACAGGGTTCTGGCGGAAGTGTTTCGACAGACCGGCGAAGCGGGTGATGTGCTGGAAGAAGGCATGGAGGGAGCCATGGGTGATTTTCAGTCCCGTGTGAAAAGCGTGTACGGACTGATGCTGGTGCTCTTTCCTGTCTGTCTCATGCTGGGAGTCGCGCTGCTCTATGTTCTGAATCACCAGGTCCTGGAACCCATCAGGGAGCTGGCGGCAGGAAATGACGGACCGGCCGGCGGCGGGCTGAAGATCCACGACGAGGTGACGGCCTTGAGGGAGCGGATTCAAAAGCTGGTGGAGGATGTGGATCAAACCCATTCGGAACTGCGGCAGAGCCGCGAGCACCTGGTTCAGTCGGAGAAGCTCGCCATGGTGGGTAAACTGGCGGCGGGCGTGGCCCACAGCGTGCGCAATCCTCTCACCTCCGTCAAGATGCGCCTCTTTTCCCTGGAGCGGAACCTGGAACTCAGCCCTCTCCAGAAGGAAGACTTCGACGTCATCTCCGATGAAATCCGCCACATCGATGCCATCCTCCAGAATTTCCTGGAATTCTCCCGGCCCCCCAAGCTAAAGATCCAAAGCGTCAGTCTCTCCGATGTGGTGGACATGTCGGTGCAGCTTCTGAGACATCGGCTCGAGTCCTACGGTGCAGAGGTGGAACTGACCCGCCAGCAGCGTCTTCCGCCCATCCAGGGAGATCCGGAACAGCTCAAGGAAGTCTTGGTCAACCTGATCATCAATGCGTGTGAGGCCATGGGTCAGGGGGGAAAGATCCACATCCAGGAGATGCAGGGGTTTTCGGAGCCCATGGGGCGGGTGGTGGTGCTTCAGATCAGTGACACGGGTCCGGGCATCCCGGAGGCTATTCGAGAGCAGGTGTTCCAGCCCTTTTTCAGCACCAAGGAGGAGGGGACGGGTCTGGGTCTGAGCATTGCCAGGCGGATCGTCGAGGATCACCGGGGATGTCTGAACCTCCGGTCCAAGAAGGGGAAGGGGACGACTTTCATTGTGACCCTTCCGTCCCAGGAGGATACGGCGTGGATAAGATCCTGATCGTCGATGACGATCCCCAGTTGAGGCAAAGCTTTGAACGGCTCCTCCTGCAAGAGGGGTACGCCGTGCAGACCGCCCCCACGGGTGAGGCCGCAATGGCCGTGATTCGCCAATCGGCTTTGGATTTAGTGATCATGGATGTGTGTCTGCCCGGGATGAGCGGCCTCGAGGTGCTCCGCACCATGCGGGAGACGGACTCGAGAATCCCGGTGATCGTCATGACCGCTTTCGGTACGACGGAGACAGCCATCGAGGCCACCAAGATTGGAGCCTTCGACTACGTCCTCAAACCGTTTGAAATCCCCGAAATCCTTGCTCTCATGAAGCGGGCCATCGAGGCCGGACGCATCATGCGATCCAGGGTGGAAATGGACGGTTCCTCCCAGGAGGGATCCCTGGAACTGATCGTCGGCAGAAGCAGGCCCATGCAGGAGGTCTACAAGGCCATCGGCCGGGTGGCACCAACGGATGCCACGGTCCTCATCCGAGGGGAGTCGGGGACGGGGAAGGAACTCGTCGCCCGGGCCCTTTACCAGCACAGTCTTCGTTCGGGGAAGCCCTTCCTGGTCATCAACTGCGTTGCCATCCCCGAGACGCTCCTGGAGAGCGAGCTTTTCGGCTATGAAAAGGGCGCTTTCACGGGAGCCTTGAGCAGGCGGGTGGGGCGGATCGAACAGGCAAACGGGGGAACGGTTTTTCTGGACGAAATCGGGGACATGCCCTTCACCATCCAGGCGAAAATCCTGAGACTTTTGCAGGAGCGCAGCATCGAGAGGCTTGGAGGGCGGGAGCCCATTCCAGTGGATGTGCGCATCCTCGCCGCCACCAACAGGGATCTCGAGGCGTCCATCGGAGAGGGGAAATTCCGTGAGGACCTCTATTATCGCCTGAACGTGGTCACCATTTGGCTGCCGCCTCTCAGGGAACGATCGGGGGACGTTGCCCTCCTGGCCGAGTATTTTCTGTCCAGATTCTCACGGGAAATGGAGGCGGAAAACCCGGGGATCACCGATGAAGCCAAGACCTTTCTGGACGGTCAAACCTGGCCTGGAAACGTGAGGGAACTGGCCAATGCCGTTCAAAAAGCGCTCATTTTCAGCAGGGGCTGCCCCATCGGCAAAGAGGACATGATTCGGGCCATCGGGGAACCCTCGCCAACTAAGGCACCCGATGGGGAACTCTCGGAAGAGACGATGCGGCACTGGGTTCGCAGGATCCTGTCGTCCGACCAAATGGACGGTCTTTTCGATGCCTGCATGGACCGGTTCGCCTGCCTTCTCATCACCGAAGCCCTCAACCTGACGGGAGGAAACCGCAGCCGGGCTGCAAAACTCCTGGGTCTCTCCCGCCCCACCCTTCTTGCCAAGATCGACCGCTATCGCCTCCGCTTCGAAACCTCCGTTTCCAGCGATCCCGACTGAAAGTCCTGGGATCTTCATCGCCGGTTCAGCACTCTTGCCTTCGGTCTTCGACCAATAGCCCGCTCTCCCAACCGCATGCCGAAATGGATTGGTTTCTTTACAAACTGTAAAGTCTCCTGACAGGAAGCAGTGGGAAATTCTCCACGGAGTCTCCCCATCGACCCGCGCAATCACTCGCCGTTTCTCATGATGGGGATTGCACGGCGAGAAGACCGCTCATGGCATGAACGTTGCCTAATGAATTTTTGAACTCTCCGGGGAATCCAGCACAAGCGGATTCTCGCGATCTCGGCGCCAGCACCTGGATTGGTTCCCTGGAATGAAGACTTCGAAACATCCCCGGAGAGTCCTCACACAAGCCTGTCCGAGAATCACAACGTCGTGCCCGCCCTCCGAATCCAGCGCGATCATTGTAAAATCAGGGTGGGCACAGGTGCGTCGTGCCTGCCGGAACCGGGCCTCAAGTTGCCGAGGGTTGCAGCGGTTCAGTCCCGGAATCATCGAAACCCATCGTGGTTTCACAAGCAGTGCTTCAGGTGTCTGATGTTGGGCAGGGTGTTTTTCAAAAAAGAGGAGGTTTGATCGATGAGCGTAGCGAGAAGGGTTTTCGAGTTTCTGAAAGCCTCTTCGGAGGCCCATGCGAGATGGGACCTGGAAGTTTCCATGTCCATTCTCAAGAACAGAAAGAAGCTCCTGGTTCTGTTTCTGCTGTCCCTTCCCATTCTTGCGGTATCCTTCGTGGAAGCGGGAAGTATTCTGGGAGGCAAGACCGCTTACGCCCCCGCGTTTTACACCACCACCATTTTCATCGTTTCCATCGCCGTGGGACTGGCTGCCGGACTCATCACCGGCTGCATCGGCGCAGGCGGGGGGTTCATCATCACCCCGGCTCTCATGGCCGCCGGCGTCAAAGGCATCCTCGCCGTGGGGACGGACCTGTTTCACATCTTTGCCAAGGCCATCATGGGGACCACGGTGCACAAGAAGTTGGGGAACGTCTCCGTGAAACTGGCCATCGCTTTCCTCGTGGGTTCCGCGGGGGGCACGTTCATCGGCGGCGCCATCAACAAAGGCCTCTACAACAAGGACCCCCTCTTGAGTGAAGCCTTCATCAGCGGTGTGTATGCCATCCTGCTCGGTTTCCTGGGATTCTACGCCTTGATCGATTTTCTCAAATCGAGCAGGGGACCCTCAACGGCCGGAGGAGACGCCCACGGAGGCCCCGTTTCCGGAACCCCGGCCATCGCCGCCCGCCTTCAGGAACTCAGCATTCCACCCATGGTCCGGTTTGACGAGGATTTCGTGCCGGGGGGCAAGAAGATCTCCGGCGTGATCATCGCCCTAGGGGGCGTCGTCGTGGGGGTCATGGCCGCCATCATGGGAGTGGGAGGCGGGTTCATCACCTTTCCCATGTTCGTTTACATCTTTGGGGTCTCCTCCATGACCACGGTGGGGACGGACATCCTGCAGATCATCTTCACGGCGGGACTTGCGGCCATCGGTCAATACGCCATTTACGGCTATGTCTTCTACACCCTGGCCATGGGCATGCTCATCGGGTCGCTTGTGGGCATTCAGGTGGGGGCGCTCACGACGAAGGTGGTGAAAGGAATCCACATCCGGGGATTCTATGCCGTTTCCATCCTGGCTGGCTTTGTCAACCGGCTGGCGACGCTGCCTAAGAAGTTCAACGAACTGGAGGTCCTGAACCTGCCCAAGAGCCTCGTCGCCAACATCGAGTTTGTGGGGAACATCGTGTTTTGGATCGTGGTGGCCATCTTCGGCATCTGGATCTTCGGCAAGTTCTTTTCCAACCTTGGAATGCTGCGAGAGGAGGATTGATCATGTTGGTCAGACACAAGAGCTATTTCAACACGGGCTTGATTCTTGCCCTCACGTTCCTTGGGGTCCTGATCCTCATTTTCTCGCCCCTTTTCGACGGTAAGAACGGCCTGCAGTATGCCGACGACCTCTTCAACAAGCTTTCCAAGGGCTCGTCCTATTTCATTCCCATGGTGACGGAAAACGCCAATAGGTTCCAGGGACAGAACATCGATCTGACGGTGAAACTCTCCGACGCCAAGTACGTGGAAAAGGCGGTGAAAATGGTCGTGGCGGCTGGGGGGCAGATCGGCGCCAAGGACGCGGAGGTGAAGGTCAGCGGCGATCTGGGGAAACTCCTCGCCGCAGCCCTGAGGGACAGCGACTCCATGTATCACAACAAAGCCGATGAGGTCGCCTCCCGCTACGGCATCGACGGGCAGGAGGTCATGAGGGTCTGGTGGAACCTCTTCACTCCCATGGTGAAAGAACTTCAGAAACAGAAGAAAATAGGGGAAGCCAACATCGTGTCGGAAACCATCAGGAGAGCCATCGAGCCGGCTTACAACTTTTTCGGAATCGAGGCGCAGCGCGTGGTGGACAAGGCGTTCACGGTGATCTTCCTGCTCTTGTTCTATGTGGCTTACACCATGTGGTGGGGATACGCCGTTTACTACCTGTTTGACGGGATCGGGCTCACCATGAAGAAGGCGAAAGTGAGGAAGGAGGTCTAGGAGGAGATGATGAAAATATTGGTTCCCCTCGACGGGTCAGCATATTCGGACGAGGCACTCCAGGTGGCGATGGATCTCGCCGCCCTGAAGGGTGCTCAAATTTCCATCATCAGTGTCGTCCCCTACATCGGGGGAATGGACGACCACGAGATTTCCCCCGCAAGAAGGGAGAGGCACATGGACGGGTTCGAAAAACGTGCCGACGAGATCATCAAGACGGCGTGGGAGAAGCTGGAGGCGGCGGGCCTCCAGGGTAGTTCCAACCGCTCCGTCGTCGAGTCCGCCTCCGTGCCCGATGCCATCATCGATTTCGCGGAGAAGGAAAAGTGTGATCTCATCGTCATGGGCAGCCGCGGCCTCAGCCCGTCCGCCCGTTTCAAGCTGGGGAGCGTCGCCAGCCAGGTGGCAAAGTACAGCCCCTGTTCCGTCTATCTGGTCAAAATCAAAGGTTAGTGCCGGTGAACACGGTTGACTCCGAGTTCCCTCTCCTCGCCTCGGGGGAGAGGGAAAGACCGAAACGCCTCATGACGGGAGCATCTCTTCGAAAGCGCTTTTTTCAAGACAAGCCTTCGCAACGGTGAAAGACCCTATCCGGGAAGTGAGGCCATGAGTTGTCAGTTTCATATTCTGGTGGCGGACCGAAACAGGCACGTGAGAGACCTGCTGCGCCGGGAGTTGCTCCAGGAAGGCTACAGTGTTCAGGTGGCCAAGGATGCCGACGAGGTCATGGCCATGATCGAGGGGTGCCGCATTCCGGACTTAGTTCTCCTGGACCTGGAAATACCCAATCCAGGAGGAATCGACATGCTGGAGATTCTGTCGGGGAGGGAGCCGCCCCTTCCCATCCTGGTCCACACGCTGGAGGAGGAGCCTGGAGTCGCGGACAGCCGGTGGCCGACGGTTGCCTTCCTCGAAAAAAGCGGAGACGTCTACAAGCTTAAGCGTGTCATTTCTCAGGTGCTGGAGCGGCACTATCCCCACCGTTTCCTGGGGATGTGAAGATCCTGCGGGATGGGGAGATGGCCGCGAGGGGGACTCAACTGGATCTTGCTGCGAGATTCTCCCTTTTGCGTGACGGGCGGAAGCGGGAATTTGATGTTGCACTTCCCAGGCTGAAGTTGGAAGATATGGTCTGTGCGGGATTCTGGGTATTGTGCTGCAAACCGGTGATGCCGCTGCAAACGGCGTCTCCGGCCCGAAGCTCTCGGAGAGCGATGGACGCGAACCTCGCAAGGATGCCCCAGATTTTCGCGGAAGCAGGGAGGGAGCCTGGCGGGTTCGTGGGAAAGACCCGACCGGTGGTGCCGGCCTAAAGCTTGAGGAGGTGATGCTCGTGGATGCTTTCAGCGTCCTGCTTGTGGACGACGAGGTGGAATTCCTCGACACGCTTTTGAAGCGGTTGAGGAAACGGAACCTGAATGTCAGTGGGGTGCACAGTGGGGAGCAAGCCCTTGCGTTCCTGCAGGCCCAACCTGTGGACGTTGTGGTGCTGGATGTGAAGATGCCGGGCATGGACGGACTCGAGACCCTCCGCGCCATCAAGAAGTCGTTCCCGCTCATCGAAGTGATCATGCTCACCGGTCACGCAAACATGGAAGTGGCCATCGAAGGGATGGAACTGGGGGCCTTCGACTACCTCATGAAACCCATGGATATCGATGAACTCCTCTACAAGCTCCAGGATGCCTACAAGAAAAAGGCCCTCCATGAGCGGCGAATCCAGGATTCGGTGGAAGGGGTTTTGCGAGGCAAACGCTAAGACGGAAAAACGGCGGCGACCATGTCCGCTTTGTCGCGTGTTTTGCGAAAATGGTTTTCCAGGAAATCGAAGGAACTGTCGGCCGCCGAAGCGGAAGCGCTTCGCGCCGCGTTCAAGGCGCGGTACCACAGTTTCAAGCTGCTTCTGAGCGCCAACAACAAGGCGCTTGAGATCATGTCGCGCATCGAAGGGGCCCTCAGGGGAGACCGGCCGTTCGGCATGTCCTTTCTGCGGGCCAACTGCACCGCCGTGTCCGTCAATGTCTTCCGCATCGTTCAGAACATGGACCAGCTCGCCCCGGGCAAGTACAAGGATCTCTTCGACCGTTTCCAGCACATTCAGGAAGACATCAACGCGAGACTCACCCGGAGAAAAGAACCCAGGGGAGAGGTGCTGGTGTTTCCCCTGTCTCAGGTGGACAAGACCATGGCGGACCAGGTGGGGAGCAAGATGGCCAACATCGGCGAGCTCCACAGCCGGCTGCATCTTCCGGTCCCTCCGGGGTTTGTCATTTCGTCTTATGCTTACCATC
Organism: Deltaproteobacteria bacterium; assembly: GCA_012517315.1. GTDB lineage: Bacteria > Desulfobacterota > Syntrophobacteria > Syntrophobacterales > Syntrophobacteraceae > JAAYUJ01. The sequence continues at coordinate 37,181 of JAAYVE010000046.1, forward strand.
GATTTTTTGAGCACAACGACCTGCAGATGGAGATCAACCGTCGCCTCCAGGCATCTGAAAAGGGGGAACTGGATCAGCTGTATTCCCTGAGCGCGGACATTCAGCAGTTGATCATAAGGGCACAGTTGCCTGAGGATGTGGAACGGGCCATCATGGATGCCCACGCCGACCTGGAGAAACAGATGGGGAGGAATGTGAAGGTGTCCATGCGGAGCAGTGCCTTGGGAGAGGACTCCGCATCCACCTCTTTTGCCGGTCAGTACCGCTCCGAATTGAATGTGAGTTCGGAGAACATCCTCCAGGCCTACAAGGAGATCGTCGCCAGCAAATACAGCCTCCAGGCCGCCATGTATCGGCTCACAAGGGGCATTCTCGATGAAGAAATCGCCATGTGCGTGGGATGCATGGCCATGGTGAACGCCAAATCCGGAGGGGTGACCTATTCCCGCAACCCCTTGAATATCAGGGATGATTCCATTTGCATCAGTTCCGTCTGGGGCCTTCCCAAATCGGTGGTGGACGGCAGCGTCGCATCCGACTATTTCGTTGTCTCCCGCAAGGGGAACCAGCCGGGGGAAATTGTCCGGAGGGATGTGAAGAACAAGACCGTCAAATTCGTGTGCTATCCTGACGAGGGTGTGTGCCGCATGGATGTCATGGAGGAGAAGGGTGGCGAGCCCTCCCTCACGGACGAGCAGATCCTGGAGCTCGCCCGGATCGCCGTCATGCTCGAAGAATACTACGGGACTCCCCAGGACATCGAATGGGCTGTGGATGAAGAGGGGAAAATCGTCCTGCTTCAGTGCCGTCCCCTCACCCAAACGGAAGGGAGACAGACGGAATTCGTCTGCACGGAAGACGACGTCGCATGTGACGCCCTTCTTTTGCAGGGGGACGCCACGGCCAGCTCGGGAGTGGCAGCCGGTCCGGCTTTTGTGGTGAGGCGGAACAGCGACGCCCTGCTTTTTCCCGATGGTGCGGTGCTGGTGGCCGCCCAGGCCCTTCCCCGCTGGGCGGCCCTCCTCAGCCGGGCGGCGGCTGTGATCACGGAGCAGGGCAGTGTGGCGGGGCACCTGGCCAACGTGGCGCGGGAGTTTGGGGTGCCGGCGGTCTTTGGTGTGCAGATGGCCACGGAGAAGATCGAAAGCGGCGTCGTACTGACCGTGGATGCCGACACTCGGAGGATCTACAGGGGGCGCGTGGAATCTCTCCTTGCCAAGGTCCAGCCATCCAGAAAGAACCTCATGGAAGGGAGCCCCGTTTACGAAATCCTCCGGGAAGTCTCGGAACTCATCATTCCCCTCCATCTTCTGGACCCGGACTCCACGGAGTTCAAGGCCAGGAACTGCAGAACGCTCCACGACATCACCCGTTTCTGCCACGAAAAGTCCCTCAAGGAAATGTTCAGTTTCGGAAAGGAGCACCATTTTTCTGAGCGGGCGAGCAAGCAGCTTGTGTGTGATATTCCCATGCAATGGTGGATCATCAACCTGGACGATGGATTCAGGGAGGACGTCCCTGGAAAATTTGTCCATCTCTCCAATATTTCATCGGTGCCCATGCTGGCTCTCTGGGAGGGCATCACCGCCATACCCTGGTCGGGACCGCCTCCCGTTGACACGAGAGGGTTCATGTCCGTGCTCTTGGAGGCTTCCGCCAACCCGGCACTGGACCCGTCCATGCCTTCCGAATATGCCAACAAGAATTATTTCATGATCTCCAAGAACTTTTGCAGCCTCAGTTCCCGTTTCGGGTTCCACTTCTGCACCGTGGAGGCGCTGGTGGGGGAGCGCCCCAACGAGAATTACGTCAGCTTCAATTTCAAGGGCGGTGCAGCGGATTACGGCAGGAGGGTGAGGCGTGCCCACCTGGTAGCCAACATCCTTGAAGAGTTCGGATTCAGGGCCGAGGTGAAGGAGGATGCCGCGTTCGCCCGCCTCGAAGGGTTTGAGGAGGGGGTCATGAAGGAGCATCTCAAACTCTTGGGTTACCTTCTCATGCACACGCGCCAGTTGGACATGGTCATGTCCAATGACGCCTCCTTCGCCCAACACCGGTCCAAAATATTCAAAGACATCTGTTCCATCACGGATCCTGCGATCATCAGGATCGCCTGCGCGTATGGTGAGCTGGAAGGGGCCGCCAACGAACTGCGCGGCCTGCTGTGATGATCCTGACCGGCCTGCAGCTTCCCACGGTGACGATGAGGACGGATTTTGCGTCCTTCGCCGGGGGACTCGTGCCTTTTAAGAGTCCGGCTCTGCCGGAATCGGCACGCAACCGCTGAGAAGCGCTGGTGAGCCTTGAGGGAAGTGTCATGAGCATCTTCAACCTGGAGAAGATCTTCAAGCCTTCGGCCATTGCGGTGGTAGGAGCGAGCAGGAGAGAAAACAGCGTGGGGGAAGCAGTGATGCGGAACCTGACTCAGTGTGGCTACGAAGGATCCATCTTCCCCGTCAATCCCAAGTATGAGGAACTATTCGGCCTGACCACCCACGCCAGCATCCGGGACATCGAAGCGCCGCTGGATCTCGCGGTGATCACCACGCCCATCGAAACCGTCCCTTCCATCGTGGAAGCTTGCGCCTCGCGGCAGGTAGGGGCGGCCATCATTCTCTCGGCGGGGGGAAAGGAAGCGGGTGACGAGGGGCGTGCCATCGAGGCGCGCATCAGGGAAATCGCCTACAGGGGGAAGGTGCGTATCATCGGTCCCAACTGCCTGGGGGTTCTCTGCGCCGGGGTGAATCTCAACGCGAGCTTCGCCAACCACATGACCCTTCCCGGAAGGCTGGCCTTTATTTCCCAGAGCGGCGCCTTGTGCACGGCCATCCTGGACATAGCCCTTCACGAGCGGATCGGCTTCAGCCACTTTGTCAGCATCGGCAGCATGCTGGACGTGGATTTCGGGGACATCATCAACTACCTGGGAAATGACCCGGAAGTGAGCAGTATCGCCCTCTACGTGGAGAACCTCTCCAATTTCAGAAAATTCATGGGCGCGGCGCGGGCCGTTTCAAGGGTGAAACCCATTGTCGTGCTCAAGTCCGGCCGCTCCCCGGCGGGGGCCAGGGCCGCCGCGTCCCACACAGGCGCCCTCGCCGGAGAGGACGCCGTTTACGACGCCGCGTTCAAGAGGGCAGGGATTGCGAGGGTCCAAACCATTGAAGAACTCTTCGACTGTGCCGAACTGATGGCCAAGCAACCCAGACCGGGAGGCCCCGGCCTCGCCATCATCACCAACGCAGGAGGGCCGGGAGTCATGGCCGCCGACGCCCTGGCCCTTTACGGCATGGAACCGGTGACCCTCAACGCGGCCACCATCGCACGCCTGGACGAATGCCTGCCCCGTTACTGGAGCCGGGGCAATCCGGTGGACATCATCGGAGACGCAACGCCGGACCGGTACCGGGATGCGGTGCGAATCTGCATGGCAGCCCCGGAAGTGAACAGCCTTCTGGTGATCCTGACTCCCCAGGCCCTGACGAACCCTACTGCGGTGGCGGAGAGTGTCACCAGGATCCTGGAGAGGAGACGGGTTTCCATTTTCACCGTCTGGATGGGGGCCGGAGACGTGGAAAAGGGGAGAGAAATCTTCAACCGGGCGGGAATCCCCACTTACGAGACACCCGAGCGGGCCGTCCATGCCTTCATGACCATGTACCGGTATTCCAGGAACCTGGAAATGCTGCAGGAAATCCCTCCCAAGCTTCCCCGGGACTTGCGCTTCAACCAGAGGGAAGCCTCGGAGATCATCCAAAAGGGGCTGGAAGAGGGGCGGAAGTTCCTGGATGAGGTGGAGTCCAAACGGCTCCTGGCAGCTTACGGCATCCCGGTGAATCCCACGGAGGCGGCTCGTTCCGAGGACGAGGCCGTGGCCGGGGCTGGGGCGATGGGGTACCCGGTGGTGGTGAAGATCCACGCGAAAGGCATTTCTCACAAGACAGACGTGGACGGAGTGATGCTCAACCTGCGCAATGAGTCCGATGTCCGCAGGGCTTTCAGGCAGGTGGTGGAAAACGCCCTGTTGACTCAACCGGATGCGGAAATCCTGGGTGTGACGGTCCAGCCCATGCTCAAAGGGCACTTATACGAACTGATCGTGGGCAGTGTCAGGGACAGGGACTTCGGACCGGTGATCCTCTTCGGCATGGGAGGAATCATGGCCGAAGTCCTGAAAGACCGCGCACTGGCCCTGCCCCCCCTCAACCGGCTCCTTGCCCGGAGACTGATGGAGGATACCCGGGTGTTCCAATTGCTCAAGGGATACAGGAATCGCCCCGGCATCAATCTGCTCCTGGTGGAAGAGGTCCTGATTCGTCTCTCCCATTTGGTCGCAGATTTCCCCCAAATCGTCGAACTGGATGTCAACCCTCTGGTTCCCGGGCGGGATCAGGTTTGGGCCGTGGATGCGAGGGTGGCCATTGAACCCTCTGAGATCACCCCGCCCATGCACCTCGTCATCAGTTCCTATCCCGTTCAGCACGAAAAGCAAGTCGTCACGCGGGGAGGGATCGAGGTGTTGCTGCGCCCAGTGAAGCCCGAAGACGGACCTTTGCTGGTGGACCTCTTCAACACACTCTCACCCACCAGCATCTATTTCCGTTTCTTCCGACCCATCAAATACCTTTCCCACGAGATGCTGGCGCGATTCACGCAAATCGACTATGACCGCGATATCGTTCTGGTGGCCATCGATCAACGGGGGGAGAGCGAGACGATGCTGGGGGTGGTGCGCCTCATGGGGGACCCGGACGCCACCAGGGCCGAGTTCGCCATCGTGGTGGGGGATCCCTGGCAAGGCAAGGGCGTGGGGGCCGCCCTGCTGGAGCACTGCCTGTCCATTGCCGCCGATCGGGGAATGAGGGAAGTGTGGGGATACGTGCTCCCTGAGAACACCACCATGCTCGCCCTGGGGCGAAAGGTGGGTTTCAGTGTCACCCGCGTGCCCGGGGCCGGCGAATTCGAACTGCGCATTGCCCTGTATCCGGGATGGACCCCCGATGCTGACCTTTCTTCAGAGCCCGCACCGATACCGGGAGATTCGTGTGGGAAAGGGAGGCGGTGGGGGAGCCCTCCATAAAGGGCAACAGAGACAGAAAATGCGAGGGAGTGGAAGGAGCGCATCATGCCGCATGCCAGTATCAGAAGAATACTCATCGCCGTGGACGGGTCACAGAATGCCATGGATGCCGTGCGTTACGTCGGAAAGACCCTGCCGGCCAAAGGGGTGCAGATCGTCCTGTTCCATGTCGTGGCCAAGATCCCCGACTCCTTCTGGGACGCGCAGAAGGAACCGGCGTATCAATACCGCATCGCTGACATCAAAACGTGGGAGGAAATGCAGGAGCGGAACATCATAGAGTTCCTCCGGGAATCGCGCCGCATCCTTGTGGAGACCGGAGTCCCTGACCATGCCATTGTGGAAAGGGTTCAGGAGCGAAAGGCGGGAATTGCCAGGGATATCATCCAGGAAGCCGGTACGGGTTATCACGCGGTGGTTTTGGGCCGCAGGGGTGTCAGCCAACTCAAGGACCTGATCCTTGGGAGCATTGCCCTTAAACTGCTGGAGGGAATCTCCGAGGTGCCGGTCTGGGTGGTTGGGGGGGGGATGCAGCGAGGCAAGGTGCTCGTGGCTCTTGACAATTCCGAAGGGGCCATGCGTGCCGTGGATCACGTGGCCTCCACGTTGAACGATTCGGACTGGTTCCAGGTAACCCTTTATCACGCCGTCCGCGGTCTGGATATCTTGCAGGGGATTTATGAAAAGGGGATTGCGGAGGCACTTCAGAAGGATTGGAAAACGACGGCGGAAATGGAGTTGGAGTCGAGAAGGCAGGAAATGGAGCCCGTGTTTCGGGAAGCCCGCGAGCGCCTCGTGGCGGCAGGGATGAACCCGAGGCGCATCCAGGAGAAGCTGGAGAAAGGGGGCGGGAGTCGCGCGGGGTGCATTCTGGAGGAAGCGGAAAACGGGGCCTACGACACCATCGTGGTGGGGCGCAGGGGATTGTCGCGTGTGCAGGAATTCTTCATGGGCCGGGTGAGCAACAAGGTCGTCCAGTTGGCCGGGGAACAGACCGTCTGGGTGGTCAGTTGACGGGGAAGAGGGTTTTCCAGGAGTCTCCCCGAGCCGGGGAGACGGGCACGGTGTAAAGAAGGGAGAACCGACGTCTACTTCTCCCGGCGCACACCTTTGAGGCGTGAAGACGTCGATTTTTCGGGATCCCCGGCGAGAGTCCGCACCTTACCCCGACCTTCCGCGTGGGCCATCAGCGAGCGGAGAACGCGCAGATTCCTCCGGTCGTTTTTCAGGTCCTTTCCCTTGGGGGTTTCCAAAACCATTGGATGCGCCTTGAACCTCGGATCGTTCAGGAGAATACGGAAGCCGTCCAATCCGATCTGCCCTTTTCCGATGTGCTCATGGCGGTCGACTTTGGATCCGAGTCCCCCTTTACAGTCGTTCACATGGAATAGGTGGATGCGTTCCGTGCCGATGACGGCTTGAAACCGTGCGAATGTCTCGCCGTAGCGTTGCGGGTCCCTTAAATCGTAGCCCGCTGCGAAGGCGTGGCACGTGTCGAAACAGACTCCCAATCGGTTGCCGTACCGGGAGCGTTGGAGAATGCAGGCGATTTCCTCGAAACGGGACCCCAGATTGGTCCCCTGACCGGCCGTGGTTTCAATTAGCACCGTGACGTTTTCCGCTGCGGCCGTCTCCATGGCGGAATCCAGATTGGTCGTGAATCGTTCGAGTCCCTGCCTCACACCTTCACCCAGGTGAGATCCGGGATGGGCGACGAGATAAGGGATGCCGAGGGTCTCGCAGCGCCTCAGTTCTTCTGCGAACGCCGCGATGGACTTGCATGCCGTCGACTTGTCTCCCGAAGCGAGATTGATGAGATAGGAGTCGTGGGCCGCCACAGGCATCCTCCCCGCCTCCTCCCAGGCCTTCCGGAACAGGATCGCCCCCTCGGGATCGATGGGTTCCGCGTGCCATTGCACCTGGTTCTTGGTGAAGATCTGCAGGGCCTCCCCGCCTACCTGCCGAATTCTCCGGAAAGCCAGGTGAAGCCCTCCTGCAATGGACATGTGGGCTCCCAGAAGGGGCATGGGGTCGTTCCTTTCACAGCTGCCTTGGCAAGACGTTCTGCCGTATGCTATAGGGCAATGCCTGTGGATCGGTTCTACCCGGTGGGCAGATCAGCGGTACCCTGTCGCGGGCGGATGCCGTGCCCCCAAGGAGAGTCCCGGGGGGGTACGGGGATGCTTTGCATCTCGCCCCGAGGATAACAGAAAAGGGCAGGGGTTGCCCATCCCATCAATCATTTGTGCGTCGTCGACCAGGCTTGGAATCGCCGGAAAGTGAGCTGTCATGATCGAACGGTACACGAGGCCCGAGATGGGTCGCATCTGGACACTGGAGAACAAATACAGAAAGTGGCTCGAGGTGGAGGTGGCCGTATGCGAAGTCATGGCCGAGGACGGCAAGATCCCCGTCGAGGACCTGCGGGCCATTCAAACCAGGGCGGCTTTCCAGGTGGATCGCATCGCCGCGATCGAACAAGAAACCCAGCACGACGTCATCGCCTTTCTCACCAACGTGGCCGAGCATGTGGGGCCGGCTTCCCGACACATCCACGAGGGACTCACTTCCTCCGATGTCCTTGATACCGCCCTGGGCATGCTTCTCAAGGAGGCCGGATTAGTGCTGCTGCAGGACCTGGATGCCCTTCTGGCCGTTTTGAAGAGGAACGCGTTCCAGTGGAAGGACACGGTCATGATGGGGCGTTCTCACGGCATTCACGCCGAGCCCATCACCTTCGGCCTGAAGTTCGCTCTGTGGTACGCAGAGATGGAACGGAACCGGGAGCGCCTGGTCCATGCGGTGGATTCCGTCAGCACGGGGAAGATCTCAGGAGCTGTGGGAACCTATGCCAACGTGCATCCGTCCGTTGAAAGGCGGGTTTGCAGGAAGCTCGGTTTAAGGCCTTCCCCCGTGAGCAACCAGGTTCTCCAACGAGATCGCCACGCAGAGTTTTTCACCGTTCTGGCCATCATCGGTGGGACCGTGGAAAAGATCGCTGTGGAAATCCGCCACCTGCAGCGCACCGAGGTGAGGGAAGCCGAGGAGTTCTTCGACGCGGGTCAGAAAGGTTCATCGGCCATGCCCCATAAGCGCAATCCCATCGCTTCCGAGAACCTCTCGGGACTTGCCCGCGTGCTTCGGGGCAACGCGCTGGCATCCATGGAAAACATGGCCCTCTGGCATGAGAGGGATATCAGTCATTCTTCCGTGGAACGAATCATCGCGCCCGATTCCACGATTCTTGTCGACTACATGCTGACACGCCTGACCCGCGTCCTGGAGCGTCTCACCGTGTACCCGGCGAACATGCGGCGCAATCTGGACCTGACGGGGGGGCTCTTCTTTTCCCAGCGCGTCATGTTGGAACTGACGCGCAAGGGTCTCTCCCGGGAGGATGCCTATCGCCTCGTGCAGCGCAACGCCATGAAAGTGTGGCAGGAAGGGGGACAACTCCAGAAGGTGCTGAAGGAAGACCCGGAGATCATGGCGCATTTGTCGGGTGCAGAAGTGGACGGGCTTTTCGAGATGGATTACCATTTGAAGCATATCGACTGGATCTTCAAACAGGTCTTTGAAGGCGTTTCGTCTGAATGAAAGCCGGGGAACCAGTCAAAACGCCGGCGTTGCTGGCTCCGGCAGGCAATGGGGAGAGCTTTGCGGCGGCGGTGGAGAGCGGAGCCGATGCCGTCTACCTGGGACTCAAACTCTTGAGCGCCCGCACCTCCGCGACCAACTTCTCCCTGGATGAACTGGCCTTTTTGATCCCCTACGCCCACAAACGGGGCGTCTCCGTTTACGTGGCTCTCAACAGTCTGGTGACCGCCGTTGAAATCCCGTCCTTGCTGAACCTTCTGCAGTCCCTGGCAGACCTTGGAGTGGACGGCCTCATCGCGCAGGACCCGGGAGTCTTCTATCTTGCGAGGAGGTTCTTCAAAGAGTTGCCACTCCACGCAAGTACTCTCATGACGGTGCACAATCATGCCGGAGTGAACCAGCTCGCACGAATGGGAGTAGCACGCGTGGTGCTCGCCAGGGAACTGACATTGGAAGAGATTGCGACGATCACTGCCCGCTCCCAGGTGGAAGTGGAGGTGTTCGTGCACGGGGCTCTGTGCTACTCCTTTTCAGGGTTGTGCCTGGCCAGCAGTTTCCGAGGCGGGCACAGCGGTCTGCAGGGACGGTGCGTGCAGCCCTGTCGCCTGCGCTTTCGACAGGGGCGCAGGGAAGGGTTTTTTCTGAGCTGCAGCGATTTCTGCGGACTCCCGTTTCTTCCCCGGATCAAGAAAATGGGCGTGGCGGCGGTGAAGATCGAAGGGCGCATGAAACCGGCCGACTACATCGCCCAGGTGGTCAAAGCATACAGACGGGTCCTCGACGCCGAAGAAAAAGATGGAGATGCGGCTCTTGACGAGGCTCGGGAAATGCTCTCGCGGACGTTCTCCAGGCGGCTGACATCAGGTTTTCTGGGACCGGATCCTTCCTCTCGCGTCCTGTCCCCACATCGGTCGGGATCGAGCGGGCTGTGGGTCGGAACGGTGAAGAATGTCACCGAAGGCAAGCTGGAGGTATCCTTACGCCATCCCCTGGCTCCGGGGGACCGCCTGCGACCGGAAACCCTGGAGGGGAGGGAAAAGAGGGGTATGACGGTTGCGGGGATTCATTCCCGCCGGGGGGAACCGCTGCCGGAGGGAAAAGCGGGGGAAACAGTGCTCATAACCGGGAGAGGCGATTGCGTTCCCGGTGACCGCCTCTTCAAGGTCGCGGCGAAATCGGCGACCGCGGGGAACGTGTGGCGGAAGATCAAAGGAGAGGTCTCCGATCCTCTTCCCTACAGAAAGACCTTTCGAGATTGCGCGGAGGTGTTGGATGAGCTGATCCGCCCCTCACAGGTGTCACCAGGAGAGCAACCCGAGGTGGTCATCCTTAAGGTGTCGAGAGTGGTGGACCTCCTGGAGGCGTTGAGGAGTGAATTCCATCGCGTATATCTCACAGCAACGCGCCTCAACCTCGAAGCCATGAGCCGCAAGAATCTCCCGGCCAAAATGCTCCGGCGGATTGGGTGGTCTCTTCCTGCCATCATCCCCGAAAAGAGTGTGGAGTATTGGAGAGCGGCCTTAGGATGGTATTCGAAGAAGGGCTGGAAAGCGTGGGAAGTGAACAACTGGGGGCACCTGGATCTCTTGGCGGGTGAACAAGCACTGGAACTCATGGCAGGATGCCGTCTCAACGTGCGAAATCACGCCGCGGTGCGCGAGGCAGCCTGCTGGGGATGTGCGTCGGTCGTGTTCTCCCTGGAGATCACGAAGATCGAACTGGAGCACTTCGCCGCCCATCCCCCCGTTCTGGACCCCATCATCGCCGTGTATGCATGGCCGGCCCTTTTCACCTCGCGCCTTCAACCATCCCTGAGAGAAGAAAAACCTTTCTTCTCTCAGCGCAAAGAGGCTTATCATTATTGCAGGCAGGGCGACCTGGCCACAATATACGCCGACTCTCCCATGAATTGGTTTGGGAAACTCCATGAACTGCGGGCCATGGGATACAGGCGGTTTCTCCTGGACATCGCCGATGGCCCGGCGGGTCTCCCCCCAAACCCCTCCACCCTCCTGCGCGGGTATCAGCGGGCCGGAGCTGACGAACCCTATTCTCTCTTCAATTATGAGCGCAATCCCTGATCCCTCGAACCAGCGGCTGGAAGCCATCCGCCGCGAAACCGCGTCCTGTTCGTCCTCCCTCATCCCTCATCGTCCACGCCGCCCGGTTCGCAGGGGCTTCTCCATCAGAAATAGAAGAAGAAACTGAACGGGGGCAGGAAGAACGGAAATGGTACGGCGTAATAGGGTCTGTAGTAATAGTCGTAGTACCAATAACTATAGGGATACGTATAAGAATAGGAGTAGTAGTAGGGGCTATAGTATCCATAAAAGTAAGGGCGGTAGTAGGTGTAGTAGTAAGGTCTGTAGTAATAGGATCTTCCGCTCCACCCGAAATAGGGTCTTGTGTAGTGGCGGTGACCGTAATAGGGCCTGTAGGAGTGACGATAATGGCTTCCGTAGCTCCTATAATAGTGACCGTCCGTCCGCTGCCAGGAACGATCTCCCCGGGAGCCGCGGGCGGCGTCGGCGACGGACACAAGGCTTGCTAGGAACAGTGAAGCCACAGCCAGAACAACCAGATTGGTCTTCCACGTTTTCATGGTTTTCACCTCCGGTTGGATGCCAGCTTGATATCCCTTTCCTATCGGTACGGTAACGGGTTCTTCCGTACTTCCGGAGAAAACCGGCCCCGTGACCTCTTGCGTTCTCCCAGCCCGTCGCAACGGCCAGCGGGGGACGATATCATACTCCTCTATGGCACATTGAGGAAGGGCAGAGGGAGAGGACCGGTTCCGCTCTTTTACAACATTATAACCCGGCTCGAGACTATTGAAAGGGGAGATGGGGCATTGCCGGGCCGGTCGCCATTTGCCATCGGGGGCACGGTGCGTCGTCGATGCTGTTCCGGTGGCCTCCGTAGGACCATTGCGTTGCTGTTCCTGCGGGCTGGAGAGACCTGTTGGAGAACAAGGAAACGCTCAGCGAATCAGCCTGCGTTCCATGGCCTTCAGGGCCAGGGGGATCCAAAGGAGGCTGAACACGATGAGATAGAAGATTCCATAGAGGTAATCCCTGCTCATGATTCCCAGGCAAAGGCCGCGCGTGACGGTGACCAGGTGTGTGAGAGGGAATGCGGCGGCGACTTTCTGGGCCCATGTCGGAAGATCGTTTAGGGGGAAAAAGGTCCCGCTGAACAAGAACATGGGGGTGATGAACAGAAAGACGGGCAGGTTGAACATGTCGATGGTGGGGGTGATTCCCGTGAAGACCATGCCGACCGCTCCGAAGGCGACGCCCGCGAGAAAAGACAGGGGAAGAATGAGAAGACCGTGGGGATAAGCAACCAGCCCGAAAGCGCTCACAACCCCCAGCATGACGGCTGTTGCCATGAGGGATTTGGTCGCCCCCCATGCGATTTCGCCCAGGATCACTTCCCGCAGTGAGAGGGGGGTTGCCATGATGGCATCGAATGTCTTCTGGTAGTACATCCGCACGAAGGAGGCGTAAGTGTTTTCGAAGAAGGCGTTGTACATCATGTTCACCGACAGGAGTGCCGGGGCGATGAATGCCACGTACTGGATCTCCCTCCCTTGGTAGACGATCTTGCCCACAAGAGACCCGAATCCCAGTCCGAACGCCAGCAAGTAGAAGAGGGGTTCGAGGATCGGCGGAAGGAAGTTGATCTTCCAGATCCTCCGGTAAACAATGAAGTTGCGCTGCCAAACCCTCATGAATCGCCACGTTACATCCCGGCCTGCCAACAGGTTCATTCCCTCAAATCCCTTCCTGTCAGTCTGAGGAAAACGTCCTCCAAGGTCGCCATGCGCCTGATGCAGTTTTCCGCACAGTAGTGTTCCCCCAACCGCTCAAAAATGCCGTCGTTTTCCTGGCCGTAAATGATGAGCCGCCGCGGGAGGTTGTCGTGCATGAGTCGTGAGGATTCCACGAAGCGAAGCAGTTTATTGGTGGGGTTGAACACCTCAATCACGTCCCTTCCAGCGTGTTGACGAATGAGTTCTTTCGGCTTTCCCTGGACGAGGATTTTCCCGTGGTCGATGATGACGAGTCGGTCGCACAGGGAGGAGGCCTCTTCCATGTAGTGCGTGGTGAGGAGGATGGAGAGCCCCTCCGCTCTGAGCTGATCCAGTTTTTCCCAGACCTGGTGGCGTGACTGGGGATCGAGGCCGGTGGTCGGTTCATCCAGGATGAGCAGTTCGGGTTCGTTGATGAGAGCCCGTGCAAGAACGAGGCGTCGCATCATCCCCCCTGAAAGGTTTGTGACTTTTTCGTCTTGCCTCTGATCGAGGCTCATGAACCGCAGGAGCTTCTCGGCCCTCTCCTTCGCCACTTTCCGTGGGATGCTGAAGTAGCCCGCAAAGACCACCAGGTTTTCCAGCACGCTGAGGTCCGGGTCCAGGTTGTTCTCCTGATGGCAGACTCCGATGCGCGCCTTGATGGATCGCCACCGGGTCGTCACGTCCAGGCCGAAGACACGGAGGCTGCCGGCCGACATGGGAGAGAAGCCATAGACCATGCGGATCGTAGAGGTTTTTCCCGCTCCGTTTGGCCCCAACAGTCCCAGGCATTCGCCTCGATGGAGGCGGAAGGAGATATCGTCCACGGCGGTGAAATCACCGAAGACTTTGCGCAGGTGCCTCGCTTCAATGACGGGTGGCTGTCTGTCCTTCATTGCAAATCTCTCATACGGTGAGGGGCTTCCTGGCCGACGGGGTTGATTTTCGGACAACTGCCCGACTCCCCTGGGGTTGGTCCCTCTCCCGCCTTGTACCGCGGATCAGGAACCGTCGTCCAGCGGATCCCTGAGAAGCATGAAGCAGGAGGCGGCAAAAATCAAGGCGACTCCAATGATCGTGAAGCCAAGGGAAAAAAAACCGCGCTCGGCGAGGTATCCCAAAAGGGTCGGGATGGCCCCGGCTCCGACAAGGATCGCGATGGGGACACTCATGGCGATGGCCAGGCTTCTCTCCCCGTGGGAAAAGATGCGCGCCAGTGCGGCAAAGCCCGCAGGGAAAAAACACACGGAGCTGACCGCCTGAATGAAAACAGCCCAGGAGATCCATCCCTCGCCTCCTTTCCCCACAAAGATCGTCGACGCTCCTGTAAACAGGAGAAAAACGGGGATGGACTTCTTCACGCCCATGAAATCCACCAGCCAGCCGGCAACCAGGGCCATGAAGATACCAGGCACTCTGGACAGGGCGACGAGTGCGTTGGCCGACTCCAATTCCATCCCTTTTTCCGTGACGAGGTAGAGCGGCGTTAATGCGTACACCCCCAAACTCCCACCAACCGAAAGACCAAAGGCAGCGGTAACGATCCAGAAGCGCTTGTTGGTTGTGATCCTGTGAAGGACGCAATAGTTGGGAGCAGTCCCGGGAGCGGTCCCCCCTTTTCCATAGGCGGCGAAGAGGAAACCCACAAAGAGTGTGAACACTCCCCAGGAACCCAGGATCTGCCGCCAGGAGAGGAGTCGGCTCAAAACATCGACCAGAATGGGAGCCGCCATGAAGCCTAAATTGGGTGCGAGTTCATGTACTGCGAGCGCTTTTCCCCAGTCGGCTGAACGAATGTGGCCGGTGATGATGGCGATGCCGGAGGGGAAATAGAGGCCCGCCGGCAAGCCCACCAGGAAAAGACAAAGGCGCATGAAGCCAAGGGACGTGCTCATGGACGAGGCAAAGAGGGCTACACCCAGAAGCGTGGCTGAGAGCACGACGGTCTGTTTGTGGGTGGTGCGTGAGGCGACGTAGCCGGAAACGAGGAGTCCGACGCAGACACCCGACGAGATGACGAGAAAGAGGCTGGCGGCGCTGGTGTGGCCGATGTGCAGATCCTGCTCCACCAGGACCAGGAGTGGGGAAAGGAGGATTCTTGCCACGAAGTTGGAGAGGAAGATTCCCGTGAGGAGGAAGAGCAGGCCCATCCTGCGTGTGAAACGGGGCGAGGCGTCGTGTGGCTGAACGAGAGATGGGTCTTGATTCATGGAGTCCCTGATTTTCAATGAGGAGGAAGGACGCTGTCACCAGAGTCTTGCGGCGATGGGATGGTCCGATCGCGGCATCAGGTGGATGGCTTCCGACTCGCAGGGCACGCGGCAGATTCCGCAACCGTAACAGCGGAAGGGATCGATGAAGGCACGCTGCTCAGCCACGGAAAAGCCGATGGCTCCAAACTGGCAGGATCCCAAGCATGCACGGCAGCCGATGCAATGCTCCGGTTCCACCACGGCGACGAATTCACTTCTGAAAAACAGCTTCAGATCGTACCGGTAGCTGACCATGGCGAGGCAGTCCGCCCGGTCGCAGTTGCAGAGGCCTCCGATGAAAGGGGTCTTGAAGGTCCAGATCGTATGGATCAAACCTTTCTTTTCCAGAGAACGATGAATTTGGAGCGCCTCCTCGTGCGTGAGACGCTCAAAGAACTTCACGTCGGGTCCCGGCCTGAAGGTCTCCAGGAAGGACTGCTTCACGTCCAGGAGTTTCTCGGGATCGAGCCCCAGCCCGAAGCAATACAGGGCATCCGTCTTACCGGTCGTGGCCTTTCGGCAAAGGCAGGGGATGCGGACGATGGAATTGGCCAACCTCAGAACTTGGTCTACTTCCTCAATGGGAACGACCTGCCCGAAGTGGTCCCTGCGGTAGCGTCTTTCGTAAAAACTGAAGATGAGTTGACGCAGCCATGATGGAGCCCCGACCGCCGGTTTTAGTTCGTTTTCCAATGACGACAACTGCAAATGACCCAGCCAGTGAATGAATTCGTTGATGTACCTGCGGCGCTCTAGGTCGTTGAGGAGATCCTCCGCATAATTCGCGGCCTGGAGGTACCAGCGCTTTCCATCACCATGGGCATGACAGAATCGGCACATATCGGATCCTCTGCGTCAGGGTTCTAAGGGACAAAAGGGGAGACGCACCCCACCAGCACTTCAGCCTTCCGGCTGGTGCGTTGAGAAACATGCAGGCAGCCAAGCAGCCCTTCCTGCCAACGCTTCACAAGTCAAAGGATTGACGCAGCCTTTGGTGGGTGAAGAATTCCCAGCACGGAAAGACTATACTGCACTTGCCGGGAAAAGAACAATTCTACCGCTCAACCGCGAACACCTCACGGCCCAAAGGCTGTGGAAAAGAAACGTGGGTCAAAGGTCGACAGGAGACTTGCGTCCCGACAGGACGAAAAAGTGTCAGGGGAAGCCAAAAAAGGGCACTCTCCAATGGATTCCCGCCGAGATGGCAAATCTCTCGAGGATCCCAGGTCTCGAGTCCTCACAAAGACGGGGAAGCGTCATCGGGAGGCAAATGGGGATGGGACGGCATGGTTTCCGCACGAGCAACGGGGGGATGGCATTCTGCTTGCTTTGTGGGAAAACCGACCGGCAATGGAAAAAACGGTCATGAGTGACCGGCGATTTTACGACTATTGAAACCGGGGAGTCTGCGGGACGGGGGATCTCCCATGCGGCCGGGATCCTCATCTCTCTGGGGGGTGAAGCGAACGTGACAGGCGAAGGTAGTCATTTGAGATTGAGAAGCATCCCGGCGCTCCTGGTTTCGGTTGCGTTCCTGGCTGTTTCAGGTTTCCTTTGGTGTGCTGACGCCGTGTGGTTGAAAAAGGAGGACAGCGGCAGGACCGTTTCGGTCAGCAGGGACGGCCTCGTGCACATCGAACTGGAGGAAACGGGATCGACGGGATATCAGTGGATTATCGAAGACCTGGAGAGCACGGGTTGCCTCCGTCTTGTGGAGACCCAGCTAAAGCACTCGGGCATTCGGAGCATCCTGGGAGCGCCCAGTGTGAGAGTATGGAAGTTTAAGGCCGCAGGCGAAGGGTGTTCCCAGTTGAAGATCCATTACAAGCACCCCTGGGAATTGAAGGAAAAGGCGGCGGAAACCTTTCAGGTGAGGGTCAACTGCTCCTGATCAAACAGGGCGAAGGGGGAAAACATGGAAGAGAAGCAAACAAAGGCGACATTCGGCCGAGTCATGACCGCCGTGATCATTCTTTCCATCCTGTTCGTATTCCTCGTGGAGACATTTGCATGACGCAATCCGGCGTTTGAGAAGATCGCCGAAACATCCACCGGCCATTGCCGCATTGCCTGTGCCAGGATCTCCGGGTCATGGTGCCCGGTCACGCCCATGAAACGGGTCTTCCCCCAGTTCTCTCGCCCACAGGAAGGCTTCACGAGCACCACCCGGCCATAAACCACCGCCAGATCTTCCCGCGTCTTCACGTCGTGGACCTGCCACAGGTCCAAACGGTCGATGCCCTTGCGACCTAGACTGCGATCCAAATCGGACATCACCTCGAGTTTTTCTCTGGAGGCCGATTTGCTTGCCTGGAAGATTCACGGCCGCGGTTGCAGGTTTTCTGACCACACCCGACCGTGGTAGTCTTCGCTTCCCTTATAGACCAGGGCGGAATCGAAAGAGGTGATTCCTGCCCCGATGGCTTCCCTTATGACGGCGGCGGCGCCTTCTTCCCCGTAGGTCCTGAGGATTCCCTGTCCCCCCAGCCCCACTGCGGTCACCTCGTACCCGGTGCTTCCGAGCATCCTGGCGATGATAGCCTGGGTCATGAAAGCCTTCGTTCTTGCCCCATTTTCCCTTGTTGTCCCGAGACAAAAGGGGGGAGCAGCCGCCGTTGGGGGTTCATCTGCCGGAAAGAGTCCCGTGCATCCGCTCCCGTCTGCGGAAGTACCTCGCAGTGGAGCTGTCCGACTCCCCTACGACGTTGTACACTTTGAGCGGTCTGGACTTGCCCTTTGCATGGAGGGGAGGAAGCTCGACCACCTCGAACCGGTTGTCCAGAAGCTTCAGGGTTTCTTCCGACACGAGAATCTGCCCTGGCTTTGCCGCTGAGCACAGCCGCGAGGCAACGTTCACGGCGTCTCCAATGACGGAGTAACTCATGGTCCGGGAGGAACCGATGTAACCAGCCACCAGTTCACCCGAGTTGATGCCGATTCCGATATGGACAGCGGGTTCCCCTGCACTCGCGCGGGCCCGGTTGAATTCCTCCAGGGAAAACTGCATGTTGAGGGCTGCCCGCACCGCCCTGACGGGATCGTCGGCATGCTGCACGGGAGCTCCCCAGATGACCATGATGTTATCCCCCACAAACTTGTCCACGGTTCCTTCAAAGCTGAAGACAATCTCCACCATCAACTCGAAATACTCGTTGAGCAAATGCAGGACCTTGGCGGCGCTCATGTTTTCGCTCATGGCGGTGAAATTGCGGATATCGGCGAAGAGCACGGTGGCGAAGCGGCTTTCTCCCCCCTTTTCCACCTTGAGGGCCCCCGAAACCACCATCTCTGCCAAGTCAGGGGAGAGGAGCCGCTGAAACCGCTCCCGCGTGACGGCTTCCGCCTCGATCCTCTTTGCCATCTCCACGTTTTTGATGAACTGGGCGGTCTGGTTGGCGATGTTGGAAAGCAGGAGAAGATCCTTTTCACAGTATGCGTTGACGGACACGGAGGAATCGATGAGCAGGACTCCCAGCAGGTTGTTCTCATGGAGGATGGGAACGGCCATGGAGGAGCGGATCATCTGGAGGAGAATGGATTCGGCGCCGTCGAAGCGCTCGTCCGTCAAGGCGTCGGCGCTGATGATCCCCACCTTTTCCGCCTGAACCTGGCGGATCAGTGTGGAGGAGATAATGAGCTTTGCCTCCCCGAATTTGGTCTTCAAGGCCCTAAGCTTCAAATCCCCATTTTCGTCGGCGATGAGGATCATCGCGCGGTCACAGTCCAAAAACTGGAAGGTGTGGTCCAGAATCTTGTGGAAAAGACGGTCCAGGTCCAGCTCCAGGCCGATGGACCGTTGCAGTTCGTGGGTGATGCGCAGTTTCTCATAGTCCGCCCGAAGAATACCCTCGTCTCGAATCTCCTTTTCGGGAAGAAAACGATCCTGCTTTGGGGCAATCTTGGAGCGAATACTGGACACAGGGGAGATGTCGAGGCCCTCTTCGATCTCACCTGAGGTCCCAGTGCATTTTTCCCGGATAAAAATGCATCGGGTCGCTCCCAGTGCGATGCAATCCCCTTCCTGCAGCACCACTTCCCCATCGATCCTCCGCCCGTTGACATAGGTGCCGTTCGAGCTCCCCACATCCCGCAGGACATAACCCCTGCGGGGATCGTAGATGATCCTGCAGTGCTCCTTGGAAACAAGCCTGTCGGGAAACTGAATGTGGTTCTTGGGGTCGCGTCCCAGGGTGTTTTCCACTCCCAGGGAAACCTCCCGCTTCCCCGCGCTGCCCTCAATAATGAGTCTCGCTTTACCGAGATAGTCTTTGACGCCGGGATCCATATGATGATTATCGCTCCTACCTCCAGTGGGCCGATTTCACTGCTCATGGGATAGCTGGGACACCACCATAAAACAATCCATTGAAATATGAACGATTATATTCAATTGATGCGAATGCGTGCAACGTTTCTTCCAGGGGGCGGGAAAGGCAAAGGGCGCTTTCGGGTCCAGGAAACCGCCCGGTTCGGAGCACAAGGAAATCAATCGCCCGGACGACTCCGCAGGCCCAGTTGCCTGAATCCGTCCCGCTGAGTGAGTTCATCCATGATCATGGTTCGTGGCCCCGGACGACCACGTGGCAATCCCCCCTGGGATCGCCCAGCGTGTGACCCCATCATGGGCAGGTGATCACTCCGGCGGAGGGAGTCTTGGTTTGGACCATCGTGCTTTCCCTCTACCCGGCTTCGATGGAGATGAAACGGAGATCGACCGCGATCAAAGACAGTGGATCAGTGATGGGCAAGCCCACCGGCCCTCTCCTCGATTCCCCCCGTGGTTTCGGGTCATCGGGTAATTCCGATAATGGAAGTGCGCGAGAGTCAATGAATGGTGGGATGGTTTTCCGACTCGGCATGCAGTGAACGGCCCTTTTTCCGTCGCACTCGCTTTTGAAAGGGCAACACCTTTTCACGGCGTAGGGGCTGTGAGGGCGTCCTCCGAAAAAAATCCACGATGGGTTTGGCGCACATGGCCGCTCCCATAACTGCAATGGCGAGACCGGTGAATGCCTCCCGTTCGGCCGTGAGAACACCCGTGTAAACCAGCGTGATACCCAGTAGAAGCAATCCCAGTGCGACCATATGGGCTCCCCAAAAAAGCGCCGGCTGTATTCCCCCGCTCCCAGTACGGGATCATAAGTTGCAGTCGGCTGAAACTTAGGCAGTATGCATTTTGCTCAATATAAGGATAGTATTCTTAATCAAGATACCCCATTTCCCGTTGCTTTACAACGGAAGTTGCTCACAGTACTGGGAACGCATAATATATTCTTCTCGTTGAGGTGGTCCCCAAAACTAGGACAATGGTGCAAACTCCGGATCACTGAAAAATGGAGGTGACCATGAGCAAGAAAAGAATCCGGTAGAGCGCTGAGTTCAAATAGGGGGAAAACGGGACAATTTATTTGCTCCAAAACCGGACATATTTATTTGTTGCTAACACCCCTCAGCTGCGGCCCGCCCGGCGGCTCTTTCCCCCCATCTTCCGCGGCGCTTTAATGGGGTCGCAACGTCCGCCGCAATCACCCTCCAGCTCGCCGCATTCGGCACGCTTTTTGCTAAAAAAGGTCGGTGACCGTCCACTTCAGCGGTTCTCGAGGGTTTCGACCGCGACGATGACCCCTGTGTGCATTTTCTGTCCGCGTTCGCGTCTGCGCCTCGCCGGGTCCCGCTGAGCGCATTCAGGCCCTGTGGACGAAAAGGCGGCTGTCGGGCGATCTCGTCGCTGTGCCCCCTTTCATGGGCAGGGTTTCTCAGGTTTTGGACAGCTGCACCAGGTTGTGCCTCCTCGAGCCCGATCCGCATCGGCTGCCGGACCTGAGGGTTGTGCCCGTCGCCGGCAGCTCCGCAGCCGAGCCCGCCAACGCGATCAAACAGCTGTGCGTCGCCCACATCCTCTGCGCGCCACTGAGCGATGCCTTCCATACCCGCCTGCGTGCAGCCGGCATCGGGCTCTCCTGCGTCGTCAGCGGCAACGTTCAGTAAGTGATGGAGGCCTGGCGGAACGAGACGCTGAAGCATGCCCGGGGCAGAACAGACCGGGTCCGCGCCTTACACCCCTGTAGCGGCCCGCAACCGCCGTTCGGCGCGCAAAGGAAACCAATTGCACCTTATCCGGCGGAGGGAAAGGTGCGTTTTGTTTCCTCACCGGCGCCGCGCGAAAACAGCCCCCGCCTCTACATATAAATGAATCCGAAATCAGTCTGTTCAATGCTCGTCTCAATGTTCGTCGGCAGACGTGGCACGGCTGTTGCTCGCCCCTTCCATCGAGGGCATCGCGGCTGCAAGCGCCGCTAAACCCAAGGGGGGTAGCATGTTTTCGCGCAGAGAATTCCTCAGGGAATTGGTCGGCCGGGGGTTCTCCGCCGTACGCGAGGTCCACGGCACGGACCAAGGGGCCCGCTTCGACGCGGCGCCGGAGTGGGCGTCCATCCTCCCGGCGACCGAGCTCAGCCCTGCGCTGCTCGCCCTGTAGGCCGAGTGCCGCGGGGTGGATCTGCAGGACGGAGGCCCAGAGCGCTGGTGGCGCCTCTTCTACGCCGAGCTCTCCCGGAGGGGACTGGGGGGAGGCACAGGGGAGCCCGCAGAGGACCCACCGGACGCCGAAGCCGTTGGCGGCGCTGCGTTCCGCAGTCCGCGATCCGATGGAACCGAGTCCCATTGGAAATGAAAGGAGGTCTGGGATGGAGCGTTACGGTACGGGTTATCTGGAGGAGCGCAAGCTGGTCAAGCGCTGGCCGCAGCCGATACCGGCCGTCGTGGCGTTAGTGCTGACACTCGCCGTGTTTTACGCCACGTGGTGGATCTTTCAAGATCCGCGCGGCTGGATGCGGATGTACACGCCGTATGTCGGCTACATGTACACCCGCTGGTGGCTGATCATGCTGATCTGGATGGTTTACATCTTCAACTACTGGCCCTTCAAGCGCAAGTGGCTGGAAAACACCCACCCGCTTATCAAGGGAGCAATCCTGACGGCAATCTCGGTCGCGATCTTGTGGGTGCTGATCAAGGGCTTTTTCGAATCTCTTCTCGGCAACTACGGCATCGCCTACTTCAATCCCGAAAACCTGATGAAGCTGCCGCGGATGACCGAGTTCTTCGCTCTCGAATACGCGGCGCTGGCCTGCCTGATGTTTGCGGCCATCGCCTCCTGGCTCAGCCCGGCCTGGGTGGTGGCCTGCGAGGAGGTGCCCTGGCAGAACATGAGCCAGCCCGGCAAGGGCATCAGCATTCTGGTGGCAACCTTTTTTCTGAGCACCCTGATCTATTTCATGACCATGCACTCCCACATGGGCATCCTGTACTATCCCTGGCAGTACTTCACGGCCATCGCCCCGCCTTATTGGGAGAAGTTCGCCAACACCGTCTCGGGCAATTTCCACGTGGCCTGGATCATGTGCTGTACGGTCACGGTCTGGATTGTGGAGACGATCTGGGAGCGCTTCCCGTTCAAGCTGATCAGGACGAACTGGCTGCGCCGTGTGGTGGCCTTTTTCGGGATCATCGCGATCGCTTGGGCCATGCACCTCTTCCTTTATTTCGCGCAGGAGCTGACCTGGGGCCCGGCCATCCGCGGCACGCGCCTCATCAACGCGCCCGACTGGCGCTGGCTGCACGTGGGCGAAATGGCGGTCTTCTTCCTGGTGCCGGCGCTTTTCCTGACCTTCTACTGCGGCAACTGGCCCAAGCGTTTCAGCCTGCCGGTCAATGTGCTGATCCGAACGGCGATCACGATCGCCGCGGCGATCCTGCTCTATATCTTCTACTACAAGACCTCCCATGACTACCTGGGGACCCAAAAGGGCTTCATGCACGAGCAGCAATTTCCCATGATCCCGACCATCTGGCTGATCAATATCTGGCTGGTCCACCACTGGTTCATGGACAACTGGCCGGCCTGGAAGATGGTGCCCAAGACCGCCGAGGAGATTGCCGCTGACCATGCCGCGGAAAAGGCTCAGATCGCCGATCTCAAATGGAACCCGGCGCTGGGCTGGGGCTTGGTGGCCGGAGCCGTATGCGGGGTGGCGATCTATTTCATCACCCTGAGCGTGTTGCCCTGGGCCTACCAGAACATCACCGTGATCAAGTAGATCTGACAAGGAGGAACCATGTCCGAAGATAAAATCAACGTCAGCCGCCGGGACTTTTTCAAAGGGGCGGCCATGGGGGTTTTGGGGGGCACGGCGCTGGGGATGGGCCTGTTCTCTTATTCCCCCTGGCGCAAGTCCTACTTCCCTGAAGTCAAGCGCAAGCTCGCCGACATCGGCGCCTGCAAGTCGCTCATGGTGACGAACATCTCGGAGACGAGCTGGTTCGAGAACGCCGTCCTCATGGGCGACATCAAGGGTGCCGGGGGTTTGCTCGTCAACCAGTACAGCTACAACTGGCCGCCCTTCGGCGATGGGACGGGCCTCGGCAAGGGCAGCTACGAGAAGGGCATCGCCAAGATAAAGCACCTCCTTCCGAACAACTTGGAGGAGGCCTGGGCGGTGACCGAAAAGCTCTCGGTCAACCCGCAGAATGCTGGCGGTTTCGCCGCCCTGGTCGAGATCGAGGAAATGAACGGCCGCAAGCGCAAATTCCTGCTCGACAGCGGCTGGTCCTACAAGTGGATGGACGAGTGCTTCAAGCGCGAAGGCATCGACCAGATGCTGAAAAACAAGGAGATCGAGGCCTTGTTCATCTCGCACGAGCACTTCGACCACTTCTGGGGCATCCCGGTCACCTACAAATACGATCCCACCATTACGACCTACATCCCGGAGGGCTTTTACCCGGAGGGGCTGCAGTACATCAAGGATTCCGGCCACCAAGGCAAGGTGATCACGGTCAAGCCCGGCCTCAACCCGGTGATCCCCGGGCTGGCCTCGTTCGTCTTTGCGGTCCCGATCATTTGTCGTGTCTACGGAGAACAGGCCTTGTATGTCAACGTCAAGGACCACGGTCTGACCTGCATCACCGGCTGCTGCCACTTCGGCATCATCCAGTTCTCCGAGACCGCCTTCCGGGAGATCAAGTACGAGAAGGATCAGCTCTATGGGATTTACGGGGGGCTTCACATCTCGCCCTTCGAGGACTGGGACCCCAAGTACGACGACCTCGTGCTCTCGCTCGGAAAGTACGGTTTCAAAAAGATCGGCTGCAACCACTGCACCGGGATCCTATGCGCCAAAAAGTTCATCGAGCGGGGGTATCCGGTCCAGAAAGGCACGGCTCGGCACCGGTCGCAGGACCCGGCCTATCTCGGTAACGGGGACAAGATCGGCTACGGGATTGAAATTTAGCCCGGCCGCCGAGCGGCGGGAGGCCACCGGCTTCCAGCCGCTTCATGCTCCGAGGAGGACGACATGCAGAAAAGCCCCGCAGGACTTTGGAAATACCTTGCGCTGATGCTTTTGCTGGCAGGCACGGTCGGCTTTTTTGGACCGAAGCTTATTCCGGAAATGGAGGAGGTTATCGACAATTTCACCGACCGGGCCAAGCGCGAGGCGCTCCTCCAGAAATACGGGGAGCCGGGGGTGGTGCCTCAAGAGTTGGCCCTTTGCGACATGACCAAACCCGTGGTGTCCAAAACGGAAGAAAAGGACGGCATCACCTATTACACTATGGAGTCGCGGGTCGAAAAGTGCGAGCACTCCGAGGCGGCCGTCGGCACGATCCGGATTTTCGTCATGGGCTGGAAAGGCGGGAAGATCGTGAAATTCGTCTGGGGTGGACCCAAGGGAGGCAAGGTGGAATACTGAAGACGCCCATTGCTGGACTGCTGTCGGGTCTTGTACGTGGAAAGGGGGGACAGGATGAAAAAGGTGGTCTGGGGCATTGCGGCCGTTTTCTTGCTGGCGGGGATGGCGTGGGCCGATTCGAGGCCCGGAATTATTCCGCAAATGCAGGAATGCATGCAATCCCACGGTTCGCCGGCGCAGTACACCGCGGTTCTGCAGAAGTACTGCGATCCGGGCATCATGCGCCAAGCCATGGGGCTGCTGGTCATCAAGAAGCCTTATGTAATCAAAACCGAGCAGAATGGTGCGGCGGTGTGCTACACCGTGGAAGGCACCACGGAGGAGACTTCAAGGGAGATTCCGGCCGACAGCTTGCAGACCTACAACGTGTGCTGGGAGAACGGGAGGGTCGTCTCGCTGGAGTTCTACGGCGCCAAGCCGCGCGTGCACCAGGAGATCATCCCCGAGATGCGAGAATGCATGCGAGCCCACGGGTCGCCGGCCGAATATGAGGCCGTCCTGAAGAAGTATTGCGATCCAGACATTATCCGCCAGGCCATGGGGCTCTTGGTGGTTAAAGAGCCCTATGTCGTCAAGACCGAGCGGAAAGGGCCGCTGACCATCTACACGGTCGAGGGACGGACCGTCGGCACATCCAGTGAAATTCCGAGCGATGTGGTTCAGCGTTACCGCGTGAGTTGGCGCAACGCTAAAGTCGTTTCTTTGGAGTTCTTGGGGCCGAAGACAGCCGCGGGCAAGCCTTGATCCCATCCCCGCCTTGAGGGGGGAAGGCCTTCAAATACAGAGATTGCCCGCAAGGTCATGGTGTGCCCAAATGGAAATCGGGGGATCCGCTGCAAAGTCCTGCGAACGACCGATCCGGTCGACGCAACCGCCATCTGCGCCTTACGACCGGCAGCAGAGATGGAAAGTGTCACCATGCACCGCTTCAAAGGTAAGGGCAAGACCTTCGAGCTGGATAGGCAGGGCAAACGCACGTCATAGCTCTGGACATTGTGGACGAAGTGTGCCAAGCTACCTTGGTAAATTTCAAACCAAGGAGGATGGCAGAGGGAA
The DNA here is from genome assembly GCA_012517315.1 of Deltaproteobacteria bacterium. GTDB lineage: Bacteria > Desulfobacterota > Syntrophobacteria > Syntrophobacterales > Syntrophobacteraceae > JAAYUJ01. The sequence goes on from JAAYVE010000046.1 coordinate 62,714, forward strand.
GAAGTTATTGCCATTTCAGTCAAGGACCACTTCGGTCAACTCGGCGACCCGCGGATCTCGCGCAAGACACATCACAAACTGGTCGATATCATCGTCATCACGCTGTGCGCGGTGACAGCGGGCGCAGACGATTGGGTTGAAATTGCTGCCTTCGGCAAAGAAAGAGAGCACTGGTTCAAGACCTTCCTGGAGTTGCCGGGGGGGATCCCCTCTCACGATACTTTTGGCCGAGTGTTCTCGCGGATCAATCCGGAGGAATTTGGCATGTGCTTTGTCAGTTGGATTCGTAGCGCTTTTCCCGTTGGGGAGTCCGACAGTGATCCTGGGACAGGTGAAGACCGACGACAAATCCAATGAAATCACCGTAATCCCTGAACTGCTCAAGACTCTCCACATCAAGGGATGCGTTGTGACCACTGACGCCCTGGGGTGCCAAAAGGAGATCGTCAGGCAGATAGTCGATCAAGGCGCCGACTACGTTCTTTCCCTCAAGGGCAATCAAGGCAGTCTCCATAAAGAGGTGGAACTGTTCTTTCAAGATGCCCAAAAAGAGGGCTACAGAGATGTGGTCCGAGAGACCCACACCACCGTGGATGTTGGGCATGGGCGGGTTGAGACCCGCACCTATCGAGTCTGCCCTGTGACGCCAAGCGGTTTGCAGAGGCGGCACGGGACCACTGGGGTGTAGAGAAGAGTCTGCACTGGTGTCTCAACATCTCCTTTGGTGAGGACGACAGCAGGGTTCGCAGTGGACATGCCCCTGCGAATCTAGCCATCATGGGACGCTTTGCCCTTAGCCTCATCAAGCAAGATCCACAGAGGAAGATCGGCGTCAAGGCCAGCCGAAAGCGAGCCGGTTGGGGCAACCACTACCTTCTGCACCTGCTGAGACTGGCCTAAATTTCATGCAATTGCCCCGGCTGGATGGGGACGGGTTCCTGCTGAATCCCAAGAAATGTGAGCGGGACCTGGCCAAAGGCCTGGCCAAGGAGCTCAGGATGCAAGGCGTGCTAACGCGGGAGCACTACGGTCTCATCCATCATTACATCAGGCACCAGCTCGAAAAGACCGGAAAATGTCCCAACATCATCGAAACCTTCCGAGCGAACAACCTATGCCGCGCCGAACTGAAGCGGCTGTTCCCCACAGGCTACATGCGGGGCGCCTGCAAGCTGGCCGAGATGAGCTGCAAGGGGGTCTACCTCGGCGCGGACTACATGGAGCACAGCGCCAAGGACCTGAACGCCGTTGTCCAGCGGCAGGAATACCGGCTCGACGTACGGGGCTTCCTGGTGGACTCTGACGAGTGGGACGGGCATTTCGCCGTGCATCGCGCCTGCGAGATGAAAATTCCGGGCGGCAAGCTTAGCCCTATGCACTGGGCGGTCATCCGCTACCTGCGCACGACCTTTTACAAAACCGGCAAGATCCCGACGGTCAGTGAGACTTGCGAGGCGAAAAACGTCGGCCTCGCCGAGCTCGAGCAGCTCTTCCCCGACGCCTACCATCGCGGGGCCGTCAAGATCGCCGGGCTCCGGCTGCGCTGACCCGAGCCAGCCTTGAGGTGAGCTCGAAAATGGACGTGGGCCGCTTTTTCCGGGGCGACCTCGAGCGTGATCCCGCGGCAGGGCTCCAAGCCCTCATGCGGGCCGTTCTGATTCGGACCCAGTTTCTGCCGACGGTCCGCCACCGCATCGGCTGGCGCGGTTTGAAGCAGGCATCCTTCGGAGTCGAGGCCTGGACGGCAAAAATTCGGGATGCAGCCGGCGTTTTCGGGCTGTTTTTCATGGGGCTTGAGCCCAGCCCGGGCTGGGCCGTTGGACGCTTCGGGCTCTGCTATTTCCCTGATCCCGAGGAGCCGCTAGTCGAACGCTGCTCGCTCGCTGCGGCCGCCGCTACCCAGGCCGAGGGCTACCGGGTGCGCCTCCGCGATTTCCCCAACTACCCGGGGACGGCCGGGCTATTCGGCATCGGCAGTCTTCTGCTTTCTGTCCGGCGGGATCAGCGTGCCCTGGCGCTGGCGCTTGAGGCCGTTTCCGTCCAGCGGACGGTGGCCGCGGACGGGGTCCGTGTGGAGCGCGAAGGGCAAGCGGCCACCCTGGTCGCGCCCGGCGGCGCCGACCAAGACTTCCCGGCCTTCGAGACGGCGCTGGGTTTTTTCGACGTTCTCGCCGCCTCGGTGACGTTCAATCTTGAGCAGCCGCCCGTCCGTCTCATCGAGCGCCGACACCCGGCGACGCAGCTCGTGTACGACCGCTCGGGCCGAGCTGAGGCGCAGGAGGCACCGGACCTCTGGCACGGGATCCTGCTCGTGGTATGGGGAGAGGGCGCGGCAGAGACCCTCCTCGGGGCCTCGGGCGAGGCGGGGGCGGAGAGGCGCTCCTCCCTCGCGGCGGCCGACGGCCCAGAGACGGCCCCGCCCGACTACCGGGAGCGGCTCTGGTGGAGGGCCCATCGGCTGGCGGATTCCCGGAGTATCGATAAGAAGCTTTTGGGCGTCGACGGGAGACCGCCGTTTATCCTTCTCACAGGGTTTTTGGGTGCCGGGAAAACCAGCTTCCTTCAGCATTACCTCGAATACCAGACGCAGCGCAGCCGTTTCGTCGCGGTGATCCAGAACGAGATCGGCGCCCAGGGGCTCGACGGCAAGCTTCTCGGCTACACGGTCGCCGAATTGGACGAGGGGTGCGTCTGCTGCAGCCTCGCGGGCAATCTGGGCCGGGCCGTCTCCGGCATCCTCGAACGCTTCACCCCCGACAGCGTGATCCTGGAGACCTCCGGCCTCGCCAACCCTTTCAATCTTTACGAGGAGCTGGAGGCACTTTCTGAGAGGCTGCGCTTGGATGCGACCGTCACCGTGGTGGACGCCGTCAATCTCGAGGAGGCGCTCGCGCAGGGGCCGATCGCAGCCGACCAGATCCGGGCGGCGGACATCCTCGTCATCAACAAGTGCGATCTGGTGGACGAGGAGCGCGCGTCGGCGGTGGAACATCGGCTGTTCGAGCTCAACCCTGCGGCGCTGCGCTTTCGGACGGTCGGGGGCGAGCTCAACCCGGCGCTCTTGTTCGACGTGGAGGTGGCGCCGCCGGGGAACGCCCGAAGGAAGGGTGCGGTACCCACCGTGCCCGCCGGGCAACCGCGGCACCGCCCCTCGTTTGCCGCTGCGGGTCTATGGTCGCGCAGCCTCTCCCTCAGTCGGCCGCTCGACCGCGACCGGTTTTTCCAGGCGGTCGCCCGCCTGTCGCCCGCGGTCTTCCGCGCCAAAGGGATCCTCGATTTCGCGGGCGAGGAAGGCGCGATGGTTTTCCAGTATGTGAACGGACGCTTCGAGTTGAGCCGGTTCGGCCGTGCGGAGATCGCCGAACGCTTCCTGACCCTGATCGGCGGCGCGGGGGCGACGGATCCCGAGGCGGCGCTCGCGGCCGTGGCAGCCACGCTCTTCCCCGAAGACGTATTCCCGCCCGGCGGTGCCGCCGGGGCCAAAGCGGCTCGATAGAACGCGGCGGGCGGTCTACGCCTGTCCCGGTATCCGGCTCCGGCGCCCGTCGGCCGGATAATGGATCGGGGTGAGGATCTCCGCGAGACCCCGGATCTTCTGAATCGTTTCGTAGGCCGCGATGAGATCGATGTGCACCCCTAGGGCTACGGCCGGCCTCTTGGCGGGGAAATTCTTGTCGTTGCAACAGAAGCCGGTGGTCACCGCCCGCCCGCCCGCAGTCTCGACCGCGAACGACTGTCCGCCAACGGTGTGACCGGGGGAGAAAATTACCCGCACGCCGGGCGCGATCTCCACATCCCCTTCCATTAGGACGACCTTCAGCCCCTGGAGAAGCTCCGTCTCGTGGCGGTGATCGACGTGATGCGGGTTTTGCCGTGATAAGAAGTCGTTTTCAAAGGAGCGGAGTATAGGGGAATCTGCCGTTGTGTGTCAGGGAAAAACCTGGCAAAGCATGTCGAGGACCGGAGGATTGCGGTGGACGGGGAGCGGCAGGGTAGGATGCAGTCCGCTACAAACGAGAGGGGTTGCAGCCTGATCTTTGCTAAGAGAGGGCATTTCGAGCCGGAAGAGCGCGAGGATCACCCTCCATGCCGCATGTCGGTCTCGATCTCTGATTCAGATGGAGAGGTCCGCGGGGTATTCGGAGTCCCCACATAATGAGCATTATCGAATGGAAGGACCTGCGAATCCAAATAATCGATATGGGGCACGGTGAGGTGGTCCCCAAAATTCGGACAATGGTGTAAGCTCTGAATCACTGAAGAATGGAGGTGACCTTGAGCAAGAAAAGGATCCGGTACAGCGCTGAGTTCAAGGCAAGGGTGGCTTTGGCGGCTCTCCGGGAGGAATCCAGCGTTGCGGAGCTGGCAAGCCGTCACAGGGTTCACCCTACCATGATTCATTCGTGGAAGAAGGCACTGATCGAAGAAGCCTCGCAGGTTTTTGAAAAGAGCAAAAGAGCCGAGAAGGGAAGAGAGACCAAGATCGACGAGTTGTACCGCCGGATTGGCAAACTGAAAAGGGAACGGGATTTTTGTACAGAAAGCTCAGTCTCTGAATATCGCGTAACGAAAAGAGATGGTTGAGCACAAGCCTGGTCGGCTGAGCGTGAAGCGGCAATGCCGCCTGCTCGGGATCTGTCGCTCGTCGATCTACTATGAAAAGCGTGCCGAAAAGGATGAAGACCTTTTGCTCATGCGCAGAATCGATGAGCAGTACCTCAAGACCCCCGCTTGGGGCAGCCGTTCCATGAGCGACCATCTCGGGAGATTGGGCTTCAAGGTGAAGCGCAAGCGGGTTCGGCGGCTGATGCGATGCACGGGCATTGAGGCGATCTATCCGAGGCCCGAAACCAGCAAACCGCACCCTGGACACAAGGTCTACCCACACCTGCTGAGAGGGATAGTCATCGTTCGTCCGAATCAAGTCCGGTGCGCTGATATCACTTATATGCCCATGCGACATGGCTTCATGTACTTGGGTGGCGGCGCTCGACTGGTATAGCCGCAAGGTGCTCTCTTGGAGCCTCTCGAACACTCTGGACTCGGAGTTCTGCGTGGCGGCGCTCGAAGCGGCGTTGCATCGTTATGGCACCCCGCTGATCTTCAACACGGATCAGGGCAGCCAGTTCACCAGCGAAAAGTTCACAAGGACCCTGGAACGCAACGGTGTTCGGATCAGCATGGACGGTCGGGGTTGTTTCCAGGACAACATCTTCATCGAGCGGCTTTGGTGGAGCGTGAAGTACCAGTACCTCTACCTGCAGGAGTTCGAAAACGGAGTGGATCTCAGAAAGGGCCTCCAGGGATGGTTCCGGCTGTACAATGAAGAAAGCCCCCCCCCAAAGCCCTCAAAGGCGAAACCTCCGATGAGGTCAACAAACAAGTCCGGGAGGATGCCTGATGCTTCCCATTCAGAACGTGACCCGTAGCTTATTCACCCCATCGGGTTGTCCAAACAAATGGGTCCACCGCCTGGGCGGAGCTTGATTCTTGTCTTGTAACTTCTGAAGGATTTGTTGCTAACACGGAAGCTGGTCACAGGCTCTGCCGCCTATTGCCCTTTGCGTCGGAATGATTCCTTTCTGTAAGAAGCCCTTTTTTCCAATGAGCAAAAAGAGAGAAGAAAGATCACAACGTCTGGGCTTCCAGGATGGCACCGGCCTGTTGCCTGCTGTCTACCGTTTTTTCTGGAGCCGTCCGTAGTTCATCGTTTGCACGAGGCTCTTGCGAACCTTGCGCACTTCATGCTTTGATGTTCCTGAAGCCTGGGAACTTGCGAACGGGTGCGAGAGAGGAGCGATATGGCGAGAAAGAGCCCCCCCATGGATTCTAAGAAAGCGGACCGCATCATTGCCGATGCGCGCGCGGAAAAGGCACGCAGGGAGAAGACCTACCGGGAGCGGGCCCTGAAATTGTTCCCGTGGATCTGCGCTCGGTGCGGTCGTGAGTTTTCTGGAAAACGTCTTCGGGAATTGACGGTGCATCACAAGGACCACAATCACGACAACAATCCTCCTGACGGCAGCAACTGGGAATTGCTCTGCCTTTTTTGCCACGACAATGAGCATGCGCGCTATGTGGAGCAGGATTCCCTGGAACCTTTGCCCAGGGAGGAAACGAAACCGTCCACGTCTTACAAGGCGTTTGCATCTCTCGAATCCCTTCTGAAAGGCAAGAAGTGAAGGGTCCCAGGATGATGAACAGGCATTTTCCATTTTCCGCCATTGTAGGTCAGGAAATGATGAAGCGGGCCCTGCTTCTCAATGTGGTGGACCCGGCCATCGGAGGAGTGCTTATCAGGGGGGAGAGGGGTACAGCCAAGTCCACCGGGGTTCGAGCCTTGGTTCATCTTCTGCCGAGCATCCGCGTGGTGGAAGGGTGCCCGTTCCAGTGCGACCCGGATGAACCCGACGGCCTCTGTTCCGACTGTTCTAAGAGGATGGAAGGCGGCGAGTCTCTTCAGGCCAGGGAACGCAGAATCCGGCTGGTGGATTTGCCTATCGGGATCACGGAGGACCGCCTCCTGGGAACCATCGATTTCGAACGCGCTCTCAAGAGCGGTCGGAAGGCCTTCGAACCGGGTCTCCTCGCCGAGGTGCACAGGGGGATCCTTTACGTGGACGAAGTCAATCTGCTCAATGATCAGATCGTGGACCTCTTTCTGGATGCAGCCGCTTCGGGCATCAACGTGGTGGAGCGCGAGGGGATCAGCGTCTCTCACGGGAGTCGTTTCGTTCTGGTGGGCACCATGAATCCGGAGGAGGGAGACTTGAGGCCTCAATTACTGGACCGTTTCGGCCTTTGCGTGGGGATCGAGGGCATACAGACCCTTCCCGAGCGGGTGGAAATCATCAAGAGGCGGTTGACTTACGAACGGGATCCGGCTTCTTTCTGCAGGGGCTGGGAGGAAATGGATGCCCGGCTGGCGCAGAGAATTGTTGCGGCCAAATCCTCCCTAGAGGCCGTCCTGTTCACGGAGGACCTCTTGGAGACAGCCGCCCGGCTTGCGGTGGCCATGGAAATTGACGGGCATCGGGCGGACATCGTCATGATGAAAGCCGCGCGGGCCAACGCCGCTCTTGAAGGACGGCAACGGGTGACCATGGAGGACCTGCAGTTGGCCGCACGTTTGTCGTTGCCTCACCGGACACGCAAGTCTCCATTCAAAAAGCCCGAGTTGGACTCCGATGTCATGAACCAGGTCTTTCACGAAAGCGAACCGTCGGGAGGCCGGGGGAGAGAGTGGTCCCCCGTTCATGAAAACCCTTCCAGGGTGCCTGTAAGGCGGAAGGACTACCGGTCACCACTCGAGTCCATCACGCATCTTTGTCCCACTTTCAGAACGCAGGTGCAGCCGGTGCCCTTTCACCGCATCAGGCTGGGAGGACGTCCTGGAAGGCGCTTTGCCGTTTGCAATGCGTCCCGCAAGGGCAAGATATGCGGAAGTCGGATGCCCCTTTGGAGTGAGCCTCTCGGGGACATTTCCATTGTGGGAACGCTGCGGGCCGCCGCTGAGCATCAACAAGTCCGACGCAGCGCTCCGCCCCTTGAAGTGAGGGGCGAGGATGTGAGGCTCCGAAAGCACTCGGCAAAGACGGGCCTCTCCCTCATGCTGCTGGTGGATTCCAGCGCCTCCATGCGTACCAACGACCGCATGTCGGCCACAAAAGGCGTTCTGGAGGCGCTCCTTAAGGATGTCTACCTGAAGCGGGACAAAGTGGGGATCATCACCTTCAGGGAGATGTCCGCCCAGCTCGTTGTGCCCTTCACGCAAAACATCCGTGAGGCCCGAAAGGGGATCGACTCTCTCCCTGTGGGAGGCCGCACGCCCCTGGCTTCCGGACTCCATCTGGGAATTCAGCTCATTGGCCAGGAGCGGCGAAAGAACCCGGAAAGCCTGCCTGTGTTGCTCATCTTCTCCGACGGGCGACCCAACGTGAGCAGTTTCGGAGGGGACCCCCTCCAGGAGACCTTTTTCTTCGCCGGGGAAGTGAGACGCCAGGGGATCCGGGCGATTCTGGTGGATACGGAGTTCAATCCCATGTCCGTTGGATACGGCTATGAAATCACGCAGCGAATGGAGGGCATTTACCTGACCATGGATCGACTCCTGCGTTGAAATCTCCGGTGGCTCAGCCATTCCCGAATTGTTTCCCGGAATAGGGGGAGGCGGGGTGTGCCGATTGGGCGGGAAGGCCCCGAGCTTCGTTGCTGTAACGCATGGAAGGAAGTGCACATGTGGGGACTGGACGAACTGAAAACTCACAAGGAAATCCTGGATGAAATCGACCTGGACATGACCCCGGAAAAAGCGGTGGAAACCTACCTCGAATGGGGCACCGGGTGGTCGAGAAAAGAGGATTGCAAGCGTTGGCCTGGACAGGAATCCCTTTATTTCGTGGTTTATGCATGGGAGGATCCCCCGTGCGTCACGCTCATCAGGCAGGGTTCCCAGGGTTCTATGGAAGTGGCCAAGATCCATGCGCCGCCCAAGATGGTGCAGGACTGTATCGACGCCGGGGGGAAGAAACCGGGGGTAGGCGTCTATGCCATCAATGAGCCTCTCAAGATGTGGCTGCGCCGTCTGCTCGGAATCTGAAGGGCCCACCGTCATGCCCCATTTAGAACTCCCGCCTGGGGGCCGCTGTTTAAAGGATGTCTCGCATTAGGAGGCGGAGGGGGGATGTCCGTCTTCACGGCAAGAGAGAGGAGAGGTTTCATGGAACCCCGGGACGACTCCATGGGGAGAAGGCATCCCGGGAAGAGTCACTCTTTTTGCGGGTCCATCAGCCATCGATGAGAGACTGAATGGCGGGAGGATAGTCCATTTTGGTCGGCAGGAAAATGAGTTCCGGATCGACGAATTCACGCAGGACAAAAAGTTCCCGGTAAGTGGGATGAGGGGTTTCCCCGGTCACCCTTGAAACGTTCAGGTCGAATCCGCAGTTTTCCTGGATCTGGGTCACCGTGACACCTGGGTGGTAGGAATCCAGATAGATGATGCCCTGCTCGTCGAAGCGGTAGACGCCCATGTTGGTCACTACCGCACAGGGTCCGCAATGGGCGAAGGGGGTACCCTTCCATACCTCCTTTTTCGGCTTCCACTCCCGGGTTTTGAAATCCCAGCACCACCATCCCGGTGTCGTCGTGTACTCGTTGCGTTCCACGAAGCGCCGCTTTTCCTGCAGGATGATGAAGGCCGTTCTGCGCGCCATGGTGCCGATGTCCGAATTGCCGCCCGAACCGGTGAACCGGTGGGAAGGGTGGAAGTAGTCTCCAATGGAGGTGACGTTCACACCGCCGTACTTGTCGATGGCCGCACCGCCCAGGAACCCGAGGGTGACGAATCCCTGCTGCAGGTAAAAGCCGAAGGTGTCCACGAGCCCCCCCAGGGTCGAGCTCATATTGGCGGCCCTCTGGTCGCACACGGACATGGGCACGTGCATGGTCTTGCCATCGCATATGCCCGATTCGTAAATCAGAAGAGCGTGGGGCGCGTTGAGCATGTTTGCCGTCATGATCCCCACCATGGGTAAGCCGGTTCCCGCAAAGACGATATCGTCGTCCCGGACTTCATGGGCCACGGCGATTGCCATGAGTTCCGGCAGGATGAATTCGCCGGGTTTCGCGGCTTCGTCCGGAATCCTGTCGATGAGTTCCATCATTTCTTCCACAGACTTTGGCATGGCTTGATCTCCCCTTCTCCTTAGTACCCGCTTCTCGCAACCGACAAGGGCATCTTCATCCTCGGCGCCGGCTTCTTGCCTCTCAGAATCCTTGTGCTGTAGCCGGTCACACTGTCCGCCCTGAGGTCGAGCAGTCTCTTGACACCCAGCTTGTCGATCATATCCTCCCAGGTCTTGGGGCTGAAAACCCATTCGTCCAGCCACTTCTTCAATTCTTCCTCGTTCCTGGAGGCTGCGTCCATGATCCGCATGAACGGGGCGTCGTAGTCGTAGTAGAACGGGACCGAGCTGGGATAAGCGCCCCACGGTTGCTCGACGACACAGTCCACCACAAAGTAGGGGATCTGGTTGGATTCGGGGTGCTTTCGAAGATCCGCCTCGGGAACGATCTCCTCGGCGATGATCACGACCTTGTCGCACGCAAAGGCGATTTCCTTGTCGATGGTTCCCACGCCGCGCCACCTTGCCGTTCCCTTTTCCCCTGCCTGGGCCACGTGGATGACGGCTAGCTCGGGCCGGGCGGCAGGGAGCAGGACCACTTCGCCGTCTCCGTAAAAAGGTTCCTCCATCTGGATGAACTTCTTCCTCGCGATACGCGGGTTGTCGCCATTGCGCATGCCGGCGCGTCCCAGGGCGTCGTAGTCCGGATTGTAGAGATCGGAGCCTAAGGGGGCATAATAAGGAATAAAGGGAGAACCGATGGCCCCGGCGAGAAAACGCAGAGCCATGGCTCCGTGGGAGTAGTCCTCAAGGATCATCTGACCCCGCTTGTAGTTCCTTTCAAGATTCACGTCCAGCTTACCCGCCATCTCGCCCCAGCCCATCCAGTCCGTCTCTTGGATCCTGATGGCGTTCACCGCGTTGAGAAGCCAGGTACAGACACTGCCGTGGCGATCCAGGATGTGCAGATCCTTGAACCCCTGGCGTACCGTCTCCCAGGCAAAGGCGACGGGATTCCGGTTGAAGCCGGTGAACCCACTGAACGCACACACGATCCCATCGTGCATGTACTTCTTGACAGCCTCCTCCAGTGACAGAATCTCCGCTTTTTTCGCTTTGTCACGAATTCGTGGCATGTTCAGCCTCCTCGATGTTGTTGATCTAGTCCTCCTCCAGGGGACTCCTGGATCGCCCAGGGAAAACATCTTGCAGCAGTCATAAGGCCGGGAAGCCCGAAAGGCAGAGGCAACCCCCGCAGGGAATATCGCCGCAGGCGTTCCAGAGCACGCTGCCGCTATTCCTTTTTCGTTCAATGTCTTTCATGCACGTAAAAGGGCCACTTGTGGAAAAACCACTCGTTCCACAGAAGAGGAATGATCCACCAGAAATTCCAGATGAGAGATTCCCCGTGGATGAACCGTTCGGCGACGCCGTGTTCCATGTGATGGTTGCCCAGTCCCCAGTGGCCGAAATTCAAATAGTAAAAGAAATAGTAATTGATGACCATGAGGATCAACACCCCGATGGTCCTGTACCAGAATGCCCCCCAGGAATCCTTGTCGGCCATGGGGGCCATGTCGTCGAAGTAATGGTGCCAGGCCAGAAAGGGAATGAGGGTAAAGCCTGCGATTTCCGCAGCGTGGTACCACAAAAACCGGGCCGGCATGCCCTTGTCTGCGGCCGGAAGGTGCTTGATCACTTCCTCCATGTTCATCCATAGGGGCGCCAGCTTGACACACAGGAGGGCCAGGATGTAGCCGAGAACGACGTTGATGACGAAGGAAATGAGGCCTTTCCATGGCTGGGGCAGTTTGATGAGGGTCCAGGGCTTCATCCGCCAGACGTTGGGAGTCATGAAAAGAACGATGATCATCCATTCCCACCAGCCGAAGACCCAATGGACGTGTGTCGTGCCGGCGATGTCCCCCCACCAGGGCATGCCGAAGCCGTAAGACTTGCCGAAAACCCCACCCCAGATGAGGCCCCAGAAAGGCACGATGAGAACCGTGTAGAAGAAAAGGGTGAGCATGCTGCACCAGCCGATGTCGCAAAGACCCGCCTGAGGTTGTTTGAGATCGCTGGGGCGAACGGGCCATTTGCCGAAAAGAATGGTCACGAAGGGATAGGAATAAAAACCGATGAGGACAAAGGTGACCACGGCCCTTTCAGCATAACGGGCGGAAGGGTTTGTCAACGCTTCCAGTGTCAGAGACCTCCCGCAGGCTTCCGGTATCGCCGTTTTTCCTGCAGCCGCAAGAGCTTCCAGGCCGGACTGGCTGAGGAAGGTGAACCCCAGCCCCAGCACCCGGTAGAAGATCACGTGAATCACGAACCAGACCACCACCAGATTCACAATGGTCTGGACAATCCCCCTGGCGGGCTGAGGCATGTCCGCGAAAGGCCAGTCACCCATGAACATGTGCTGCCACAGCCCCACCAGGATCATCATGGCAAGGTAGAGAACGAAGGGATAGGGAAACGAGCCCACTGGGCCGCGTGGATCGCTGAAAATGTACCAGAGGATCAGTGCAACGCCAAAAAAAACGATGTTGGAGATGATGCCTGTCAGGGGTTGCCCCCAGCGTGGTCGGAGTGGTCCTGCCATATTCCGCTCCTCCTGTGTTTCAGTTTAGCGGGTTTGAGATCAAAGCAATCAGCTGAGCGTCAACGGGAACTGCCTTTGGCCTTCACCTCCTTTCTCTCTTCTCTCTTTTCTCTCTTTGCGACTGCCCTCTCCCCAGCATTGAAAACCGCACCGGTTCAAAGAGTCACCAGATGGCGACAGGGCAGACTCCATGGAAACCTCTCTCTGCTAGGGAGCCACAATGGTCAAGGTGGTCGAAACCCAGGGGATTTGTCCCATCCGGTGGAAGTCTTTCGGGGTAACAAGCCTCTGTGGCTTCAGACAAGGCGAGGACCTCTTCGGTTGGAGATGTGCCGCGGTGACAGGAATTCATGAGCTCCAGCGTGAATTGGGATTATCGGAGGTCCTTCCACGGGAACCTGAAAGGCCATCAGGGAAAAGACCGGAAAAGCCATGACTGACCAGTGGGATCCACCGGCAGAGGAGGAGGGGAGAGGTGGCGAGGGGTGCGTGCGAACAGGAATCCGGCCGGCCACGGGGCGCTCTTGACCTTTCATTACAGCGACACTCCTAGTACCCTGAGGGGGTGGTTTTGGTCAAGAAAAATTAGTTTGACAAGGGCAGACTGTCCGATTTAACTGATTCCGCTTTGCCGGCCTTCCACTTCACGTGCTCTGCGGCCAGAAAGACAGGGCTGGTCCGGGAGATCCTTCCCCGTTCTGTTTTGGAATCGCTTCCTGTCCTCGGCTTCATGCTTTAGGATCTACACGCTGACTGGGTCCCCCACAGGGAAACCCGTGGCTGAAGCCCATTTTCTCTGTAAGACTGCGGGTGGCGTTCCGCCCGTTTTTCCAGGGATGCATCCCCGATGGGGGCATTCCGGGTTCACAGCAAGGGCGGCATTGCGCGGATTTTGGGAAGCCGTTGTCCTCGGGTCTTCTCCAGGCGGATGGCAGAAATCGAGCATCGATTCGAAGGAGTCTTCACCGGTGGCGGATGCGATGCGCCACGGGTTGAGTTGTCACCTGCCTGCAGCCGGTTTTTCGGTCTGACTTTCATGGGCATACCATTGGGGAGGTTGTTGCGATGGGAGGCAAATTGTTTTCTGAATCGGCTCTCGAGCGAATGGAAAAGGAGTACGGCCAGTGGCATCAGGAATATCTGAAGGCGTTGAGCAAGATGCCTGAACGACTGGATCGGTTTTCTACCGTGTCCGATCTTGAAGTGAGGCCCCTCTATACCCCGCTGGACGTGAAAGATCAGGATTTTTTCGAGGACATCGGTTTTCCGGGCATGTTCCCTTATACGCGTGGTGTGCAGAGCACCATGTACCGGGCCCGCCTGTGGACGATGCGCATGTTTGCGGGTCTCGGGACGGCGGAGGATACCAACAAGCGATTCCACTATCTCATTGATCACGGAGAAACGGGACTCAGCACGGCCTTCGATTTCCCCACTCTCATGGGCTACGACACCGACTCCCCCCTGGCCCGTGGAGAATGCGGCAAGTGTGGGGTGGCCATCGACACACTGGAGGACATGCAGCGGCTCTTTGAAAACATCAACCTGGAGCGGGTCACAACCTCCATGACCATCAATCCCCCTGCATCCATCATCTGGGCCATGTATCTGGCCAACGGGGAAAATCAGGGATACGATCGAAAGATGATGGGGGGGACCATTCAAAACGACTGTCTTAAGGAGTTCATCGCCCAGAAGACCCTCATGCTCCCACCGGAACCAAGCCTGCGCCTGGTGACGGATACGGTGGAGTTCGGCACCCGGGAGGTTCCCCGTTGGAATACGATCAGCATCAGCGGTTATCATATCCGCGAGGCCGGCTCCACGGCGGTGCAGGAACTGGCCTTCACAATCTACGACGGGATCACTTACGTCGAAGAGGGAATCAAGCGGGGATTGAAAGTGGACGAATTCGCCGGGCGGCTCTCCTTTTTCTGGAATTCCCACGTGGATTTTTTTGAAGAAATCGCCAAGATGCGAGCAGGGCGCCGTATGTGGGCCAGGATCATGCGAGACCGTTTCCAAGCGAAGCATCCCCGGTCCATGCTCATGCGTTTTCATACCCAGACCGCCGGCTGTTCCCTCACTGCACAGGAACCGTACAACAACATCATTCGCACCACCACGGAAGCACTGGCGGCGATCCTCGGGGGAACCCAGTCCCTCCACACCAACTCACTGGACGAGGTGTACATGATTCCCAGCGAGGAGGCTGTTCTCATCGCGTTGCGGACCCAGCAGATCCTGGCGGAGGAATGCGGGGTCGCCAACGTGATGGATCCCCTGGCCGGATCTTATTTCGTTGAGGCCCTCACCAATAAAATGGAAGAGGAGGCCCTGGCCTACATCCGCAAACTGGACGAACTGGGAGGCATGGTGGCGGCCATCGAGCGCGACTACCCCCAGATGGAGATCGCGGATGCCGCCTATCATTTCCAGCAGCAGGTGGAAAAGGGGGAGAAGATCATCATTGGAGTCAACAAGTACCCGTCGGAGCGGCCGGATTTGGAGTTTGTCCTGAAGATCGACGATTCCCTGGAAAATGGGCAGATCGAGAGGCTCAACCGTTTCAAGGAAAAGCGTGACAAGGTGAAGCTGCAAAAGGCGATGGACGAACTGCGCCGCCGTTGCGAAGGACCTCCCTGCTGGGAGAACAACGTGATGCCAGCTCTCATCGACGCGGTCCGTGCCGGCGCCACCGAGCAGGAGTGTTGTGATCTCTACCGGGAGGTATTCGGAACCTATTCCGATCGAGGCTCTTTTTGACCGGTTTCACCTGGAAGCGACCCCGTAAGGGCTGCCCGGGCATATTCCACTTGTGGGCGCGGCCCCAGGGTGAGGAGGGATTGTTTACATGAAGCAAGAGAGAAGACTGCGCATTCTCATCGCCAAACCGGGACTGGACGGACACGACCGGGGCGCACGCGTCATCGCGCGGGCTTTCCGGGATGCAGGTTTTGAGGTGGTTTACACGGGTTGTCATCAGACACCGGAACAGATCGTGAGCACGGCCATCCAGGAGGACGTGGACATGGTCGGGCTCAGCATCCTTTCCGGAGCACACACCTATTCCTTTCCGAGGATCATGGAGCTCCTGAGGGAGAACCAGGCTCAAGACATCACGGTCATCGGGGGGGGCATCTTTCCCTTGGAGGACATTCCCAAGCTGAAGAGCATCGGCATCAAGGAAATCTTCGAGCCGGGGGCCAAGCTGCAGGAGATCATCGGTTGGGTGAGGGCGAACGTCAAACCCAGGCGGGCTTTGACCGCCTGAAGAGGTTTCGGTTTCGGGCGCGCCCTGTCACCCGTCGTCGCCAGATTGAGGGACAGGGCCCGTCTGGGTCGCGGGGCCCGTCACGAGAAGGAGACAGACGGGACGGAAACAAGGGAGACGCTCATTGGCCATGAACATCATCGATCAGGTTCTCGCGGGAGAGGTTCGGGCAACGGCTCGGCTGCTGAGGGACATCGACGACCAGGTTGAATCGGTTCAGAGCATTCTGAAAGCACTCTATCCACACACGGGGAGAGCCTACGTCGTGGGTTTCACCGGTTCGCCGGGAGTCGGGAAGAGCACCCTGGTGGATCAGCTCGCCCTCAAATATCGCAGGGAAGACAAGACGGTGGGAATCCTGGCCGTGGACCCTACGAGCCCTTTCAGCGGCGGGGCGATCCTGGGGGATCGAATTCGCATGCAACGCCACTTCTTGGACAGCGGCGTCTTCATCAGGAGCCTCGCTACACGCGGTCATTTTGGGGGGCTCACCCGTTCCACTAACGACATGATCAATGTTCTGGACGCCATGGGCAAGGATGTCATCCTGGTGGAAACGGTGGGGGTCGGACAGGACGAGGTGGAAATTGCCCACAGCGCCCACACCACCATCGTGGTTACTATCCCGGGCATGGGGGACGAAATCCAGGCCATCAAGGCAGGAATCATGGAAATCGGGAGCATTTTCGTGGTGAACAAGGCGGACCGGGAAGGCTCCAGGAAGACCGTCCGGGAAATCAGAAATCTCATCGACTTGGGAATGCGCCGAAGAGAAGAGAACGGCGGCTGGGAACCCCTCATCGTGGAAACCGAGGCTGTGAAGGGAAGGGGTATCGAGGAACTCCACCAGGCAATCGAGAAACACAAAACCTACCTTTTTTCCAACGACAAAGGCCAACTGGACGACGTGCTCCGCAAGAGGGCCACCAATCAGCTCGTGGAAACCTTAAAGGACGAAGCTTTCAAGACCATCATGGCCAGGCTTCAGGTGAGGGGGGTGACCATCGAAACCCTGGTTCAAAAAGTGCTGGAAAAAGAGACGGACCCCAGTTCACTCGTGCAGCGGATCCTAGGGGAGGAACTGCGCTGAGGCGTTGTCTCTCCGGCCCAAAACCGAGACCATCCAAGCAAAGGGACAGGGACAGACGATATTCGTTCCTGTCCCTTTGTTTGTTCAAGAAATCTCATAATTGAAGATGGGACAGGAACAGGACGTCTGTCTCTAGTAGGACGGACGTGCGTCTCTTTGTGGGGAAGAGACGGGTGTCCATATCGCCATGTCCATGACGACTGCGGCCGATGCTGTTTTGGCTTGAATTGACCCCCTTCGGCACGTTGGACACTTCCAGAAGGTTGTCCGCGACGTGTCGTGGGGGTTTCCTTTGCAAGAGAGGGAGACCTTGAGAGAAACTCAGTTGGGGTAGTTGGGAGGAGTTGGGCACAGGTTCTCGCGTGGGCGGCCACTCACCTCTTCGCACCCGACCCTCATCATTGGTCATTGATTTGGATGCAATGTCATGGTATGTCGACAACATTCGATTTAAGGGATTCCCATTTCGATGCACATTGTCACGTGCAAACACCGTTCAGATCGACCTGCAGCAACTGATACTCCAGGTCTCAGGGGATCGTCGGGCGGTGGAAGCTGTGCCCTACGCCCATCAAGTCCTGCTCAATGAGCCACACATCACACTGACCTCATATTCTTCCTGGCCGAACCGAGTCGCCCGCCCGCGGTCGTGCCACCTTGAATAGCGACGGGGCGCCGCAATGCGCCTCATGAGCAGTGCCGCCCCCGCATCACTATAGGTGGATAGGCGATGCGCATGATGTGCACGATTTACAGAGTGCTGTTAAACATCTTCTCGGTTTTTGCAGTGTTCAACACTGACCTTGCGATGCCCCCTTGCAAAGTCGCTGAAGTGGGTAGAGAGAAGACAGGCGACCGAAAATATCCGGGCGATGGGGCTCGCGCGATCAGGCGGTCAACACAAACATATCGAGGGGAGGCCATGGACACAAAAAGGATTCATGTCCCGGATATCCTCACTCTCCTGTTATGGGTCTTTGCTGTTCCCATTCTCGCTGATTCAGCCAAGCCGGTCTCTGATGGCGGCGATATCTCGATCCGAGCACACAGGAGCGACACAGACCCGCTAAGAGCGTCGGCAAGCAAATGCGCCGAGCCGCCAATCATCCGGAAAGAGACACCCACAAAAGAAGAAACGCAAAGGCTCTTGATGCGGGTCATCAGCGAACCGGATTCGGTTAAAGGGGAGCTCTTTCTTCCCATGTATTTGGAAGAACACGATGTACCCGGCAAGGTCAAAATGACCCAGGACACTCGTTCCTACCTGCCGCTCAAGCCCGAAGACAACGCGTTGTTTGTAAAACACTGCGGCTATCATCGCGGGCTGGCACTTTGGGTGGGAGGCTTCGATCAGACCGTGTGGCGTCTTGTGGACATCCGCTGGGTCCTGCCCACTGAAAACGAAGCCAAGGCTTACCACAAAGCGACAATCCAGGGGAATTCGGAGGGACAGCCCAGGGTCTCTGGTGCTCCGGTAGTGGGCAACGATTGTCAGGTGTTTGGTGGAACCTTCAATGTCAAAGGAAAACCGCTGACCCACTATTACTATATCTTTCGTGTTCAAAACGTTGTCGTGAAGCTGTATGTCGCCCAGGGACCAGATGTGGTCAACCCGGACAGAAGGCTGACGCCTGCCAAAGTCGCTGACATCGCCAGAATCTGTGTCCATCGGATTGAGAAATACAACCGGGCCGCGACCGCGAAATCACACAGTCAGGCTCGGAACAGTTCTCCCAAGGAGAACGGGCCCTTGTCCCACCAGGATGATGGGAGAAAGATGACATCCTACAAGACAGCATCAGAAATAGTCGGTATTGCAATAGGAGCTTCTGGAATATCGACGGGTGATGCACACACGTTGCCTGTTCCTTCCAAGGAGAACTCTAAACTGGAGATCATTATGCTTCTATACAGAGAGCCGACAAGAAGAGGCGATGAAAGGATATTTCCACCTCATCAAATGCTGGCAATTGATCCGATGAGTGGAACGGTTTTAAGAAATCTGCCGTGTAATCCAAAGATGTTTGGAATAGATCAAACTGCACACATCCCCTATGTAGGTTTTGGGCTTGATCCCAGCATGAGTGCGGAGGTCTTCTGGAATAAATATGATCGATTTATGGAAATATCTTCTGAGGTCTGGAAGGCATATGCATCAGGAGCGTCGAATCTCTCGCCCCAGAGTACCGAACTGGTTAGGGAATACCAAGAGATTTTCAATATGATTGGGAAGAAGCCATTGCTCCCCTACTACCGGGCAGTTGCACCTGATTTCTTCAAGTGGCTCGAACATGTAACTCGGTAGCCCCAGTGATTGAGGCAGCGGAGAGTCCTTAGATTGCTGGTTGCCGGGTTCTTGGATACGCGTGTCTTGACAGCAGCACGCGCAGGAGGGAAGGAGTTTCACGCCCGGGCGGCCATCCGTTCATAGCGGGGAACAATCGCTTGTGACTCGTGATCCGCGCATTTCTATATGGTGCCGACGCTCACGGCAATGCCGAGCAGAGATTGGCAAAAGTCTTGGACTGCCCGGCGGGAACTGCGCTCAGCGCCGCTCAACCCCCCCACAAGAACAGTGGGGCGTGCTCACTATCGGGTCGTGAAGCCCTCGGGCACCGCGTCTTTTGCGGTGGCACCGCAAGCGGCACATTCTCCTTTTTGAAGAAGGAAATGGATGATCCCCCCAGGGGTTTCGGGCAACTCAATATGTTGATGCTGTATAGGTCCACAGTTTTCTGGACATTTGCGAGGACAAATCATGTCACCTCATCGAGCGGCATTTGCCGGGGTCTAACCTGGGCTGGAGTCTTGTATCCATGCCTTTGAAGGATCCAGCATTGGTTGTACTGATCTCTGAAGGCCAGGAGGGTCGGCTCAAGAGCCTCAAAGCGAGTTGCACTTTTAGCAGCGTGCATCCCCATGCAATCCATGGAGCAGTGATCGACCGCAAAGAAGATGGCCACTTGGCCTTGCTCGGTCGTCCGGCAAGATGTCTGATCACAGACCCACATCCGGTTGACGCGCTCGGTGGTGACGGTCCCGTCGTGAGCCTTTCGTCCGGAGCGCTGTCGGATGCGGGGAGGGGCCAAAAGATCGTGTCTTTACATGAGTCGCAGGACTCGTCTCCTGGAGGTGCGGATCCCCTTGAATCTCCATCTCACCCAGACGTTCCGGTAGCCCTCACCGTGAAAGGGCGATTCGCCGAGAACGGTGTGGATCTGTTCGACCATCTCCCCATCGGTGAGCGGGCCAACCGGTCCCCTCGGCCCGGACATCGGCTCAGGCCGGCACCGTTGAAAGTACAGAGCCGATCTCGGGATCTCCCACACTCGACAGACTCTGGCCAGGCTGTAACGTTTCCCGTTGGAGGGCGAGACGGCCTGGCTCATTTCCTCGGTCTCTTGAGGGATAAAGGGCGATTCTGCTCGAGCCTCCTGATTTTCTCCCGAAGAAGCTCCGATTCCATGGTCGCCTTCCCGAGTTTTTCCCGAAGCCGCTTGATCTCATCCCTTTCAGGACCCTTCCTCTTCTTCAGGGCAGCTTGTCCCGCGGAGAGGAACTCGTCTCGCCACCGGGAGATCAGAGGGGCTGTAGTGCCCCACTCTCTTGAGAGCAGTTCAAGGTCTTCTCCCCGAAGCAATCTAAGGACGATTTGGCTCTTCAATCTGGCGGAAAACCTTTGGGGCTTCCGTGCCGTACTATCTCCGGCAAATCCGGCTGTTACCTCCGATGGCCCTCTGCTACCGGCATTGCCTTCATCCATTGTGGACACCTCCTGTGTGGTGTCTTTTACCCCTTATCCAGTGTCCAAAGAAACTGTGGACCAAACCACCCTGCGAATACCGTTGCGATGAGGAGGAACACGCTGGGCCAAGGAGGTGGTGTGATCCGTATGCGGGTGGTCTGTTGAAGGGAAGGTGCTCACGGGTGTCTTGCACCCGACTCCGGTTTCGTCCTAATATGCACTGAAAGATGATTGATCGTGTCAACCCTGCAAGGCTCTGACCCGTGGAGGTTCCTCGATTGCTGAAGCGTGTGAAATTTGACGAGAGTTCGATGGTTGTGGCCGGCGACGGCGGAAGTGAGGAAGGCGGGATTTCCCATCACCGCCGCATTCTCGGGATGCTGCGAGAGAATCCCAACATGATCCGGACGTTTGGGAGAGAACTGTTCCGGCACAAGGTGGGAGCGCATCTCGACGCAAGGTGGCGCGACGGATTTGCGGCCCCTCCCGTGAGGATCAAGATCAACCTGACGCGCCTGTGCAACCTTCGCTGCCAGATGTGCATCCAGGACAGAAGAGACGCGGAAAAAGAGAAATTCTCCTGGAACGATCCAAGGAATCAGCTCCCGCTGGAACCATGGGTGAAGCTTCTGGATGAGACGATGCCCTTCATGCCTCTGATCGCTCTCACGGGGGGCGAGCCACTCATGTATCCCCACTTCAGAGGCTTCATCCGGGCGGCCAAAGAGAGGCGCTTTGTGGTGGAACTCATCACCAACGGGACCCTACTTGACCGGGAAGCCGAGTTTCTCGTGAGGGAAGGCGTTGAGTTCGTCATCGTTTCCATCGATGGCCCTGAGGAATTCCATGACCGCATCAGGGGTCAGAAGGGAGCGTACAGGGCGGCGGTTGCGGGAGTTCAGTCCCTCCTGGATGCCCGCAGGCAGCGCAACGCCGCTCGTCCTCTCGTGAGCCTCAACTGCACCATTTCCAAAACCAACCTGGCGGTGGTGGATCAGATGATGCCCATCGCTTCCCGGCTGGGGGTGGATGTCCTCAATTATCTTCACACCATTTTCGATTCTCCCGAAAACGCAGCCAGGCACAACCGGATCTTTTCGGAGGAATGGGTGCGTTCCAAGGGGTTGGAGGTGGTGTTTCCCTCGCTGCCTGACGGAGAGTACTACGAGAGCGAAATCGGACCGGAGGACGTGCCGCTCCTGGAGGAACTGGCGGCGAAGGTCCAACGCCACGGGCAATCCCCCCTGATGGTGAGTTTTTCACCCAACCTCAGCGCCCGGAAGATCAGGCCTTATTATCTTGACCTCCACCACCCGTTCTCGGAAACGTGCAAGTGCCTCTGGACCGACTGCCGCATCCTTCCCGACGGCAGTATCATCCCGTGCCTTCACGTAAGGGGTGGGAACATCAACGACGGTCCTTTCCTGGAAGTGTGGAACTGTCCGCAAATCCGCAATTTCCGAAAACTCGTTGCCAAGAGGCTTTTCCCGGGGTGCGCCCGCTGCTGCTGCCGCGTCTACTGAGTCATTTTCCGGGGGACGGGGGGAGGGTGTGTGGCATCATGTTCTGCACCATGAGGGTGTACCATGTGTCCTCGTGGTTCCATTGGGACAGGAGGTGCAGACCGAGGCCTTGCAGGTGTGCTTTGAAAAGGCGGGCCTGACTGCGCAGGAGGCCTGAAAAGATGAACCATGGAGTGCCGCGGAGGAATTCCCCCTTCACCAGGCCCTTCAGAACCTCGTAGTGGAGATTGCCGATAACGCAGTCGGCTTTCTGTCCCGCCCAGTCTTCCGCCGCTCCCTCAACCACCTGCACCCGGTCTTCGAGATGATTGAGCCGCACGTTCCTTCGGGCCGTTTTCACACAGAGGGGGTTGAGGTCCACGGCGAGCACCCGCTTCGCTCCTAGCAACGCCGATGCCACCGCCAGGACGCCGGTGCCTGTGCCCAGGTCCACGACGGTCTCGAAAGGGGAACGTGCCCACAGGGCAAGGAGGGCTCTTAGGCAATCCCTTGTGGTGGGATGCAGTCCCGTTCCAAACACAACGCCCGGGTCCATGATGATGGATACGGTGTCCTCCTCCGTGATGGGTTTCTCCCAAGCGGGCGTGATGAGAAACCGTTCCACCCGGGTGGGTTCCAGACGCCCTCCGTGCCATTCCTCGAAGCTGAACCGGTGTTCTTCCATGAGCTCCAGGTGGGGCCTCCGACGGAGGAGCTCCCCGAGCGCAGTCCGGCTCTGTTCTGAAAAGAAGAGGAAGGTCGTGTCGTCTTCCGGCCACCTTCCCATGAAAGCCGATCCGAGGAGTTCCTCATCCTTTTCCTGGACAACCCCTTTCAAGACGGCGATGTGAAGGTCCCGGTACGGGATCCCTTCGTATTTCTCCGAACTGTCTTCTCCGCCAGGCTGCGGATCCATGGTTCGTTTTCCTCGCCGGTACCGATGAAAACCATCCCTTTTCCCATGACCTGCGATCTATTGTGAGTTATGCTCCTTGGTGGTTTCCCTGAGCACCATACAGCAATTCGGAGATCATAAGCGAGTCAGAAATGCAATGGCAAATGGCGTCGAGGGAGCAGTCCTGCCGCTGGAATAGTAAGGTGTCCTTTTTCCTGGTGCTCGTCATTGTTTTCCTGTGGGTGGGGGGGTGTGGTGAAAAGGAGGCCCCCGTCGAGGTGGATCTCACCCAGCGGGAGGACATCGGCTTCGAACAGGACCCCAACACGATCACTTACGCTTATCTTCCACAGTACTTCCATCGCGTTGCTTTCGAGCGACACAATCCCATCATCGAGCACCTAAGAGGAGAGACGGGCCTTCCCATCCGGCAGGTTTTTCCCGACAGTTTCGACGATTTCATGAAGATGGTGGGGCAGGGGAAGATCGATGTCTTCTATTGCAACCCTTTCGTTTACGTTCGTGTCGCCGAGCGCTTCGGCAGCCAGGCCATCGCGCGCATCATCGAACTGGACGGCAGGGAGAGCTTTCGTGGCCAGGTGATCTGTCGTTCCGACAACAGGCAGATCCAGACCATCGAGGACTGCAGGGGAAAGCGTTGGGTCGCCGTGGATCCCTCTTCGGCCGGGGGGTATCTATACGCCCTGGGTCTTTTCTGGGATCACGGGATCCGCAAGGGAGACTTTGCGGAGATCGCTTTTGTGCCCGGGCCAGGCGGTCAGCAGGAGAAGGTGGTCTTTGCGGTGCTGTCGGGGCGCTATGACATCGGGTCCGTTCGTGAGGGAGCCTTGCAGCTTGTGGCGGACAAAGTGAACCTGAACGAGATCCGGATCATCGCCCACACTCCCTGGTATCCTGGGTGGATGTACGGGACCCGCCAAGGCCTCGATGCCCGTATTGTCGGCTCCATCAGGGACGCGTTGCTCAAGCTGGACCAAGGGGATCCCCGATACAAGTCGATCTGCGATACGGCCCATTTCCTCCGGGTGATTCCGGCCCGGGACAGCGATTTCGACCCCATCCGCGCGCTGGCCGTCAAAGTGGGAATCGACCTTAAGGGTGACAAGAGCCCATGAGCATCAAGGTCAGCTTTCGAGCCAAGATTTCCCTGGCCATGATCGCCATTCTTCTCTTCCTAGGCGCATTGCTGGCTCTTATCGCCCAGGAGGTGGCTTCAGGTGCCCTCTATGATGAGCACCGCAAACGGGGCGTCTCCATCGGTCTCAATGCGGCGGGGCGTGTGGCAGAACCTCTGCTGGCCATGGATTTCATCCGGATGAAGGACCTGGTGGATGAGATCCTGCGGACGAACGAGGACATCCAGTTCGCTTTCGTCCTGGGGCAAAATAACAAGCCCCTGGTCCACACCTTTTCTGGCGGCTTCCCGGTGAATCTCATCGGAGTCAACGACGTGTCGGGAGGCACAAGCCATAAGGTGCGTCTCCTGCGTATCCAGCAGGAACTGGTGTACGACTTCGCCGTGCCGGTCCTGGTGGGTAAGAACCGTCTGGGGACCGTCCGCATCGGGTTCTCACCCAAGCGAATCCAAAAGTCAGTAGAGCGTCTCATTTGGACGACCCTGCTCAGCATCGGTGCGGCCATCGGTCTGGCGGCTCTCGTGGGGACCCTGCTGGCCCGCACGATTACCCGAAGGATCCAGCTTCTGCGGAAGTCCGCCGAAGAAATCGTCCGGGGGAACCTCAACATTCAGACCCTGCCGACTCCCCACCGTCAGTGCTGGGAGGTCATGGACTGTCGGAAAACCGGGTGCCCGGCATACGGGAACCTTGAACAACGCTGCTGGTACCTTGCGGGGACCCTTTGTCCCACTTGTGTAGCAGGGGAGTATGCGCAAAAAGTCAAAGCATGTCAGCGCTGCCAGGTATATCGCATGAATTCCGGAGATGAAATCCAGGACCTGGCTGAGTATTTTGACGTGATGGCCATGACCCTGCGCAGGCGGATGGAAGACCTGGAAAGGACCCAGCGTGACCTGCAGGACCAGCAGCAGATCCTGAGGAACATTTTTGATGTGACTCCCGACATGCTCTCCTTACAAGATCCCATGCTCCGCTACAGGGCCGTCAATCGGGCTTTCACCCAATTCTTCGATATCGAGGAGGGGGGAGTACCGGGGAAGACCGAGCTGGACATCCTCCCCAGGGAAATGGCTGCGGCCGAACACGAGGAGAATCTCATGGTTCTTGAAAAGGGGCGTCCCCTGGATGTGGAGCGGAAGTTCAGGGGAGTGCCGGGGGAACGCTGGTTTCACCTTTTGAAACGGCCGGTGACGAATCCAGGCGGTGACGTGATCGGGCTTCTTTGCAGTGCGCGGGACATCACAGAATTCAAGACCCTTCAGGAACGCATGGTGCAATCCCAGAAAATGGAGTCCCTGGGCCAGTTGGCAGCCGGCGTTGCCCATGAACTCAACACCCCGCTGGGCATCATTCTTGGTTACACTCAGCTTCTCCTTCGCGATTTCGAACCCGGCTCCGACGAACACGATACCCTTCAGATCATGGAGAAGCACTGCCGCATTTGCAAGCGCATCGTTACGGACCTCCTGCGGTTTTCCAGAAACACGGAAACCGACAAGCGCCCCCTGGACTTGAACGATCTGCTGGACCAGGTGCTCAAGGTGGTGGAGCATACCTTCAAGATGGAGCGCATCGTCCTTGAACGCTCCCTGGAGGAGGGGCTTCCGCCCATCTGCGCCGACGGGGAGAAACTGCAGCAGGTTTTCCTCAACCTCCTGAACAACGCCTACGACGCCATTGGTTCCGAAGGGAAGATCACGCTCACCACCCGCTATGAGCCCTCCTCAGGCGAAGTGGTGCTGTCCGTCAAGGATACCGGTTCGGGCATTCCCGAGGGTATTCGGCACCGGATCTTCGACCCATTTTTCACGACCAAGGGGGTAGGCAAGGGCACGGGCCTGGGCTTGGCGGTCACTTTTGGCATTGTGAAGGATCACGGGGGTTCCATCGAAATGGAGAGCAAGACCTCGGAAGAAGCGGCCGGCGATCCCGAAAACCCTGAGGGCAGCCGGGGGACGACGTTCACTTTGCGTTTTCCCGCCTATCGTTCCCAGTGATGGGATTTGGGCAGCGATTTCACAGAAGGGGAGGAGTTTTCCATGGCCAATATTCTTGTGCTTGACGACGAAGTGGATGCAGTGGTTCTCATCCGCAAGGTCCTGAGGAAGAAAGGGCATGAAGTGCATGCGTTCTCGGAAGAGGAGGAGGCGCTCAAGTTTGCCCGATCAAACCCGCTGGATCTCGCCATACTGGATATGAAACTGAAAAAAATGAGCGGCATCCAGGTCCTGGAGGAGCTTCGCAGGGTCAATCCAGGGATATCGGCCATGATGTTGACGGGATATCCCACCGTCGAGACGGCAAAGGAGGCGGTGAGACTCGGGGCTGCCCAGTATTGTGTCAAACCCATCGAAATCGATGAACTGGAGGAAAAGGTGGCCGAAGTCCTTGCTTCCAGGGGATGAGAGGATCCCTTATGGCTTTCTTTTCATTTCTCAAGTCACTTGCCTATCGGGTTTTCGCCCCTGCCTCGGGAGTCCGAAGGCGATACGCGGCATTCAAGGAGTTGCTGGAACACGACCAGGTTTGCCATGCCCGCATGACACGGCTGGAGATGATTCATCACGACCGGCGGCCCGTGGACTTCTCCGCAGTGAAACGCAACTGTGAGGAGATGCTGCGGGCCCTGGGAAGGATGGTGGCTTTGCTGGAACTCATGGCCCCCGGTCGCTACCCCGGCCTCAGGGATTCCGTCAGGGCCATCGAAGATCGGATCGCCGAGCTTCTCCGCTTGAGAGAAGTCGAGACCGCGCCACCCTTTGTCCTCACGCTGGAGGAGGTGTTCTCATCCACGGACATGCTGGTGGGGGGAAAAGCGAGAAATCTGGGAGTGGTCCGGCGTGAACTGGGCCTGCCGGTGCCGAAGGGTTTCGTCATCACGACCAGGGCCTTTGAGCGCTTTGTTCAAGCCAACGGTCTGCGGCAAAAGATTGATGACGCCCTTTCCAATATGGATGGTCGTTCCGTCGTTTCCGTTGAGACTGCCTCCAAGGAAATCACCTCCTTGATCCTTCAGTCCCCCATGCCTTCCGACGTGGAAACAGCCATTGTGGAAGCCTATGACCGGCTCTTGGAGGGTGTGCCTTGCGCAGTGCGCAGCAGTGCCGCCGCGGAGGATTCCTCCATATCGTTCGCGGGCATTTACAAGTCCGTCCTGGGTGCCCGGAAGGATAGTATTTGCAGCGCATACAAAGAGGTCGTCGCCAGCAAGTATTCGGCTTCCGCGCTTTCTTACCGGATCCACCACGGTCTTCTGGATGAGGAAACCCCCATGGCGGCACTGGTTCTCGGGATGGTGGACGCCCGGGCAAGCGGGATCATCTATACCGCCGACCCTCTGGAGGGGGCGGAGGACCGCATCGTTGTTTACGCGGTGAAAGGTCTTGGCGAGTCTTTGGTGGGGGGGGTCGCAGCCCCCGATGTCTTTGAGGTTTCCAAGGGGGACCCTGAAAACGTTGCTTCCGTATGCCGGCTGAGGAGTTCTGACAACGTGTGTCACCCGAGGAAGGGGACTGCCGGGGATAATACACCACTCTTGTCCCAGGAAGAACCGCTTCCCGTGGGCGAGGAGGTGGCCATTCAACTGGCCAGGTGGGGCCTGGACCTCGAGTCCTTCTTCGGGTATCCCCTGGATGTGGAATGGTGCCAGGACCGGGGCGGGTCTCTATTTCTTCTCCAGGCCCGTCCCCTCGGGATCCAGAAGCCCCCGGAAGGGCTCTCCCGTGGCGATGAAGTCGATGTGGCGAATTCCGTCCTCTTCTCCGCAGGTGAGCGGGCATCGTCAGGGGTCGGCTGCGGGACCGTGTTTAAGGTTCTCAACCCCTCCCAACTGGATAAGGTTCCGCCGGGAAGCGTGCTCGTTGCTCCCACGACTTCACCCACCCTGGTCCAGGTCCTGGAACGGGTGAAAGCGGTGGTGACCGACACGGGCTCGGTTGCAGGTCACCTGGCATCAGTGGCCCGGGAATGGGGAATTCCCGCCCTTGTCAACACGCACATCGCAACAGAGGTCTTGAACACTGGGGCAGTGGTCACCGTCGACGCCGACGGGCAGCGGGTCCTGGAAGGGGTTGCCGAGGCTCTTCTGAAGGCCCGGGAGAGTTCAGGACCAGCCGGGGAGAGGGAAGAAAGCCCTTTCCGCATGCGCCTGCGCCGAATCCTTGAGCACGTGTCGCGCCTCAGTCTCACCGATCCCAAGGCACCGAATTTCGTTCCCGAGGCATGCAGAACCGTGCACGACGTGCTCCGCTTTGTTCATGAAAAGGCGGTTGCGGAGATGTTTTCCCTGGGGGAGGCCCCGGGGAGGCGTATGCGCGAGGCGAAGAGGCTTTCCTGCAACATCCCCCTGGTCCTTTACGCCGTGGATCTTGGAGACGGGTTTGCCTCCAGCGCGATCTTCCACAGGGAAATCGGCCCGGAGCAAATCACCAGCATACCTTTCCAGTTCCTATGGCAAGGCATGACCGAATGGCCCGAAGAATGGGACACGGGGCGGGTTCATGTGGACTGGGCCAACCTGGAACGCATGACGAGCGGAGAAGGGATCGTCAGTCTGGATTCCAAGCTTTTGGCGAGTTTCGCCCTGGTTTCCCGGGACTACCTGAACCTCAACGTGCGTTTCGGTTTCCATTTTACCGTGCTGGATACCCTGTGTTCGCGTGTGGACGCGGAGAACTACATCAGCATGCGTTTTGAAGGGGGAGGGGGGACCGAAGAAGGGCGTTCCCTGAGGGCCCATTTCATCCAAAAGATCCTGGAAAAACAAGGTTTTCAGGTTTTGGTGGAGGGGGATTCCATCACGGCCTCCGTTGCGCGGATTCCCCTAAGGGATTGCCAGGATAAGCTGGAACTCATGGGGCGGCTCCTCTCCGTGACGCGGCTATTGGACATGAGGCTCACCCGTGAAGAGCAGGTGGACGGGATGGTGGCCGATTTCGAGGCGCGGAGTTCCCAGTCCCGCTCCCATAGGAAGCGGTCCACAAGAGGTCCCGGAGGTGTGGACGATTCTACCGCAGTTGAGGAGGAACCCACCGGCTATGCCCTCACGTGGATCACACAACGCCTGGCCGTAGGGCATGCACCCACCTCTTACGAGGATTTGGAGAGCATCAGGGAGCAGGGAATCGATGC
This sequence comes from Deltaproteobacteria bacterium, assembly GCA_012517315.1. GTDB lineage: Bacteria > Desulfobacterota > Syntrophobacteria > Syntrophobacterales > Syntrophobacteraceae > JAAYUJ01. The sequence continues at coordinate 91,741 of JAAYVE010000046.1, forward strand.
CGTCGTCAACCTCTGCGGGGAGTACTGCGATCTCCACCAGATCGAAAAGGACTATGGTTTCGAGGTCCTCTACCTTCCCATACCCGACGACGAAGCGCCGGACATGGAAAAGGTTGAAAGGGCTCTGGCGTGGCTTGATGAGGCCGTTTACCTCGGAAAGCGGGTACTCATCCACTGCAGGCTGGGCATTGGCAGAACAGGCACGTTCATCCGTTCGTACCTGTTGCGGAGGGGGTTCGGGCCCAAGCTCACGGAAGAAAAGCTCCAGAAGATCCGCTCCCACCCGACAAGTTTTAACCAATGGAGATTCCTTAGAAAATATGGAAAGAAAGAGGGCCGCCTAACCATTCGGGAACCCTCCCTGGAAGGGGAGAATCCTGTGGATCTGGATCCCTTCTTTGCTGAATACGAAAATTTGTGCCGTGCTGCGGACCAGGCGTTTCAATCCATGGAAAATTCGGGACTCGTGATGGAAAGCTGTGGCAGAGACCATGATCTGTGTTGCATGGAGCCGTTCACCGTTCAATTGGTGGAGGCGGTCTATCTTTACCATCACATGAACAGGGAGCTTCCGCGGGAGATGCGTCTTCGGGCCATCGAGCAGGCCAGGGCAATGGACAGGATCCTGCGTGCGCGAAAAGGGGTGGGGGAAGAAGTGGTGGTTGCCCCGAGCATCGCCCCTGGGGGGCAGTCGAGGTCGGTGGGAACAGGGGAGGCACCTTCAGAGGGATTCAAGTGTCCACTTAGTTTCGACGGCAAATGCATTCTCTATGATCAACGGCCGATCCGCTGCAGAGCATTCGACCTGGCGCGTACACCCGTAGGAGGAAAGGAGGGGGAGGAAAAGGGCGAAGGGGGTCCGGAAGCGGTTTTTCCCATGGATCAGGCCAGAAAGGAACTCTACGAAATTTCCCGCAGGCTCTTTCTGGGCCTGAACGGCATGTTCCTCGAAGGTCGCAGCCTCCTCTTTTCCGTGCCTCACGTCGTTTCGGGGAGGTTCATCCAGGACTATTTCACGGTACTCGCCGGAATGGGCAGAGAGCAAGCCTGAGGGAGACACCCTCCACTCAGGATTCATGCCTACTCGCGGAAAGTGATCTCTACGGTGAAACGCCCCGAGGCGGTGGTGAACGGGATGGCGAGGCGGGGGCCGCTGTGGGGGTGGTTGATGCGATGGTTATTGCCGGCAACAATGGTGGGGATGCCCGCCTGGAGCACGATGGACTTTTCAGCAATCCGCCTGCGGGCGTCGCCGCAGATGACATTGGTCAGTTCGCCGACGGCATCCTTCACATCGGTGTTGATTTCCGTTACCGGCTCCCCAAACAGATTGGAGACAATCGCCTTAATACAGGACTCTTCAAAAGAGAGGGCCATGCTTCCTTCCTCTGCCCCAGAAATGTCGATCACCGCAGAAATGTCTCCAAGGGCCCGATCGTCCGCTTTCAAGAAAGGTTTTCCCGGCTCAGAATCCACTCTCGCCATGGTCTTGATGACGTGTACGGCAGCGGCGAGGAAAGAATTGATGATCCTGACGTCAAAGGCCATGGGACATGGATCCTCTTGATTTCGATGAAAAAGTGGAGCCAAAACCATCTCGGGTGGCACGGTGAGTAAATACGCCACTTATCGATTCAAAGCAAGTCGTAACAAAAGCGTGGAAGCATTTCCCCGCGCCGTGGTGCGTCGCTCTCCCGGTCGATGGGCTTCTGATCAAAGAAAGATCCCGTTCATGCTTTCCTTTCTTCCCGGTCCTGTCCGCGGTGCTCTCACGTTGCTGATCATTGGGCTGAGCACCCTGGTTTGCATCCTGGTCCTCTACACGATTGCCGCCCTGAAGTTGCTCCTGCCCTTCAACGGCGCCAGGCGGATCTTCAACCCGATCCTCACCCGAACCGCCGGTGTTTGGGTCTCTTTGAACAATTGCCTATTTCCCCTGATGCACAGAATGCGATGGGATATCAACGGAGTGGAGAATCTACGCCGAGATCGGTGGTATCTCGTCTGTTGCAACCACCAGTCGGGAGCGGATATCCCGGTGCTCCAGAAGGTCTTTCACCGCCGTATTCCCTTCATTCGTTTCTTCATCAAGAGGCAGCTCCTTTGGATGCCCTTCCTGGGGCTTGCATGGAAGATTCTGGATTATCCGTTTGTGAATCGTCATTCCCAGGAGTATCTGCAGAGGCATCCACACCGTAGGGAAGAGGACCTGGCAACGATCCGGAAAGCATGCGCCCGGTTCAAGGACGCACCCACCAGTATACTGAACTTTGCGGAAGGGACCCGGCTCACGCGTGTAAAACAGATTGAGCAGGGTTCTCCGTACCTGCACCTGCTGAGGCCTAAGGCAGGGGGCATGGCCCTAGCCCTGGCCTCCATGGGAGAGATGTTCTCCGCCATTCTGGACGTGACCATCCTCTATCCCCATCGTGTCCCCCGATTGTGGGATCTGCTTTGCGGCCGTGTTGAGCGGGTGGTGGTTCACGTTCGCCATCGGCCTGTTCCTGGCGAGTTCCTCTCCGGTGACTACGCAGGCGACCCGCAGTTCAGAGAGCGTTTCAAGAAGTGGTTGAATGAGTTGTGGCGCCAAAAGGACGATCTCATGGGCGTGATCCTGGACGATGAAAAAAAGCGGACGAGAGGCGGTGAAAACCATGCATAAGAAATATCATCTTTGCGGTTATCCGGTGGAATGCGCCGAAAGCGGTGGAGAGAACGCAGAGCCGGCGGCGTTTTTTGACGGGCTCAGATCCGGCGAGCCGCTGAGTCTTTGCCCCGCATGCGGAGTGCCCCTGAGGATGGAAGATCTCCAGGACTACTGGGACGACCTTGAAATGGAACTCCACTGATGGGACGGCCGAAGTGAAGAACGAATCTGTCGGAACTAATGTGGGATCCCACGGTTCGTCCCTCGATTCCATCATTCTTGGGGGCAATCGCTTCTTCATTGCTTGCTGCAGGGCTCATGACCCGGTCCGTCAAGCCTCCCGTGGTTCGTCCCCGCCCGGAAATCCTTTTTTGCCCTACGTCCACTGCGGGGTCCACGGCGGTGGGACAAAAGGAAACAGGGGAGGCCGATCCATTCACGTGAAAGAAAGATGGAAAGTCCGCTCCTTGTGTCCCCGGTGAAACTCCTCGCCATTGTCTTACCCGGATGTTGCCAACACATCGATCCGCTGGAAAAAGGTCTCATAATCTGAATCCCTTGTGCCGTTATTAGAGGGGAGAAGGGGGCGGTTGATTCCCAGTCGTCCGCTTGTGTTTCTGGCGGATTCATCTCCCGTTGCCGCATCTGCGGCGCAGCGGTCAATGTGATTCACTGAAAAAAAAGAATGAGCAAATCAAGTCAAACATTCTATGGGTTCGGTCCTCCATCCCGGGGATGGCACCAGGACACGCCACTGGATACAAGGCTGCTCGGGCAGGCGGTCATCGAGCTCAATATCGCCAGGAAGAACTGTTCTATATATCCAAGCGGCCATGTTCAGCTGTCCAGAAGCATCGATCGCGCCTACCAGGCACTGATAAAGGTTCTTGAAACGGTCCCCCGGGTGACCTTGGGGTCTGCAAAGGATTGCCTGTTTGTTGGAGACCATTCCCTGGATCAGAAAAACCCGGTCTTCAAGGATTTCGCACTGGCACTCTACAGTAGAGACATGGCGGCAATCGGCTTCAGCGCCGGACTGGAGAGGGAGGAGATATTGAGTCTTTGCCGGGTTCTCACCCTGGAGACCGAAGCCATCCGTGAGGCCGGAGGAATTGGTCCATTGATGGAGAGGACCCCGCTCCAGCATATCCACGTGCAGCCATTGGACTATACGGGGCTGCATCTCACGGAAGAAAAGGAGATCCCCGCCGCAGGGGACAAGGAAAAGAACCGGGTTTCAGTGGAGATCTGGCGTTCCTTCGTGTCGCGACTCATTTCCCATGAACTGGACGCGCACGGTCAACCGGATTACCTGGCAAAGAGGCGGAAGGTGGACCCCTCACAGGTCGCCGAACTCCTCAACAGCGGCGCACTGGATGTCAGGTCTGCCCTCGAAAGCTATGAGCACACCATCGCGAGATACCTCCGGGAGACGACCGGTGAACAACCCATGGAGAACCTCATCTCGCTGCTTCGCGATCTCAAACCCGCCCTGAGGAGCCAGTTCCTTTCCCTGACCTTCGATCATACGGCGGGCAATGGGGACGAAAGGTTGCTGGATGCCTTCCCGTGCGATGTGGTGGTGGACATTCTCCAACAGGCGAATGAGGAGGGTAAGGAAATCTCCCCGACCCTCATTTCCCTCCTTGAAAAGCTCTCCCGTTACGAAGCGGCCCAACCGGTCAAGGCCGAAGATCAAGGTTTCCCCAAGAGGCGGGAAAACACGACCGAGCCAATGAGCCGCGAGGGAATGCACCAACTCTTTCACCGGGAATCCTATGAAACTTACGTTGACGAGGACTACAAGGCTCTCCTCAGGACGTTCATCACCTCCGGCAACACTGGAGGCGCTAAAGGGGCTGCTCCCGATCCCCCTGACCTGAATGAAGCGCCTGCACACGGCCTGCAGCGCCCGGCCCGGTTTCAGGAAGTATCCCGCAACGTTTTTGCAAGTTCGGTTGAGGATGATGAACTCAACCTGCGCCTTGCCAAGATGATCCTCGCCCTTATGGACAGGCCTATGGATCTGGAGGATTATCGCGGCTTTTCAGGCAGGCTGATCCCGCTGGTTCCCGATCTCCTCGCCGCCGGCGAGGTGGGCGTTTGCATGGAAACCGTCGAGATGTTCAGACGCCATGCTGGGGAAATGGCGCAAGCATTCCGAGAGGTTGCCGGCGAATGCCTTCTTGCATTCAATTCGTCTCGCATTGCGGAAGCTGCGGTGGCGGCCCTTGAGAGATGCCCTAGGGAATCCCTGGACACTGCGGTGTCTTTCGTCGCTCAGCTGGGTTCTCAATGTATTTCGAAAATCGTGCGATTGTATGCCCAGGAGGAGTATCCGAGCAAACAGGAGTCTCTTCTTCACGTCCTGGCGGGTTTCGGTGAGGAGGTTCTCGGTGAGGCGAGCAAGCTCCTGGAAAGGGAACCGGAGCATGTGGTGCGCAATGTCCTGCTGTTGATTCAAAGGACTGGTTCCACAAAGACCCACGAGGAGGCGCTTGTCCGCATCCGGGCACTCACGTCTCACGTGAGCCGGAATGTACGGCAGGACGCTCTGGTCACCATGCTGCAACTCAAAGATCCGCAGGCTGCCTTCTATCTGCGAAGGGCTTTGAAATCCATTGATTTCCGGGAGAGTCGCCAAGCGATTCTCCTGGCGGGGAACTACCGGGTTTCAGCGGTTGTGGAGGACCTGCTTCAATTGATCGTCCGGTTTCCTCTCAAGAAAAAAGCTTTCAGAAGGAACGAGGCAATCATCCAGTCGTTGGGGAGCATCGGCGATGCGCGGGCCATACCTTCTCTCAAGAACCTTGTGAGAAGGTCATGGAGCCTGCGTCCCGGTTTGTTCCGTCACATGCGGTTCATTCTCTTTTTATCCCTCTCGGGGTATCCGGGAGAGCACATCTTCCCGCTCCTGGAGACGGGGAGGGGTTGTGAGGATCCCAGGATCCGCAGGATTTGCGAGAATCTTGCCAGGAGTCCGGAAGTTCGTGTAGAGACGCAGGACGGCACTCAAGGGGAATCAGCTTTCAGGGGAGCAACCCTCTGGATTGATGGAGCCCCGGCAGAGGAGCCGATGGATTGACCCTTTGGAGGACGGCGTGGGCCGACCCCTTCGCCGCCGAACCGACCGTCAGGGCATTTGTTTGTGGTCATGAATGAAATGGTTTTTCACAAAAGTGTGGTTCAAATCCTCTCCCATTTGAACGCAGCCATCACGAATCTGCGCCTGTACCTTCAGGTTCACCCCCTGGTGTCCAGGCATCTGGAAAAGGCGTACCAGGAACTGAGGGGGGCTTCTCCGATTCAGGGGAGTATTGACTCTCTTTCTGGTGGGTGACGAATTGGTTGTGGAAAACCGATCAATCCTGGGATCAGGCCAGTCTGTTGAAAAGTTCGTCAAAATACTCCGGGAAAAAGGAGTGGAAAGGATCACGTTCTCGCAGGAAGTGACCCCAGAGGAGTTGCAGGCGCTGGTTGGCGATCTTGCGTCCAGGGAAGGGGAGTCTGTCCGGGGCTGGCCCGGCATCACGCTGGGCCGGGTGCAGGTGAGGGTCGCCGTGGAAGGGGCTGGGGAGGGAATGAACTGCGAGTCAAAGGAATGCGAGGAGATCCTGGACACATTGTCAGGTATGGATGAGAAGGAGATCGAACGCATTAAGGAACTTTACCTTCTGGCGGAAGGACGCAAGCAAATCAGTATTCATGGTGTGGACGATTCCGTCCGAAAACTCATCTCCGAAATCCGCCGAAATCTTAATCCCCTGAGCCTGCTGGCAACGGTGAAGTGCACCGATGAGTATACCTTCACACATGTGGTCAACGTTTGCATCCTGACGCTCATCCAGGCGGAGAAGCTCGGCTTCGGAGGCAGGCAACTCTATGACATTGGCATGGCGTCTCTCCTCCACGACGTGGGCAAGACGTTCATACCCGAGGAAATCCTGAGCAAACCCGGAGCCCTCACATCCGATGAGCGTGCCCTCATCGAGACGCATCCCGTTAAAGGAGGTCGCTACCTCCTGGAAGTGGGTGGAATGCCGAAAGTCGCGGTTTTGGCGGCCATGGAACACCACCTGCGATTCGACGGGTCGGGATATCCCAAGCTCTCGCCCGGATGGAAGCCGCACATCGTTGCCCAGATGATCACCATAGCCGACGTTTTCGATGCCCTGAGGAGCAGGCGTCCATACAGCGCTCCCAAGCCCATGGAAGAAATCGTGAAGATTCTCAACAAGGAGAAGGGAACGACTTTCAACCCTTATCTCGTCCGGAATTTCCTGGAAATCATTGCTCCCACAACCGTCGATTCCCATGCCGTAGCAGAGGGAGACGTCAGGAGACCCGGCCTCGCCGGGACATGCGACGCAAACGTCGCTCCGACAGAAGAAGGCTCTCTCTGAGAGGATCTGCAATAAATCCACCTTTCTTCCCAACCTCGGAATCCCAGCTGCTTTTCAACGAATATAGGCCGCACCGGTTTGGCGCAAAGTGTCACGCCTCTTCCGCGTACCGGCGACCCGCCGTCCTCCGCCTGAATCTCAAAGGACGTTGCACGGTAAAATACCCTTCCATGCTCTAGGTTGCGGTCTCTCTCGGGATGGGGCGGCAGCAGAAAAGCCCTTTTAGGTTCTAAGAAAAATTGACAATAGTGTGTGACTTGGTTAATGCCTGCGGAAATGTTGCCTCCTGTCCTCGGCGGATCGAGTGGGGCGCTGCGGCATCAACACGCACAGAAAGGACCGCGGTATGGAGTGGATGCTGAATCCAGAATCGTGGATCGCACTGGTGACGCTCACCGGACTGGAGATCGTTTTGGGCATCGACAACATCGTCTTCATTTCCATTTTGGTGGGGAAACTCCCCGTGCCCAAACAGACCAGGGCTCGGACGGTCGGCCTGGGGCTGGCCATGATCAGCCGCATCTTGCTGCTTTTCTCCCTCACATGGATCATGCGATTGACTCAACCGCTTTTCACGATGCTCGGCAATGAGATCTCCGGAAGGGACCTGATCCTCATCGCTGGGGGGCTTTTTCTCCTGGTGAAGGGCACCCTGGAAATCCACGAAAGGCTGGAAGGGGGTGAGGGGCACGCCCGGGAACCTGTCGCCGCGTCCTACGCCGGTGTCCTGATCCAGATCATGATCATCGATATTGTCTTTTCCCTCGATTCTGTCATCACCGCCATCGGGATGGCCAATCAGCTCGCCATCATGGTGGCGGCCGTCGTGATCGCGGTCGTCTTCATGATGATTGCATCGGGGAGCATCAGTCATTTTGTGGAGAGACATCCCACGGTGAAAATATTGGCTCTCAGCTTTCTTCTGCTCATCGGGTTCGCCCTGATCGTAGACGGACTGGGCCGCCACATTCCCAAGGGTTATATCTATTTCGCCATGGGATTTTCCGTGTTCGTGGAAATGCTCAATCTCCGCATGCGACGTAAAGAGGCGTCACCGGTGAAGCTACACGGACCTCACCTGGAAGAGTAAACGCTACCGCGTTCGCCTGAGGGAACACCCGAAATGCGGCGGTATGGACCGCTGCAGCGCTCTCTTTCTTCAATCGCGAGGGGAAACGGAGGCGGCCTGAGGCGACCGAGGGCGTGATTCAACGGTGGGCAGTGCCGAATCTCAGGATCGCAGGGTTGCCGTCAATCGCAGGGGAAAAAGCAAAAGATCCAGGGCATCCAAGATGTCGCGGCACACCACGTCCCCGCTGAAAAGGGCTTCCGGCGATACGCCCTCACCCAGCACGACCGCAATGCCCAGGGCGGCTTCCTTGAGCATCAGTCGATCGTTCCTGCCGTTTCCCACGGCGACACAGTGCTCGGGCCCGAGGTTGCGCAGGTATTCCCCCTTGGCTTCGGCCTGGTTTTCCAGGGGGATGACGGTGACCTGGCAGGGGACTTGGGAAAGGGAGCGGCCCACCGTCCCAAACGTGTCGGCGGTGAGCACATGGATCTTCATCTGCTGGGAGAGGGTCTTGAGGCGTTGCTCCACACCCTTTACGAGTCGCCCGTCGAGGGCGATGGTTCCGTTGTAGTCCAGCACCAGGTGTTGAAAACTCAACTGCTTGAAACCGGGAATCGTGATCTCGATCATTTGAATACCGGGTTGATTTATCAGCCTTTTTCCCGGAGGGAATCTTTTCGATTGGGAGTGCGTCTTCCTCGATCCCCAAATTACATTGAACCCTCGATGGGAAGCAACCCCTTAACCGACCTTTCAATCAGTCGTCTGGCTTCTTTTCTCACAGAGTCGGAGAAACGGCGAGTTTTCTCCGGCACGGCAGATCCGGGTGAGGCTGACTCACTGAGGCGAAGGGGGGATAGAGGCGCTCGAATGTAGCGCCCGAAACATTTCTATGCCGAATGATCCAGGGAGAAATCCGTCAGGTGGAAGACCGGCTTGATCTCGGCCAGCGAAGTCAATCCGTGCCCGTTGCGGTCCTGGAACCGTAAACGGCTGCGCCCAAAGCCCCCAGCATGTCAGGCTCTTGGGGAACGAGAACAGGAGTGTTCAATTGTTCCTCCAGCAACTGTTTCACGCAAGCGTTGTGGGCGACTCCCCCTGCAAAAAGGACGGGCTGCTCCACTCCAACCCGGCGGAGCATGGAGAGAGTCCTTTGGACAATGGCCATGTGCAGTCCCATGGCGATGTTTTCCGGTCTCTCCCCCCTTGCCATGAGTGAGGTAGCCTCGCTTTCGGCAAACACCGTGCACATGCTGCTGATCTGGATGCGACGGTCAGCTTGCAGGGCGAACACGCCGAAGGATTCGATGGGCACCTGGAGCGCCGTTGCCATGAATTCGAGGAACTTGCCGGTTCCGGCAGCACAGCGGTCATTCATTTCGAACCGGGAGACCTTGCCGTGAGGATCCAAGGCGATGGCTTTGGTATCCTGGCCTCCAATATCCAACACCGTGCGAACGCCTGGGAAAAGGCGGGTCGCGCCCAGGGCGTAGCCCTGGATTTCGGTGATGGTGAGAATGTTGAGATTGCTGAAAGCCTCGGCAAAAAGCTTGCGTCCATAGCCTGTCGCCACGATCTGATCCGCCCGGACGCCCTCCATGATCTTTCTGCACTGCCCGACGGGGTCGAAAGTGGTGGCTGTTTTCACCTGATGGACTCTGCTCCCGTTTTCCATCACCACCAATTCGATGGATCTCGATCCGATGTCAATGCCCGCTGTGCACATCGCACTGGAACCCATAAAAGGGTGCTCCGATGTCGGGAGGCTCCCGCAACCTTGCGCAGGAGCCTCAAACGAAGGATTTGCCCCCTGCTCCCGCAAACCCGTGATCTTCCGCCGCACCAGACATCCCTTGGGGGAAGAGGGGAGAAGTGGTGGGGGAAGAGCCCAATCCTAGCGAATCATTTCCACGAAGGCCTCTACTCGCGTCTTCAGTTGCTCCACGTCCTCCATGCTGTAATCCGTTTCAATGGAAAGCATGGGGACTCCCGCTTCCTTTAATGCCTTGTCCACTTTGAAGGCCTCGATGGCATAGGGATGGCAGAAGGAAAGGCCGTAGTGGATCACACCGTTCACCTGGAGCTCTTTTGCCATGGAGACGACATTGTCCAGCCGTTCCGCGTTGGGGGTGAAGCAGGCGCAGTCGATGCGCATGTAGCGATCGGCAAGGGCGTCGATCATGGCTTCAAAGGATGGGCCGTTCTCATCCACCAAGTCCCTCGTATTCCTCGTTCCGATGCACGACTCCTCGCCCACGATGACCGCTCCCGATGATTCCACCACGAAGGGCAGCTTCCAGTTGGGCACCGCCATGGGGCACCCCGACAGCATGAGACGGGGGGTCCCCTCCGGTGCGATGCCCTGTTTCGCGTTCACGCGCTCCTCGATTTCGTCGCACAATTTGTGGATGTTTTCCGTGAAGCGGACAGGGTCGTCGTAAAAACTGATCTGGTTGACCAGGAGGACATCCCGGCCCGATATGGGTGCGGGAACTGCAGCCCGCAGCCGGTTGAGCCTCTGGAGTGCGCGCCGCCTGTCGTTGACGACCCGGATGGACTGGGAGAGCTTGGCTGCAGCGATGGTGTTCCCGGTCAACTCCTCGATCTTCTCCTTGAAACGAATGACCTCACCGCGCCAGAGATCCCTGTCACAGGCGTTCTTCATCTGAGGAATTTCCATGACATAGAGGGGAGCGTAATCAACGAAGATTTCATAAGCCTTCTTCTTTCCATCGCAGGTGGTTTCCCCCACCACCAGATCGCAGGATTCCAAGTAAGGGCACAGCCTCGACAGCTTGAAACCCACGAATGACTTGATGAGAGCACACGTGTTCCGCGGCAGGATCTTTTCCGCAGCGTCCTTGCCGATTTCCGCCCCCGCGCAAAGGCCCACCTGGATGGCATCGGCTGCCAGGACGATCTCTTCGGGGACAAACACACAGAACGTCCCGATGACTTTTCGCCCCTGGGCTTTGGCATCCTGCAACTCCTTGATGCGCAGCCCGTGGACTTCCGAGAGGACGAAATCGAGGTATTCCATTCCCCGAAGCCTTCCCGTCTGACTCAAGTAAATGTCCCCGTAGAATTTTCCCAACACCTGGAGCAGTCCTGCATGGGCATCCAAATCCAAGTTCAGTTTTTCCCACATGGCCTCATAGGTGTGTGACATGGAACCACCTCCGAATCGTACGGGTTGGGGTAGCGATGGCTTCAAAGAAAGGAAGGACCCTGATTTCCGCCGTAGGAAGCGTTTGTGGACAGACATTCCCTTCCGACAGTATTGGAGCAGATAACTTGAGAAACATCATTGTACAAATCGATATTCTTGATTTGAGCGTTGTCTGCACATCGACAGGAGCGATGATGCTGCCGCATCCGAGGCATCGGACGCGCCGGTACAATTGGGCGGCCTTCGGAGTGGTAGCTCTCATCAATGCCTTGATCTTGCGATCGTTGATTTAAAGCCTGGCTCCTTGCATTTCTTCTTCTGGATTCCCAGGTTTCCCAAGGTTTCCAATGAAGTTCCAGGGCAAATCCTGAGAGAAACCACAATGGCAAAGGGAGGCATGCTCTGGAAGTCGCAAGATTGTAACCCGGTTTGCAGAGAGGGCGTCTTCGCGGTTCTCGGGAGTCTGCCTCTACCACACGAGTGCGAGGGATTGCTCATCCGGCTCAATACGGATCGTTTCCTCAGAGTGGAGGCGTCGCCGGAGCGTCGTGTCACTCCGTGGGGGAATCCCCAGGCTGGCTCATGATGCATCAGGGCTTGAGTCCCCTATTCAAGCTGGATGTAACGGGTCGCCTTCTGTTCGGGAATGGCTCGGCGAAAAGGGGGGGGGAGAGAGTTGCGGCTGAGATTGAGGCGGTTCTCCGGGAAACCCATGAATGCGTCCGTGATTTTGCGTGACATTTCGTCGGATATGTTTCGGTGGTTTTCTGCGCCTTGCTCTGTGGGGATGGCCCACCGTCCCTTTTAAGGAGAGGCTTTGCTGTGGGTTCGCTAAAGCATGGGTCCGCTGCGTCAGATGTCCAGCAGGCCGCTGGAGAACTGGTCCCAGTAGGTGACGTGGCCAGCCTTCCAGCGGATCATCCGGGCTTCCCCGTCCTGGGACACGGTGACGGCCAATGCATCTCTCACGGCTTGGCAGAGCCGGTAAGCGGCCCGGTGTCTCGTGCCCACTTCGCTCGTCGATTCCAGGGCGACCATCTCCCCGTCCGCGTCCAGTGCCCGCGCCACGGTCTCCACCGGTTTCAAATTCCCGGAGATGATCCCCCCGAAGCCCACCACTTCCATGGGGCGTGTCACCACGACACATCCGTCCACCTCTGCGAGGTCTGCAATGAAACGAGCGTATTCGGAGATGGCTTCCTTGGCTCGGGACACTTGCAGGGTTTCGTTGATGAGGTAATCGCGCCATCCCACGGTGCGATCCAAGCATTTTTCATCGCCGCAGGCTTCCGCCAGGGCGTTCATGGCGTGGATCAGAAGCTGCTGGAATTGCTGCCGTGGTTCACGGTCCTTGAAAACGTATTTCATGTTCACGTAACGGCTCAATGCTTCAGGGTTTTCCGTGATTCTGCGAGGGATGGAGACGAAGAGCCCCCCGTGGAGGGAGTTGCGCATGGCATTGACGATAAGACGTGCGTTCTGCTGCATCATCGCCAGAAGAAAACCGGGCTGGATCGTCGCCCAGGGCTTGGAAGCAGAACGGCGACTGCGTTCGTGCATGAGGTGGAGCCTGGCCCGATCATTGGCGCTGATGCCCGTCAGCCAGCTCTCGTGGGACAGGGTCCAGGAGGGCATGGAAATCTGCCCGGATGTGAGTCTCGCCAAAACAAAATGGCCTTTGGCCACGGTGAGGAGGCCGGGACCGTGAACGCCCACCACGAGGACGGCTGGGAGGGGATCGAAGCTGTGGTGCAGTCCCTGTATGGCCTTGAGCCAATGGGAGCCGGAATGAACCAGCCCCCACACCTGCGTGTCCCTATCTGATCCTGCCGTCAGGCCGATGATGGACCGTTCATAAGAGGCTGCCGGGGCAAGGCGCCGGAGGGTCCGTTCGTTGAACGGCAGGGGAGATGCGAATTCCATGGGCCTGAGACCCAGAGGGGGCGGCAGTTCCGTCTCCACCACCCCCGGATCGATGGCGATCACCCTGAACCGGAGAATCCGCCCTTCTTCCTGGACCATGCTGGTTTGGTAACAGACGGAGAGGACTCTTTCCAGGAAGACGCGGTCCGGTGGGGGAACATTCTGACGAATTTGAGGGAGCGCCAGGGGGTTGCCGGCCCCAGTGCACTCATCCCAGTGCTTCAGAACGAAGTCGGCGAAATCTTTTGGATAGGAGTGTTGCGTCGGACTCATGGGTGTTTTTTGGGAGTGTGCGTTCGTGAATAGGGGTCCAGGAAAAAGTCCTTCAAGGCGTTTTCGGCTGAAGGCGAAGCCCTTGGCCCTCCGTTGTCCGATGGTTTCGTGTGTTTTCCGGCCTTGCTTTCATGATTCAAACGCCTGCAGGGAAATCCGTGGCGTGTGGAAGCGGAAAATGACATCGAGTCAACCAGGAAATCATCGCCCCTGGTGAACCATTCTTATGTATCGCATTTTCCCGAGAGGTACGCAATGTTGGAACTCGAGAAAAGCCTGACAAAATGAGCGGGATCGTGGCCGATTAATTCATTGGAGGTTTGATCATGTGATAAAATAGAAAAAATTAGACATCCTGCATGATTTCGAGGGGGGAAGCGTGCCCATGGGGTATCACACCACGCACACCGGTTTGCGACGCATGAGAGTTCTCATGGCAGCCATGTGTGGGCTCCTGCTTTGCGAGGGTATGCCGCAGGCGTTGGAAGAGGTCGAAAGACCTCCTGCTTACTTGGGTTCAAAGGCCTGCAGGAACTGCCATGAGCGCCAATATGAGTCGTTCAGCACCCATGCAAAGAAAAGCTCATCGTTTCAGAGCATCACTCGGCTGAAGAAGGAACTGACGGAAAAGGAACTACAAGGGTGCTATTTCTGTCACACCACGGGTTACGGCGAACCCGGCGGTTTTGTGAACGAGGAGGCCACACCGCACTTGAAGAACGCGGGTTGCGAGGTTTGCCATGGTCCCGGGGAGCGGCACGCGGCGACCCGGAGAGCCGAGGATATCAAGGGGCGCCTGACTCCGGAAGACTGTGAGAAATGCCACACTTCCGATAGGGTCAAGGCGTTCCGGTACAAGCCCCTCATTCATGGTGGCGCCCACTGACGGGCGATCGGCACCGGGATGAAATCACATGTTCCGATTCATCAAGAAGAGCCTGGCCAACAAGATCCTGGTGGCGATGGCCACCTCGATTCTCCTCATCATGGGGACGGAAGTCCTCGTGCGCATCTATTTCGGCACCCGGGACAGAGTGGAACTCATCAGTGTCGCTGCAAAGGAATTGGCCAGTTCCACCTACGCGGGCATCAAGCATCCCATGGCAATGGGGGATGCGCAGGCGATCATGGAGCAGATGAAGGACATCAGGCACACGGCGGAAGACATCGAGGTATTCATCTGCGACTTCGAACAGGAGGTGATTTACTCCACTCACGAAGAGAAGCTCAGAACGCGACTGTCGGACATCATCCGCAACCGGAACGCTCTCAACGCCCTGGAAGAGATCCTGGTGAGCGGAAAGCCTTCTCAGAGCCGGTTCGTAGACGATACGTCGGGCAGGAAGCATTTCGTCTACTTCTTCCCCATTCTCAATCAGCCCGACTGTCATCACTGCCACGGCGCATCGAGAGAGGTGCTTGGAACCATGGCTATCCGCATGAACATCGAGAGGGCCTATGAGACGGTGGCGGATCAGCGGAACCGAACCATTTTCCTGACCCTCTTGGGGATCAGCCTCGTGTCCATGGTCACATGGTTCGTGGTGAACCGTTTCGTGAAGCGTCCCGTTCGGGACCTTGCAGAAAAGGCCAGGCGTTTCGCGGAAGGCGACATGACAGTGGCTTATCGCGGCAGGACCGAGGACGAGATCGGAGTTCTGGGGGAGACTTTCAATCACATGGTGGGGGCGGTCTCTTCCGCCAGGAGAAGCCTAGAGGAGGAAATCGCTAGAAAGACGGGTTTGCTCAACGAGAGGACCCGCCTCATCACCTTGCTGGAGAAGGCAAACCGGGAGTTGCGCCAGCTGGACGAGCTCAAGTCCACCTTTCTCGCCAACATGTCCCACGAACTGCGAACACCGATGAATTCCATTATCGGCTATACGGACCTGCTCATTGACGGGGTGGACGGTCCCGTGAACTCGGAGCAGGCCAAAAGCCTCGAGAAAATCGCCTCCAATTCCCGTTATCTCTTGCAGCTCATCAACGACATCCTGGACATTTCCAAAATCGAATCGGGAAAAATGAAATTGAGCCCCAGGGAAATCGACTTGAACTGGGTGATCCAATCGGCGGTTACCGCCTTCGAACCGGCCCTGAGGAAAAAGGATTTGCAGGTGTCGTACGAAGTGGAGCCGGAGGTTTCCAGGGTTTTCGGGGATGAGGACGCCATTCGGCAGATTCTCATGAATTTGATCTCCAACGCGGTGAAATTCACGGAGAAAGGAACCATCAGGATCACCGCCGGTGTGTCGGAGCGGGGCGTGGAACCCGGGCGATCTCCCGTTTTTGCCGAGGTCCGCGTAGAGGATACGGGGGTGGGGATCAGGGAGGAGGATCTGGACGTGATTTTCGACAAGTTTGTCCAGGTGGATCTCACCACGGTGCGCCAGCAAGAGGGCACCGGGCTCGGCCTCAGTATCGCCAGGGGGCTCGTGGCCCTCCATAAGGGGATGATCTGGGCGACAAGCGAATACGGGAAGGGAAGCTGCTTCCGTTTCACCATCCCTCTCTCCCGGGAGGTACTGGAAGGGTCCGCGGAGCCCGTTATTGAGCTGAGGATGGCTGATGCTCTAGCCGACTACTTCGGTACCCCGGTGGAAACGTTCCTCAAGCCCCCCCATTTTGCCGGGAGGCAGATCCGGTGCTGGCACTATGCGCGATGCGGGCATCCCAGCTGCCCGGCATACGGCAGTGAAGAAGGACGCTGCTGGCTGATTCTGGGGACCCACTGCGCGGGACTGAAGATCGCCAGCTACCCCGAAAAGGTGGAATTCTGCAAAGGCTGTGAACTCATCGAGAATGTCGTCCTCAAGGAGGCGGCGGAGGCACTGCCTGGAGACAGGGAACCCGGAGGTTCACGCGGCGGATCGGAAAAGGTCGTCCTGGCCGTGGATGACAACCCGGACAATATCGACATCCTCAAAAAATTCGTCGGCGACGAGTATGTCGTGGTGGGTCTGCTCTCGGGTGAGAGTGCCGCATTGAAAGCGAAGGCCATCCGGCCTGCAGCCATCACCCTGGACATCCTCATGCCCGGCAAGGACGGCTGGCAGGTGCTCCGCGAACTCAAAGAAGACCCGGAAACACTGGACATCCCGGTCATCATCATCTCCATTCTGGATGACAGGCGCATGGCCTTCAGCTTGGGGGCGGCCGAGTACATCACGAAACCTTTGGCCAAGGATGTGCTGTTGAAGAAGCTCCGTAATCTGGAAGGACCAACGCCGGTAAGCCGGATCCTGATCGTGGACAGCGACGCCGAAATCGTGCGCCTCATCGGCCGCGTTCTCGAAGAGGCCGGGTATGAGGTCACGCTCTGCTACAACAGCACGGATGCCATCAGGCACATGGAGGATTTCAGACCCCACATGGTGATCCTGAGCCTCGGACTGCCCAGGGAAGAGGGACTCGATGTCATCGAGTTCATCAAGACCCGTGAGGAGGTCAGAAACCTTCCCTTGATCATCCTCACCACCCGGGAATTCACCGCCCCGGAGATTAACGCCCTGAACGGACGCATCAAGGCGATTCTCAACAAGGGATTTCTCGGGGAGCAGGAATTGGCAAGGGAACTCAAGAATTGCCTGCGCAAGGTGAGTGAGGGGCGAAAGGATTGAGGAGGGAGAGCCGGTGGAGGTGGGAAAAAAAGGTTTGAGAAAGATTCTGGTGGTCGACGACAACACGGACAGCCGTGAATTGGTGAAAAAGGTGCTAAAACGGCACGACTTCGAAATCCTCGAAGCAGTGGATGGAGAAGAAGCCCTGGCCATGGCGGTGAGCGAAAAGCCTGATCTCATCCTCATGGATCGGTCCCTGCCCAAGCTGGATGGACTTGAAGTCACAAGGAGGCTAAAGCGCAGCAAAGAGTTCGAAAAGACTCCCATCGTCGCCCTCACGGCGCATGCCATGCGAGGGGACAAAGAGACCGCCCTGGCCGCCGGTTGTGCGGGGTACATCGCAAAACCCATCGACGTACGCACCCTTGCGGCGGAGGTCCTGTTGTACCTCGAAAAACAAGGTGGAGAATCCCGTAATGGAGGGAAAGTACAAGATTCTCATCGCCGATGACGCAACAGATGTGGTTGAACTCCTGCGAAAAAGACTTCGCTTCGAAGGGTACGAAACCATCGAGGCCTTCGACGGGGAAGAGTGCCTGGAGCGGGTGAGGGAGACCAATCCTGATCTCATCATCCTCGACATCATGATGCCCAAGATCGACGGCTATGAAGTGTGCCGAACCCTCAAGTCCCAGCAACGAACGGCGTACATCCCCATCCTGATGCTCACGGCCAAGGGGGAGGTGGAGGACAAGGTGAAGGGGCTGGATGCGGGCGCCCAGGATTACCTTGCCAAGCCTTTCAACTACGCCGAACTGTCCGCCCGCGTCAAATCCCTGCTTTCTGTCAAGAGCGCAAGAGAAAAACTGGTGCAGGAGGAAAAAAGCGACGCGTTGGATCACATGATGGAGGGGGTGGTCCACGAATTGCGCAATCCCCTCACCTCCATCGGCGGTTTTGCCCGGAGGTTGCTGGACAGCCTGGAAACGGGCGACCCCAATCGCAAGTACGTGGAGATCATCACCGCGGAAGTGTCCCGCCTCGAGAAGATGGTCAAGCACCTGGTGGAACTCAAAACGGCGGCATTGTCCTACAAGGAACCGGAGGACATCAATGTGCTCATCACGGAGGTTCTCGACGGATTCCGAAAATGGTGCGAGGCGGAAGGAGTGGAACTGAAGGTGGACCTGATGGAAAATTTGCCGTGTCTTCCCTTGGATCGGGAGAACATGAAACTGGCCCTGTCTCACATGGTGGAGAATTCTATCGAGGCGATGCAGGGCCGTTCTCCAAAACTCCTGACCATTGCCAGCAGCCTCGAGGGAGGCAGGATTGAAGTCTCCATAAGAGACACGGGAAGAGGTGTTCCCAAGGACAAGGTGAAGTATCTGTTCGACCCGTTTTTCACGTCCAAGACGTCGGGCCCCGGCTTGGGACTGACGCTGGCCCTGAGGATCATCCAAGAACACCGGGGAACCATTTCTGTCGAGAGTGAGGCGGGGAAAGGAACGGTCTTTACCGTTCGCCTCCCCGTCAGTCGTCCCTGAAGACTGCTCTGTTCTCAAGCACTGAGTAAGTCGCGTCCCATTTCGAAGACCGAGATGTTCTGTTTCCCTCCATCGTTTTCCTGACCCTTCTGCAATAGCGGCAAAGTGCTTTGCGGCCAGCTTCTTTTTTTGGTAGCCGCCTCACGGCGCCCAATGGTAAGAATGGCTTCAAGGGGGGGTCCAATCGAAGCCCGGGGAGCGTTCAATCGATGCACCGCTGCAGAGGGAGCGGGGGTCTTCGATGGGGGGCCTTCCCCTCGACGCTTCCCGGGTGCAATCCTAGCGGAACACATCCCGGGTTCGTGGGAGGCACGCTGAGTGGGGCTTGTGAAGACGGCGGCTCCATGGTGGCAGTGGGCGGCGGGTCCCCCGCTCACGCAGGACGTGTTCCTCATGTTTTGGGCAATGGTGTTTCTCGGGGGCTTCTTTGGGGGGCGGGAAGCAGGAGATGGGAAACCGGTGGGCGGGGAATGCGTCACCCACCGGGACGGATTCAGAAAGATGGCTTATCGGGTGGCACTCAGGTGACGGAAATGATTTTCACTTTGAAATGGAGCGTCTTGCCGGCCAGTGGGTGGTTCAAATCCAGAGTGATCTTGTCTGTATCCACCGCCGTCACGTGCACCGGCATTGCCTGGCCATGGGGCCCGCGCACCGCGAGAGTCATGCCCACTTCCGGCTGGAGGTCAGGCGGGAGCGCCGAACGGGGAATGTCCCGCATTGCCTCGGGGTCGATTTCCCCGTAACCATCCTTGGCGGATACGGTCACCGACTTTTCGTCCCCTGCCATGAGTCCTGTGAGTTCTCTCTCGAGCCCGGGAATGATCTGTTGCTCGCCATGAGTGTAAATGAGGGGTTCGTGGTCCTCTGAACTGTCAACCACTCCCCCATCCACAGTGAGGGTATAGTCCAAGGATACTTTGCTGCCGTTTTCGATTTTCATGATGCCTCCCAGGGTTTTGCCGGTATTCTCTGGAACCGGTGGTTGAAATGGAATCCTTTGCCAGTGCGGCAGAACTCCCCGGCGCTTTTCCCGACGAACCGCAGGAAGGAATCCGCAGGAAAAAGAAGCGCCGCGAAGTTCCCAGTCGTTTTGAATCTTCGCGGCGTTCGGAGTACTCGGAGCGCTCCGCAGCTGCTCAGTTCTGCAGCAGCGTAAGCTGGGGCGTACTCGACGTCAATATATTTCTGGGAAAACGAAATAGAGGGAGCTTCTCGACGGAGAGCGTTTTCCATGACTGTTGAGTGGTGCAGATCTCCCGGGAGGGACTCTGCACGACGTACCCTTTGCATGAAGGGGATTTCAAGGCTTCCCGAGAACCGTTTTCATGCTCTCTTTCATGCTTTGTGGCGTCCCCAGGGACAACGGAGCTGTCGAGAAGAATTGGATCGCGAAGGGGAAGGAAGAAGAGGAGGAACTCCTCAGCGGTCTTTACCGCTAGGAGGATCGTCTTTTGAAACTTGGAGAGGTATCGAGGGTGGAAGAGAGAATAGTGGCATCAGGGTCCGCTGCGAGTGGGGGGCGGGGAAACCGCGTCACGGAGGTGCTCCGGGGAATCCGCAAGATCTATGAACTGGCGGCGAGAGAGACTGATCCCGGAAGCTTCATAGAGGTCGCCTGCGCACACCTCACCGGAGACCTGGGATATTTCGCTGCCTGGATCGCACTGTTGGATTGGGAACACTCGACGGTAACCGCTGCGGCATCGTCCGGCTTGGGATCAGCCAACCCTTTCTGCAATGACCTCCAGGAAGGGGGCATTCCCGTTTGTCTCGGAGGCGCAATGCAGAGCGATGATACCGTCGTCATCAAACATCCTCTGCCGAATTGCCCCCGTTGCCCTCTCACCGACATGCATGCGGGCAGTGCGGGTGTGGCGGGGATCATTTCGTTTGAGTCGAAACGCTACGGTGTCCTGGCCGCATCCGTTCCGGCCCGTTTTGTTCAACATGAGGAGGAACTGATCTTCTTTCGGGAGATTGTGAGAAGCCTCGGGTTCTCTCTCAATAACATTGAGGCTTCGCAAGTTCTTGCAGATCAGGACAGTCGTCTGCACACCATTGTCCAGACCTCGCAGGACGGCTTCTGGGTGGTGGGAAGCGACGCGCGCATCCTGGACGTCAATGAAGCCGCATGCCACATGCTCGGCTATTCCATGGAGGAAATGCTCGGATTGCAGGTCCGGGACGTGGATGCCCAGGATACCCCCCCCGAAATTGAATCCAGGATCCGGCGAATCAAGGAGAAGGGGGCCTCCACGTTCGAGACCATTCACCGAAGAAAAGACGGGAGCACCTTGCATGTGGAGGTGGCGGTGACATACCTGAGGTGTCCCCAGGACCGTTTTGTATGCTTTGTCCGCGACATCACGGACCGGAAGGAGGGGGAGGAAGCGCTGCGCAAGAGCGAAGAGCGCCTGAGCCTTGCCCTTCGTGGGGCGGAGTTGGGCATGTGGGACTGGAATGTCCCCACTGGCGCCGTCACCTTCAATGAGCACTGGGCGCAGATGCTGGGATACAGATTGGAGGAAATGGAACCCCATGTGCGCACCTGGGAATCTCTCGTGCATCCTGAAGATCTGCCGAAAACACTCGAGGTGTTGAAAGCCCACCTGGAGGGCAATACGGAATTTTACGAGTCGGAATTCCGCATGCGCCACGCTTCTGGTTCCTGGCTCTGGATCCTGGACAAGGGCCAGGTCATCGAAAGGGATGACGAGGGCCGCCCCATTCGCGTTTGCGGAACTCACCTGGACATCAGTGCGCGCAAACGTGCCGAAGCGGAACTCGTGGAGAGCAAGAGGCGCTTTGAGAAAATGCTCGACGTCGTTCCGGACATGATTTCCATCCACGACCCGCAGATGAACATCATCTACAGCAATTGGAACGCATTTGCTGCGGTGCCCCGGGAAAAGCGACAGGTAGGCACCAAGTGCTACAAGACCTATCGGGGCATGGACGAAATCTGTCCGGACTGCCGCGCCAAGTTCGTGCTCGAAACCAAGAAACCTTTCCAAACGGAAGCCGAGCTTCCTGACGGAACATGGGTGGATTTGCGGGTCATCCCTCTGCTGGACGATGAGGGGCAGGTGGAATACTTCATGGAATGGGTCCGGGATATCACGGAGAGCAAGTGGGCGGAGGAAGCGCTCCGGGCCGCTCTGGAACAGTTGGAGGCCATTTTCGAAAGCAGCATGGTGGGAATCGCATTCCTGGAAAACCGGATCATCACAAGGATCAACAGGCGCCTTTGTGAGATGCTGGGCTA
Organism: Deltaproteobacteria bacterium; assembly: GCA_012517315.1. Taxonomy (GTDB): domain Bacteria; phylum Desulfobacterota; class Syntrophobacteria; order Syntrophobacterales; family Syntrophobacteraceae; genus JAAYUJ01. The sequence goes on from JAAYVE010000046.1 coordinate 113,603, forward strand.
CGAGCCGCGGGAGTTGCTGGGAAAGGCGCCGGACTTACTGCATCTTTCACCCGAAGGCTTCGAGGAATTCAGTGTGCGTTACTACAGGCTCCTTTCAGAGAAAGAGGTGAGTCAGGTGGAATATCCCCTGCGCCACAAGGACGGTCGCACCATATGGTGCATTTTCAGCGGCAGGGCTGTCGATCCTTCCGACGTGGACAAGGGTTCCGTGTGGATCATCGACGACATCACGGACCGCAAGCGCGCGGAGGAGGAACGGGCGAGGCTGCAGGAACAACTGGCGGAGGCCCACCGCATCGAAGCCATCGGACGTTTGGCTGGCGGTGTCGCCCACGATTTCAACAACATGCTCGGGGTCATTCTCGGACACACGGAACTGGCCATGGGCCGGATCGACCCCTCACAGCCCATCTGCGGAGACCTGCGGCAGATCCAGAGGGCTGCCCAAAGGTCCGCCGAACTCACGCGACAGCTTCTTGCCTTTGCCCGCAAGCAGACCGTTTCACCCAAGGTGCTCCAGTTGAACAAGACAGTGACAGGATCCTTGAAGATGCTGCGCCGGTTGATGGGCGAGGACATTGAACTCGCCTGGATTCCGGCAAGAGACTTGTGGACGGTGAGGATGGACCCCGCGCAGGTGGATCAGTTGCTGGCCAATCTCTGCGTGAATGCCCGGGACGCCATCACGGAGGGGGGCAGGGTGACCATCGAAACGGGCAACGTGACGTTCGATGAAACCTACTGCAAGGAACATGCGGGGTTCTTCCCCGGCGATTACGTGCTCCTGGCCGTAAGCGACAACGGTTGCGGCATGAGCAGGGAGGTTCTCGAACGGCTCTTTGAGCCCTTCTTCACCACGAAAGAAATTGGAAAAGGCACTGGCCTCGGCCTTTCTACCATTTACGGGATTGTGAAGCAGAACAACGGTTTCATCAACGTCTACAGCGAACCCGGCCGAGGATCCACGTTCCGGATCTACCTGCCCCGACACATGGGCGAACCGGTTCACGGGGGGGAAGGATTGCCGGAGGAGCCGCCCCGGAGCGGCCAGGAAACCGTACTGCTGGTGGAAGACGAGCAGTCCATCCTGAACCTTGCCAAGTTGATGCTCGAAAAACTGGGATACCGTGTTCTGGCTGCCGGAACTCCAAGCGAAGCCATGCGGCTGGCTTCAGCCTATTCCGGCGAGATCCACCTTCTCATGACCGATGTGGTCATGCCGGAAATGAACGGAAAAGAACTGGCCGAGAGGGTTCTGTCCTTTCACCCGGGTCTCAAGTGTCTTTTTATGTCGGGATATACGACCAACGTCATCGCCCATCACGGGGTGCTGGATGAGGGAGTTCATTTCGTCCAGAAGCCGTTTTCCATGAAAGAGCTTGCGGGGGCGGTTCGATCTGCATTGGAAAGGTGAGATTCACGGGGGGAGCCAGGGAGGTTTGACACAGATGGATGAGACGGTTCGCTGGGTGAGGACGCATTGTGGCCGACTGGATCATGGGGGATGTGCCCTTCAGGTAGGTGTGCGCGGCAACGCCATCGTCGAGGTCAGGGGTGATCCGCAAGGCTATCTGAATCGGGGAAGCACCTGTTACAAGGGAAGGGTGTCCGCCGATCGGCTCACCCACCCGGAGCGTCTGCGGCATCCACTGAAGCGTGCAGGGAAGCGAGGCGAAGGAAAATGGCGGCGAATTTCGTGGGAGGAAGCACTCCAGGTAACGGCGGAGAATCTCCTCAAAATCAAGGGAGAGCATGGGGCGAGAGCGGTGGGATTCGGCGCGGGAATGCCCAAGGGACTTGAGCATTTCGTTCTGATCCGCCTCGCCAACTGCTTCGGTTCCCCCAATGTCGTCGCCCCGCAGGACGTATGCCATGCCCCCCGGGAAATTTCGGGAGTTCACACTTGCGGCTTTTATCCTGTGGCCGATCTGCACCACCCGACCCGTCTCATCCTGGCATGGGGGAGCAACCTGCTCTCCACGAATGAGGAAGGCCAGATCGGCCGCCTTGCTCTGGAACAGATCAGAAACGGCGCCCGTCTCCTCGTCGTGGACCCGCGCAGGACGGAACTGGCCGAAAGGGCCCACCTTTGGCTGCAGCTCCGGCCCGGGACTTCCCATGCCCTGGCATTGTCCATGCTGCAGGTGATCATTGAGGAATCCCTCTACGATAAAGATTTCGTGGAACAGCACACTTACGGATTTGAGGATCTTGCGGAACATGTGAAGCAGTATAGCCCCGAATGCGTTTCCCCCGTCACCTGGGTTGCGCCGGATTTGATCCGGCGAGCCGCAAGAATGTATGCTGAAGCCAAGCCCGCCTCAATCCTGTGGGGCAACGCCATCGAACACAATGTACACGTGTTCGACGCCGCCCGCTCCCTGGTCTGCCTCATGGCCTTCTGCGGAAACCTGGAAGTGGCGGGAGGCAACATCCACGCCCATGACCCTCCGATCATGAAACCCGGCGAATTCGTCAGGGCGGACCGCATGCCCAACAAAAGCCGGGAAATGATCAGTGCTTACCATGGAGTCATCCCACGCCTGATGACGGTCGCCCCCGCGTATTTCCGGAGAGCGGTGCTGGAAGGAGTTCCTTACCCGGTGAAGGGCTATTTGGGGATGTGCACGAATCCGATGGTCACCTGGGCGGAAAGTCCCCTCACGCACAAGGCGTTCATGCACTTGGATTTCATCGCCGTGGCGGACTTGTTCATGACCCCCACCGCGTCCCTGGCCGACATCGTCTTTCCCGCTGCACACCAGTTCGAAATGAACGACATCGGACATTATGGGCTGGGACACGGGATCATTGCGGCCCGCCCGAAAGTGGTGGACCCGCCCCCGGAATGTTGGCCGGACATGAAGATTCTCAATGAGCTTGGAAAGAGGGTCTCTCCCGCCGAGGAGTGGCACGACGATGCCGACATGTTTCTCGAAGACATTTTGAGACCTTCGGGCATGACCTTCCAGGAATTCGCCGAGCTGGGGATCCTGAAGGGGCCGGATCGCTTCCTGTATTGGCGGGAAAAGGGGTTTCGCACCCCCACGGGAAAGGTGGAGCTGCGCTTGAGCACGGCGGAGAAGTTTCATTTGAAGGCCCTCCCCGAATTCAAGTCGCTGCCGGAAGAAGACGACGAGGAATTCCCGCTGGTCCTCATCAGCGCTAAGAGTCGCCATTATCTGCATTCCTCCTACAGGTGGGTGGAGACCCTGCGCCGGAAGGAACCCGAGCCCACAGTGGAAATCCATCCCAGAACCGCTGCGGACCTGGGCATCGCCGAGAACGACCCAGTCATCATTGAAACAAAGCACGGCGCCATCACACAGAGAGCCCGTGTCACGGATTCGGTGCACCCTCGAGTGATCTGTGCGGCCATCGGATGGTGGTTTCCCGAGGGAGATGCGTCTCGGCAGGTCGATTGGCGGACATCCAACATCAACATGCTCACTTGTGCCGGGAATGTGGGCAAGGAATTCGGTACTCCGAACCTAAAGAGCCTCCCTTGTAGAATCAGGCGGGGGCATGTTCCGGGGTGACCGGGGGGGGTGCCACGCAACAGGCAAAGGTGTTCCCAGCCATGTTGATCGAGACCCCGCACAGGCAGTGGCGGGAATGGAAAAAGGCAGTCACAATGAATACCTATTAACTGGGCTTCGTCACCTTATACCATGATGAGAGACCTGTAGGATGTTTTTTGAGAGTGGTTTTGTTTCAGATGACGTTGGTGCTTTGAGAGGCCGAATGATCGTTTACTCGGGAGATTCCAATGGGGCAGCGCCGCTTTTGGAGAAGTCCTTTTTCCTCAGGGCAGTCAAATTCCGAGGGGAAGGAGGGAATCAGCGGGGAACAACGCTGCCCGATGGATGAACCCACGGTCAGGGGCTCCCATGGGCTTCATGACCCTCCAAGACTCACGGTGTTTGATTGTCGTCACAACCTTGCCGGGTGCCATGAGGTACCCGGCTTTTTTGTTTCTGCGGGACAAGTTGCTGACGTGTACGCATCGAGTGCGGTGCGTGCTCGATTGCGACGAGAATAAGAAGGGGAAACGCTCATGGAAGCGCGTAAACTGGGTGTTCTCATTATGGTGGTGGGCCTTTTGGCGGCTGTCTCCGCACAGGCCGCCCTCTTTCGAGTGGGGCCCTCGGATCTCCCCTCACCTCCCGGCCAGGCTTTCCATTGTGGTACCAAGATACGGCCGGACTTGCCCTGGATCTCTGTCTTCTCGAGAACCAGGCTGAACTCGAAGCCGGTGTCTGTCTCATCCTCCCGCCGGCCCAGGACCCTGTGGCAGGGATCAACCTCCCCTTTGTCTTTCCAGGCAATTTCCCCGACGAGGCCTTCTGGTGGAATGCCACCGCGGTGATGGACATGCCCGGCGGGGGACGAGCGATCCTTGTGTTGGCGCTGGAAGCTGCGTTCGGCATTGGCCCCCCAACCATCGGCGGCCAGATTTCCTTTGCCAGAGTGCGCATCCGGATCGACACTCCCGCGACAGGTGATTACACCGTGACCCATCCCTATGGGGTGGAGGTGTTCCAGAACGTACCGGCGGGGACGAGGGGAATCAACTACACCGCTGACATCGGCATCGGTGCACCGGGAGACTATACAGGGGAGCTCCAGGGTCCCGTCGGTCCCTTCCTGGTGGCCTCCGATGCCCCGGGAGGGGCTCCTCTTCCGCCTGTTTCCATTCCCGGCAGCGCCAACCTTTTTCTTTCGGATGCGGCAGTGCCTGTTTTTGTCACAGGCAGCCCGTTCGGCACCAACTATTTTGAGATCTGCGGACCGGGCCTGGGAACTCCCTGTGTCCGCCTGGATCAATTCACGCTCATGGGAAAGATTCACACGGAGCCCATCGGCAGTCCCATGACGGTCAACCGGGCGAGTTATTCCCGTGACGGAACATCTGTAAGGGTGGATGTGTTTGCAACAGCGAGCCCCGGACCCGGTGCTCCCACTCCCGTTTTGTCCGTGGGAGGCGCCGGCTCGGGGGCAGCGGCAATACCCAATGTCCTCATGAATGGTCCCGCGCTTCCTCTCGGCTCTTATTTCGGTCAGAGCATCCCCTTTGCGACGGATACGCTTCCCGCCGAGGTGATCGTGACGAACCTTGCCGATATCCCCCCATCTTCGCAAACGGCCAAATTGGTTGACATCGTCACGGTGACCGAGGCTGTCTATGATCCCGCCACCAGCCTCCTGAGCATCACCGCAACCTCCAGCGACAAGCTCGTTCCGCCGGTACTCACAGCCATCGGGTTGCCCGGAAGTATCTCAGGAGGGGACATTCTGACTGAGCCGGGAACGCCCGGAGATCCAGCATCAAAGCGCTTGCTCAATTACCAGGTGGGCATCCCTGCAACTTCACCGGCGGGTCCCGTTCCGCCTCCCACCGTGACCGTCAGGTCGTCCGCAGGGGGGGTGCACACGGCTCCGGTCATGACAGTGGCAGGAGGAGTCTTCACAGCCGGGGGTCCCATTGCAGTTGACGACTTCGTCAGCACCGAGGCAGGATCCGCTCCGCAGTTCGTCATAGCGGTGCTGGACAATGACGGGCCTTCCGCAGCCATCGATGCGACCACCGTACAGATCGTGACAGCACCCTCACGGGGACTGGCGGCTGTCGATCCCGGAACGGGGGTGATCACGTTCACCCCGGGCAACTCCGCATTCGTCTGGGACGTTACTTTCACCTACCGCTTCAGTTCGTTAGCGCCCGTCCTGCCGTCCAATGTGGCGACGGTAACCGTGACCACGACGGCTCCCACCGCCGGAGCAGCCCCTATCGCCATGGCGGACGGGCCCTTTGAGGTGGGGGTGGCTCAGGCGTTGCAAATCCCGGTGGCGACACTCCTTTCTAATGACCTGCCCAATTCGGGCACGATCGACGGGGCGAGTTTCGCCATCGTAGCGGGTTCGGCCGTCGGCGGAGGCGCATCCCTGGCGAACGAGACGGTCACGTTCACTGCAGACAACACGCCGGGGGCCGGGAGTTTTAACTATACGGAAGCCAATACCAACGGGCAGGTTTCCGCCGCTGCCACCGTCTCCGTCACCAAGCTTGACGCCGGAGAGGTGCTGGTCATCAACAGGGCGGTTTTTCGGCGAGGCACATGGCGCATAGAGGGAACCTCGACCCGTCCTGGTTCAGTGGTGACCCTCCACCTGGGAAATGCCACAGGACCCGTCATCGGGCAGGCCACCGCCGATGCTGTTGGTGCGTGGAGAGTCAGAGGCACTTCGACGGTGACCCCGGTGGGCAACGCCACGGTGACTGCGGTTTCCATCGGTGGAGCGACTGCATCGGCTGCCGTCAATATCCAGCCCTGATGTTCCGCATCATTTTTTTCACGGTTGGGCGCCCGATCTTTCACCATGGACGGTGTTGCGTTCGGGATGATCGTCCGGGGTGAATCTCTCATTCCGCAGGGTGCGGGAGATTCACCTGTTTTCTTTCAGTGTTTTTTTCCGAAAAGACTCCGGGTCTCATTGGTGGGCACCTGGGCAGAAATGTGGTCATCGCCCTGTTGCAATCAGCCGCACGAAAAAGCTTTCCCCGAAAACCCGCAAATTCCTGAGAGCAACATTCTGATCCCAGAGGGATTGATTCTTGCCGTGAAGCGCGGCTGAGGCTGGAAAGCCTTCGGTCCGATCATCGGCCGGTGCGCGGCTGAGAAGCGGTTCCCTGCGACGTGGTCCCCGTGGATGTCGTCCCTGAACCGGTCGTACCGCGGTTTTTCCCCCCTTCAGCAAGGACCGCCGTCGAACTGAGCAAAAGGACTAGAAAAATGAACATCAGTGTTTTCACTCTTTCACCCCTTTCTTTTTAATGGTTTTAGTGGAAGGGACCCATGAGCCGGCGTGACGCGCTGCTCTCTCTTTTGACCGATCGTCCTTCTGAGGGAAGCATGATCCGGGCCCTGGGATCGGCCCCCGGCCATACCGACCTTGTTGCCCCCCTTTCCAAGACCGGCCATGGTATTGGAAAGAGTTGCCCCTTTTGCATTTTGAGTTATACTAAATACATTGATATGGCAAGGATTTTCGAGCGTTCCCGTCCCATGATCCACACGACCACACCAACAGTCCGAAAGCTGCCGGATGATGCGAGGAATGGCTGAGGAGTGGGGATTTGTGCGGCCGACGTGAGGGACTATCGATAGGTGGGATCCATGAATGAAGCTCAACTCGGATTATCAAGGAGCTACGCCGACAAGATCCAGTCGAGCAACGCAGAAGCAGCGGGCGTTTTGCTCCTGGTTTTGGACTGCGGATGCATCAAAGCCGCTCCTTTCAATCGCCACGGAGATCCCGTCGGGCGCTCGGCCCTTTTGAGAGTCATTGCCGGGGAAAAACGGCGTGTCTGCCTCAGGTGCCGCAAGGACCAGGGGGAAGATGGCGCCCGAGTCTTAGAGAGCACCGTTCTCTGGCTGCAGCCTTGTTTGTTGTCCAAAAGAGAGAGAGACAAGATACTCAGGAAAGTCCTCGCCGGCAGTGCAAAGCGGTAAAATATATTGCCCGTGGGGAAACCGTGGCTTCAACGCCCCGGCCAGAACCGAGGGCAGGCTCCGCAAACACACACGTGGAGAGGGGGAATCTCAGCTGAGAATTTTCGATGCAGAGACGGCAGGAAGAGGGTGCGTCCCTGCTGTCGTGACATATCCTTTCGACTGGATATCAGTCTGTCCAAAGGTAATCTGCGTCCTTTACCGTCGCGGAGTCCCTGTTTAATCTCCCCTGTATTTCCGGAAGAATGACGCGGTAAGAAAGAGGGGACATGCTTTCCAGATGCCTGGGGATACCGGGTTTCCAGGCATGGCCGCTTCCCGCCAGCAACACCATGGTCCGTTGGGGGTTCTGTCGGAGGTATTGGACGGCGTGCCAAGCCATCGCCGTGTCCCAAAGCAGTTGTGCCTCGCAGAAGTTGTTGAATTCGATGCCTTGGTGGCCGTGCATGTCCAGAGAGCGCTGAATGAAGCGCTTGTACTCTTCGTCGATGGCACAGGTAACGGGGGGCAGTTCCCTCCTCTGCGCCTCACTGAGGGAGGCGAATCCGCTGCGAGCCACCTGCCCGGTGATTTCCCTCGAAACATTGAGTCCGACGACTGGAATTCCATGTTCACGGGCGAAAAGAAGAATGTCCGCATAAAGGGGCCAAGGGGTGCTCCAGTTGTCGTAGTACCCCTTGATGAACTCCGAATCCGCCATTCTGCCCGATACCCACTTGTCCAGTGTTTCCTGGCTGTCCCTTCGAAACATCTCCATGCCGACTGCGAGAGGGAGTCCCGATTGGAGCAGGCTGCTGATGACTTCCAATTGGAATGCGTGGTGGTTTTTTTCGTTGTGCAGTTCTCCCACTAGGATAACCTTAGCAGATTTGATATCGGGAAGGGCTTCCCGCAGCGACAAGGATTTGCCGTCGGAGAGCCTGAGAAGATCCTGGTTACCGCGAGGCGGCGGTGTGGAATGAGAAGATAGTGCCAATGCAGCAGTCAACAGAATCGAAAAGATCAAAACGCCCACGATTCTTTTCATGACCCTTTCACTCCTTGTTTGAAAATCGATGGATCAAGGGGGAATCTTCTGCAGACCAGGTTTTTTTCATGGTCACTTTCCCCTCCTGGACAACGAGTGCGCTGTATGAGCCGTAATGGGGTACCTTTCCGGCAAGAGCGACGGCTGCATCGCGGGAGAAGGCGAGCATCAGTCCAACCTTTTTGTCTGCGTCGATGCCCGATTTCAAGGTGAAGAAGGCTCCCTCGGCGGCCCGGCTGAACACGCCGCCATCAAGGATGAAACGGTCTCTATCCAGACTCAGGACATCTGGAAGGACAGGCATCAGATTCCTTGAACGAGGTAATCCGAAAAGGAGCAGATCTTTTCCCTTCAGTTGGGCGGGTTCGATTTGCCTCTCGTTCAGCAGGGGCAATTCCCGGTGACCGAGGCCCGAGAGGAGGATCCTTGCGGCGTCTCCGTACGTTTCAAAGGAGTCATCCGCCACGATGGCAACGAGATCATCGGATCCCTTGATGCTGTTCACGTCGGGGGGAATCTCCCGGGAATCCAGACGCCGGAAGAGGTGTGCATCGGGGTCCACCAGGAGCTGTTTCGGCTCAAAGTGCGTCTCCCAGGCAAAGGGAGTCGTACTGCCAATGGCTCGGATTTCCGTCTCCATCGTGCCCCCAGCGACTTCGAGTTTCATCGGCACCAGAAGCTCGAAAACGGGCTCTTCCTGCAGCAGAAGCCCCGTTACCCGCCAACGCCCGCCCACTCTGGTGAGCCGTAGATCCTCCAGCCTGAGTGTGGGGGCACCGGGACGGTTCACCCACTGGCGGAAGAAGGCCTGGAAATCTTCCCTGGAATCGGCGGAGAGGGCTGTTGCGAAATCACTCCACGTGGCTTCCTGGAACAATCGCGTCCGATACACCTCCCCCAGACCCCTCCAGAACCTCTCCTCCCCGGCAAGTCTTCTCGCCATGTGGAAGATCATGGCCGATTTCCCGTATCCTACCGCCCTCGAAGCCGCATTGTGGCCCCCGATGAACCGGCTGAGGGGGAAGTCCTCGTTGGGGGCGACGAGGTTGGAATACTTCCTAAGAATGCCCATGCGGTAGACTTTGGCCTCCTCGGGGGAGGATTGCTCCTTGTAAAGGTAGTCAGCCACATACGTGGTGAGACCCTCGGACCAGTTTCCTTTGGCATAGTCCACGAACACACCGTTTCCCCACCACGAGTGGGCCACCTCATGTCCCAGGCTCGTGTCCACTATGAAGGGCAACCGGATGACATCACTGCCCAGAAGGGTGTAGGAGGGGAATCCGTAACCTGTGGGAAGGAAATTCTCCACCACCGCGAACTTGGAGAAGGGGTAAGGTCCGAATAACTTTTCATACATGGGAATGTAACGGGAGAGTGCTGCCAGGTAGGGGCCGGAAAACCTCTCCGTTTGGGGAAAGTGGTAAAAATAGGTGGGCACGTTTCCCACTTGGCCGGTCTTCACTTGGTAGAGCCCCCCCGACAGGGAGAGACCCCGAACTGGGTGATCGATTTTCCAGACGAAAACCGCTTTTTCCCCGACTTGTTTTCGCTCCAGGAGCCTTCCGGCCGTCACCACCTCCATGGCCTTGGGTACCTCGATTTCCAGGCGGTAAGTTGAGTAAGTGTCAGGGATATCAGGGTACCACCCGGCCCCGTCCATCAGAATGAACTTGTCCTCGGTTATGATGCCCACAGCTCCGAAATTGCGACTTTCGTGGTATTCGGCTCGCGTTGGCATTGCATCGCGGAAACGGGCCTCGTATTTGACGGCGATGGACCCCTTTCCGACGGGACCAGGGTCCTTGGGATGGATGCGAAGGGTTCCCTTTTCAAAACGGTAGGATTGGCCCACTCCATTCACGGCTACCGAGAGGATGTGCACATCCGGGCGAAGGGCCAGGCGGATTTCCATGTCCCGCCCTTCCATGTCCAACGTGATGGTGTCCGCCGCCTTGATGGTCGACGAAGTGGTCTCCAGGCTCACGCGGATGTCATGATGAACAACGCGATCGAGGGCATTCGCATTTTGTACTGGACCGACCAGGAACAGTCCAAGCAAATAAGGCAAGCACGCGCGTCTAAGCCTCGTTTCCATCCTCAATTCATCTCTCTCTCGGTTGAAACCACGAACGATGGCCCATCGAATCGAAAAGATCCATACTCCCATTCACATTGTTCCGGCAGCTTCTTATGCGGTGAGGGCCAAAAAGCTCTGGGAAAATATAATCATCAGAGTTGTTCCTGCACATCCCACCCTCACATCGGGCCATGGCCCCATGGGGAATTTCGGGGATCTCGCCGTTGATCTTGTTGAAGAGGGCCTTTAATTTGTTGGGACAGGGTCTTAGAAGGGATGTGGGGAATCGACGAAAAGAGGGAAAATATGGAGGTATCTCTCATGGATATGAAACAGTTGAAGGATTATTTCAGCACCACCAAAGGACATGGTGTCCTGGCCACTTCCAGCGGTGAAGGGCTCCTCAACCAGGCAGTGTTTGCCCGGCCTCACTTCATGGACGATGAAACGGTGGCGTTCATCATGCCTCACAAACTGACGCACAGGAATCTACAGGAAAACCCCCATGCAGCTTACCTCTTTATGGAGACGGGCCCTGGTTACCGGGGCAAGAGACTCTATCTCACGAAAGTGAGGGAGGAGCAGGACACGGAGTTGTTGTACTCCCTTCGCAGGCGCACTTATCCCGATGAAGACGAGAAGAGGGAAGGACCGCGTTTTTTGGTGTTCTTTCGGGTGGACATGAGTCTCCCACTCATCGGAACGGGAGGCGGTTCCTGATCGTTTGCCTCCTCCGGAATTGCGAAGTGGATCGCACTGCCGGTATCTCGCGCCCTGTGCCGTGGAGATTTTTTCGGGAAAGCATTCAGGAAGGACGCAAGAAAGCGCGACTCTTACGGGCTGTCCCGGACTGCCCTCCGAAACTTTTCCACCGGGATTCGAGGGGGGTCCGAGACAGCATTGTGATGGTTGCGTAATGGATTGAACGGTGAAGTCAGGGGCGATGGGAAAGTAAGGCTTCTGGAACCCCAGGAGCGTCTATTCACAACCTCAGGGGCGACGGGCAGCGAAGAGACAGGCAGGTGAGTGCAGTTCTCTTTATATTGCGCCCAACAGGATTCATCGCATTATTTCCATCTGTCCGAGGTCCATGATGAGCACCCTAGAAGGATTTACACTCTTTTTTTCCATGGTTCGCCTGAGATCTAGAGCGGGATATCCCGCAGGTTCGTTCCCAAGGCGAAACGTTCCCCACTGAGTCGGGACGAGGAAGTGGGCACCGAGATCCTCGAAGGCTTCCAGCACTTCCTGGGCGTTCATGTGTGCGTAGTGCATGAACCATCTGGGATGATATGCCGTGAGAGGAAGGAGGGCATAGTCGATGCCCGGATACTTTGTGCCTATTTCCTTGTAGCCGATGAAATAGCCGCTGTCCCCCCCGATGTACACTGTCCTGCCCGGTGCCATGAGAAGGAAACTGGCCCACAAAGTACGGTTGCGCCACTGGCCGATACGGATGGACCAGTGCTGAGCCGGAAGGCAAACCAACCGCATGTTTTCTGGCAGTTCCAATGTTTGCCACCAATCCATCTCCGTCACCCTCCTCATTCCCAGGTTTTCCAAGGTTCCCTTGAGCCCGAGGGGAACGAACACCCGCTCCGTGTGCGCGAGGCCGCGGACGGTGGGGGCGTCCAGGTGGTCGTAATGGTTGTGCGTGACGATCAGATTCAACTTCAGGCCAAGTGCGTTCAGTTCCTGGAGACTTAAGGCCGGAGGTGTCTTTCGCTTGGGTACGAGAGCCCGGTCCGTGAGGATGGGATCGATGATCCAATAGCTCCCCTTGAGGCCCACCAAGAACGTTCCATGTCCCACCCACGCGATGAAGTCGTGTCCCTCTGCAACTGCTGAACCAACACGGGAAGGGAGTTCGGGAATCAGCTTCGGCAGGTAACTCTCCTCGGCGTCGGTGTAGTCTTCCCTGGAAGATAGGCGCCAACGCAGCAACCGTGTAAACCCGCCGTGTTCGATGGGAAGCCAGGGATTGAAGTAGTGACCGTCCTCGTAATGCTTGGCATAGAGCAAACTCGGGTTGGTAGAGCGGGTTTCCTCTTGCCAGGCGGCTTCGTCGAAATGCGGGGCGGATAGGCAAGATGAGAGGAACGCGCCGGACACAAGTGCGAGGAGAACGGTCTTCACCCGCGCGATTCGAGAGCGGAAGTCTTTGGACTGTGCATGAAACGACACAGGATCATCTCCCTGTAGAAGCACTTGACGGAGTTCGAGCAGGGCTCAACAGGCTTTACCTGCGGTGACTGTCTCATTTATAAGGGCTGGCGGCAGTCGGTCAAGAGCTCTTCCCATCTCAAACGGTCCTTCGTTTTTGCTCCAAAAACGGTGTTGCGATGATTATTCTATTGAACGCCGCTCAGGTTCCAGTGTCGTTTAAGAGGGGATTTGCCAGGGCCGTCCACTGTCTGGAATTTAAAATGACCGCGTCCGAGAGTCCCGGTTCGATGACAGGCACTGTTCTCGGGGCAGCATGCCTCCCCGTGGCACGTCGTCTTCTTTGACCACGCTTGGCAACTGAGGTTTTAGACTCATTTTGTCGGTTTGATTTGAAGGAGGTTGCCGGATGTTCAGACATATTCTCGTGCCCACGGATCTCACGGACAGGAGCCTCAAGGCCATGGAAATCGCGTTGAAGATGGCTGGGGATACCTCTTGTCGCGTGACCCTTCTGCATGTGATCGAGACAATAGAAGACAGTGATGAAAAGGAATTCGATGAGTTCTACAGAAGGCTGCGCAAACGAGCCCTTCGGAGGATGGATCGGATGGTCCAATTGTTTTCTGACGCCGCATCGGGGATCGTGACGGAGATCTGTTTTGGCAAGCGGGTGAGGGAAATTGTAAGATACGCCGGGGTTGAGAATGTGGATCTCATCGTACTCAGTTCCCACAGGATCGATGTGGAAAATCCCATGCAAGGCTGGGGCACCATCAGTTACAAGGTGAGCGTTCTGTCACATTGCCCCGTGATGCTGATCAAGTGAGTTGAACCCGGGAGCCTGCCTCCACAATGACTTCAAGTCGATGCATCATGCACGTGGACATGGACGCCTTCTACGCCGCGGTCGAGCAGGTGGACAACCCCCGCTTAAAAGGAATGCCTGTGATCGTCGGGGCCTCTCGAAGGGGTGTGGTGACTGCAGCATCCTACGAGGCGAGGCCTTTCGGTGTTCGTTCCGCCATGCCGGTTTTCAAGGCGAGAAAACTCTGCCCTCATGGGGTTTTCCTTCCTGTTCGCATGGAGCGTTACCGGGAAGTGTCCCGACAAGTGATGGCAATCCTTTCCAAATATTCGCCCCTGGTGGAGGTCGTTTCCGTAGACGAGGCCACCCTCGATTTGACGGGCACTCAAGCACTACATGGGAGTCCGATGAAAGTGGCCGTGCAGATCAAGGGGGAGATTCTGGCCCGCACCGGTTGTACCTGCTCGGTGGGCATCGCTCCCAACAAGCTGCTGGCCAAGATCGCATCCGACTGGGAGAAGCCGGACGGAATGACCGTCATCCGAGAGGAAGAAGTGGCCTCATTTCTGGCAAACCTTCCTGTCAGCAAAATGCCCGGTATCGGCCGAAACACCCAAAGGCTCCTCAAGGAGCTGGGCGTTGCCATGGTTGGAGATGTGCTTCGCTTTCCGGAGATTTTCTGGATCGACCGCCTCGGCGCGAACGGTGTGCGGCTCTATGAAAAGGCGCAGGGCACCGACCGGTCCCCAGTGATACCGGAGAGGAAACCCAAGTCGTGCAGTTCTGAGAACACTTTTCCTGAGAATCTCCTCCACTTGGAGGAACTGGACCGATGGATCCTGCGGCATGCGGAGAAGATCAGCGGTGACCTTCGTCGGCGTTGTTGCCGTGGCGGAACCGTTAGCGTCAAGGTCAAATTCGCAGATTTCCGCGTGATGACGAAAAGCTGTACTCTCCATGAACCCACAGACTGCAGCCAAGTCATTTATGATACTGCAAACACACTTCTCCGGTCCATTGGACTCCGGCAACCGGTGCGCCTCATCGGCGTGGGGGTTTCCAACCTTACCTACGGCATGCTCCAGGGAAGGCTCTTCGACCGTGGCGGGCTGTGCAGGCTGGAAAACCTTGACCGCGCCATGGACGCAATTCGGGAGAAATTCGGAAAACGGGGTATTGTGAGGGGGCGGCTTTTCAGCCCGTGAGGAGGGACGCCACAACGTGCGTGGACCTTTTGCCCTCAGCTTCATCCAGTGAGATGTTCGAAATCCTTCGTCTTCCTGAGGCCTTCATTCGACCAACTCGCGAGTCCCGCCAATCATGGCAACGACGGGACAAATAGAGAATGGAACCCCACCATGATTCCTTTACGTGATGCGAATCCCTCTAGGGGAACGCCCTTCGTCAATCTCACCATCATCGGGGTCTGCACCCTCATTTTCATCTATGAACTGATGCTTGGTGGAGGATTGGAACGCTTCCTGTTCACTTATGGTCTCATACCGGCCAAGCTCACCCGACCTGAGATCGCCCTCCATTTCAGCCTTTTCGAGCGTGTTCTGCCGCTTTTCACCTCAATGTTTCTCCATGGAGGTTGGCTGCATGTCATCGGCAACATGTGGACCCTTTACATCTTCGGGGACAACGTCGAGGGAGAACTGGGCCATGTGCGCTACCTTCTGTTCTACATTTTGTCCGGACTCATCGCCGGTGCCATGCAGGTGGTCATCAGCTACGATTCGCGCATTCCAACCATCGGTGCCAGTGGCGCCGTTGCCGGCGTCATGGGCGCCTACTTCATTCTCTATCCTCGAGCCAGGATTCTCGCTTTCGTGCCCATCTTCTTTTTTTTCACTCTGGTGGAAATTCCCGCCTATGTCTTCCTGGGATTATGGTTTGCTCTCCAGTTTTTCAGTGGAACATTCTCCCTTCTGGCGAGCGCACAAGGGGTTGGGGGCGTGGCTTGGTGGGCTCACATCGGCGGATTCGCCGGGGGCGTCTTTCTTCTTTTTCTCCTGGGAAAGGGCGGGGGGAGCCGGTACCGATACGACCGACGGTTCTGAAAGCAGTCGGTCAAGGTGCACAATCCTCTCTAACTGGAAAAACTGCTCCGTAATATGCGGAGTAAAGCTTCCGGTTATCGACACCCAGCAGGTGCAGGAACATGAGTGCGTGATTCTGGAAGGAGGCCCTCAGTACTCCCTTTTCGAGGTACCGGCGTGGGGAAGTGGTGATCCTTTGAGGCAAAACCGCCACCTTTCCGAGGCGTCCGGCCCGTTTGACGAAGTCCAGGTCTTCCATGAGAAAAGGGAAGCGGAATCCCCCCAGGATTTCAAACACCGCCTTCGAGCAGAAAAGCCCTTGGTCTCCGTAGGGTATTTTCAAGAAGCGGGACCTGAAGTTGGCCCATGCGGCGACAGCATCCAGTGCACGGTTGGAGGGTGAAAAAGCCAACCGGAAGCATCCGACGCTCACCTGGGGATCACCGCAGGTCTTGCGGATGGAATAAGCAAAGCCGGCGGGAGGCAGGGAATCGTCGTGGAGGAAGAAGAGGAGGTTACCTCGTGCCGCCGCCACCCCAGCGTTCATCTGCAACCCACGTCCTCGTGGAGCCCGGATGCAGCGCAAGGGCGTCACACCACTCCGGAGATCGACCTCCCCGGGCAGGGTGTTTTCCTCTCCCGCGGTCTCTCCGCATGTTTCGCCGCCGTTCCGGGGAAATGAACCTTCCCCTCGTTGCAGAGAGGGGCCTGGCCCGGTTCCGTCCATGCCGTCTTCGGCACACACCATGATGATCTCGTCTCCCGGCCAAGTCTGGACCTGCAGGCGGCAAAGGAGTTCCTTCAGAGTGGCGGGGGAGGAAACGGTGGGGATGACGACGGTGAGGCGATCCTGGAAAAGTCTTTCCATCCCAAGCAGGGAGAGATCTTCGGCCCGATCCACGTCCCCAAGGGTTCGAAGCCTGAAGGCCGTGCGGCCGGCCGCGACAAGCATGGTTTCGCTGCGCCCCAGCACCTCGGCCACTCCCCACTCAGATGGAGAAAAGAGAGGGGGAAAAGAGCGGCGGAGCCCAATGAGATAGAATCCTCCGTCGGAAGCGGGACCGAATACGGCGTCCACACAGTTCAGCGTGTCGAAGGCGTCTTCCAGGTCCTTCACCTCCAGTGCGGGGACATCCGTGCCAACCAGAACCACCCGGGTGAATCCCCGGTCCCTCGCCCACAGGTCGGCCCGTCCCATGCGTTCACCAAGGTGCTTTCCCTCCTGAGGCTGGAATTGCCAGGGACCCGGAAACTTCCCTTCCGTTTCCACTCGTCGCCCCGGAGGGGTGAAAAAGAGGTATGCCTGGACGTGGGGCCTCCCCGTAATGAAGTCTGTCACCACTCCCAGTGTTCGGCGAAGGAGTTTTTCGTAGATTCCGGCAGCCTCCGAGAAGCCGACGGAGGCGGCAAGACGGGACTTGACCTGTCCAGCCTCCGGGTAACGCATGAACACGATGAGGGCTTCCTTTACCGGTAGGGGAGACAAGGTGAATCCTTCTTCAGTAAGCGAGGCTTCTCAGGGACCTGAGAATGAGGGTGAATCCCATGGCCAGCATGCCCATGAGACCCATGCCGCACGAAAAGCCGGCCAGGAGGACAGGTGCGTACTGGCGCCAGGCCAGACCGTATTTCTTCATGCAATAGTAACGGCCGAGGAATGCCCCGATGATCTCCAGAAAGATTCCGTGGGGGGTGGATTGCCCCAGCCCCCGTGTGACGCCGTAAATGAGCATCACCGGAAGGTTCAGTGCAGCCAACCCCCAGTAAGTGAGCACGCCCAGCACCAGGCCCGCCCCCATGTATTCGAGTCTCAGGGCCTGGAAAAAGGGGGAGTCCCCCTCCAGCGTGGCGCTCTGGAGCAGGAGGGTGTTGAGGGCCTGCAAGTGCCAGAGTTCCTGGGCGTAAGGATACTGGCCGGATGGGATGGGAGCGAGACGCCAGATATACTGGGAAAAGAGCAGACTTGCCACCAGGACGATGGGAATCACGAGGATTTCCGCCTTGATGATGCTTCGAAAGCTGGTTCCGGTGAGTTCGATCTCTCTCCACCGCTGAGTGGCCTTCCCATAATTGTGAAAAGGAATGGGTGCGTACCAGATCCCGATCCCCGTGTAGCCGAAAAACTTGGATGCAGCCATGAAACTGGCCTCACGCACCATGGGAAGACTCACGAACTGCCCGGCGATTCCCTCCATTCGGGCGGAGATGTAGGAAATCACGGGGGTGTAGATGAAACCGTAAGCCACCAGGAAAATCCAGGGAAAGCCCGGAACCAGGTATGCGGAGAAGGCGACGTAAGCCCCCGTGGAGAGGACATAGATGCCTAGGGCGATCCAGATGCTGAAATCACCCCGGCCGGAAGGAGGGCGAAACAAAACGCGAAGCCTTTCTTTAAGAGGACCCAGGTGTTTTTGCCTGAAACTGAAGAAGACATGGAAAATGCCGATGGCTGCGATGGCTAGTCCCAGCCCGATGCCGAAGCTCATGTAGAAGTCGAAGTTGTTGGCAAAGACCGTGTCCACCGTGCCCATGCCCTTGTGCCACCGGTGCAGGATCCCGTGATTATGCAGGATGGGGTTGGCGACCATGGTGACCACCAGACCGATACCGCCTCCTATGACCGCCCAGAAGGGAAGGACCATCCCGAGAAAGAGAAGGCCGAGATCAAGCTGTATCCCCGTCGCGACGGCAGGGAGATAGTCCTCGGTCATGTGTGTCAGTTCAATCCAGGGGATGGGGAAGAGGCGGACCGGTTCAGAGAGGATCACGCCCGACGCGGCGGGGAGCAGGACATACAGGGCACCGAAAGCAAGGCCGATCATCCCGCCGATGGAGAAGATCCTCCATTTCCAGCTCGATTCCTCCTTCTGGGTGGACTCGGCAAGGGCCATGTTTCCCAGTGCCCCAACGGGGGCCATGGGGAACGGGAGCTTTTCCACGTCGGAGGTGAGGCGGTACAGGGCGTAGCCGAGTCCGAAGTGATCCACGGCGGAGATGATCTCGAAACCCATCAAGAGAAGGATGGGTACCAGCCAGTCCCTGTGGAAGAAGTTCCTTTCCAGGAGTGCATCGGAGCCGGGTTGGGGTGCCACCCAGGTGGGGATGTGGTCCGTGAGTCCCAGCATCCTTGCCGCTTCCGACTGGACAAGGTACTGGTTCCAGAGGAGTCCGGAAAACGGCGAGGCCATGGCGGCTCCCGCCATGTAATAAAGGACGAAGATCTCTTGCTGTCTCAGTTTCGTGTAAGCCCGTTTGGCGATTTCGGCAAAGAGAATGATGGTGACCCAGCGGGCGGCGGGGCCGATCCCGGTTCCGATGACCAGGCCGAGGTACATGGAACCGGGCATCATGAGAAACCCGATGAATATGGCGCCTATGATCGACTTCCACCCGAATCCCTCTTCGAACTTCTCGGGCGTGCTGAGCAGGTCGCGATATTCCTTGAGTTCCTTGTCCTCGTACATCGTGCTCCTCGGTATGGTCGGTGAACTGGTAAAATGGCTCGGCGCCGGCAGCGGAAAGGGCCTGAGTCACAAGGGCAGCACATGATAACTGACAGGGGTGAAAAGACCCACGATGAGCCACGCCATCGCCATGACCATATCCCCCACCACCAGTCCGATGAAAAGGCGTCTCACTTCCCTGAACAGGGTGACTCCCCCGTAGCGCAAGACAAGGGTGTTGCAGAGCCAGCCGACGAAAAAGCCGAACCAGAGGATCTGCATGGCGGAGCTGTAAGTGACCAGGTAGCCGATGGGATGCACCGGCCACCAGATGAAAAGGTGATAACCCAAAGCGAGGACTGCCATCACGACGCCTCCCACGATCGTGAAGAGCATGCTCCAGCTCTTGGGTTCCTCCGGATGGTTCAGCAGGTTCCCAACGTTTTCGTGAACCCGGCGGGTGGTTTCCACGGCCCATTCGTCTGGGAGCGAGTTGATTCCAAATTTGTAATACAACACCAGCATAGAAACAAAAGAGACGGCTAGGCCAACAGCTACCGCGGTGACAATACCCAGGAGGAATCGCGAACGGGGGGTCGAGCCGTCGGAGAGTTTCGATGAATGGAACAGGGACGGCATGAGCGATTCCCGAAGATCCAGGAAGGTCATTTTCTGGACGATGATCCCCAGGTACAGGGAAGCGGGGGCGATGAGCCGGGTGTCCAAAAACGCGAGAAATCCGTCCGAAGGGGCGAGAACCAGGGTGAAATAGGGAAGCCCTCCCTGGCAGATGAGGCGGGATGCCACCAGTTGCAGCATGAAGGAGATGCACAGGAAGCTCACAGTGGCGAAAAAATCCATCCCGCACAGGATCAGCCAGCAGACCATGCCGGAAAAACCGGCTGAAAAGAGAAGCAGTGCAGGGCGGGGGGCCATGAAACCGTGGTGTTCGTCCACGGGTGGTTTTCCCTTGAAGACCGAGCGGAAAAGGAGTCTGAGGTGTTCCCTCGCTAGCCAAAGGATAAACAGGAAGAAGACGGCGAAGGCCCCCACCATCTGCATCTCTTCCACCTTGGATATGACGGGACCGAAGGTCGTACCCAAGGCCGCGGCGGGCAATTGCCACCCGAAGAGTTGGAGCAGCCCCGGCAGCAGTCCTCCCAAGAGAAAAAAGCTCCAAAGGCTGAAGGAAACCTGTTTCGATGCGAGGAAGGCGAATCCGATGAATGCCGGATAAATGTGAATCTTTAGCTTGTAGAAACCGGACAGAAGCCCTTCTTTTGGAATATAGGGCTGAGCAAGGATGAGGGTGGGAATCTGGGGAACCTGGGGAAAGTAGGTGTTCAGGCCGTTCAGCAGGTGGAGGCAAAACGGAATGGTCATGCCCACGAGAAAGTAGCGGTGGAGGAGAAAGCTCCAGAGTGTTCCTTTTTCCGCCTCCTCGCACAACACCTCCGGCACGCGGAGGAGGGGAAAGTTCATCTTTTCATTTTCAATCCACTGATGGGAAAAAACACCCACCATTCCCACCATGGCCATGTAAACCAGGGCGATGAACAGGAACCACCAGATCAGGGGGCCGGTCCAATACCCCCATGGGATGCGCCAAAAAACGTCCCACCATCCCAAGTCCAATGCGCCCTCCATTCCCCGGTAGAGGTCGTTGAGGATCTGAGGATCCCTGGGGAAAAGGGAGTCCGGAAAAAGGGGAGTGAGGGTCTGCCTGAAATGCCCCCCGCCGGTTTGCATCCACTCCCACGTGGTGATGTTGATGATGAAGGTTCGCATGAGTCCCGTGTATGCGATTCCCGTCGCCACCGTCACCATGGACCAGATGAGGAGGATCTCGTGGAGATGGAGCCGCCATGAGGTGCGGAGGGCGGAAAGAAGAGGATTGATGGCCAGGAGGAGAAGCAGCAGGCACGCAAAGGAAGCCAGTGGGAAATGACCCCCTGCGACTGGGCTGTTGAGCAGCTTGATATTGTTGTAGGGGGTGAAGCCGCAAGACAGAATGACAAGAGCGATACCGATGAGCCAAGCTCTCCAGCGGACGGGGGCCTCTTTCATGAAGGGACTCCCAGGGCTTGTCCGGCGTAGTCCACAGGCACGAGGGCGCTGTAATGCGTCCTGGCCCCGCTGTCGAGAAAACGCCACAGCAAGAGCTGCTTTCTCAATTCCTTGACGAACTTACGATTGGCCCTGGCCCAGGCGGAACGTTCACCGGAAATGCGGATCATCTGGACGGCGATCTCGAGATACCCGGGGTTGTCCCGGGACGGGCAGCAATGGAGTTGGAGGCGCTGCTTGATGCCGAAGTCGAAGGGTTCCAGCCAGACGTTGGAAAGGATGAGAAGGCACAAGGGGGCGGGAATCCGGTCGCTGTGGATTTCCGGCGCGGCCACGTCCATGCGGGTCTCGTCGGCGATGAAGGATTCCTGGGCCGCATCCTCGTGGGACAGGAAGAAGGTGTGGAGGAACCCCATGACGCCCTTTTCCTCCTCGTACTTGAACAGGAAGGGAAGCGTCATGCGAATGGCTTCCCCTTCGGGTTCCGGAAGCTTCCAGGACTGTTCCACGTCAGGCATGGCCAGGCGCGCTGCCAAGCGGGCAGGGTAGAGGGATGCAACAAAAACCACGGCGAAGACGAGGAACATGCACGCGACGCTGGCCAGGGAGGAATAGTTGAATGTCAGCTGGGAAAACAGGGGGGTGTCTCCCAGGTACTTGGCGCTCAACTGGGCCAAAATGTAACCGATGACGGTGGAAATCACCGCGAGGGAAAGGGCTTCCACGATGAACAGGAAGCCCACGTGGGTTGGAGCCAGGCCGACGGAGGTGTACGTGCCTATCTCTCTCTGCCGTTCGTGGACGTGCCCGATCATGGTGTTCAAAGTGATGAAGACCACGATGAGGACGGGCACGAACAGATTGGCGACTCCCTGGTAGCGCATGGTCGTTCCTGCACTGTGGTACCAGGTGCCCTCCTCCCCGACGAAAAGAGGATAGCCGAACCAGGTGGAGAGTTCGTCGGCGGCATCCAGCGGAGTCCAGCTCTCTCCAACGGGCAGTATGGAAATGGCCATGAGCTTTCCTCCGTACTGCAACATCCGATCGAAGGGAATGATGACCGTCATGTTCCCGTTCGCCGTTCGGAATCGGCCTGTGAGGGGAAGCATCTCTTCTCCTGACTGCATGGCTTCCACCTCGGCTTCCGTGAGTTCTTCACCCGGGGTCTGCTCAGGATAAGCGGGGAGCATGCTCTCCTGGTCCAGGTCCCTCCATGATTGGAGAGCGTCGCCATCGATGAAGCCCACCACGCGATACGGGTCGCCCATGAGGCGCACCGTTGCATTCAAATCCTTCTTGGGGTCCAGGTTCAACAATGCGGCCACGGCCAGAGGGATGAGGATCCCGTCGAGTTCACCGGGGGCAAACCAACGACCGTGTGAGATCATTTTCCGGAGAGATTCCGGGGGGGCGCTCCCAAGACCGAGGATCCCCTCCAGCGGCGCGGAAACGTCTCCCGAGACCAAGTTCGCCACAATGCGGTCCCGGCGGCTTGTAGACTCCAGCCAGCCCCTGGGCCACACGGACGCTTCGTTCCCATAGCGGCCGATCATGCCTTCCAGGGGCAGAAGAGGCAAGGGCAGGCGGTACTGGTGGCGGATGAGAATGCCCTTGTAGGGCGCATCGGGAGCGATGAGGGTACGGGTCGTCCTGCGAAGGCTCTTGACGTTAGTGAAAGACATGACGGTGAAGGTGAGAATGATGAGTGTGAGACAGGTGAGGGCTGTTCTGAGTTTCCTTCGGTTGAGATTGGACACACCGATGGAGAAGCCCGCCCCGAAAGACTGCCGCTTGCTGGCTTCCGGTGTCTGAAGGTGGGCGGCCCGGCTCTCCATCCGGGCCATCTGTTCTTCAAAACGGACGAAAATGATCCACGAAACCAACAGAGACAGGCTCACGATGAAAAAGGCGATGATGACCACCATGGGACTGTAGGTGAGGCGGAATGCGGGATGCAGGGCCCGTATGATGAAAATGGTGATGAGAAGGATGATGAGGAAAGCGGCGATCTGCTGGTATACGTGGCGGAAAGCGAATAAGAAGCGCTCCATGCAGTGGGCGAAAGGGACGAAAAGGGCGATGAAAAACATGACGCCCGCCAGGACGTCCCTTTGATTGCGCTCGATTTCCTCGTACACCGAATTCAACTTGGACAGTGCTGCACCGGTGAACTGGCGGAATGTCCCGTAAAGCTTCCCGTCGAGGCTCTCTGCAGCTTGCCGGAGATTCTCCGACGAGGATTCGTAGAGCGATTCCAGGTGGCGGTTGACGATCCCATGTTGGAACAGGTTTTCCAGGCGGCCGCCCACAAGGAGTCTCAGGTCGCTTGCCACTCCATACGGGGCGAAGGGAAGAATGGGAGGGTTTCCGATGAGGAAGCCCTTTCCCGTGGGATTCTCCGGCGAACTGTTCAGCAGGAAGAAGTCTTTGGACAACAGGGAATCCGAAAGGATCAGTTTGAATCGGGTGCCCTCTTCCAGGAAGATGGATATGGCGTTGGTGTTGCGGCCGTCCACCCTGCTGTACCAGTGCTTGAGGGGCGTCGTTTCCGTCGCGGCGTCCAGCAGTTCCACCTTAGTGAGATAGCCGAGGTTCCTGGGGTTGAAAATGGGCAGTACGTCCGTCTGCTGGCAGTGGAACATGACGAGGGAGATACTGGCGAGATCGGTCTTCACTTTCACCCGGTAATTGATCTTCCCGGTCTGTTTCTTGTCCGCCGTTCTATCGATCCGACCCGTCTGGGGGTCCACTCCGTAAGGTTCGATGATGAGCTTTTCCAGCGCCACCCGGTTATTGGCCAGGCCAGGCATGAAAAAAGTGCCGTCCTGGTGGACCATCGCCCTGAAAATGTTCTCTTTTTGAAACACCGAAACGATTGTGCCGGGAGCCGGTTGGTCCGCAAAAAGCTCCCCCTGGCGGATGAAATTAGCTCGGCCCTCAAGGCTCGCCAGGCCGCGGATTCCCCCTTCGGGTGCAGTGGGAAGAGAAGGGTGGGAAAAGAGTCTGTGGAGCAAAGGAGGCAGGACGCGGGACATCCTGTGGATGTTCTCGCGGTTCACGTGATCCAGGGTGTCGTGAGGCGTGGACCAGCGGGAACGACTGTCTTCGAGGGTCATGAGGGAGACGGAGGAGAGGCCGGCAATGACTCCCACGTCACAGCACAAATGCCCCCTGTGGTGCGCCACACCCTGGACGCCTTCGACTGCGCCCGTTCCCGACGCGTCCCGGATCATCCCGGGAAAACCTGCCTCCCGGGAAACCTCCGCTCCCAAACGTTGGAAGAGGTCCACCAGTCTGGAAGACCGCACCATGCGCCTGACGCTCTCCCGAAGGGGATAGCTCTCTCCCAGTTCCACGATGCCCATCTGTGGCGAATGGGAAGAGAGATGGAGGCTCAAGAAGAGAACGGGGCTGTACTCGTCCACCAGGTTTCTCAGGTGATTGCTGGACTTGAGAGCCTGGATCCTTTGTTTCAGCTCCTTTTGTTTCGTCTTCAGAATGGGAATGGTTTCCTTCAGAATTCCCAGGGCGATCTCCCGCTGCCGGGGCGAGAGTCCCTCCAGGTTTGTGACCCAGGAGATGAGGCGGTAGGGACGGGAATCCTCCACGGTTCGTCCCGCTCCGTGGGAGACCAGCATGCGTTGGTACTGGGCCTCCCTTGTGAGGAGATCCGCCTTGTTTTTTGCCCCTTCCACAAGGAGTTCCAGGACCCGCCTGCGCCCCACGGGGTCCTTCACATCAAGGGGATTCCCCTGCTGAAGAAGCTCAAGATCCTCGTCAACGATTCTTTTCTGGTTGTCGAGATCCTTGCGCTCCCTTCGGAGGATCTTCTTCCGGGCAGTCACCGTGTGAATGAAATGCCTCGTTCCGGCCAGAGCCTGCCCGTTTCCCCCTGCGGCAAGAAAAAGGACGCTTCGGTCAGGGGGGTCCCTGGCCAGCTGGCGGGCGAGGTGAAGCAACTGGGTGATGGAGGTGGCTTCATCGGCTCCGGGCGCCAATCCCAGGAGATGAGAAGAGGCGTCGTAGAAAGCGTCCACCACGATGAGCTGGTTCTTCAAGTCGGGATTTTTCCCGGGGAGGAAGCCGTATATGTTCTGGAGCATCCTGTTCTCCCAGCGGGTGCGGCAGCGGAGGACCACGCGGGGAGGAACGACTTCGGAGGCCATCTTCCGGAGGCTTTCTCCTGCCTCGGGAGGAACCCAGAATCGCGGAAAAGCGACAGGCGTGGGGATGTTCTTTTGTTGAAAGTCCCCCCGGCGGGAATCATGGGAGCCCAGAAAGATGAGGGCCTTCGCCCCCAGCATTGCCGCAGTCATCCAGTTGCCGCGGGACTCCATGTCCATGAGCACGATGGTGCCCTCGACCTCACGCCCGTTGAAACGATGGTCGGCACCGTCCCCCACGTAAAGCAGAGGTCCCCGGATCCCTTCTTCCGGAGTCATGGGGAGATACACCACGTTCGGTCCCCAAGGGAAGATCTCCATCGTTTTTCCAGAGACCTCAAGCGAAGCGGAGAGGACTTCCGGGACAGGGGCGAGGAAACGGTGGGAGCCCACCTGAGACAGTCCTGCCTCCTCAAAGGACTGAACGATGTGGTCGATGGCCTGCTCGTTTCCGCGGCCTCCGCTGCTGCGGTCTGCAAGACCACCAAAAAGAGTGAGATCCCGCTGGAATGCCTCTCCTGAGACCAGGGAAGGGAACGGGGCCAGAAGAGCGAAGACGGTGATCGCAAGGAAAAAGAGTGAACAGGATCGCGTGGCAACTGTCCGAAGAAGGGCAATCATGGCTTCAAGCGACCTCACCGATGGAGATCCTCAGTTTTTCCCTCTCCTCCAGGCGGTCGATGCGACCGTCACGGATCCAGACGACCCGGTCGGAAACATTAAGCATCTTGATATCATGGGTCGCAGAAATGATGGTGACGCCTCTCTCCGTGGAAAGCTTCTTGAGGAGAACGATGATTTCCTCTCCCGTTGTGAGATCGAGGTTTCCTGTCGGTTCGTCCGCAAGCACGATGGCCGGGTCGTTGGCCAAGGCCCGGGCGATGGCCACGCGCTGCTGCTGCCCTCCTGAGAGCTCCGACGGTTTGTGGTCGTAGCGATCCGCCAGTCCCACCAGTGCGAGGTTCTTGAGTCCTTTCTCCATGTATTCGTCTCGACTCATGCCGGCAAAGATCATGGGCAGGGTGACGTTCTCGATGGCCGTCATGACCTGGATCAGGTTGAAGGTCTGGAAGATGTAGCCGATCTTGCGGCACCTCAGCCAAGCGAGTTCGTAGGCGTCCAGCTGGGAAACGTCCACCTCGTCGATGAAGACTCTCCCGGTCGTGGGCTTGTCCAGGGCGCCGATCATGTTGAAGAGAGTGGATTTTCCCGATCCGGAAGGACCCATGATGGAGAGATATTCTCCAGCCCTGATGGACAAGTTGATCCCTTTGAGCGCCTCCACCACGTTGTTGCCCATCTTGAACACTTTGGTCACTTCCGTAAGGCGAACCACGTTGTGCGGCTGAGCAGGGCCCCCTTGCGGCTCCGAAGGGCGCAAAGAATTGACCTGGGCTTCCATCACTGTTCCGATCTGAGGGCCACCGCCGGCTGCATGCGGGCGGCGACGAGGGCGGGATAGATGACCCCGAGGAGAGAGAGGATGACGGCGAGGAGGCAGGCCCAGGAGAGAATGAAGAGCATTTGCGCTGGAGGCCAATTGGAGAAAATCGGCCGTCCAAACTTGGCCCCAAGGGAGAGCGTCGAGAAGGTGATTCCCGTCAGTCCGCCGGCCAGCCCTCCGAAAAAACCCTGGTACATGGCCTCAAGGACGAAGATCCGGACCACAAAACTGTTCAGGGCTCCCAAGCACTTGAAAGTGCCGATCTCGCGGAAGCGTTCCGTAACGGCCATCAGCTGGGCGTTGACAATTCCCACCACCGCGACGAGCAGGGAGAGAAACATGAGCCAGCGGTCCTTCGGACTACTTCCAAACTGGTCGCCCACCGGTTCGTAACCTTTCGCGAGAACAATGCGCTGAAGATCAGGGTCGGCTGCGGGCCACAACGAATTGAGCATGGCGTAGCCGGACCAGGTGTAGGCGACGAAGGCGATGGCCAAAGCAAGGGTGATGGTGGTGATGACGGAGCGGAAAAGGCGCACCTTCAAGGAGTTGAAAGCGATCCGAATGACCTGCCTCCAAGGAAGAATCACCTGTCTTTGGACCACGATCGCCACGGGAGGAATCCATATTCATGTGTTGACTGGAGGAAGAACCGAAACATGATGGGCGGTCGATACGACAAACCGCCGATTCCGGATTCGGAAGGTCCGCAAAGGTATTTTTGAGATGGCATCCCTGCGGCAGAAACCTCCTGGAAAGGCGGCCGCTGCTCGATGAAACAACCAAATAATAAACTCCACTCCATCGGATTGCAATAATCTGTACTCGCGGAAAAGAGCGCGCCGGACGAAACCCAACGCACTGCCGTGCAGGGCCAAAAAGGAACATGGGGTTCACCTCCTGCGAAAGGGTTCAAGTGGAGCTTGCATTGGATCGATATTCTCATTGGCTGAAAGGGAATACCTTGTGAAAGCATCCCTATCCAACAGCGGACCAATCCAAGGACATCACAAATACTGAGCGCTCCCGATGATCGAAACCTTTTCCAGGAGTGACACCTCCAGGATCCTTGTGGTCGACGATGACGAATCGACCCGTCACATTCTTCGAGAATCCCTTGAAATGAAAGGCTTCTTGGTTGAAGTGGCGGAAACCGGTGCAGAAGCCCTCGGCCTCTTCGAGACACATAAACCCCACCTTATCCTCCTGGATGTGGTCATGCCGGGCATGGACGGCTTCGAAGTCTGCAGGACGATCCGATCCCGACGCAAT
The DNA here is from genome assembly GCA_012517315.1 of Deltaproteobacteria bacterium. GTDB lineage: Bacteria > Desulfobacterota > Syntrophobacteria > Syntrophobacterales > Syntrophobacteraceae > JAAYUJ01. Next base: position 141,626 of record JAAYVE010000046.1, read on the forward strand.
GGGGGTCATGTTCCCATCGTGATGATCACCGGGTTTGAGGACATCGAATCCATCAAGCGGGCCTACGAGGCGGGGGCGACCGATTTTGTCACCAAGCCCATCAATCTATTTGTCCTATCGGAACGGCTGCGATACATGCTACGGGCCAGTCAGACCCTCGAGATGCTCCGCAGGAGCGAAGCACGCCTTGCCAAAGCGCAAAAGATCGCGCGCATGGGCAGCTGGGAGCTGGACCTGGAAACTGGGGACTTTCACTGTTCAGACGAAACCTCCGTCCTTTGCGGATTGCCTCTTCGGGATGTGAAGCCGGGAAGAAAAGAACTCATGGAGCACGTCCATCCCGAGGATCGTAAAGCCCTCAGGAAAGCCGTCGTTTCCGCCCTGAGGGAGAAAAGGCCCAAGGAATTGGACCACCGCATCCTTTTACCCGGCAAAGGGGATCGCATGGTTTCCCACAGAATCGAGGTGCTTGCAGACCCGGATGGAAACCCTCAGCGCATCGCTGCGACGGTTCAGGACATTACGGAAAGAAAGCGCGGGGAACTGCTGGAAGCGGAGCGAAACCAAATCCTGGAGATGGTGATCCGGGGGGAACCCCTCAGGGAGATCCTGGGCCGCCTGATATCCATGGTGGAACACCAGAGGCCCGATGCGGTGTGTGTCCTCTCAATCCTGAAGGGCAGTCAGCTCCATGCCGTGGCCCCCACGGCCATGCCTGGGCAACTTGCGGAGCTGCTGGAAGGACAGGTGACGGGACCCAGAAGCGGCTGCTGCGGAACGTGCGCATATTTCGGGCGAAAGGTCGTTGTGCCGAACATTGCTGAAAGCCCGCTCTGGGAAGCCCATCGGCATGTCGCCATCCAGTGCGGCATCATGGCGGGGTTTTCCGTGCCCATTCTGTCGGGGCGAGGACGCATCCTGGGAACCGTCGCCTTGTATTACCGCAAACCATCCCACCCGAGGCGCTTCGAACACAGCCTCCTGGAAACGGCGAGCAGGCTCGCCGCTGTGGCGATAGAACAAAGGCAGCTCAACGAGCAGCTCGCACACCAGGCCCATCACGATGCCCTCACAGGCCTGCCCAACCGCCTGCTCTTCGCCGACAGGCTGGTCCAGGCCCTTGCCCAGGCGGAACGCCACGGCGGGAAAGTGGCCGTCATCTACATCGATCTCGACCGTTTCAAGCACGTCAACGACTTTCTTGGGCACCATGTCGGTGACCTGCTGCTTCGGGAAATCGCCGAACGTTTGAAGGGGTGCACGCGCAAGAGCGATACCCTGGCCAGGATGGGCGGCGACGAGTTCATGCTGGTTTTGACGGGAATCGTGGGCAGGGAGGACGCATCCTACACGGGACAAAGGCTTGTGGAGGTCCTGAGGGAACCGGTCCGGGTGGAAAACAACGAACTGCACGTCAGTGCGAGCATCGGTATCAGCATGTTTCCCGACGACGGGGAAGACACCCTGGATCTGCAGAGAAAAGCCGACATCGCCATGTACTGCGCCAAAAACGGGGGCGGAAACCGCTTCCAGTTTTTTACGGAGGAAATGAATGCCGTCGTCGTGGAACGGCTGGAGTTGGAAAACGATCTGAGAAAGGCGCTGGAGCGGGGGGAGTTCGAGTTGCACTATCAGCCCCAGTACGACTTGAACCGGAATGCCGTCGTGGGCTTGGAGGCCCTGCTGCGATGGAACCACCCGGAAATGGGTTGCATTCCGCCGGTCCGATTTGTTCCCATCGCGGAGGAAACGGGGCTCATCATCCCCATCGGAGCATGGGTCCTGAAGGAAGCCTGTCGTAGGAACGCTCAATGGCAGAAAGCCGGCTTCGAACCGTTCAAGATCGCCGTCAATGTCTCCGCCCTCCAGCTCAGCCAGGTCGATTTCCCCCAGACTGTCTCCAGATGCCTGGAAGAGACGGGCATGGACCCGAGATGGCTCGAATTGGAAGTCACGGAGAGCGTCCTCATGAGGGACGTGCAATCGGTCACCCGCTCCTTGGTAGCCATTCGTTCCATGGGTGTGAGCATCGCCATAGACGATTTCGGAAACGGCTATTCCTCCATGTCCTATCTCCAATGGTTGCCCGTAGACTGTCTCAAGATCGACCAATCCTTCATCCAGGAACTGGAAAACCCCGACCACCCAATGGACCGCTCCAGGACCCTCATCAAAGCCTTCGTCCAGCTTGCGGAAAACCTGGGGCTGAGGCTTCTGGCCGAAGGGGTGGAGAGCAGGGAGCAGTGCAAATGTCTCAAGGAAGCAGGTTGTGAACTCGGCCAGGGGTTTCTGTTCAGTGTGCCCATGACGGCGACGGAAGTGGAATCCATGTGCAGGGAGCAAAAGGAAGGATTGTCATGCCATTGGCTGGCGGGCGGCAATGGAGGACGTCCTGAAAAGACGGGCCATGATCGCTGTTAGAGTGGGAGAAGCCCTGCTTCGGGATGTGGTTCCGGCCATCAGTCATGCCCAAGAATCTCAATGGGCGACCGCCCCCTCGTTCCCACTCAGGCAATTCTCCTTTATCACTGAGCCGCCTTCAGACGCCGCGAAGCTCTCCCACCCGACAAATGCAGCGTCGGAAAGTTCGCATCAGGGAGATACCAAGTTTTCCAGCAGGCGGGTGGTGTTTTCCGCGCCGTTGAGATCGAGGGATACCCTCCCTCTCTCCTGACTCCTTTCCATCTCCTCCTTCATGCAGGCTGCCAACGACTCCACCTCCAGGGTCTCCACGACCCTCAACACCCCCAGGCTCTCCAGCCTTCTGGCCCTCAGGGCCTGCTCCCGGTTCTGGGAGAACGGGTGAACGATCGCCTTCAGCCCCACACTCAGAATGTCCATGCATGTGTTGTACCCCGCCATGCTCACGGAGAGATCCGCCCGGGCCAGTTCCCCCAGGAAATCGAGGGAAAAGGGGTGCACACTGATGCGAATGTCCTGGGAAGCCATTTGAAAAAGGAGGTCCCGGTGGAGGGGCTCTGTAAAAGGACCGAGGAAAACTCTCAGGCGCAGGTTCGAAAAAGGCAAGCTCCGGAAAGCCTGAATGGAGGAGGCCATGAGATCGTAACCCACTTTCCCGCCGCCACTGCTCAGGACAATGACGCGGACTCCCTCCTGTTTCTTCACCCGGGGAGCCCTTCTCACCACAAAACCCGTGTAGTGTGTCGGGATGCTTATACGGGCCGTCTGAAAGAAGGTGTCCTCCAGTCTCACCAATGCGGGGTCCGAGTGAATCAACAGGAGATGATAGTATGGGTTCAGCGTTCCGAGCACCCTTTCTTCGTACGTCGCTTGATCCCCCTTTTCCACGAGGATGTCCCTGAGACTGCACACCACTCTCGCCCGGAACCTTCCCCCGGCCGTTTCCTCCAGAACGGGCATGATTTCGAAGGCGAAGCGTTTCCGGCCGAAAGGAAAGAGTTCCGTCACGAAGACGTCGGGATCGAATTCTCGAAAGGTCTCCCAAAGGATTCTGCTCCGCTTGTGCCGGATCTCCTCCAGGGGGCCGTTGCGCACTTCCATGGTCTTGAACTGAGCGTCCATCATGAGGGGGGGGAGAAAGACCCGTTGCACATGGCTTGGAACCCGGAAACCCGAAACCGGTTCTCCTCCTTCCACAAAAAGGACCTTGTGGCGGTGAAGGCCTTGGGCGATTTCCATGCTCCGGAAAAAATGCCCGATGCCCAGCACGTGCTGGCAGTAGATCATCACTTTCATGGTCGATGACCGAATACCTCCCCAGGATACGTCCAAGGACATGGGACAAGACCCGTTCACCTTGGACGTCACGAGCGGATGATGTCCACCGGCTGAATGCTGATGGCTTTCCTGGACGGGTAGATGCCCGCAAGAATACCGGTGCACACGGAAGCCACAAAGGAAACGAGGAACCCCTCCGGGGAAATCTCAAAAGGAAGCCTGGAAACCTTGAAAACAACCACGGTGATGAGGAAACCCAGGAAGACTCCCGCCACACCACCCAGGAGCGAGATGAAGGAGGACTCCACCAGAAACTGGGTGACGATGTCCCGCCTCCTGGAACCCACGGCTCTTCTGATGCCGATCTCCATTCGCCTCTCGTTCACAATGAGAATCATGATGGAGAGAATCCCGATGGCACCGATGAGAAAGGAAATGCCTGCGGCGATGCGGCCCAGAATGGTGATCATGGAAGTGGCCTGGCTCTTGAGGGCGGCCACGTCCTTGGCGTCGATCACCGTGAAATCGTCACGCTTTCCTCCTCTGATGTTGTGCCGCTCTCTGAGGATGGACTCGATCTCGATCTTTGCGGTCTGCACGGCATCGCTTCCGGCCGCCTGCACATTGATCGTGTTGATGTAGTTCAGGTTCACGAACCTTCTGAGGAAGGTGTGAATGGGTATGAAGATCTGGTTGTCCTGGTCCACGTTGGAGAGGTCCACCCCTTTTTCCTCCATGATTCCGATGACCCGGCAGGGCACTCGCCACACGAGAATGTGTCTTCCCAAGGGGTTCTCGTCCGGAAAAAGCTTTTCCACCACCTTCTGACCCAGGACGACGACCCGCCTCAGGGCCTGATCGTCTTCCTGGGTGAAAAAAAAACCCTCTTTCACACGGAAATTCCGCAGCTCAGGGTAGTTTGGGGTCACCCCCGTCACCAAAACAGACGCCAGCACATTGCTGCCATACCTCACAGGGAACGACTTGAAGCTCGACGGGGCCACATCCAGGACCGAAGGCGCCCCCTCCACAATGGCTGAGGCATCGGCCATGGTGAGGGTGGTGGCTTCACTGAGCAGCCTCGCAGCGCCGCCGTGGCGAATGACCCTGCCGCTTCTGACCACCAAAAGATCCTTTCCCAGCTTTTCGACCTCCATTTGCCCTTTCCTGGCCAGCGAAGCGGAGAGGTTGGACACAAGGATGAGGGAAAAGGTCCCGAGAAAGACCCCGAGGACCGCAAGAGCCGTTCTCAGCTTGAAGCTGTAGAGGGACCGCAGGGCGATGCGCAGGTTGAGAAACACACGTCTCATGTGCGGATGGCTTCGATGGGTTCAAGGTTGGCCGCACGGGAGGCCGGTTGCAGCCCGAAGGCGATCCCCACGAACCAAGAGAGAAGGAGACCCACCGCGAACGCTTTCCAGGAGAAATGGATGGGAAAGTCGGCGATGAGAGTGAGCAGCCTGGAACCACCGATGGCGGACACGAATCCGATGAGACCTCCTATGGTGGTCAGTGTGACCGCTTCCCCGAGAAACTGCAGGCGAATGTCGTTTCGCCTCGCTCCCACGGACCTTCGAATACCGATCTCCTTGCTCCTCTCTTTGACCGAGAGGAGAAAAAGATTGGCCAGGACAAAACCCGCCACCACCAGGGAGATGACCCCCACAATCCCTAGGAAGACAACCAGAGAACCGGTCAACGCCGCAAGGAACTTGATGATTTCCTTGGGAGAGATGATCCGGAAGTCGTCGGGAACACCCTCCGGCAGCTGGTGCCTCTGCCTGAGAAGCAGGCGCACTTCTTCTTCGTAACGGCTGAGTTTTTTCTGGTCCACGAACCGCACCCGGAAGACGGAAATGTACTTTCTTTCGTTCTGCATTTTCCGCATCACGGTGGAGATGGGCATGATGAGCCGATTGTCCAGGTTCTGCCCCGTCGGGGTTGTTCCTCGGTCGGAAAGCACCCCCACCACCTGCACGGGGATTCCCTTGACGAAGAGGTACTTGCCAACCGGATCTTCCTTTGCGAAGAGTTCCTCCACCACGTGGCTGCCGAGGATGGCGACGTTTCTCAGGCCCCTTATGTCCGCATCCGTAAAGTCGGATCCCTCCACCACAGGCCAGGTCCAAGCCCGGCTGAAGTCGCTCGTGGACCCCACAACGAGGGATTGGTATTTCTTGTCCCGGTAAGCCACGGTCACATCGCCCATGGAAGTGGAGGGCGCCACGACATAGGCCCCGGGGAACGCCTCCTTCACCGCTTGCACATCTTCAAGGGTAAGGGTCTTCTCCCGTTTTCCGATAGCGCGAGCCTCATCGCTGCCGCTCACCACGAGAAGCGCGTCGGGACCGAAGAGGGCCACCATGTCGAACGCTTTCTTGAACGCCCCTTCGGTAGCCGCCACAATGATGGTGATGGAGGAGATGCCCAGGGCCACGCTGACCACGCAGAAGAGGGTTCTCAACTTGAAGGCCCTGACGGCCATCACGGATTGTCGGAGAATCCTGCCGAGTCGTCCCATGTCAATCAATCGACAATGAGGCCGTCCAAGATGCGTACGGTCCTGCGGGCATAAGCGGCCGTGTTCGCGTCATGGGTGATGACCACCACCGTCTTTCCTCTCTGGTTCATCTTGCTCAAGAGGTCCATGATCTCCGAGGCCGTCTTGCTGTCCAATTGCCCGGTCGGCTCATCGGCAAGGATCAGGTCAGGGTCGTTGATGAGGGCCCTGGCAATGGCGACACGCTGTTGCTGGCCGCCCGAAAGCTGGTTCGGCTTGAACTTTGCCCTGTCGCTCAACCCCACAAGTCCTAGGATTTCCTTGGCCCGCTTCCGTGTGAAACCGTCCCTGGAACGTTCCATGTACAGGGTGGGAAGCAGCACGTTTTCGAGAACCGTGGCATAGGAAAGAAGATAGAAGTTCTGAAACACGAAACCGATGTGTTCGTTTCTCAGGACGGACAGTTCATCATCGTTGAGCTGCGTCACTTCCTTACCGGCGATCACGTAGCTTCCCGAAGACGGAACGTCAAGGCAGCCCAGAATGTTCATGAGTGTGGTCTTCCCTGACCCGGAAGGCCCCATGATAGCGATGAACTCACCCTGCTCCACCTGAAGGTTGATTCCTTTGAGAACCTCCACTTCCTCTTCGCCGATCAGGTATCTCTTCTTCACGTTTTCCAGCACGCACAAAGACATGAGCGGAGTCCCTCGCCGCGCGCCGTCAGGATTTCGGAGCCATGGGGAGCACGATTCGGGTGGCCACCTCGTCCCCCTCCTGGATGCCCGAAAGGATTTCCGTCCGGTCCTCCCCTCGAATTCCCGTCGTGATAACCACCTTGTCCGCCTTGTTGGGACCCGAAACCTTGTAGGCCACCTGTTTCCCCTCGGCGAATTTGACGGCGGCATTGGGTACCGTGAGAATTCCCTCCTTTTCCTGAAAAATGATGCGCACCTGGCTGGTCATCTCCGGCTTGAGATATTCGGTGTCCTCTTTGCTCACCTCCACGATGGCCAGGTAGTAAACAATGTTATCCTTGGTCACAGGCTGCGGGTAAATCTTCCCCACTTTCCCCTTGAAAATCCTTTCCGGGAAGGCGTCCACGTAATACTCCACCTTCTGTCCCACTTGGGCCTTTCCAATGTTGGTCTCATCCACGTAGATCCAGAGATCCAGCAGAGTCGGGTCCAGGACGGTTACCAGGTTGGCCACTTGCAGCCCGGTCACGATGGTTTCCCCTTCCTGGATGGTCACGTCGGAAACCACGCCGTCGATGGGAGAAGTGATGCGTGTGTAGGAAAGGTTCACTTCCAGCTGCTTGAGCTGCGCTTCCGCCTCTTCCACGCGTCCCTTGGAGATCTCCAGCTGGGTCTTGTACTCGTCCTGCAGGCGCCCCAGATTGGCCTCTGTGGCCTTGAATTGGCTCTTCGCCCGGTCCACCGCATCCGCTGTCGTGTACTCCTCCTTCAGGAGGGCCTGCTCCCGCTCAAACGTCACCCGGGCATAGTGAAAATTGGCCTGTGCTTCCCGGATGCGGTTGGGATACGTGAGCTGCACCTGCTCAAGCGTGCTTCGAGCGGCCTCCAGGGCGGCCTTCTGGCGGTCGATGGATTTGCGCAACTCCCGGTCATCCACCTGGGCAATGAGTTGCCCCTTCTGGACCCTGTCACCGATTTTGACGTGCATCTTCACCACGATCCCGGTGATCCGGGAGCCGATCTTCACCACCGCACCAACCTGGGGCTTGATGATCCCTGTTTCCACCAGGACTCCCCGGATGCTTCCCTTCTCCACCTTGGCGGTTTCCAGGATTTCCATGCCAGGTTTGGTGTAGAACCTCTTGTAACCCAGGTATCCGCCGGCAATCCCCGCAAGAAGCAGAACAATGAGTAAAAGTTTCTTCAAGGAAAAATCCTCCCCGCACAGGATGCGGTCGAGCTCTTCGACACGATCTTCACCGAGTCAGGGACTCCATCCTCTCCACGCCGGCCGCACGCTCGAGCAGGGCTTTAGAGAGGAGGAGATCCAGCCTGGCCACCGTGTACTGAACACGAACCAAAGCAAGAGCGCTCTCGGCCTGCACCAGGCTCAGTATGTCCCCTTTACCGACCTTGTATTCGCCGAAGGCCTGGGCATAATTCTGTTCCGCCTGCTTGAGCTGTTCCCCGGCAACTTTGATGTTCTGGGAGGTGGTGACAAAATCGTTGTAGGCTTTTTGAAGGTCCAGGAGCAGCTGTCGGATCGTCTCCTCGAGGTTTTCCCTGGACGCGTCGATTGCGAACTGGGCGGACCTTCGCCGGTAAAATTTCCCCAGTTCGAAAAGGTTCCAGGTTGCCCGAATTCCGATGGATCGGTCGTCGTCATCGGAGAAACTGGACAACCCCCCTTCAAGCCTGCTGTAGGAGGCGACGGCGGAGACACTGGGAAAGAAATCGCTGGTTTCCAGGGATTTGCTGTTCTTTGCGATGTTGATGGAGTTTTGAGCCTGGCGGATTTCGGGTCTCTTCAAGGTGAGCTGGGAGAGCGTTTCCACAGTGGGAACGGCAAAATCCGTATCCAAGCTTCCCTCCAGATCATAGGCGGATTCGAGCGGCCGTCCCAGCAATGAGTTGAGGTCGGCCAGAGCGTTCCTCAATTCCCCCTCCGCCTGAGTGAGGGCGAATTTTGCCTGTTCGAAACGCACCGAAGCCTGGAGGACATCGGAGAGTTTTGCCACCCCGAAGCGATTGCGTCCTTGAGCGACTTCCAAGTCCTTCCGCGCGTCTCGCACCTGTACCTGACGATGTTCCAGGATTTCCTTTCGGGCCAGGGCACTGTAAAAAGCCGATTTCACCAAGAACTCCAGTTCCAGGAGATTCCTTGCCACCTCCTCCCTGCTGTTGTCCCTGTTGAGCCGGGCAATGTTGCGGTTGGCACGCCTCCTTCCCCCGTCGAAGAGGGTGTACGACAGGCTCACATCATATGTGCTCCGGTCATAGTCACCCAGGGAAGTGTCGTGCTTTTCCTGGGTGGTGGACCCGTCGAGGCTGGGCCCATAGGGACCCAGGGACGCCCCGTAGAGTGCTTCATCGGCTTGGGCTTTGCTTCGGGCGGCCTTAAGAGAAGGAAGATTCTCACGGCCCATGGACAAAGCTTGATCCAGCGTCAACGCTGCGGAAGGGGAGGGTGTCGGGACGAGAAGGCAGATCATCGTCAAAAGAACAGGCGCCGTTACACTGCCCAGCAATCGAAAAAGCATGGAGGATCCTCTTCTCGCGGCGGCTTCGTGCCCTGGCCATGGGACCGATCCACGGTCGCCGGGACCTGCGGACGCTCTCCTTTCGCAACACAATGAGAGGCCGAAATTCACGGTTTGTCCTTTCCCGGGCCACAACGCATCCTTCATAACCGAAAGACGGTCAAAATGAAAGGTCGGACCCATTCCCCAGTCTTTGTCCCCACCGTCTTACTCTTCACTTGGAACGCAATGCCGAGACAATATCGAGCCTTGCGGCTCTGAAAGCGGGGAGCATGCCCCCCATCAACCCCATGACAATGGAGAAGGAGAGGGCGGAGAACAGGACCGACCAGGAAAGGTGGAACCGAAACGTGAGTTCTGAGAAGGTCTGCCAGTTCATGGTGGATATGGTGAGCCGGTTCATGATAGCCGCTCCCAGGAGCCCGATGAAGCCCCCCATGAGGCTGAGAAAGAGGGACTCAGCGAGGAAGGTGTTCAGGATGGTCCGCCGTTGGAAGCCCAAGGCCCTGAGGGTGCCGATCTCGGCCACCCGATTGGCGACGGCGCCGTACATGGTGACCATGGATCCAATGATGGCGCCGAGGCTGAATATGAGGGTCAGGGTGACCCCGAGGATTCTGATGAAACGGGCCATGAGGGCCGACTGTGCTGCATAATAGTCCGTTTCCCGAAACACGTCCACCGTGAGCCGTGGGTCAGCCGTCACCCGTTCGCGGACTCCAACGATGCCGCTCGGATCCTGAAGCCTCGCGACGACCGAGGAATAGACCGGGCGACGAAAGGCGCTCATGAGCATCTCCACGTCAGCCCATATCTCCGAGTCGAAGGCAGCCCCTCCGGCGTCCAGGATGCCCACCACCGTCCAGGAACGGTTGGCGAACTGAATGACTTGGCCGAGACCGCCAACGGCGAAACGTTGGGCAACGCTGCGGCCCAGTATGACCTCGGTTGTTCCAGGCTGGAAAGGACGTCCCTGAATGAGTCGGACCTGGGGGCGCAACGCCAGTGAGACCTCCGGTTCAACCCCGCGCAGGGTGATGTTGGCGAGACTGTTGGTGCTCTTTTTCTTGAGGCCGATGAGAATGATCAACTCCCGGGCGACGAGGTGCCTCGAATCCGATCCCACGGCGATCTCCGGGAGGCTCTCCAGAACGGCCGCTTGTTGACGCTCCAGAATGCTCTGAACTTCCGTTTCCGAGGAGCGGCGGATGAAAATGATATTGTCCCGGCTGCCTGTGCTCACGAGGCTTTTTTCCAACCCTTCCGCCAGCATGAGTACGGCGGCAAAGACGAAAACTACGAGCCCCATGCCGGTTGCGGTGAGCAGAGTGGTCAGTCTCCGCACCCAGAGGTTTCTGTAGGAATACTGGAGGAGGGTGAGCATAAAACGGTCTTTGGGGAGAGGGCGGATGCATCCGGCTGCCGGCGTTTGGTGGGGTTTTCACCTTCAAGGCGGGTCATTCCAGAGGCCGCCTCAGCGGGTCGGATACAGAACGCCGGTATCTCCGGGATCAGTTTGGGGCCTTTTCCAGGATCCGCCTTAGCCTGTCTCTGGCCTCATCCTCGAAGAGCTTCAAAGGTGTTGAAGGCGGAGCCCCCTTATCTTCAAACCTCTTCAAGAGGTTGCCCATGAGTGTCGCCATGCCTTCTAGTCCTGACAAGTCCGGTGGTTCCACTTCCCGCCGGCGAACTTTCGCTGCCGTGCCCCCTGCAGCCGCATCAACCTGCTGAAGGGCCGCGTGGATGTCCATGAACTTCTCCGCACCGTCCACGTCCCCCTTGGTCCTTGAAATCTCTGCGAGCAGCCTGTAGATTCCCGCGTTCCGCTCGAGTTCGATCCGCCCTTTTTGAAGCACGAACTCCGCCTCGTCCATGCATCCCATTTTCAAGAGCGCCCGGCCGAGGAGAAGACGGGCCCTGACACTATGTGGATGCCCTTTGAGGCCGCGCCGGCACACCTCTACCGCTTCGGACCATCTTTCCTCGGAACAGAGGGATTCGGCCAGGTTGACGAATACCCGGGAACAGGGATCAAGTCGAAGCATGTGGGCGTAGAGGTCGCTGGGGCATTCCAGCGACTCGTTCAAGGCAGCCTCCTTTTCCACGAGGTGGAACTCGGACACCGCCTCTACCTGTGGCGCTGCGGCGGCTCCTGGTAGGGGAAAATCCCCTACCCGGAGAGGTCCCCCGGCGGAATCGGGATGAAGCGGTTCCGGCGCCTGCCCATTTCCCGGGGGAACTCTTGGGCCCTCATCATCCTTGGGAAGGGCCTGATCCTCAGGTCCGATGGTGTCAGGCTCCGCCTGCGCAGCCGGAGGAGGCTCAAGAGCCTCTGGAGGCTCCATCGCCCCTGGTGGTGGCGGCGCACTCTCCTCTTCCACCCCCTCTTCCAGAACATCGAGAAACTCGTGTATTTCTCTCAAGCCCGAAGAAAACTTTTCCCCATAGGGGGCCATCTGCATCTTTTCCACGAGAGCCCCGAGAGAAAAACTTAACGTGGCGGTGGCTTCCTCGTCCCACGAAGGAAGGACGGATTTCGAATAAAAGCGGGCGAACTTGACCGCTAGTTCTCTCATGTCCGTCAGACCCAGCTGAGTCACTCTCCTGCCGAATGCGGAAAGACCCTTCTCGATCCCTTGCGGGTTCTTGGAATTGAGGGCAGCCGTGGCCTCATTCAGGTCTCTGATGAGGAGTTCCCAGGAACTTGCATCAACCGTTTCAGACATGAAGTGCTCCCGTTTTTTGACTTTCGGGGTTGAACAAGAGGAATGCAACGAGGATTTAAAGACATCAGCAGGAAGGGGTCAAGCAGTAAAACAAAAAGGCATCGCCCTGTTTCCGTGGCGATGGACCCCCCATCGCATTGCAAAGCAGAGGGAATTCCGCAAAACTGCCGACTTACGAGGAGTTGAAGGAGAATGCCCCCCCATTTCCCACCGTGTTGACGGGAACGGGTTAATGATTACTTTTCTGCTCGTGATTAGGGTTTTGAGATCAATGCATGATTCAAGAAACGAATGTGACTTGGAGGTTTCCAATGGAAATCAACATATCGGAACTGAGAGCGAAAAGGCGTCCCCTTTGGATGACACACATGGATGTGGAATCTTATGCGGATCTTCTCGGTGGAGGCGGCGACATCCATTACGACCGGTTGCATCCCGAGTGGATGCGGGATGCAGGGGTGGAAGTCGAGGAGAATGAAGACTTAAAAGAGCGGTTGGAAGGTCGCTACGTCAATGAAGACTATGTTTCATGACGAAACCCACCCCTGCCGATCAACGGCGGAAACTCTCAAAAGCCATTGACCTTTGGCAAAGCACCAGAATTATTTACATGTAAGGGATACAAAAGCGGCTGGAAAAGCCGCTTTTGTGTTTTATACCCTGCGGACCCCAGTGTGCGGCATATCGGCCGGGAGGTGGCGGAAAGCGCCGCCTCCTGAGCAACGTCCGAATCCTGTTTTTCAGTGGGTTTCCAGCCTGAGGTCGGGGGTGTTCCCCTCCGGGCTTTTGTGCACCTCTGGGAGACCTACCCGAAGAATGTCCTCCCGCGGGTTGATGCGCACCAGTTTCACTCGTATCATCTCTCCCTTAGGCAGCTTGACCTTGTCCTGTAAAGGGACATTGGTCTCCACGAGAAAATCGGGAATGAGGAGGTGGGCAAATCGGTCGTTTTGGTCCAGCACGAGAGCATTGAGTGTTTGCAGATCTTCCTGTTCCATGTACTTAAGAATCCAGTAGCGCGTCCACTTTCGTTGAATGAGGAAGACTTTCGCCTGGGACACGCTCAGCTTGGTGATGAGCTGCTGGAGTTCTTCCCGGGAATACAGGGGTTCCTGGGTCGCCAAGGCATGTTTGAGTTGACGCTGAACCACCAGATCCATATAACGCCGGATGGGAGAGGTCACGGTGGTGTAAGCGGGAAGACCGAGGCTGCAGTGGGCTTGGGGGTCGGTGTCCAGTTCCGCGCGGGCGAACAGCCGCCTCTGCCTGTAGATGCGGAAGAGTTCATGCTGGCTCTGTGTCAGATCGGTTTCCGGCCTGCACTCCCCTTGGCTTCTGAATATGGCGGGGATGGAGTGGTTGGCCAGGTATGCGGCCGCACAACGATTGGCGGCGATCATCCACTCGGAAACCATGATCTGGCTGGGAGTCTCCTTCTCATACCTGTGGATCTGGATCATTCCCATTTCGTTGACATGGACCTGCACCTCCGGCAGGGGCAGAATGACCGCACCCTGGGCGAGCCGACCTTCCCTCAGCTTCATCGCCAGGTCGAAAAGGGTTTGCAGGGATTCATCCTCTGGAATTCTCTCGTTCACTTCCTGGTAACTCAGCTGCTCCCGCACCTGAACAACACTGGGGATGATTTCCTCCCCCTCGATGCTCCCGGAGTCCCCCACTTGGAAAAGAAAGCTCAGAGCAAGCCTTTTTTCCCCTGCGCGGAGACTGCAGATCCCTTCCGACAGTCCCGTCGGGATCATGGCAATACGCTCGTCGGGGAGATAAATGGAACTGGCTCGGGCTTCAGCCTCCTGATCCACGGCGTCCCCGAGGGCTACGAATTCCGCGGCGTCGGCGATGTGCACACCCACTTCAAATCCCCCATTGGGGAGTCGTCTGAGGCTCAAGGCATCGTCGAAGTCCCTTGTGAACGGGCTGTCCACCGTGAATGTCCATAAATCTTCGAGATTTCGGCGATGATTACCCTTCCCGGGGGGGAGAGGTCCCAAAGATTCCACTTCCCTGGCCCTCTCGAGGACAGCGTCGGGGAAGGATGCGGTGATTCCGTGCTCGTGGAGATAAAGATTTTCATCTTCACGCCAGATCCCCAGACGCACCAGGATGCGGAAGGCCGACTGGGAGGTGGGGGGAATCCCGGCGGACTTGCACATCTCCTTCACGAGGGCCCCTTCGGGTGCCTCCTGCCCAAGAAGACAAAACGCCTTGAGATCTTCACATATCCTTCTTTCCTCCTCGTGAGGGATCACCGGCTGAGGTTTCCTTCCCCAGACGGCCCGAAGCCATTCGGCACCCAGTTTCATGCGGAGTTCCCGCTGCTCTTCCCGCTCCAGTTCGACACGTCTCTGTTCGACCTTTTCCGCCGTACGGGCATGGAACCTGGCTTCCTTGAACTGGAAAAAGATGCGGTCCTGAAGAAGCACCCTTTGAACCGCCGAAACGTGGTGGTCGCTGATCGCCCCCGAAAAAACGAATTCTGCAAGCTCCCCCGCACGGTAGCCTTCCGTTTCACCTTCCAGCAGGGACCAAAGCTCCCCAATGTGGACTTGGCCCATGAGTTCCCTTCGGGCGGAGGCGATCTCTTGCAGTTCCCGCACCAGCAGATCACGGCTTGCATTCATGTCGAGGGGGCTGCTCCCGGCGAGGAGAACCCGGCTTTCCGAGACACTCATTTCCTTGTTGCTCTCAGTCAAGACATTCAGGCGCCCGCCCTTCACGGCGAGGCACACACCACAGACCATCTCCTTGTTCTCGAAAAATTCCACCACGCTGCCGGGGGCGATGTCACGGAGCATCTGCCGGGTCATCGGAGATCTCCCACCTGTGCGAAAGTCCTCATCTGCTGAATGTAGGATTCGACCCCCCCGCAGATGGCCTTGGCGATGCTTTCCTGATAGGCCCTGTCCTTCAGACGGCCTGCCTCCAATTCATTGGTGATGAAAGAGGATTCGATGAGAATGCTGGGCATTTCAGCCCCGAGCAGAACATAGAAGGGGGCCTGTTTTGTTCCCAGATCCTTGATGTCGGAGTAGTCGGCCTTGAGACCCTTCACGATGCTCTTGTGCACCTCTTTTGCCAACTGCCTGGATTCGTTGACTTTCGTATTGAGCATGAGATCATGTAGAATCTTTTCCAGGTCGCTGATTTTCTTTGCCGATGTGGCATTCTCGAATGCGGCCACCCTTGCAGACTCCTTGTCCTTGGCCAAGTTGAGAAAATAGGTCTCGATGCCGCGGAGTGTCTTGTCCTCATGCGCATTGGTGTGGATGGAGATGAACAGGTCCGCCTTCCTGGCATTGGCGATGGCCGTTCGCTCTTCAAGGGAGAGAAAGGTGTCCCGGGTCCTTGTGAGCGAGACCTCACATCCGGTCTTTTCCTCCAGCACCCTCTTCAGGATCTTCGC
>JAAYVE010000047.1 GCA_012517315.1 Deltaproteobacteria bacterium
AAAAACCAGGAGCTCGGGCAGGTCGTCATCCATAAGAAGGACATGACGATTCAGACGGAGCACACCTACGGCAAGGACCCGTATCCGCCGAAGGGATAAGCGATCCGGGAGAGACTCTGATTCTATGATTCAAGATTTGGAACAGATCGAATACCGCCGGGGCATGCTTGAAAAGGGCATGAGGCCCGTAGATCTGCCTGTCAAAGTCTGGCGGGGTTCCAAGATTCCTGCGGATGTGCGCGCAGCGATAAACACGGAGAACCTGCTGAACCTCGGCGGCGTTTACGGCGACAAGAAGGCCGGCGATCCGATGGAGTACGATAACCTCAAGCTGGTCCTGACCGACGACGCCGTCGAGATCACGGTTTTCAATCGCGGAATCACGTTGTTCATGTCGGACGACGAGAGGGTTCGGCGTATACATCGGGTCCTGTGCGAACTCGATAGGTCGGGGAGAGACTGATGGCTGGCCCACGAGAAACCGGAGGCAAGGTGCTATGGTCCGGCCGGGTCGCGGCTGTCCAGCCCCGCATCCGGCTCACGCGCTCTTTCGACGAGCGGTCCCACAGCTACCTGGGGTACGTGCTTGGAATCGACGGAACATGCGGCGGGGAGGCCGGAGAGTTCCTGGTCGCGGTCGGCGAGGGTGCGCACGAAAAGCACCGGTTTCAGACGGGCATGGAGCTCGCCGGCTCCTCCGTGCCGGTCGAAGACCCGCGCAAGGAGACGGCGGCGCTCTACAAGACCAGCGGGCTCAAGATCGTCAAGAATACCGAGGGTGAAACGCCAGCCGGGCCGCCTTTCATTGGGGTGCCGCCTGACCTGGAAACCTACCGTGCAAGGGGTCATCGTCGCCTGGACGCCCGGACCTACGACACCAAATGCACGACCTGCATCTGGGGCTGCCGGATGCCAGTGGATATGATTATCGACCAGTGGAATCCATTAAAGAAACAGTACCGGTTCGAAACCTTTTGCTACGGCCCGAAAAGCTGTCCCTTGTACCGGCCCGGGCCTGCGCGGAAAGTTCCTGGGCGCAAGGGCATGTCCTACACCGAGGAGGACTGGGTCGACGAAGACGCCACCGCCCACCGGGGTCCGGATGATTGAGGATATGAGCATGGCCAAGACCTTCAAACCCATCTTCACCATCACCAACCGGATCACCGCCGGGCTGACTCGCATCGAGCGGGCCCGGGGGTTCCTGGATGCCGCCGCCCTGTCCGAAGCCTGGGTGCGGGAGATGGGGCGCCGTGCTCTGATCTTGGAAGCCCATCACACCACGCACATCGAGGGTACGCGCCTGACCTTGGATCAGGCCGAGCAACTCCTGGAAGGTAAGCCGGTCCCCGAGGCCGATCCGGATGATGTGCGGGAACTGCTGAATTACAGAAAGGCCTTCGATTTTGTCTCGGAGTATCTGGAATCAGGCGGGCCGATCACGGAGGGGCTGGTCCGGGAAATTCACAAGCGGCTCGTCGAGGGCGTGCGGGGAGGAGCCGCCGCTCCAGGCGAATACCGGAGAATCCAGAACTACGTGGTCAACTCGACCACCGGCGAGATGGTTTACACACCGCCCCCGGCGCATGATGTGCCGATCATGATGGCGGAGCTGGTGGACTGGCTCAACCAGGAGAAGGGGGTTCACCCGGTTCTGGTGAGCGGAATCTCTCAGTTCCAGTTCGTGCATATCCACCCGTTCCTGGATGGCAACGGCAGGACATCCCGGCTGCTCTCGACCTTGTGCCTCTACCGGGCCGGGTACGACTTCAAGCGGCTGTTTACGATCAGCGAATACTACGACCGGGACCGGCCGGCATTCTATCGGGCCATCCAGAGCGTCCGCGAGCACGGCATGGACATGACCGGCTGGCTCGAATATTTCGTCGAGGGGCTGACCGCCCAGCTTACCGAAGTCAGGGAGCGCGGCGAGCAGGCCATCCGACGGGACGTCCTGGTCAAAGAGCATCGGCTTTCGGACCGCCAAGCCAAAGCCATTGCCCACATTTTGGAGCATGGCAGCCTGACCATCCAGGATTTCGAGGGTCTATGCCCCGATGTCAATCGCCGGTCTCTGCAACGAGACCTGAAAGCGATGGTGGAAATAGGTCTGATCATTTCAGAAGGGGCAACCAATCAGCTCATTTACCGGATGAAGGAAACCCGCTGAACTTGCGACAATCTTGCGACACAACTTGCGACAAACTCACGACTCGACTTGCGACATCCGCATCGGGTAGAGTAACTGGGAAATCGAAATCAACGCAGTTTCCGGCCCGCCGGAGGCCACATGCTCTTTGATAACTCGTGGATATTGAAGGTTTTCGGTTAACAGCCGGAGAACGAGAAAGATTATGAAGAGGGTTGCAAACGGGGAGCCAGAAATCAAAAAGGCCATTTTCCGATGGGGAAGTGGCCTTTTGTCTTTGGTGCTATCTGCCTGACGATCTCCTTTTCGTACCCAATGGCGTCCGTGGTCACAAGGCAGCCCTTGATGTCGAGAGTCTTGAGCAGTTCAGGGATTGCGGTGATTTCTTTGGATTTGTCGTGCGTCTTCACCTGCCCGGGATCACTCGATTGCGAACCGCACAAGCGCTGACTACATGAATGGCCGATTTGCCATTGACACGATCACGAGAGCGCCGTGCGGTTTTTCCATCGATCGCGACAACGTCGGACCCCCCAAGCGGAAGGGCGCTGCGAATCCAACTCACAAAGCATTTGCCAAATTCCTCAGAATAGATCAGCGGAGAACAGTCGGCCAAGAGTATCGCGAGAGGAGATCTCTCCCGGCAGCTCCAGGAAGGTCTTGAACCGCTGCTCTTTCTCTTTGCCCAAGGCTGCAATTTCAACCCAATCGTCTGCATCCGCTATCACCGCGCCCAGTGTGATGACCTTGATATCGACCACTTTGTGATGCGTCTTGCGCAAGATCCGCGGGTCGCTGAGTTGAGGGAAATGGTCCTTGGCTGACATGCCAATTGCTTCTTCCATCCGCCATCCTCCTTGGTTTGAAATTCACCAAGGAATCTTGGCACACTTCATTTTAAAGGTTCAGAGCTTTGACGTGCGATGCCGCTGTTGCGGGATGGTTTGCAGGTCGCGGCATGAGAGACTATATTGGGGTTTGGCTTCACTGAGTGGCCTTTGCGCTCCTTGCCGTGGTCGGCGGGAAGGCGCTTGAAGGTGTCTTTCGTGATGACGTCGACACAGACGGGAGCGTGTCGGAGTCCAGGCGAGAGCTCAACCTCATTGTCCTTTCTGCGGCAACAAGCATTGAGGCGCTTAGGGTCGGACTCAGCCTTGCCTTGTTGCAGGTTGTCGTCCGGTATGCGGCTGCACTCATGGGTGCGGTCAATGCGGGGCTGACAATCTGTGGTATGCCCCTTGGTTTCCGTGAAGGGGGACGATTCGGGCTGCGGGTGCGCCTCCTTGGTGGATTCAGCCTCATTGCGACTGGGTTCAAAAAAATCGTGGAACATAACTTGATGTGGTCGGTTGTTTAACAGCCTCCCGCTTCCCGACGCAGGCGAGCCGGTGCCCAAAAGGATTTGAATGGCTGCAAAAATGGAACAAGGTGATTCGATGATTTTTAGCCCTACGGAGGTTTTCCATGAAATGTCCGAGCTGTAAGGATGTGAACCTGGCGATGGCCGACCGTCAAGGTATTGAGATCGACTATTGTCCCGAATGCCGGGGCGTTTGGCTGGATCGCGGGGAGCTGGACAAGCTCATCGAGCGTTCGGCGGCGCAGCCGTCTCCACCCCGGGAGCGTGAAGCTCATCATGACCGCTCGCAAAGTTCTGACAAGCGGGATTATCGCCACAAGAAGAGAGAATCCCTGTTGTCGGAGCTGTTCGATTTCTAATGGTGAGTGCGATGACCCGAACATGCTTTTTCCTCATGGTCATATGGTGTCTTTTTACCACGGGCTGTGAGGACACGGATGTCGGTATGGCGCTTCAGGCCGGGGTGGATGCCCTCCGGGCGGTGACGCTGGATGACGAGGACGTTCAGCGCCTGGCCTCCGAGGTTGCGCGGCAGTCCGACCGGGAACACGAGGTGGCCCCGCCCGGCAACCCCTACGCAAAGCGGCTGGAACGGCTCACCGCAGGTCACCGCAAGACCGACGGTCATGAATTCGACTTCAAGGTCTATCTCTCCCCCACAGCGAACGCCTTCGCCATGGCTGACGGCACCATAAGGATTTACAGCGGCTTGATGGACATGATGACCGATAGCGAGCTCATTTTTGTCATCGGTCATGAAATGGGCCATGTGGTGGAGAATCACATTAAGGAGAAGCTCAGGCTGGCCTATGCCGGCAGCGCCGTTCGCAAGGCGATCGCCAGCCAGCAAAACGAAGCCGGTGACATTGCACGATCCGCTATCGGCGCATTGAGTGAAAGCCTTCTGAACGCCCAGTTCTCGCAACAGGAAGAGCGGGAAGCCGACGACTTCGGCGTTATGTTTCTGGAGCAGAGGGGGTACGACATCCAACCGGCGATCTCGGCTTTGGAGAAACTGGCTGCCCTGGGTGGCGATCACTCGTTTTTGTCGACTCATCCGGCACCCGCGAAGCGTGCAAAACGCTTGCAGAAAGACCCATTGGAGCCGGAACGGACCGAAGCCCCATCGCTTTTTAGCCGGACTGTGGATTGGTTTATTTACCTTTGGAAGAATCTCTGGCCGTTCTAGAATGAGATAAGGGACCAATGAGTAACAAATGAGAATGATCGGGCAACCGGCTGGGCGGAGGAGACAAGTTTGGCCACCGTTGCATTGAGCGACTATTTGCCCCTGGTTGCGGCTGTGAAGAAGGCCCCGCAACGTTATCTCCGGTCATCTTACGACGCCGAGGCGGCTGCGCTCTATATCAGCTTCAAGAAACCGAGCGTAGCCGAGGACGGTGAAATGACGGAGGATGATGTCATCCTTCGTTACGAAGGAGACGTGCGGCCGGTCGCCGCCGTTCCCCACTGGAACCGGCAGCGGAAGATGTGGGCTCAAATGCGTAAAGAGGGCACCGGATAGGTTCTTTGTCGAGTGCTCAGACCCCCCTTTGGAGACTCTTATCCTCATCCCGGTTCTTTTCTTTCGAGGATTCGACTGATTTTCCCAGTCCAGTAGGGTTCTGTATTGAGCTGATGCTTATCAGGTCGCACAAAAAACGGGTCATAATAGAGGAGTAGTTTGCCCTGAATGGGCCCTGTGGCCATTGGGTTTCACGATGAGACATTTTGAATGGCAGAGGACACACATGAGTCAAAGACCGCGAGGCAAAGGCCCCGTTAGGAAATAACCGAGCCGCCACGCTGCACTTTAAAGCAGATCTACCTCTTTACATAACGGCTGGGATTTCCCCTTACCATGAAGGAACTTGCGGATATCCTTGGGATATCGCATGCCAGCGTGCACGGTCACCTGAACCACCTTGTCCGCAACGGCTATCTGAAGTGCGAAGCCCGGAAGGTTCGTGGCGTTGCGATTATCCGCAAATCCGAAGACGACATCCCCGATCTTGTGTCTGTCCTCATTGTTAGCTGGGTGGCGGCTCGCCAGCCTATTTCAGCATAGGAAAACAACCGAGAAACGAATTTATAGGTGAGGAGGCTTGGATCATGGCGATTCTCTGAAGTTGAGTATTGAAAGGAGGGCGACGGATGGAGGAACAAAGAAAAGCTTGCCGGCAACTCCTGCTTCTTGTCGGTTCCAATCCACTGCCCAATTATCTCTCCGCAATCATTTTAAGACCTTCATCTATCCGTCTCTTCTACAGTCCGCAAACTGCGTCGATCAAAGATCACCTCGTCAAGAGATTGAAGAAAAGATTTGGGGGCGTGGATCTGGCGCAGACATGCATCCAGGATGCTACCAACGCAGCCGAGGTGAGGGCGGCTTTTGCCTCTATTCCCGAAGGCGCCCATCTCCATTACACAGGGGGTACAAAGATCATGGCGGCCCATGCCCGAATGGCCTTCCGGGATGCCGGCGGTACCGATGAACAGGCATCCTACCTGGATGAGCGCAAAGACGTCTTGCGCTTTGACGACGGTTATGAAATGAGTCTGTCAAAACAAGATCTCCAATTGACCTTGGACGATGTTCTTGCGCTTCATGCGATCGAGCGTAACAGCAGGGACCCCCGACAGACTGATGGCCCCACCGGGGAGGATGCCGACAGCATCGCAAGAGAGGTCTTGAAAGACCCAAGTCTCGCAGGAAAACTCTATGGCATCCATCGTGATGAAAACCGGCGGCGGTCTATTGAAAAAGCAAAGGCTGATGCCGTAATACTCGATGAACTGATACCCGTCGTTCGCAGCGTCCGGACGATTCCGGAAACCCATTGGAGAAGGAAAGACTACGAGAATTGGTTGGATTTTCTGGGGGGCGGATGGATGGAGGTCTGGTGTGGTGCTTTGGTGCGGCAGATTACCAAGAAAGATGAGGTTGCCGTCGGCCTTGATTGCGAGCTGGCCAACGGGCGGCATTGCGAAATCGATGTGGCGCTCGTCCGAGGCCATCGGCTTTATGTAATCTCCTGTACCACGGACACCAAGACCGGCCTCTGCAAATCCAAACTCTTCGAGGTGGCCATGCGGGCGCGCCGGTTGGGCGGGGATTTGGCCCGCTCCGCTCTGGTGTGCCTGCTTTCCGGCAACGATTCCAGAGGTCCCTATGTAGATCAACTGCGAAACGACGTGGAGGATATCTGGGACGCGCCCAACACGCCCCGGGTGTTCGGGCTGGATGACCTGAGGGAGTGGGCTGGTATCCACGGTACGCCGAATACCGCCTCCCTCAAAGATTGGCTTGATTCTTAGGAGACGGAGCTATGCCTGTCTTGACCGCCATCGATGTTTTGGGGGTGCAACGGTTTATCTTTTCCTCGAACCGACTGCGCGACGTGGTCACCGGATCGCATCTGGTCCATTGGAGCACGTCCCTGGACGGAGCACTCGGCAAGCTTGCCGAGAGAGGAGACATCATCTTCGCCGGTGGAGGCAATGCGGTTATCCAGTTCGATACTCTGGGAAAAGCGCATGACTTCACGGCCCGTTACACCCGCCTCCTCTACGACGAGGCCCCCGGGCTGGAGGTCGCCGTGGTTCACAAGGAGTTCCAAAGCGGGAAGCTCGCCCGGGCGCTCAGGGAAGTCCAAATCGAAATGGCTCGGAGGAAAACGGAGCGGACGCCCTCCGTGCCGCTCCTTGGCCTTTCGGTGACCGCCTCGTGCCAGGAGACCGCTCTTCCAACGATGGGCTTCGATGCGGCCGAGCCCACCGTTGCTCTTTGCAAGGGGATACTGAAACGCCGAGAGAGGAAAGAGGCCGCCAACGCTCACTGGCGTCTGTATCTCGAAAGAACTGGAAAACCCGAATTTTCTCCTGAAGAATTCGACTTTCCGCTGGAGCTGGATGATCTGGGAAGGACCATCGGCGATACCAGTCTGATCGGCATCGTGCACATTGACGGAAACGGCGTTGGGCAGAGGATCAAGACATGGCTTGAGGGGCAGGAAGAGGAGCAGGAGAAAAAGGCTGACGGCGATGTCGCCGTCTGCAACGGCTACCAGGAGTGGTCCAAAGCCATTGACGATCTTGGGCAAAAGGCCTTTCAGGCTGTGGTGAATCGTGTCTGCCAAAGAGTGGAACAAGGCGATAGAGACGGCAAGAGAATCCTCTGCATCACCGGAAGTCCATTCGGCCTCGGCTTCGAGATGAAAAGGGTGGACGGCAAGTGGATGCTGCCCCTGCGGCCCATCTTGCTGGGCGGAGATGATATAACCTTCGTCTGCGACGGCCGCATTGCCTTGGACCTGGCGGAGACGGCCCTTGCCGTCTTTGATGCAAGCAATGTTCCCCACCTCGGGAAGATCACGGCCTGCGCCGGGGTTGCCATTGTGCGGGTTCACGCACCCTTCGCCCGGGCCTATGAGCTGGCGGAAAGAGTCTGCGCTTGCGCCAAAACCATGCTGAAGGAGAAGGGCTTGAGTGGTTGCGCCCTGGATTGGCATATCGGTAGCGTCCGCCCCGGTGAGGCCCTTTCGGAGATCCGGGCGCGTCAATACCATGCCGACGGTCATCGGCTGACCTGCCGGCCTTATCTCCTCGGAGACGGAGTGAAAGAACCGGAGACGTGGCGCTGGCTTTCCCGAGAGCTTTTGGACAACCCCGATGTGGGGCTGCGGGGGAAGCGGTGGTCGAAACGGCGGAACAAGGTGAAGGCCCTCGCCGAGGTGATCCGAGAGGGGCCGAAGGGCGTTCAATCGGCGCTGAAGACTTGGCGTGTCGTGGATCCTCGTCTCAGCCTGCCCCAAGCCATAGAGAACGGTTTTTTCGAGGCATCAGGCACGCCTCTTTTGGATGCTCTGGAGTTGCTAGACCTGCACTTGGTGTTGGAGGCGGGAAGCACCGATCAAGGGAAGGATGTGGTGTCATGAGCCCGGTCGGATTTATCGAAATCGAACTTCTCTCCGACGCTGCCTTCAGCCGAGGCGAGGGCACCGCCGGCGTGGTGGACATCGAAGTAGAGCACGACGACCTTGGGTTGCCGTTTCTGGGAGGTAAGACCATTCGGGGGCTCTTACGGGATTCGTGGCTCTCCATGCGCGGCTGTTTTCCAGAGCTCGATGAAGCGGGTGAACGTGTGTTCGGCCCCGAAGCGGATGTGGAGGAACGTTCCATCCTTCGGATCGGCGACGCCGTGGTGGACGAAGAGACCCGCCGCTGGATCGAGGCGGCCGAGAAACGGCAAAACAACCCTCTGACACCCGTCGAGGTTCTGGAGGCGCTCACGGACATCCGGCGCCAGACTTCGGAGGAACGAAGAACGGGGGCGCCCGCCGAGACAACCCTTAGGTCTGTCAGGGTGGTCATTCGGGGATTGAAACTTCGGGCCCCTCTCTATTGGTTCCGGGAACCGACGGAGGCGGATATTCGAGTGCTCGCTTTAGCGGTCCTCGCAACCCGCCATGCGGGCCTTGGCCGCAGCCGCGGCCGCGGACACATTTGCATGAGTCTCGGCGGCGACATCGAAAAAACCCGGCAGGCGGCGAAAGGAGGGAGCTGATGATCTATCGGTATCTTTCCTACACCCTTACCCTGGGATCTCCGGCGATCCTCTCGGCGTTGGGGGGCGACCCTAATAGCTCCTCGACGCTCCTCTTCATTCCCGGCCCCGCCGTTCGAGGGGCCCTGGCCAAGGCCTTGGGCGACCCGGGCCGAGATGGGGCCAAGCAGCAAGAGTTCAGCGATCTCGTTCTGGGCGGAAGGGTGCGCTATCTAAACGTCTACCCCTCGGCGGGCGGGCGGCGGACTTTTCCCATGCCCCTTTCCCTCCGGCGTGAGAAGAACAAAGCGGAAGAAAGCCAAACGGTTGCCGCCACGGATATCGCCGCTTTCGACGGTCACTGCACCGATGGTCATGATCTGTCCGCGTGCTGGCCTGAGGAGCAACTCACGAGCCTCGGCGAGGCATTCATCTCCATCGGCGGGGGGAAACCCGTGGCGATGCATCCCACGGTGAGCGCCCGCATCCACCACCAGCGCGACCGCCGAAAGGGGCGGGCATGGAAAGACCAGGAGGGCACAACGCACGGGGCGATCTTCACGTTCGAATCCCTCGACGCAGGTCAGACCTTCCAGGGGCTCATCCAGATCCGGGGCGAAACGGACGAGGCTTGCCGGCAGGCGGCTGACCGCATCCGGGAGCTCCTCGGCGACACGCTCCTCGTCGGCCGATCCCGGAGGGCGGGTTACGGCGGCCTGGCCGTCATTACTTGGGGCGAGGTGCGCGACCGTGAAGTCAGGGGAGCGGGGAGCGAGGGACTTCGGCCTGTGACCGAGGATATTGCCGAGGGTGAGACGTTTCGTTTGCTCCTCATCTCGGCCTGCATTGTTCGTAACCCCCAAACAGGGCAGATGGATCCGGAAGCGTTGACGATGATCCTGCAAAAACGGTTCTCCGGCCCGGCGAAACTCCTTCGGAAACGCTGGGCCTTCGAGATCGTCGGCGGCTTCAACCGCAAGTGGCGCCTGGAGACGCCTCAGGTTCCGGCCGTCTCGGCGGGATCGGTTTTCGTCTTTGAAGCCGTTCAAGACATTCCTTTCGCGGAGCTCCAGCAAATCGAGCACGAAGGTCTCGGGGAACGGCGTGAGGAAGGTTTCGGACGGGTGCTGTTCTTGGATGCGCCGTTGCAGCGCCTGAATGTGTACAAGCCCGAGGATGATCGGATGTCGCAGGATCGGAGCGGCGAACCGCCCGACTTGGTGCGCGAGATCGAACAGCGGATTCTCTCAAGGCGCGTCGCGAAGAAGATCGAGGAGGAGGCGGCCAAACTCCTGGCCCAGGTGAAACACCTTCCCACCAACAGTCTTATCGGCCGCTTGCGCCTTCCTCTCCGGAAAGGGCCGGATGAGGCCATCGAGACGCTTCAGCGATGGCTTGATGGCCATCAAGAGTCGGAGCGCCTGAAACGCCCGGCCATGGAGCAACTGGAGCGCTGCCGCCTGGACGGGGGGCAGACGTTGAAAGATTGGCTCCTGGCCGCGAGCCGTCAGGAGAACATTGTGCAATGGATCCAGCCGCGTGTTCTGGCAAACCGGCATCACATCAGCTCCGAGGAAACGGCCGGTGAGTTTCTGAGAGATGAATGGAAGAGGTGGGCCCTTCTCTTGATGGACGCCGTTCTGGCCGGTCTGGCCCTTCGGAACAAGCGAGAGGAGGGCAATGATGGATAAACACGAGCGTGAGACGAACATTGCCGGCGGCGTGCGGCCCATACGCGCCCGTTGGGTGATCACGGGAGAGATGGTCCTTGCAAGCGCCGCTCACTTCGGAGGCAGGGAAGAGGGTTCGGTGGACATGACCGTGTTGCGCGATCCCAAGGAGGGGCTTCCCCTCCTTCCGGGCACCTCGCTCGCGGGCGCCATCCGGAGCCACCTGGCCGACGTCCTCGGCGGGTACCGATCGGACGAGCATCGGGATGTGGCCCTGTTTTTCGGCGCGGCGCGCGGAAATGATGAGGGTTCTCAAAGTCCGCTCATCGTTTTTGATGCCTTGGGGAAGATCCCCGAAGGACTTTCCGAGGAAATCCGGGCCGGCGTGGCCATCAATCCTGCAACGGGCACTGCCGAGGCCCACAAGAAGTTCGACTTCGAAGTCCTGCCGGCGGGAACGGTTTTCCCGCTAAGAGTCGAGCTGATCATCGAGGATCCGGGGGAAGAAGGGCGGACTCTCGGCCTCCTTGTGTCCGCTCTGGACGGCTTAACGGCAGGGGAGATCGCCCTGGGGATGCGGCGCTCACGGGGACTCGGCGCTGTCACGGTTCGAAGGTGGAAGGCTGTTCGTCACGATCTCGCGACCGACCGGGGCTGGATCAGGTGGCTCACGAGCGATCACGAAAAGCCCATCGGCGACGATGTCCCGGGGCACGCCACGGCGACCGAGGCGGTTCGTTCCGTCTCCCCCTCTCTCAAGATGGAATGTCCGAAAGACCAACGCCGTCGCGTGGTCGTGGATCTCGCTCTCGAGTTTGTCGGCGATCTATTGGTGCGCAGCCCCGCCACCGAACCCGGCGCTCCAGACGTCGGGCATCTTCATACCGCCGGGAAACCCGTTCTTCCCGGCACGGGCCTTGGTGGGGCGCTCCGCGCCCAGGCCCTTCGCATCGCCCGTCTCGTCCGGCAGGGAAAAGGCGATGGAGATCTCTGGGTTGACCGCCTTTTCGGCCCTCGACTCGAAGGAGAAGACGAAGAGGCGGCAAACAACACGGCTGCGGCGTCAAAGTTGAGAATTTCCGAATCTTTCCTTGCAAACGGGGCCGCACGCCGCCAAACCCGTATTGCCGTTGACCGCTTCACTGGAGGCGTGGTTTCGGGGGCGCTTTTCGAAGAGGCGGTGCAGTGCGGCGGAAAGCTCAAGGTTCGCCTCGAACTCCGGAACCCGGACGATCCGGAGATCGGGTTCCTCCTTTTGCTCCTCAAGGATCTGCTCTCTGGGGAAGTCCCCGTGGGAGGCGCCGTTTCGGTGGGACGGGGAATTCTCAAGGGAGCGGCCCAGGTGCGCTGGAGTGACGGAAAATCGTGCCGGATCGAGCCCGGCCTGAAGGCGGACAATGAATCGCTCGAGCGTTTCAACAGGTTGATCCAGGCCTTTTGGGGTGCGGCGCCGCTGCACGAGACGGAGGTGCGACCATGACGCGTGTGGATGGGTGCACCATTGAAATGCTGGATACGAAGACATGTAACGCTTTTCTTACCTGGGTGAGCGGGGGCAACAAGAAGCCGGAAGGGGCGGAAGGCCTAGGGTGGCTCCTTGCCCACTGCCATGACGGCGTGACCTGGGGGCGACTGGGGGAAGACGGTCTTGTCTGGCTCGTCTCCTCAGCGGTGTTCCCGGATCTCTCTCCCGCCATTAGCGCCTCGAACCTATTGGAAATGCGCCTCTTCGGCAAGGGAAAGGAGGTGCTGATCTGGCGGTCGGAGGCAGAGTTTTCGGGACGCTGTCTCTCCGATGACGCAGGCGATCCGAAGGGGGGAGATTCTCCCACGAGACCGGATGACGAGACGCGGATTCTTTTGGGAGACCGCCTCTTGGCCGGCCCCAAAGATGGTTTCAGCCGGGTGGGTACGGCCTCGGGCAGGGAGCAGGCCGTTCCCCTGGAGTGCACCGAACAGGACTTCACCGGCGGTCGCCAGCCGCTGCGAGTGAGGGTGCGACACTACTTTGAACAGGATTCGCAGACCGGTGCGGTGCGCGTCGCCGCAAGCCGTCTGGTGGACATTTTCAAGGAGGTGCGCTGATGGCCCTGGAACGAGGCAAACTGGTGCTCAGCAAGAAGGGAAAACCTCAGATTGAGGCAAATGGTAAGCTCTTCAACCCGGCCCAGGGTGAGCTGTCGCGCACTATCGTCGAACGGTTGAAGGACCTGAGAGGCACGGAGGTGGAGTTCGAGATGGTCGAGGGTCAGCCGAAGAAAATCCGGGAGGTCGGCTCAGAGTTCATCCCGCATCAGGGGACGGCGCCTCGCCGAAGCACCTCTCGCACAACACAGGCGAGCCGCCATCCTGAGCCACACACAGCGGGTAGTTCGACGGCAAGAAGCCCCGATTTTCACAACCCCTACAATTTCATCCCTGCACCTCCGCGGAAGCTTGATGATCCCGATCTTGGGGATCATGAGCCCGTTTCACAGGATCGTTTTCACTCCGATCGTTACACCGGCCGTATCCGAGTGACCATGGAGGCCGTCACGCCGCTCCTTGTGCCCGATGCCGAAGACTGCCGAGAAGAATCGAACGGCCACAAGACCTTTCCCGTGCTCTTGGGGAAGGATGGAAAACCGTTGATCCCTTCTTCCAGCGTCCGGGGAATGCTTCGTGCAGCCTATGAGGTGGTAACGAATTCGCGCTTCGGCCGTTTTTCGAAAGAACATCAAAACCGCCCTGCTTATCGGATGGAAGCCCGTGAAGGACTGCGCCTCATCCCGGCCCGCATTGAGAACGGACAGATCCATCTTCTCACCGGCACCTCCTCTGTTAATGAGGACGGCTCACCCAACGGGCCGCAATACGCGGCCTGGCTTCCTCGCTACAGCGGCGCCAACAAGAACACAAGCCGCGCCCTCACTTATACCGACGGCACCCTTCCCCAACACGGCGAGGAGCTGGAGTGTTGGGTGGAGCTGATGCAGCACCATCGCTGGGATAAAGAGAAAGACCAGCATATCCCTGATTTTCAATACTGGGCGGTCCGCTCCATTGTGAAAGCAGGTGGAACACTGCCATCCGTTTGTCCAAGTTCCCAGGCCGTCCAGAAACAAAATGGCCGATCCTGGCATGAACCACAAAGTCGGAGGGAGAAAATCCACGGCTGGGTCTGCGTCACCAACGCCAACATCAACCGCAAGCACGACGAGCGGGTGTTCTTCTGCGATGCCTCATCGAAACCGCCGGGGCCTTTCCCATTGACGGACTCGCATAAGGACATGTGGCGGGAGCTTATCGGAAACTACCGGGAAATCCACACCGATGATCTTGAGAGAAGGCGACGAAACGGCCAGGGCTTTGACGCCTACCTTGGGCGCGAACCGGGAAAGACCGCCTGGTCCCGCCACGTTTATGATCCAGATGCCTTGGAGCTTCGCGACGGCACCCTCTGCTACGTCCGGCTGAATCCACAGCACACCGATGTGGAAGCCCTTTTCCCCGTCATGATCGCCCGGGAGCTCTATCAAGCCTCGCCGTGGGAATTGCTGGATCCGAGCCTCCGTCCGGCAACGAAGCTCTCTGAGCTTTCCCCTGCCGATCGGGTATTCGGATGGGTGCGCACGGAAGCCGATGGTGCAAGCGGGAGCAAGGGAGAGGAATCTGCCGTTCGCGGTCTCCTGAGGGTCGGCCCTGTGGTTTGCGAATCGAGCGCCGAGGATGCTCTCGAATACTTTAACGAGCCGGGACTCCCTTTGGCCATCCTGGCTGCGCCCAAACCCCAACAGGGCAGGTTTTACGTGGCGGCCTCTTCCCAAGGGAAAGCGCAAAATGACGGTCTTTCTAAAGCCCAGGCCAGCTACGCCCCTGGGAAAGGCTTGCGGGGGCGCAAGGTGTATCCGCACCATCAGAGGCTCCCGAGGGAGCATTGGGCAAATCCGCTGGAGGATCGCACCCAAAATAGGCAGGGGCCCTGGCAGGAGTACCGGCGCCCCAGTCAGAACGGGCAGGAGCAGCGCGACGACCAGAACCGCTCCGTTCTCGGCTGGGTCAAACCCGGCGCCCGCTTCAGCTTCGACATTCACGTCACCAATCTCTCCAAGGTCGAGCTGGGCGCTCTGCTCTACCTTCTGACCTTACCTCAAGGGTATTGCCATCGCTTCGGGGGCGGAAAGCCCCTGGGGTTCGGAAGCGTGAGATTGGCCATCGAGAGTTGTGAGGTTCAGAAGGTGGAGTCACTCCATGGGCAGTATCGTTCGTGGGAAGCCCAGGCCGGCACGGAAAATATCATAGAAGAGGCCGTCAACGCCTTCAAGGAAGCGGTGAGACGCGCTTACGGCAGCGGATCGAGGAACGACTTCGATGAGATCCCCTTCATTCGGGCCGTTAATCGCGCATGTTGCGGCTTCGACGACGGCCTTCCCCTTCACTATCCGCGTGCGACTCCAAACGGCCAGCCTGGCCCGCCGAGCCCCATGGGCGAAGCATTCAAGTGGTTCGTGGCCAATGAACGGGGAGTCAAGCACGCCCTTCGCGATCTCGCAACGGATGCCGGCCTTCCCACCCTTCAAGAGACATAGCAGGTTGCTGAAAAACCTTCCCCAACGTCACCCCGGCGGAAGCCGGGGTACAGAAACCTTGTGGAATCTGGATGCCGGTTTCCACCGGCATGACGGACAGAGCCTTTGATGAACTTTCTCAACAGTCTGCTAGAATCAAAAAAGGGAGTTATTAATGCAACATATCTTGTGCACCGTCGGCACCTCGCTTCTCACCAATCGTGACGACCGCCCCTGGGCCGGGTGGTATCCGCGGGGCGATCGTCCACTGCCGGATGCTGAATCCGTTGACGCCTGGCTCACCACGGCGGATGCGAGTGCTGCCAGCGCCGAGACGAACACCCTGGCTCGGTTGGAGCTCTCCAAGGCGGATGTTCTCACCCTCCTCCACTCGGACACCCCCGAAGGCCGCTTCTGCACGGAGCGCCTTCAGACCCTCTATCGCGGCACCGTCCGGGAAGTCACGCTCGAGAAGATCGGCAAGCTCGGCTATGGGGCAGACCACTTCACAGCGGGCTTGAAAGCTTTGGTGGATGTCACCATCCGCAAGGTCCATGAGGCTAGAGCGCACGGCATGACGCCTCTTTTCTGCGCCACGGGCGGCTTCAAGGCGGAGATCGCCTTCCTGAACCTGATGGGGGCGCTGCTCGGCATCGAGGTGGTCTATATCCACGAACTGCACCGGGAACTCGTCCGCCTCCCGTGTCTTCCACTTACCTGGGATGCCGAGTTCGTCGCCAGACATGAGGATTTTTTCCGGTGGATTGACGAAGAGCCCCGCAAGAGCGCCGAGGTGGAGTCGTGGTTGAAAGGAAGACCCGAGCTCAGGCCCCTGGTGGAGGACGGTGACGACGGCTGCACCTATCTCTCCGCGGCAGGGGATCTCCTCTACCGGGTCGCCAAAGAACAACGCTCCCTGGGACCGAGGGCGGTTTGGCCCCAAGCGGATCCAAGACCGCCCCAGGAGAAGAATTGTCTCTCCGGGGTGGAACACCACCGTCCATCGGGCTGGGAGCGGTTTGTCAAGAGACTCTGCGCCGTAGATTCTGTGACTTCAGTACATTACGATCCGAAAGCCCGGGGCGGAGCCCGCGTCACCATCATCGACGGCCAAAACGGCATCCTGGGGGTTTGCTATAGTGAACAGGGAAATGCGCTACCCTTGCGGGTGGAGACCACTGCGCGAGGCCAGGCACAGATCGAGCTTGTCGCCGACTACCTGCGCCAACTGAAGTGACGTCAACGTTTTCTAGCCGGGGCGGACATGGTTGATTAAGTCCAAATGGCAACAACGACCATCTCATCGATGCCTTGCGCTGCGCCATGCCGGACCGGGAGCAGTCCGTTCTCAACCAAGCGAGCGAGGAGACCATCTCCCCGGTGCTGCTGACGACTTGGTGTTCCTCTCAGATGAACGCACAGAGCTTCCACCATTTTTCCGAGAGACACTCGACTTGACGGGAATCCGCAAAACCCAGCTTTTTCCCCGGATATCTCGTTTTGATGTCAAGTCCCGTCCCCGGTCAAAAGGAATCTCATGCAGCTATTCCTTAGATTCCGCCAGTTCAAGGAGGAACCGCCATGCCGTAGGACCACTTAGATGGTCCTGCCGCCGGCCTCGATCTCTCGACAGCATCCTGGCCGAAGAACCGGCGAGATAAGCCTCGCAGTTTTTCGTGCGCATCAAACGGTCGACGAAGGGCTTCCATCCGGGGGCTGCCTGAATCTCGTCGAAAAAGCAGTAGACCGTCTCGGTGTTTTTCTTCTCCGGGTTGATGGAGTAATAGGCCTCGGCGATGAGGCCGAGATTGTCCTGCCGCAGGTTGTGGAGCCGATCGTCGCAAAAGTTCAGGTACAGAATGTTCTGCCGGGGCACTCAGCCGTCGAGAAGTCGCCGGATGACAGGGAACAGGTATGTCGACTTGCCGCTTCGGCGTACCCCGATGCAGATGGCGGCCTTCCCGTGAACCTTCTCGATACGCAAACGCCGGGGCACCCCGGTCTCCAGCCGGGTTTCCTGGAAGTCCAGGATGATGGATTTGAGCGTCTCTCATGGGCTTAGTTCTGGCCATGGTTTTTTTCCGGTTTCAGTCTCATCCGGAAAGAGTTGCGGCCGGATTGGACTGTATGCGTCAAGGAATATCTCCGGACACCGTCTGACCTCCCCAACCGGAACAACCCCCCCACCGCCGTTCCTTCCCCTCCTCCGGCAGATAGCCCCAAAGGAGGGCTTTCCCCCGTTCTGCGGCTCGCCGAAGCCCGGCAGATGCTGGGCACAATCCCGCCGCGGAGGAGGGGCCGGCACGGTCGCATCGTCTGCATGGGGACAAATTAAGGATGTCGCATGGAGCGCCTTCCGGTCTCTGGAAACCAGTGTCTCCTCATTCGTGGAATCGGCGTTCGAGAGTGGTAAGGCTTTGATGACGGCTGTGGGCGACGGCATGAAGTCCGCCCTTGCCTCCGTGCGGAATTTGCTGCCTTTCTCCGATGCCAAGGAAGCCCCGCTCGCGGGCTTGACCTGAAGCGGTGCCGCAATGATTCAGGCCATAGACCATGGCTGGCGGCATCACCAAGGCTGCGTCCGTGCCCACCGGGGCCATGACCCGCGCATTCGGGTTCATGAACGGGCTGACCGGGTTTTCTATCCCCCGGGACTGACGCTGGGGACCATCCTGTGTAGCCCGGACCCTCGAACATACCGTGATGGGGCGACTTGTCTGAACTCCGAAGATCAGGGATCTCTCCACTTCGAGGGGCTGGTCGGCATCAACCAGATGTCTTCGACGCTCAGCCGGGCAGCCTCATCACGGCACTGTTCAGGGGCGGGATTGACTAGACGCTCCCGCGCGTCAGTTCCAGGGGGAAAAACTCATTGTGGCTATCATATAATAACGGACTCGTCTTCTTGGACAAACAGGGTTCGCTGTCGTTTTTAGCGCACCATGCGGAAGGGTGTTCTCATCCCTGTCTCCCGTCGCAACCGGGAAACGGGGCGATTAGGACCCGCATGCCTGTGCTGTCATGGATGATTGAGGATACCTCCCTAAGACAGGGGGGCCGGCTAAGGTTTCAGCACGGAAATCCCCTCCTCCATGATGCTGAGCCCCCGTTCCAGCTGTTCATCGGTGATCACCAGGGGCATGAGGGTGCGGATGACATTGCTGAAGTTTCCGCACGAGAGGAGGATGAGTCCTCTTTCGTAGCAGAATTTGACCAGGGCCTTGGCTTCGTCCGCAGCCGGTTCCTTTGTAACCCGGTCCCTGACGAGTTCAAGGCCGAGCATGGGCCCCATTCCCCGGACATCCCCGATAATGGCATACTCCTTTTGCCATTGCGTGAAGCGGTCTCGCAGCTTGCGACCGAGAGATTCGGCCTTCTCGAGGAGCTTCTCCTCTTGGAACACCTCCAATACGGCCAAAGCCGCCCGGCAACAGACAGGGTTGCCGCCGTAGGTGCCTCCCAGTCCTCCCACCTGTGGTGCGTCCATCAATTCCTTCCGCCCCACGAGGGCACTCAGGGGCATACCCGCTGCAAGGCTCTTAGCGGAAGTGATGAGGTCCGGCACCACCCCCCAGTGTTCAATGGCGAACATCTTCCCCGTCCGCCCCATGCCGCTCTGGATCTCGTCACAGATGAAGACGATGCCGTTTTCGTTGCAGATCTTTGCCAGCCTGGGAAAGTATTCGGGGGGTGGGGTGATGAAACCGCCCTCTCCCATGACGGGCTCAACAACGACCGCCGCTGTGCTCTCCGCCGCAACATTGGTGATGAAGAACTCCTTGAGGTAATCGGCACAGGCCACATCGCAGCGGGGGTATTCCAATCCCAGCGGGCAGCGGTAACAGTAAGCGCAGGGCATGCGATAGACTTCTGGCGCGAAGGGGCCGAACCCGAACTTGTATGGTTTCACCTTGCTCGTGAGAGTCATGGTGAGCAGGGTGCGTCCATGGAACCCGTTTTCAAACGCAATGATCCCGGCCCGCTTGGTGGCGTGCCTTGCGACTTTGACGGCGTTCTCCACCGCCTCGGCCCCGCTGTTGGCAAACATGGCCATTTTTGGAAAATCCCCTGGAGTCAGGGCGCACAACTTCTCGGCCAGAGCCACATACGGTTCGTACATGACGATATGGAAGCAGGTGTGGAGATATTTTTCCGCCTGGTCCTTGATGGCTGCCACCACCCTGGGATGGCAGTGCCCGACGTTAACGACGCCGATGCCTCCCGCAAAATCGATGAACTCCCTTCCGGTGACATCGGTGACCACCGCCCCTGATGCCTTCTCGGTGAAAAATGGAGTGACGTTGAACGGTCCGCGGGGGACAACGCCGGCGCGCAGATCAGTCAATGCATCGTGTTTAGAAGAATTTCCCATGGTTCAACTCCTGCTTGTGGACGTACATATCGGCGTTCTTGCGGGTGATTGAAGCGAAAAGACGACTAACACGAACCGCGGGAAAAAGCCAGACATTCAGGCCCGTTGGCGCTCCGAGGGAGGAAGGGCGTCACAAACCGAGGTACGCCACCTTCACATGGGGATTTTCCAGGAGCTCCTCTGCGGGTCCCTCCATGACCGTCCTCCCATGTTCGAGGATGTACGCCCGGTCACTGAGACTCAAAGAGTTCTTCACATCCTGCTCCACGAGAACCACCGTGGTCCCTTGATCCGCGATCTTGCGCACCGTCTGGAAGATGTTTTTCATAAGAAGGGGAGCCAGACCGAGGGAAGGCTCGTCGAGCATGAGCAGCTTGGGCCTTGCCATGAGCCCTCGGCCTATGGCCACCATCTGCTGTTCCCCCCCCGAAAGGGTCATGGCGAGTTGGGATTCCCTCTCCCTCAGCCTGGGGAAGAGGGAGGAGACTTCTTCCAGGGTTCTCTCTTTTTCTCGGTCCGCCCGTTGATTGTATGCCCCGACGATGAGGTTGTCCCTGACGGACATGAGGGTGAAGAGCCTGCGCCCTTCGGGAACCTGGACGATCCCCCTTCCCACAATGACTTCCGGGGGGGAACGGTGGATGGGGACCCCTTCGAAAAGGATCTGACCTCTTTCAGGGGAAATGAGGCCCGAAATCGTCCTGAGAAGCGTGGACTTGCCCGCACCGTTGCCACCGATGATGCTCACTACTTCCCCTTCGTCCACGTGGAGGGTGAGGTCGAAGATGACCTGGACGTCCCCGTAGTAGACATCGATGTTGTTCACCTCAAGAAACGACATACTCGTCTCCAAGATACGCCTTGATCACGTTCTCATCCGCCGCCACCTGCGCTGGAACTCCTTCGGAGATCTTTCTTCCGAAATGGATCACGACGATCCAGTCGGAAAGGGCCATGATGGCACGCATGATGTGTTCGATGATGAATATGGTGATCCCCCTCTCTCTCAGTTGCTGGATGATCTTCACCATTTCGTCCACCTCGGTGGGCCGCAGTCCGGCCATGACCTCGTCCAGAAGCAGCATTCTCGGTTCCGTTGCGAGGGCCCTTGCAATTTCCAGTCGCTTGCGATGGGCGATGGTGAGGTTTCCGGCCTTGGTGTCGTGCAGGTGGTCCAGCTTGAGGAATCGCAGGACGTCCATGGCCCTTCTTTCGGCCTCCGCGGGCCTGTCCGTCCTGGCGAAGCTTCCCACCATGACGTTGTAAAGCACCGTCTTGGAGGAAAAGGGCTTCACAATCTGGAATGTTCTGGCGAGACCCCGCCGACAGAGGGTCCACGGCTTCTCCCCGTGGACCGAAACCCCCGAAAAACGGATCTCTCCCGATGTGGGCGGGTAGACGCCGGCGATGCAGTTGAAGACCGTGGATTTCCCCGCGCCGTTGGGTCCGATGAGCCCAAGTATCTGACCTTCGTCCATGTCCAGGTTCAGGTGGTCCACGGCGCGGAGCCCGCCGAAATCCCTCACGAGATTTTTCACTTCAAGGATCTTCATGGTCTACTCCTGGCGAGGAACTGTGGACGTCAAGCGGTCGGCGACCTTGTTGTAAAGCCCGGAGAAAGGCTCCTGAAGACCGCGGGGAAGGAAAATCATCACCAGGATGAGGACGACTCCGAAAATGATGAGGTGGAGTCCGGGAAGCTTATCGCCGAAATAGATGCGGCAGATGTCGCTCACGGGGCGGAGTACGATGGCACCGAGGATCGGCCCTCCGATGGAGCCCCGGCCTCCGATGAGGGCGATGAAGGCGATTTCGAAGGAGAGATCCAGGGAAATGACGCTCTTGGGGTGAATGTAAAGGGTGAACTGTGCCCAAAAGGTCCCCGCCAGGGCTGTCAGGAAGGAACTCATGGCCATGGCGATGAGCTTGCATCGAGCGACGTTGACACCCAGCGCCATGGCCGCCTCGGGTTCTTCACCCCCGGCGCTCAGGTAGTAGCCGAGCTTGGAGCGGGAGATGAAATAGGTGAAAGCGAGCACGGCGGCGAGCATGGTGACGATGATGTAGTAATACGGTTCCTTGCCCGGGAACATGAAATTGGCCAGGCCGAAGTTGAGCGGGGGGATCTGCAGCCCCCGGGGACCGTTGATCTTGAGGGGGCCCAGTTGATCGATGTTTTCCACCATGACGCGGATGCCCTCCGCAAAGGCGATGGTGGCCAGTGCGAAGTAAGCGCCCCGCATCTTGAACGTGGGAAGGCCGATGAGAACGCCCACGAAAACGGAAAGGAGACCCCCTGCCAACATGCCGATCCAGGGCGTGACGCCGTATTGAAGGGAGAGGATGGTGGAGGTGTAGGCTCCGATGCCTACAAAGGTCGCATGACCCAGGGGGAGCACTCCCGCAAACCCGCCCACCAGGTTCCAGCTGGTGGTGAGATAGGCGTAGAGATAAAGGAGGATGAGAATGTGCAGATAGGTCGCGCTGCGCACGAACAAAGGCAGCGCAAGGACAACGGCCGCCACGAGACCGAGGGAAAGGGCCTGGAACTGTTGTCTTGTCATGGACTCACCCTAAGGAAGGAGCTGCCCTCACCAATCATATTTCACACCAAACAGCCCGGAAGGCTTGACAAAGAGCACCAGCAGAAACAGGGCGTAGACGATGGCTTCCGTCCAGGTGGCCGTCATGACCTGAGGACCCACTGACTCGATGACCCCGACGATCATCCCCCCCAGGAGAGCGCCTCCAATGCTGCCAAGTCCTCCCAGCACGACGATGATGAAACCCTTGATGTCGAAAAGCACTCCAACACTGGGAAAGACATTGTAGAAAGGGACGAGGGCGACTCCTGCGATACCCGCCGTGGCGGTGCCGATCCCGAACGCCACGTTGTAGATGCGGTATTGGTTGATGCCCATGAGACTTGCGGCTTCCCTGTCCAGGCTTGTGGCCCGGATTGCCCTTCCCATGCGTGTTTTTTGAAGAAACAGGTAGACGGCCAGAGCGGTGGCCACGGCCGCCGCAAATCCCCACAATTTGGGGACGGAAATCATTATATCGCCAAATTCCAGCATCTTGCCTCTGAGCGGATTGTCCTGCAGGGTGCGATACTGTGGGCCGAAGACGAGGAGTGAGAGGTTGTCCAGGATATACCAGACGCCGGTGGTCACGATGATGACTGTGATGGGTTCGCGAACCTGCTTCTCAGCCTTGAAAATGGGCTTGATGATGATGTCCTGCATGGCGTGACCGAACAGGTACATGACCGGGATGACCAGGACGAGGGCGAGATACGGGTGAACTCCCGTCAGGGCCACTGCCCAGTAGGCGGCGTACATCCCCACCATGAGCATGGAACCGTGGGCGAAGTTGATCACTTTGAGGACGCCGAAAATGAGGGTCAGTCCGAGGGCGGTCAGGCCGTAGATCGATCCCATGAGTATCCCGTTGATCAGGTCTTCCAGGACGTAGATCATACCGTACTCCTGAAGGGATGCAGAAAGGCGGGGGCGTGGGACGCGTCCTCTCCCGGCGGGGCGCATCCCACGGGGAATTGTGCATTACTTCTGGGGCGCCGGGAAGACGGGAGTATACCCGGCTCGGCGGGCATTCTTGGGCCACACGGTGATCCGCTCCAGGCCTTTCCCCATGTCGTTGATCTGCACAATGACCA
Organism: Deltaproteobacteria bacterium; assembly: GCA_012517315.1. Taxonomy (GTDB): domain Bacteria; phylum Desulfobacterota; class Syntrophobacteria; order Syntrophobacterales; family Syntrophobacteraceae; genus JAAYUJ01. The sequence goes on from JAAYVE010000047.1 coordinate 23,320, forward strand.
GTGCCGCCTGCTTGTTCTGCCCGGTTTCGTCGAACTCAATGGCGTCATAGGCTGCGATCATGGCAGGCCCCGTGGTCAACTTGGTTTTGGCCAGAGCGTCTCGTATAGCCTTGGGATCCAGGGAACCGGCCCGTTCCAGAGCGTCCGCCAGGACGTATATGGCAATGTAGGCGTCGACGGACTCTCCCGCCAGGTTGTAGCCGTACTTTTTCTTGAATTTTTCGTTGATTTCCCTGGCGTTGGGCTTGTTGACATCGGTTTCCCACTCGACGATGTCAAACAGGTACTGGGCATTTTTCCCCGTCGCCTGGAGAAAGGAGGGGTCGGCATGGCCGCCGCCGCTGCCGATGATGGCCTTGGGTTTGACCTTGTATTCGGCAAGGGTGTTGGTGAGGAGGATGGCATCCGCGGCGTTGGAGGTCAGGAGCAGGACGTCGGGATTGGCCCGCTTGATCTTCTGAACGACGGGGCTCAAGTCCGTGGCCGAGGAAGGATACGGCTCATCGAGCACCACCTTGTAGCCGGCCTCCCCCGCGAGTTTCTTCCACTGCTCCGCAAAACCCTTTCCCCAATCACCGTTTTCGTACACGAAAGCCACGGTCTCCAGCTTCGTGTTGAATTCCTTCTGCATGTCCTTGAGGAAGGCAAACTGGTCACGGGTCCACCAGCTGTCTTTCGCCGCGATGCGGAAGACGGTCTTGAATCCCTGGGCCGTGATCTTGTCGGCCACGGACACGGGTACAATGAAAGGAATTCCGTAGCGCTCCGCCACCGCCGTGACAGGGTATGTCACCGATGAGTTCCAGCAACCCGTGAGCACATGGACCTTCTCGGTGTTGATCAGCCGCTCGGCTTCCGCAACCCCCTTTTCGGGCTTGGACTCGGAATCGGCGTAGATCATTTCGATCTTGGCGCCGCCCAGGGACTTGATTCCCCCTGCGGCGTTGATCTCCTCCACCGCCATGTCCCGTGCGTTCTTTCCCTGCTGCCCCACCGCAGCGGAAGGTCCCGAGAGAGGTTCGATGTTGCCCACCTTGACCACCTTTTCGCCGGCGCACAGCGCGGGACTGCAGTAAACCAACCCCACCAGAGCCAGCACAGCGAAAAATGCCACCGACCTGTTTTGGATCTTCTTCATTTCCCTCATGGATGCCCTCCCTTTCACCTGGAAGACTATCGGTTGGACAAAAGCCGGCGAGCATGAAACACGGTCGTTTCATCCCCGGGATGAAAATGGCGGGTCGCATTTCCTTGCCGCAAGACATGGCCGTCGTCATGCCGGCTCCGATCCTGCGGACACGCTGTATTCTCATGGGAAGATGCAAAACTGTCAAGTGCCTGCTGCAAGGCGAGATCTCAGCGTTCTCAAAGGGGCGCGTGGCCGAGGATAGCTTCACCTGCTGCGGCACCGGGCATGTGGGTCTCTTGCTGGATGTCCCGGACAAGAGATCCATGGGGCATGATCGCCGTGAATGAAAGATGGCCTCACAGGTTGCGGAAATACTGGCGCCGGCAGGTGATCCCGGCCTCCTCTAGTTCCCCATAGAGTTCTTCCAGCCGTGCATCGGCGGTGACCACCGCCCGTTGCCGGTCGCCGGCGGAACCGTCGGTGGGGAAGCAGGCAAAGCAGCGTTCACAGGAACACTCCACCCGATCCACCCGGGCGGAGAACTTGCCCGTCAGGAAGGTCTGCGCCCGCTCCTGCCTGTCGAAATGCTCCACGGCAGGCATGAAGGAGAGAGCCGGCTGGATCGTTACACTCCTGCCGGACTTGGCCGCGGCCACAAGGTCGGGCATGGTCCAGACCTCCGTGCCCACTGTCGGTCCCTGGTCGAACTGCAGCATCATCTCCGCTAGTTCGAAAAGGCGTTCCTCCACCTCGATCCCTCCGGACTTGAGCTTATGGTAGTCCCGCTTCAGATAGCGGTTGGCGATCTGCACCGCCTGAAACACGTGGGGACAGAGATTGTTGGGGCACCCCCGGGCATAGCACTTGCGGAAGGTGTAGTCCTCTCCGTCGATGGTGCCGGAGTAGCGGCAAAGAAAGATGTGGGCGCGGTACGGGTTGGTCCGGTGCTGGAAGTCCACCGGCAGAATCTCGAATGCGGTTTGACAGGTGACAGCCGCGCCCTGCCGTTTTCTCTGCACCAGGTCGGTGACCCTCAGGGGTGGATCAAGTTTTCGGGTGCCGGTCATCTTGGGTCTCCCATGGCTATGGTCACATCATGGACGCATTGGCGGAAACGGGGCGGGGAAAAACCCCGCACCATCCCAGCCCCCGGGGTCTCCCCGGCGGCTCAGTACACCAGGACTGCATCGGCGGCCAAGGCGGCGATGTTGATCTGAGCAGCGGCGGTCACCTCGGCCCCGGCAACCAGCTCGCTTTCCGCGACCCCGTATTCCTTGATGCACGGCCCGCAAACCAGGATCTTGCCGCCCAGTTCCAGAAAATCGCCCAGCAGCTTCTTCATGGGCGGAAGTCCGCCGGCGGCCGGCATCGCGTCCACAAACCCCTTCTTGGCCAACTCCACGGCACGGGCCTGCATGACAATCGTCGCTTCGACGTCCATGGCGAGGGCTGCATTGGCCAGGACGAAGGGAAAGGCCGCCTTTTCCGGGTTCTCGGCGCCGACGGTGGTGATGTAGAGGATCTTTTCGGTCTTGTTTTCCATGTTGCTCACTCCTTTGTGTCTTTAGGGGGTGGGATGAAATCCGCTTCTCATGAAAGAGTCTCCACCAGAACGCTGGACAGGTCCCGTACGTCGGCACCCAGCTTGCGCAGGTTTCCCAGACAGATGGGACACATGGCCACGATGGGAGCCCCGGTGCCTTCCAACTGGGCCAGGCGGCGCCTTCCCACATCGTCGGCGAGCCTGGGCGATACGGATTCGGCAGGACCTCCGCAGCAGTGAGTGTAGGCACCGGAGCGCTCTAATTCGGCACAGTCGATACCCAGCTCTGCAAGGGCTTTTGCGGGCACGTCGGAGAGACCCAGATATCGCCCGTAGAAGCATGGATCGTGAAGGGCCACCGTGCGCCGACCATTGTTGCCCCCTTTGAGTTGGATCATTTCGAAATAGGGATGCACCTCGAATCGGGAGCCGGTGTACTTGGGGAAAAGCTCTTTCAGGGCATAGGTGGTGTGAGGATCGACGGTGATGAGCTTCCTGACGCCCGCCTTTTTCAGCCGGTCCGCCAGCCAGCGGGCATGGGTGACGAAAGTGTCCCTGTCGCCCAGGTCATAGAGCAGGATGCCGCTATAATGGTCCAGTTCCGGCCTGTAGTAGAAATCGACCCTCGAAGCATTGAGGACTCGGACGATGTTGTTCAGGATCCCGTTCATCTTTTGCTTTTCCCGCCGGGGGGTGATCATCGCCAACCCGAGCCCCGAGAGATAGCTGGGCACGTAACGGGTGTAACCGACGTACCGACTCAGCGGCGTGTCCTCGTAGCGGCTCAGGTAACCGGTGGATTTCTCGATGTACGGGATGAACTGGTACATGAGCCCGGTGAAGAGTAGGGCGTCCCCTTGGCGCGGCAGTTTTGAACGGCCCCACCAGCGATTCACCATGAAATGAGGAATGCCGAAGGGGTTGCGCGTGGCACGCAGATTCCCGGCAATGGTCTCGATGATGTCTCTGGGATGATACATTTCAGCTTTTCCTCCAGTGGTCGAGAACCAGGCGTTTCAACCCCAGGATGATTTCCCCGGGGTTGGCCTCCCGCGGGCATGTCTGGGTGCACAGGCCGCAGTGCAGGCACTTCCACAGCTCCGTTGCAGCTTCCAGGATCCTTTCCTTGGCCCCGATCTGGACGTAGCGGATCATGCTGCGGGGAAAATGGGAATCGATGAGCGGGCAGATCGCCGCGCAGGTGCCGCAGTTGAAACAGGCCAAGGCACTGTCCTCGCTGAATTGTTTCAGTTCTTCGGCAAAATCCGGGTTGAGCATGGTCATGGTTTTTCTCCCGGCTGGGTTCGAGCGTCCACTTCGGCCGATTCATCGTCCTGCTGCCTGCCGGCCGCCAGTGCATAGCGAAAATAGCTGTCGTCCTGACCGGCCTCCACGATCTGGCCGTACTTCTTAAGGCCGGCGACGAACCAGAGGACGGCTTCCGTCGGAAGCCCGACGGCCTCGGCGATTTGCGGCACGGTGGCCGCGTCTTCTTCCAAGACTTGCTGGATGGCCTTGATGGTTTTCTTCTGGAATTTCGACTCGGCCGTGGCCTGATCGACCCACTGTCGGCGCGACGCACGCAAGTCCTTGAGGGCCTGGGTCTTTGCCTTGTCGGCGCTCATCGTTGTCACTCCCCGTTTTGAAGATGCATGCACATCATGTGATGAACCGTCGAACATGCGGTCAACTCCGTCCTCCACTGCTGCGGTCACCGCCCGCCGGTCCCGACGTACCAAGCGGTTCCTTCCACGGCGTATCCGCCAGAAGCATGGTGAGAATGCAGCCCACGGCTAAGCCGAGGTGCTCCGGTGCGATGGTTCAGCGCAGTGCATCCGCCGCGACCTGGTCCGCGACAATGGCGTCGACCATCGCCTCATATTGACTCAGGGTCATACCGCAGACATCGATGGCGTTTTCGGGGCAGACGGCCACGCAAGCCCCACATCCCAGGCAAAGGGCCGGAGTGACTTGGGCGCGGCGGACCGTTTGCCCGCCTATTTGCATTTCCACCAGGGCCAATGCACCGGGGTTCAGGCACGCTTCCACGCAGGCGCCCGACCCCTTACAGCGTTCCGCGTCCACTTCGGCCACGAATGGATCCAGTTCCACGTGACCCTCGGCAAGCAGGGACGCAGCTTTCACTGCAGCCGCCCCGGCGGCGTTGCAGGTTTCGCCCACGTCGAACGGGGCTTGGCAGGTACCGGCCACGAAGATCCCGCCCACCGGCATTTCCACCGGGCGCAGCTTGGGGTGCACTTCCAGCAGAAACCGATCCACGCCCACAGGTAGTTTCATCATTTCCACCAGGTCCGACACGTCGTTCGGTTCCATGCCTGTGGAGAGCACCACCAGATCGGCCGGGACCTCCAGGTTTTCAGAAAAGGTCAACGTGTCGGTCACCCGGATTTTCAGGGGGTAGCCATCCGTCGGATCGGCCCTCACCACTTCGGGGGCCTGGTCCGGTTCGAAGCGCAGGAAGACCACCCCGTCGCGAGCCGCCTGTTCGTAGAGTTCCTCCTGACCACGGCCGTAGGTGCGGATGTCGCGGTACAGTTCATAGACCCGGGTGCCGGGGTGGGTCTCCCGGATGCGGCAGGCGGCGTTGAGGGTAGCCGTGCAGCAGGTGCGTGAGCAGTATTCGTTCAAGCGGCCGGATGCGTCTTCCGGGTGAATGCCCGGAATCTGGCGGCTGCCGACACAATGGATCATGGCCACACTGCGGATGCGGCGTCCGTCAATTTCCAGGAAGCTTCCCTCCGTGTCCTGCTCGGCCATTTTTCGGATGAGGGTCGGCAAGGTGATGACGGATGCAAAGTCGCCGAACCCGTATTCCCCCTGCCGCGGCTCGTAGGAACGAAACCCGGTTGCCACGACGATGGCGCCGGTCTCGAGGTTGAACTCCCTGGGTTCCGAAGGGGAAGGTCCTGCCGGCCTCATGCCGGAAAACGGGATGTAGCAGGCTTCGGTCCCGGTGAAGGCTTCGGATGCCACCTCCTGGCGCACCGTGAGCTTAAAGTTGCCGATGTAACCGTCGGTGGCGATCACCTGGGCGTCAGTGAACACCGTGATGTGCGGATGGTTGAGGACCGCATCGGCCAATGCGCGAACCAGTTCAGGGGCACGCTCCCCTGTTGGGGCGATGCGGTCCAGCCTGGCCAGTTGCCCGCCAAGGCAGGGCGATTTTTCGACCAAGGTGACGGGAATGCCTCGATCAGCCAAGTCTCTGGCGGCACTCAGTCCGGCCACGCCTCCTCCGATCACCGTGGCGTGACGGGCGGCCGTAACCCGGATCGGAGTCAGGGGCCTGAGGAGGCCGGCTTTGGCGGCTGCCGCCTCCACCAGTGTGGCGGCCTTTTCGGTGGCCGCCGCCCCGTGGTGGACCCAACTCACCTGTTCCCGGATGTTGGCGTGTTCGTAGATGTAAGGGTTGGCACCGGCGCGCCGGATGGCATTGCGAAACGTGGTTTCATGAAGGCTCGGTGCGCAGGAGGCCACCACCACGCGGTCCACGACGCCGTTTTTCAGGTCCTCCGCGATCAGTTCCTGACCAGGATCGGAGCACATGAACATGTTGGTTCGGGCCACGGCCACCCCGGGCACCTTTTCCAGGCGCCGGCGGACCGCCTCCACGTCCACGTGGTCGGAAATGTTGCCGCCGCAGTGGCAGATGTAGACGCCGACTTTCGTGGCGTGTTGTTTTTCCTTTTCTTTGGCTTGCGTCATTGGGTCCGTCTCCCTGCCTTGTGAAAGGTCACGCGACCAAGTGTTTCCTGGCCGATGAAGCCCTCAGGGCCGCCAGGTACTTGCCGGCCGCCATGGCTGCGTTCCCGGCCTCGGTGATCGTATCGACAATGTCCTTGGGACCGACGGCCGCACCGGCCGTAAAGACTCCCTCCATGACGGTCGCTACTGGTGACAGCTTGGGGCGGGGACTCTCGAGGAAATGATCCGGTCCCGTGGCCAGAGGGCAGATGCCCTCCGGATTCCAGGCCGGAATCAGGCCAAGGGAGAGGACGGCCATGTCATGTTCCGCAGTAGACACCCCATCCCCGTCCTGGGCCTCGTAATGGAGCCGGACCGCGCCGTCCGGACCCGGCTCCACAGCCGCCACCTTGGCCTTGACGAAATTGATCCCCATGGCCTGGGCGTTTTGGAAAAACTGCTCGTAGCCTTTGCCGAAGGCCCGGATGTCCATGTAGTAGATGGTGATGTCCGCCAGTGGAAGAGCGCCGGACAAGAGCATGGCCTGCTTGATGGCATACATGCAGCACACGCGGGAGCAGTAGGAGACCCCCATGGATTTGTCCCTTGAGCCTGCGCACTGGATGTAGGCGATTCTGTCCGGCACCTTGCCGTCGGAGGGGCGCAGGACCCTGTTGTAGGGTCCATGGGGAGCGAGCAGCCGCTCCATCTGCAACGCATCGATGAGGTTAGGGATTCTGCCGCGACCGTACTGCGGCTTGTCGCCCAGGGTCGTCATTTCGAAGCCTGTGGTGATCAGAGCGACTTTGGCCGTCAAAGTGAATGATCGGGGTTCCTGAAAATAATCGATGGCCTGGGTCGGGCACACCTTCTCGCAACGCCCGCAGAGCATGCAGTGCTGAGGGTTGAGCACGGCAATTTGCGGAATGGCGTTGGAAAAAGGGATGGCAATAGCCTTGGTGGGCGAAAACCCCCCCTGTTCCCTGTCGCTGACCATCACAGGGCAATTGTATTCACACTGGCGACAGCCGATGCATTTGTGTGCGTCCACATAGCGCGGCTTCTGCTGGACCTCTGCCCGGACCATGCCGCCTGTGCGCCGCAGCGATTGCAGATCGCAGTAGGTGAACAGGGTGATGCGATCGTGGTGGGCGGCAGCGGCCATTTTGGGCGTGGTGATGCAGCTGGCGCAGTCCAGGGTGGGAAAAACCTTGGAAAGCCGGATCATCTTGCCGCCGACCGAGGCATCCTTCTCAACGACGGCCACGGTATACCCCTGGTCGGCCAGGTCCAGGGCGGACTGCAGACCCGCGATTCCTCCACCGATCACCACCGCATCAAAGTCCACGTTGCGTGAATTGTCCATTTTCGTCGCTCTCCCCGCCGGAGCCGTTCACCCGTTTTCCTGCCCGGGTTCACCGGCTGCCGGTTTTTGCACCAGTTCGTTCATTTGGTTCACTTCATTAAGAAAGGCCCGGTTGCACACCGTGCAGATGGCCGTGAGGCGCAACCGGCGGATGTCCATGCCCTGTGCTTTCATGGCCTGGTAGACACGGTCGAGCCGGCGGGCCAGGGCGTGATAGGCTCCGTCGTAAGGGCATTCCTCCCCACACGACATGACAATGATGCCCGCGATCCCCTTGCGAAAGCAGTCCAGATAGAAGCGCTCCGGAAAGAGCACCGGTGCCTTGACCCGCAGGATGTAAACATTGGTCGGGTAGGTGGAGTGGGCCTGGCCGACCGAATCGGCGCCCGGATAGGCGCAACTCTCGGTCGCCAGGACCAGTATCTTGTTTCCTTTCGCCTGACTTGGCACTGTCATGGCCTTGCTCCGTAAGTTGTGGAGTGTGCTGGGAACGGCCCCCTCACGGGTGGGTCATTTCTTGCGGCGCACGAAGTGCTTGTCGTACCCGTCCGCCTCCACAAAGCCGATGTATTCGTGGCCCACTTTGCCGGCCCAGGCGGGAATGTCCTTGCGGGTGCCGCTGTCGTTGGAATAGATTTCCAGCACCTGACCCACCTTGACCTTGCCGATTCCCTTCTTGGCCTCCAGAAGGGGCCCCGGGCAGGCGCTGCCCCGTGCATCGACGGTGTTGTCCGCTTGAATTTTGCTCAGATCAGTTGTCATTCTGCTCTCCTTTCGTTTCGGCAGGCACTCGTCCCGCCGGAGTGGAATGGGTGTGTTCAGCCGGTCGGCAGATGAGCCGGATGCGATATCCTGTAGGCTCCACGCGGGCTTCGGTGACCGTGAATCGGGCTGGGGTGAGGAGCCGCAACAACTCCCTGAAGGTGCCGGGATCCGCCCCCCGGATTTCCAACCCGTCACCCACCTGCATCCGGCGCAGGGCCTGGTTGACCTTGAGCAAAGCAAGCGGCTGCAGGCTGTCGTGAAGATCCATTTCCATGTGGATTTGTTCGGTCATCCGGCGTTCGCCTCGTTCCTGTTCGCTGCGTCATAAGGGCAAAGGGAATGCCAGGACACCTACAACCAGGATCCTGTCGATCCTGGGACTCAATAAGCATTGGATATTCCATGGAAATAGCCTGGAAGGGGGAAGCTGGCCTGTCCCGCCCACGGCACGGTCTTGCCCCACGCCTGTAAAAAAGCTATACCGCACATTGAACAACTGTCTAAAATTAGAACAGGATTGTGGCGATGCTCGAACAGGACATGAACACCTATTGGCGCACCGTGGTGGATACCATCCAGGACGCGGTGATGATCGTGGACACGGACGGGACCATTGTGACGGTGAACGCGGCCTTTGCCCAGGTGACGGGATACGGTGCGGAGGAGATTGTGGGGCGGTCGTGTGCCGTGCTTCAGTGTCCCAGCTGTCACAAGGACCGGGAGGGAAACAAGGAACACTGGTGCAGTCTCTTTCGCACCGGTGCGGTGCGTCGGCACCGCTGTACCATTCGCCACCGCTCGGGCAAAGACGTTCCGGTCATCAAGAATGCCGCGGTTCTGCGGGACAGGGCCGGGGGGGTTCTCGGCGGTGTTGAGACCCTGACGGACATCAGCGCTTTAGTGGACAGGGAACGCCAAATCGAGGCGTTTCGCCGGGAACTGTCCGCACAGGACGGCTTTGAAGGCCTCATCGGGATCTCCAGGGCCATGCAGGGGGTTTTCGATCTCATCGCCAATGCCGCCCAAAGCGATGCGCCTGTGATCATCTTCGGAGAGAGCGGCACGGGCAAGGAGCTGGTGGCCAGAGCCATTCATCAGCGGGGTCCGCGGCGGGAAAAGCCTTACGTCAAGGTCAACTGCGCGGCCCTGGCTGAATCCCTGCTGGAGAGCGAGCTGTTCGGTCATGTGCGGGGGGCTTTCACCGGTGCGGTCCAGGCCCGCCAGGGGCGTTTCGAAGCGGCGGCCGGAGGTGACATCTTCCTCGACGAAATCGGAGATCTGCCCATGACCTCGCAGGTCAAGCTGTTGCGTGTGCTCGAGGAAAAGGTCATCGAAAGGGTGGGGGACAATCGGCCCATCCCGGTGGATGTGCGCATCATAACGGCCACCAACCGCGATCTGGGGCGGATGGTGACCGAAGGGCGGTTTCGCGAGGACCTGTTTTACCGCATCAATGTGATCCCATTGATTCTGCCCCCCTTACGGGAGCGCATGGAGGACATTCCCCTGCTGGCGGAATCCTTTTTTCGCCGCTTGCAGCTCAAGAGTGAAAAACCGGTGGAGACCATTGCCTATGACACCATGGGGATGTTGATGGCCTACGACTGGCCGGGGAACGTGCGTGAACTGCGAAGCGCCTTCGAATACGCTTTCGTCGCCTGCCCCGGCGGTGCTATCGAGCCCAAACACCTGCCTCCGAACATCCTGCGGCATTGCACCTGCCTTCCGGCGTCGGCCGCCGACGCAAAATCACCGGAAGACGTGCCCCCGCCGCGTTCCATCGGCGGCCTGTCGCCCAGAGACATCCTCATCGCGGCCCTGGAGCAGGCTGGTGGCAACCAGAGCGCCGCAGCCCGCATCCTGGGGGTATCCCGCGGCACGGTTTGGAACCGCATGCGCCGTTACGGAATCAAGGCGCGAAGTCCTTGGCGGTCTCCGTGATCCTGGGAGGAGAGGGTCGGATGCCCTGAATGCCCATGCACAAGCTATTGCACCGTAAATATACGTTCCTATATTCGTCGGGATGTAGTGTTTTGTCTTGACATGCAAACTGCAGGACAAATAATTTTCCTGAAATATTCATTGGCCGCGCCGCCGTAAGACACTGCGTCTGGGGCCCCTTTTATCTGTGCTTCTTCAATCCTCCATGGCAGAGCAGAAAATGACCTTCACAAGAGGTTCACGGGTCACGGTCGGCAAACGTCTGTCTTTCATCGTTCTCCTGGGTCTTGTCGCCTGGTCTGTTGGAGGGTGCCGGGACGCGAGGGGACCCCGCCGTATCCTCGTACTGGGCAGTACCGCCGCTTTCGAACCCATCTTTCATGGTCTGAAAGCCCAGTTGGAAGTCCTGGGCTACCGAGAAGGGGTCCATGTGATCTACGACTTGAAATATCTCGAAAAATGCCCATCGGATCCCCCTGTGTCGGAAGGCGGATGGTTCTCAGCACGCGATGGCGAGCTCATTTTCGCACTGGCAACGGAAGCCTCCATGGCTGCCAAAAAGGCGGCGGAGGGGACAAGTGTGCCGGTTGTCTTTGCCTATGCCGGCATAGAGGGATCGAATCTCGTGAACAGCGTCCGTGAACCGGGGGGCAACATCACGGGCGTCCGGTTTCCCGGTCCGGAACAAATCGGCAAGCGCATGGAGCTCCTTCACCGGATCGCTCCCCACATCCGACGTGTCTGGATCGGCTATCAGAAGGGGTATCCCAACACGGAACCTGCCCTGGCCATTCTGCGGCCGCTCTCAAAGTCCTTGAACATCCAATTGATCGAGGTCCCTTTGGGGAACCTGAAGGATCTCGAGGTGGATTTGAGTGAGCGGGATCAGCTTGCCGACTGTGGAATGGAGGCGATGCTTCTCATGCCCGATTCCACCATTCATTCGCCCGAGGGATGGAGGCTCATCGGTGGGTTTGCCGACAGGCACAAGCTCGTGGTGGCGGGCAGCTTTCTCTCCAATGTCCGGGAAGGGGCGGTTTTTGGCAATGCCAATGATTTGTTCAAAGTGGGAAAGATGGCTGCGCCCCTGGTGGCGAAAATATTCGAGGGCATTCCGGCGGGAACCATACCCGTGGTGACCCCGGAGCAGGATATCTACATCAACGTCAAGCGCGCAAGGGAGCTGGGGCTGACAGTGCCGGAAGGGCTGCTGCGGCAGGCCACGGTCATCATTCGCTAGCTGGAGCGTTCAAACAACGTTTTGTGCGGAGCGTGTCGTGAGCGCCTTGATCAGGAAGATGGAAGCCGGCAGGAACCTTGGGCATCTGTTCATGATCGCTTTCTTTTCCTCGAGCATCGTGGTTCTGCTCGTGTCGAGCAGCCTGCAGCTCACAGCATATTTTCGAAGTGAAAAGAGGGTGCTCTACAACAACCAGCAAGTGATCGCCGAGGGAGCAAGCAGTGCGGTTGTGGGTTTCATTCAGGAGAAATGCCAGGAACTGGCGACCGCAGCCTGGTTGACCGACCCCGAGACCACCTCGAGGGAGGAATGGCTCCTGGTTCTCCAGAGCCTTCTGGGTCTTCAACCCTCTTTTCGGCGACTGGCGGTTCGCGATGAAAGGTTTCAAATCGTGGCCGCCGCTTCGCGCTATGCTCCTCCAGGCTTGGGACATCCCGAAGACCTGCAGGAAGCCGCCCGTTTTTCGAAACCTCACGATGCCGTCTCCTGTCCCGAAATCAGTGACGTTTACATGGACCCGGTGACCAGTGAGCCATTGGTGAGCATTCGTGTCCCCGTGGTGAATGCCCTCAGGGAATTCAAGAACACCCTCACAGCCGAGTTGAACCTGAAATTCATGTGGGACCTGGTGGATCAACTCAAGGTGGGCAAAACAGGCTACGCCTACGTGGTCAACCATCAGGGGCAGGTGATCGCTTTCGGCGATACGGCCCGCGTGTTGAAAGGGGAAAATGTCGCCCACCTGCCTCCCGTCAGGGAGTTCCTGCAGGATCCGAATGCTCAGCGGTCCCAACGGGCACAGCTCTACCGAGGGATTGCCGGCGGCCTGGTGGTGGGCACTTATGTCCCCTTGAGAACCCCCAACTGGGCAATTGTCACGGAACTTCCCTGGATGGAGGCTTTTCGCGAGGTGATCGAGGCAACGGGTATTTCCCTCGCCATCATCGTTCTCATGGCCTTTCTTGCCGCACTGTTGGGTTTGGGCATTTCCAGGCGGTTGACGGTTCCGTTGGTCACGCTGAAAGAGACGGCCATGCGCATCGCAGGTGGCGAGCGTGAACTGCAGATAGAGGTGGACGGGCCTGAAGAGTTGGCTCAGCTCGCCGCTGCCTTCAACAGCATGTCATCCCAGCTGCAGCGCAGCTTGAAGGAGCTGGAAGGGCAGTTCGAGGAGATCAAGTCGGCCAGGGTGCACTCAGAGCGAGCGAGGAACGATTGCGCCTGGCCCAGGAGGGGAGCCGCGACGCCATTTGGGACTGGAACGTGTTGGAACAAAAGGCCTATTTCAGCCCCGCATGGTACAAGATGCTCGGTTACGAACCGGACGCGTTTTCTTACGAAGCCTGGGTTTCGCTGATCCATCCGGACGACAGGCGAGCGGCCGAAGAGGAGGTCAATAGAGCTGTCCGTTCCCACGAAGCCATTCATGTCGAGTACCGAATTAAAGCCATGGACGGAAGTTGGCGTTGGATTCTGTCCCGCGGCAAAGCGGTTGCCTGGGACAACGATGGGAATGCGGTGCGGCTGGCAGGTTCCCTCACGGACATTACGGAGCGGAAAAAGGCCGAGGAGGAGAAAGCGGTCCTCGAGGCAAAGCTGTTTCAGGCTCAGAAGCTGGAAGCCGTGGCCCTGCTCGCGGGCGGCATCGCCCACGATTTCAATAACGTGCTGTCAGTGATGCTCGGTCGCGCGGAGTTGGCACTGATGCGTTTGAATCCCAGGGATCCCCATTACGACGAATTCAACGAGATTCTCACCGTCGGCCGACGTTGTGCGGACCTCACGCGCCAGCTCCTGATGTTTGCCCGCCAGCAGACCATCGCCCCCAAGGTTCTCGATCTCAATAGCACAATTTCGTCGATTCTCAAGCTCCTGGCGCGAATCACGGGTGAAAACATCGACCTCAGCTGGAAACCGGCCGGCAACCTTTGGGCGGTGAAAATGGACCCGGCGCAGATCGATCAGCTCTTGGCGAACCTGTTGGTCAATGCGCGAGATGCCATCTCCGATGTGGGCAGGGTAATCATCGAGACGCACAACGTCACCTTCGACGCTGGCTACTGCGAGACCCACCCGGGATTCACACCCGGCGACTACGTCATGTTGGCGGTGAGCGACGACGGTTGCGGGATGGAAAAAGAGACGCTGGCCAAGATCTTCGACCCGTTCTACACCACCAAGGCACTGGGGCGGGGAACGGGTCTCGGCTTAGCGACAGTCTACGGCATCGTCAAACAGAACAACGGCTTCATCAATGTCTACAGCGAGCCCGGCAAGGGCACGACCTTCAGGATGTATTTGCCCCGCGACCCTGCCACCGCCGCCGAGACGGAACCGGTCCGGAAAAGAACCTTGCCCCGGGGAAACGAAACGGTGCTGCTGGTAGAAGACGACATATCCCTTCTCGGGATTGGAACCGCCATGCTGAGGGAACTGGGTTACACGGTACTGGCGGCGGGTAGTCCGGGGGCGGCGATTCAGCGGGCCGAAATGCAAGACGGACCCATCCATTTGATGATCTCTGACGTGATCATGCCCGAGATGAACGGACGGGAACTGAAAAGACGGCTCGAAACCGTTTTCCCTTCCCTCAAATGCCTTTTCGTCTCGGGGTATACTGCCAACGTGATCGCTCATCATGGGGTTTTGGACGAGGGGATTCACTTCCTGCAGAAACCCTTTTCCATCCAGGAACTGGCCGTGAAGGTCCGGGAAGTGCTGGACGAAGCGTGAAGGGCCAGGGAAGACCGGTATCGGAAAAGGAGACGCCACAGAATAGCGACCCTCATGTCCCCGCCTTTCACAAGTTGGCAACGGGTCGGTTCTGAGGTATCATTCCTCAGCGCTTCAGGATGTTCCGTTTCGACACGAAATGAGAAGTGCCCGCTTCGGGGAAGGACTCGTTTCATCCCCCTTTTTTAAAGTTCACAGATCTCCTGGTGCTTTTTCCTCCAATCCATCAGCATGCGAAGGTTTTTCAGATGCAGGACGATCACAAGAGCAAAGCGGAACTCATCGCCGAACTTGAGGAATTGCGCGGGCGGCTGTCGCAATGTCAAAGAGATGAGAACCTGCACCAGGGATTGCTTCATGCGCTGCAGGAATCGCAGCAGATGTTGCAGTTGGTTTTGGATACCATTCCCGTGAGGGTTTTCTGGAAGGATTTGGAGTCCAGGTACCTGGGATGCAACCGCCCTTTCGCTCTCGATGCGGGGCTGGAGTCCCCTGAGGAGATCGTGGGGAAGACCGATTTTGAGATGGGATGGGCGCAACAGGCGGAACTCTACCGGGGCGACGACCGCCTGGTGATGGAAACGGGCCGGCCGAAGCTGGGCTATGAAGAGCCTCAGACGACACCGGATGGGCGAAGGATCTGGCTGCTCACCAATAAAGTACCGCTGCGCGACGTGGACGGCAGGATCAAGGGGGTTCTCGGCACTTATGCGGACATCACCGAAATCAAGCACATGGAGGAGACCCTTCGGGCGTCTGAACTCAGGTACCGCATCGTTGCGGACAACACCTATGATTGGGAGTACTGGTCGAGCCCGGAGGGGAGATTTCTGTACAATTCGCCATCCTGCGAGAGAATCACGGGTTATGCGGCCGGCGATTTCGAATCGGACCCGCGTCTCTTTTTCCGCATTCTTCATCCCGACGATGCACAGAGGGTTCGGGATCATTTCGGGAAAGAGCGGTTGCCCGGGAATTCGGGGAGAGTGGAGTTCCGCGTTGTTCACCGGGATGGGACCGTCAGATGGATCGGACACCTCTGCCAGCCGGTTTTCGATGCCCAGGGGACTTTCCTGGGGCAGCGGGGAAGCAACCGGGACATCACGGTGCGCAAGGAGGCGGAAAACGCTCTACAAGAGAGTGCGCACAAGCTGAAGATGTTCGCCTATTCCGTTGTCCACGACCTGAAGAGCCCCGCCATCGGCATCCACGGGCTCACGAAACGCCTGAGCATGGGCTACCGGGACCTTCTGGACGAAAAGGGGAAAAGCTACTGCGATCAAATCCTGAGAACTTCCGAGCACATTGCCACACTCGTGGAAAAGGTCAACGCCTATATTGCCACCAAGGAGGCCCGCCTGACCATTGAGCCGATCAATATCGCGGAGATGCTCCAGATACTCAGGGAGGAATTCTCGCCGCAGTTGTCCATTCGCGGCATCCAGTGGGTCGAACGGGGGACGACGGTCATGATCCGCGCCGACCGAGTGGCCATCCTGAGGGCCTTCCGCAATTTCGTGGACAACGCCCTGAAATACGGAGGCGAGAGACTGACCAAGATTTGTGCGGCCTACGAATCCACGCCGGAGGCACATGTCTTTTCCTTCAGCGATAACGGCAAGGGTCTGAAGGAGGCGGATTCGGAGAGGGTTTTCAAGGCCTTCCAGAGAAATGAGACTTCCAGGGGGGTCGAAGGGACGGGTCTCGGCCTCGCCATCGTAAAGGAAATCGCCGAGCAGCACGGCGGCACCGTTTGGGTGAAACCGAACAAGCGAAGGGGTGCATCGTTCTTCATGTCCATTTCCAAGAGACTCTGAGGGGAATCCCCGCGAAGGGGGATATCACCCTCCTCGCGGGGGGTGTGACAGGGAGCATCCCCACCCGTCGATCCACTGAAGGAATATTGGAAAGCCATGGCAACCTTGACGCTGGAAAAGGGTTACCACATCTATTACGAATGGGTGGATGGCGATGATGGAAAGCCGTGCCTCGTCTTTCTCCATGAAGGGCTGGGCTGCACCGCCTCGTGGAAGGATTTCCCACGATCGCTTTGCCGGACCACCGGTTGTCCCGGATTGAGTTATGACAGGATCGGGTACGGGAAATCCTCGGCCGCTCAGAAGAGCAGGACGATCCATTACCTGCACGAGGCGGCCCTTAGAGAACTGCCGCAAGTTTTGGAAGTGCTCCTGCCCGATCGCCCCTATATTCTGGTGGGGCACTCGGACGGGGGGAGCATCGCGTTGATCCACGGGTCCGAGAGGCCCCCGTTGCTCGAGGGAATCGTGACGGAGGCGGCCCACGTCTTCGTGGAACCGGAAACCATAGAGGGTATCCGTGCAGCGGAGGAAGCTTTTCACCGGGGGAAACTGCGGGGTCTGGGGAGATACCACGGCGACAAGACCGACACGGTTTTTCAATCCTGGTCAAACACTTGGCTGAGTGACTGGTTCCGGCACTGGAACCTCGAATACTTGCTTCCTTCCATTCTCTGCCCAGTACTGGTTGTTCAAGGACGGGACGACCAGTACGGTACCCAGGCGCAAGTCGATACCATTCTATCGAAAGTGTGTGGAGAGGTGCGGTCGGCGGTCCTGAGGGATTGCGGTCATGCGCCCCATTCGGAGCGGACGCAGCGGGTTCTCGAAATTGTGTCGGAATTCGTCCTGCAACTTGCCCAAGGGGGGAAACGAACCGGGGGAGGGGATCCGGCCATTGGTCCAAACCTTTCAACCCCTTCTTGAGCGAACCCCGCAGTCCCAGTTGAGCCGGAATTCCCGCCGAAGCATTTTGCCGCAGGTGCTTTCGTCCATTGCACGACGGTCTCGACCACGGAAAAGGGGGAATGCGTGATGGAGACCCAGCCTCCCGCAGTCACTTGGTCATTTCATGTGGCGGGGGTTCCTGCTTTTTCACAAGCCTCTCCAGCTGTTCCCTGGTGAGCGGCGTGCCATAGGCCACATATTGCCGCAGGGGTTTGGCCGGATTCGCAATGGGGATCCACTTGTCCTCTTTCAGGTCGTGGTAGACACACTGGTACTCCACCTCATCCAAAACCGGGATGACCCCCTTCAGATTTGCCGTCACCCCATCCTGGAGCCAGGTGAGGGTGATCTTTCCCTTTTGGGCCTGCTGCATGGTCGCGGTGGCGTGACACGCGTCACAGTCGCGGCCGACCTTCATGATCGAGTGGCTCATGTGTGGAGCAAACATGAGGAACGTGTTGACGCTCTTTGTCACAAACGTCTGCATGCTCGCCGATGTCACTTTTCCGGCGGCGTTCATGAGAAAGACCCAGCCGGAGACCGGGATTGCCTTGCGCACCTTCTTCTCCACCATGGTGTCGAAATGGCAGTTGGTGCAGCTGACCACATGACGGACGTGGCAGGATTTGCAATCGAGAGCGTTCTTGTGAACCGTGTGAGACTCGGTTGGCTTGATGGAGTCGTGGCAGTTCTCACATTTCACCTCCATCGCACCGGGCTGCTTCATGGAAATGTAGAATGTGCCGTCACCGTGCATTTCCCTGGCTGAATGGCAGTCGGTACAGGTCATTCCTTGGGCCAAATGCACGTCGTCTTCCTTGGCCTTGTGGTCGATGGCGATGATGGCTTTTTCCCTCCCATGGCATTCCAGGCACATGGCCTGGTTTTTCGATGCCTTGATCGAGTACTGCAGCGTTTCGCAGTCTTTTTCCGTCCTCGTGCTGCGGTGACAACGGTCACACCCCCCCGCATGGCAGTTTTTGCAATCCAGATCTGTGTAAGGGACGCCCGTCAGTCTCTCCAGACCCCCATTCTCCTTGCTGTACCAGTGAGCCATGCCCGCTGCGGTGAAGTGCAGGCTTTGGAGGTAGAAACAGCTCTTTTGGTCGATTTGGAAGGCGGCGGGCTCCTTAGCGAAAAATCCCCCCGCATAGCCGAGCCAAGTCCCGCAAATTGCAAGGAAAATCAACATCCTCTGCACCTTCATCGGTTTTCCTCCTTTCGGCGTTTGCAAAGGGTTTCGAGTGTTTCCGGACGAGTGCCAACCCCCCGCTCGAGTTGAGCGGAGGGCGTCAGCCGTTGATCACCGAAGCGCTAGCAGCATTTGGTCGTGCAATGAATTCGCAGGATGGGGAAATGGATGTTTAGGCAAAGCAGGGCAAGAGCTGTACCATCGGCGTACGCAATTCACATGCACTGATGAACATATTGAATTGACATGAAAAAAAGTATGAGAGTCCACATGCGGGGAAAAAACCCGAGCAGAGGGTTGGTTGTGAGCATTGCATAATGCATGATTAACGGCGCCTGTTTCGACCGTCCCCTTGCGGGACAGCGATGTTCAGTGTCTTGATCTTGCGGTATAAGGTACTCGCATTGATCCCCAGTTCCCGGGCAGCTCGGCTCCGGTTGCCGCCGCAACGGCTCAGAGCCTGGGCGATGAGCCGTTTTTCCATCGATTGAAGACTCAGGTCTTCCAGTTCCGGGGGAGTGATGAGCATCTCCGGCCGCAGCTCGGGAGGCAGGTGGCGCAGTTCGATGAGGCTGCCTTTGCACAGGACGAAGGCCTGTTCAATTATGTTCTCCAGTTCACGGACGTTTCCGGGAAAATCGTGGTGCATCAAACGGGCCATGGCTTCCACGGAAATCCCTGCGATGTCTTTGCCCTGCATGTGATTGAACTTGGCGATGAGATGCTCCGTCAGCAACGGAATGTCTTCGCGGCGTTCCCTGAGAGGGGGCAGCTCCAGGTGGATCACCCGGATGCGGTAGTACAGGTCATCGCGAAAGGTTCCTTTGCGTACCAACTCGGCGAGGTTCCTGTTGGTGGCGGCTACCACACGGACATCCACGGGAGTGGATTTCAGGGTTCCCAGTGGCTCGATGGCGCGTTCCTGCAGTACCCTTAAAAGCCGCACCTGCAGCGCAGGTGAAATGTCGCCGATTTCGTCGAGGAAGAGCGTTCCTCCATCTGCCAAAGTGAACCGGCCGGCCTTGTCCCGTCGGGCGTCGGTGAAGGCCCCGGCTTTATGACCAAAGAGTTCGCTCTCCAGCAAGGTGTCCGGAAGAGCTGCGCAATTGACCGCAACGAACCGCTTCCTTCGCCGGGGCGAAAGGTGGTGAATGGCCCTGGCGAAAAGCTCCTTACCGGTTCCGCTCGGTCCCTCGACGAGTACGGTGCTGCTGCTTTCAGCAATCTGCGGGAGTAGGTCGAAGAGCCGCAGCATGGCAGGACTGCGGCCGATGATGTCTTGAAAATTGTAGCGTCCCCGGAGTTCCTTCTGAAGCTGACGCACCTGGCTGAGATCCTGAAACGTTTCGACTCCGCCCATGATTTGCCCGAAATCGTCTTTCAGGATGGCCGTTGAGAGCCGGATAGGGACCATACGGCCCTGTCGGTTCAGGATGTGAGCGGTGACGTTGACTACGGGCTTTCCCGTGTCGAAGGTCCGTCGCAGGGCACACTCGTGCTCACAGATGTCGGCGTGAAAAACCTCGAAACATGTCCTGCCGATGGCCTCATGTCGGGGAACGCCGGTGATCGTCTCGGCGGCCCGGTTGAAAGAAAGGATCCTCCAATCGGGGTCCACCGTGAAAACCCCTTCGTTGATGGATTCCAGGATCACATCCCTGTCATGGTTCCAGTGCATCTGTCCTTGCGGATGTCCTGAGAAATGTTTCGTGCATTTTGCCTGTCTTAATTCTTCAAAGGTTGCAAAATGCATGTTTCTTGTCAAGCTCTGATTCGAGACGGGTAAGGGTTTATGGCGCTAAAGATATCGTTTCCGTCCGAGCCAACAGGTTCAGAGATTCCTCCAGGGCCTTTCCTTGAAGGGTTCTCGCGATGGCCGCCCTCAGCATCTCCACCGTGATGGGATCTCCGGTTCGGGCAAGGAGGGCGACGGCGGCGAGGGCCCGCTCGGAACGCCTGATTCCGTGGGCGGAAAAATCCACTTTCAGGGTGTGGGCACTGACGGGAGGAAGGGATAGATCCCGGGCCGCAATGATTCTAGCAGTTGGGAGGAGCTTCCCCAAAAGGGCCTCTGTTCGCAGAACCCCTTCCTGGGCGACTGCAAGGATTGCGTCGGGGCATTCCACCCCTGTGAAACCCACCGGCACGGGAGAAATGATGATCTCACTCACTGAGGGGCCTTTCATGACGGTGATGTGATGGTCGTTCTTCTGAGTCACATGCATTCCCGCCGCAACGGCACCATGAGCGAGCAGGGTGCCGGCGGAAATGATGCGGTTGCCTGCCGCCCCGGCGAGAATCACCTCCCTGCGGTCGTCCACCGCCGGGAAAAAGTCCGTCTCGATGCAAAATTGGGTCGGTCCCATTGGAGGCTTTTTTCCGCTCAATGCCCGGTACTGCCCGCCGTATTCAGGCCGCCGGTTGCCGGGGATCGGACCTCGGAACGTCGGGAGTTGCGCCATTTTCTCCTCGAGGTCTTCGGGCCTCATGGGATTGCGCTTCGCGTAGCGCCCAGTGCAGGGGCCCCAGATGTCCACGACTGAGAACCCGGGGAATGCGATAGCATCCGACAGGAGTTGGCTCAGCCCCCTCTGGTAGACCGTGGAACGGGCGACGAAGGGGGCACCCGCCGCTGCGGCGACGGCGCAGATGTCCAAGGGCTTCTCCAGTCCCTGGAGAAAACCGGAGGCCGTCGAAGCGTCCGGCGGGGTAGTGCACGAGAACTGGCCTCCGGTCATGCCGAAATTGAAGTTGTTCAGGATCAAGAGTGAGAGGTTCAGGTTTCTCCTGCAGGCTTCCAGGAAATGGGCGCCCCCGATTCCCACCCCGCCGTCGCCCATGGTGACGATGACATGGAGATGGGGTCTGGCGAGCTTGATTCCGGCGGCATAGGTGAGCGCCCTCCCGTGAAGACCGTGGAAGGCATGGGTTGCGAAAAAGGTGTCCATGAGGCCTGAACAGCCGATGTCGCTCACTACGACAACGTCACCGGCCGAAAGGCCGAGCTGAACCAAAGCCCGGTCCAGGGCATGGAGGCAGCGTTCGTGAGCGCAGCCGGGGCAGAAAGCCGGGGGACGGCGTGGGTCAAGCAGAGTCGCCACGGCACAACTCCTCCACGATTTCACCGGGGGTGATGAGGCGTCCATCCATTCGCCCATAAAAATCCACCCGTTTTCCACAAAGGACCCGGCGCACCTCGTCCACATACTGACCGAGGTTCATTTCGACCACCAGCACCCGGTCCACCGTTCGGGATGCTTCCAGAAGCACTTGCTCCGGCACCGGCCAGAGGGTCTTGAGAACAAGGAGGGAAACCGGCCGGGCGTCGGTGCAGTGAAGTTTCCCCAAGGCCACGCGGGCGGCCCGGGAGGTGACGCCGTAGGTGACGAGAAGGGTTCGGGCTCGGGGCACCGCATGGAAATCATGGAAGGCAAAGGATTCCACCTGGGACTCGATCTTGCGCTTGAGTCGCTCCACACCTGCCTGGATTTCCCGGGGTGAATTGGTGATGAACCCGTCCGGCCCGTGAGTGGAGGACGTCTGTCGCACGGGGATCGGCCCGCCGATGGGCAGGAATTCCGGCACATCCCGTCCTTCCTTGACTGCGAAGGGGAGGAACGTTCCGGACGTGTGAAGAGTCCTCCAAACCACTTCCGGCTTGGGGAGGGCGTTCAGATCCACGGTCTCGCGGGTCGTGCCGATCTCCTTGTTGGAGGCCAGAAATACCGGGCAGCGGAACCTTTCCGCCAGGTTGAAGGCGTGGACGGTGAGAGCGAAACAGTCTCGGATATCTGTGGGAGCGAGGACGATGACGGGCAGCCCTCCGCTGGATCCCCACCGCATGAACTGGATGTCCCCGTCGGCCCCGAGGGTGGCGGCGCCGGTGGAAGGCCCCTGGCGCATCACATTCACAATGACGATGGGGATTTCCCCCGCGATGGCAAACGAAATGTTTTCACTGTAGAGGCTGATTCCGGGACCGGAGGTGGCGGTCATGACCTTCATGCCCGACATGGAGGCCCCGAGGCAGTATCCGATGGAGGCGATTTCGTCCTCCGCCTGCACGACGATTCCACCCGCGGGGGGGAGCAATTGGAGCATGGAGGAGAGGAGACTGCTCGCCGGGGTGATGGGATAGGCGGCAAAAAAGCGGCAGCCCGCGTGAACGGCTCCCAGTGCCATGGCATGATTGCCTTCCATGAACCAGAGACCCATGGGGTTCTCGCCACCTCGCGTCCAATCGCATTTCCCCGGCGTGGGGATTCACCGGGGCGTCGGGGCATTGCTACTCCGTCCATACCTTTACATCCAGTCCCCTGCGCCTGTCCACCCCGGACAAGCACCAAAAGAGGGTGTTCCTATTACCCGCCATCATCACACGTCATCCTCTCAAGCTTTTTGCGGTTATCCACTTGTTCACAGGCAGCCCCATTCCCCCTTTCGTTGCATTGATTTTCTTCCCCTGTGGGCAGTTTATTTTATGAAATACCTTTCGGGTTTGAATTTTCAGCAGGCGGTGATTTGAGAATCCAAGTCGCCGTTCACGTCATCTACCGGTCTTGGTGCGATGGAAGGGGATCGTTCCATGGGGTTCCACGGAATTGCGGGCCCTTCTCCCCCCCCGAAATAGGGAGGAGGTCTTGACAGAACGCCTGGGGTAAGACACTCTGGGAGAGGTCGCATGGGGGTGGGGAAACGGGGGATCGGCTTGCCCCGAGCAGAGTCCGTCGCCTGCACACCTGAGACGGGCTGCGGGTCGGTCGTTCAGCTTGCTGTAATAGTTTCGGCGGTTTCTTGGGGGGGAGGTTTTTTTCACCGTGAACCCGATGGAGGCAAAACGATGCCAAAACGAACGCTCATGGTTTTGACGGCTTTGTTCTTCCTGTGCCCGCTTGGCGGTGCCCTTGCCCACGAGGACGTGCGGAAGCATCCCAATTGCAAATACTGTGGCATGGACAGGGAGAAGTTTGCCCACAGCCGAATGCTCCTGCTCTATGACGACGGCACGTCGGTGGGAACCTGCAGCATCCACTGTGTTGCCGTGGACTTGGCCCTGAACGTCGACAAGATGCCTCGTTCCATCCAGGTGGGGGATTACAACAGCAAGAAACTCGTGGATGCCGAGAAGGCCTACTGGGTGATTGGCGGCAGCAAGCCGGGGGTCATGACGAAAAAGGCGAAATGGGCCTTTGAGAGGAAAGAGGACGCCGAGAAATTCATCCAGGAAAACAGCGGGACCCTGGGCACGTTCGATGATGCCATGAGGGCGACTTATGAAAGCATATACGAGGACATCAAGATGATCCGGGAGAAGAAAAAGACCATGCAGGGCCACGGAAAAGGCCATCATCCCTAGGCGCTCGACCCCCGTAAATGGGCTGAGCCGGAGTTCAGCATGACTGCGGGAATGTGAAGATGCACACGCAATCCGTGCGCGGCGGGCCTTTGAAGCGCCGGTGCACCCCATAGTATTGAATCCGGCAAAGGGGGCCAAAGGAATCCGCTGCCGAACAGACGCCAAGGAGGGTGTTGTTGCCCTCCTCCGGTTTGGAGCGCCCTACCCCCTGATGGTGTCTCTTCGGAACATCCGGTCTCTTTGGTTCTCCTCATGAGGCCGGTTCCCGGAAAACGGAGTCCAGGATGTCCAGGCAGACGGCCACTTCGTCGGACGTCACCGTAAGGGCGGGACAAAGGCGCAGGACGTTTTCGCCGCATCCCAGGAGGAGCAGGCCTTTTTGGAACGCCTGCCGGATCACCGCGTCCCGGAGCGTCCCGGCCCGTTCCTTCGTTTCCCGATCCTTCACCAGTTCGACTCCCACCATGAGGCCCAACCCTCGTACGTCTCCAATGGCTTCCACGTTCTCCTGCATGCTGCGCAGACCGTCCATCAGTTCGCGCCCGCGGAGAGCGGCATTGTCCATGAGCCCTTCCTGCAGTAGTTGAATGGTTGCCAGGGCTGCCTGGCAGGAAATGGGATTTCCCCCAAAGGTGGAGGCATGGGAACCGGCCTCCCAGTTCATGATGTGGGACCGGGCGAGAGTCGCCCCCAGGGGCAGCCCCGAGGCGATCCCCTTCGCCACCGCCACGATGTCCGGTTCCACCGAGAAATGCTCCATGGCGAACATGCGGCCGGTGCGCCCCATCCCCGACTGCACTTCGTCCGCCACGTAGAGAATGCCGTACTTGCGGGCGATGCGGTGGAGTTCCTGGTGGAATTCGGGGGGAGGGACGATGTATCCCCCTTCCCCCTGGACGGGCTCCACGAAGATGGCCGCCACTTCCTCCGGCGGCACCGTCGTGCGGAAAAGAGTGTCCTCGATCCACGTAACGCAGGCCGTTGCGCAGGATGGATAACAGAGATGGTAAGGGCACCTGTAGCAGTACGCGTAGGGAACATGGGTGATCCCCGGGACAAGGGGATTGTAGTGCTTCTTCTGGATCGTCTTGCTCGCGGTGAGGGAGAGGGCTCCCATGGTGCGCCCGTGAAAGGCGCCGAAAAAGGCCAGGTTCAGTTCACGGCGGGTATGCCAGCGGCTGAGTTTGAAGGCGGCTTCCACCGCCTCGGCTCCGGAGTTCCCAAAGTAAGCCTTCCAGGGGCCCGCTCCGGGGGCCAGTGCCGTGAGTGAGCGAGCCAGGTGGATCTGAGGCGTGTAGTAGAAGTCGGTCCCCGACATGTGGAGGAGCCGTCCCGCCTGCTCCCGGATGGCCTCCACCACCCTAGGGTGACAGTGCCCCGTGGCGCACACGGCGATCCCTGCCGTGAAATCCAAGAAGGTGTTCCCATCGGGGTCCCGGACCCAGACCCCGTCTCCGGATTCGGCTACCAGAGGATAAATGCGGGTGTAGGAGGGGGA
>JAAYVE010000048.1 GCA_012517315.1 Deltaproteobacteria bacterium
GGGGGATAGCTGTTCCCAGAAATGGCCTCGGACCCTCCAAAAAAACGCTCAAGCATCGCCCCGCATTCACTCAACCTTGCCTTCCACTCCGATGAATGCCAATTTACTGCTCGATAACGGGCGCTCCGGGAATTGCTGACGTCTCGCGGAATTGAATACCACCGTCTATGCCTGGCTGAACGAGAAGGGAATCGATGTGGCTCATACGCCCTTGAGTGAATTCATCACCCCCAGGAAAGTCATTAACGTTTTCAATTACGGATTGTCCGTCTTGCGTGTGCTGCTTACAAATATGTTTCTGATTGTGCTTACCGTCCTTTTTATTCTGCTTGAGGTGCCGCTCTTTCCAAGAAAGCTCCGGATGGCCTTCCCCGATTCCCAGGAACCCCAGGGCCATTTCAAAACCTTTGCCGAGAGTGTGAATCGCTATATTGGATTCAAGGCGCTTTTCAGTGCGGCTACAGGAATCTCCATCTGGGCGCTGCTGACGCTGATTGGGGTCGAATTCGCCGGAACTTGGGGGCTGCTGGCCTTCCTGTTGAACTTCATCCCCAGCATCGGATCGATCATTGCGGCCTTACCGGCGATTCTTTGGGCGCTCTTGCAGATCGATCTCTACGCAGCCTTATGGACTTTGTTGGCCTATCTCGTCGTTAACATCATCATCGGCAGCCTGCTGGAACCCCGATTTATCGGGCAAAGCTTGGGATTGTCCACACTGGTCGTTTTTCTTTCGATGATTTTTTGGGGTTGGGTGCTTGGCCCCATCGGGATGGTGCTCTCAGCTCCACTGACCATGGTGGTTAAGCTGGCCTTCGCCAGTGACCCAAGCACCCATTGGACGGCCATCATGCTGGAATAGCCCAATCCCCAAGCATCGGTCAACCTTGCGAGAAACCATGTGGAAGCTGCTGGAGCGTTTGTGACTTCTCTTTGTTCGCGCTCTTCGTGGTTGGGCCACAGCATGTGGGATCGATAAGCCGCCGCCGAAGGACATCAGCTTTCTGCAGTGAATGCTGCCATGCGGTAAGCCTCGCAAGAGCAAGGAAGATATTCCTGAGCACCGATTTTCGCGCGAAGCATAAGCGTTATATGAAATGTGCTGCGAAAATCGGTGCTAAAGGGACGTTCCTTGATGTTGCATGAAGATCAGGTTGAGAAGGCCAAAGCCTCACAGCAGGTGTTGAACATTTGCATCCATGCATTCCAGATTGTTATCGTGATCAGGGATCCGAGGAGAGAGTGTTGGCGTGGGTCGAAAGTCCTGTAGGCGAGGTCAGGAGCAGGACCTCTGCCAGGCTTGCGGATGCCCCGTCACATCAAGACCGGCAGTCTCAAACGGGCTTCTGAAGGGAGGGTACCGCAGAGATGGCCATGGGGTTGCAAACGGGGAATTCTTACAGGATTTTGCTTCGAATCTCTTCAATCGTCGGGGCGCTCGCTTCGGCGGGGCTGATGATCTGGATACTGATGCAGCATTGGCAGACTTTTATGGCGTGGAAGGCCGAGGCCGGATTCTGGCCTTTTTTTGCGGGACTCGCCGTAATTCCGCTGTTCGGCTTTCCCGTAACCCCCCTGTTGGTCCTGGCAGGGGCGACATTTGAGCTGTTGCCGGCACTCGCGGGCTGCGCACTTGCATTCGGCGTCAATCTGACCCTGAGCCATTTGCTGGCGCGCCGTTATCTGCGAAATTGGCTGACGCGCATGGCGAATCACTGGCAGTATGAGATCCCCGGCGTCGGAAGTCGAAGCAGGCTCACGGTGTTATTCCTGGTACGCATCACTCCGGGGCCGCCGATGGCATTTAAGAATTACGTCGGTGCCCTGGTCGAGGCGCCGTTTACCGCCTACATTGCGATCTATTGGACCGCCACGATGCTCTACGCCCTTGGACTTCTGGCGCTAGGGGACTCCCTAAGCAACGCCAGTATGCCTGAAGGGGCGGCAGCCATCGCCCTGTTGGGGGCCATGCTGATGTTAGTCCTTTGGACCCTCAAGCGCCTTGGTGGCCTGTGGCGCAATCAATTGTCCCAAGAGCGATCTGAACGCTTTCCCATTGATAAGACAGACGCAACGGACAACCGGATGAATATTCCTTGAGAGGCCGCAAGGCGAGCAAGGATTGCCTGCCGAGATAATCGGCCGACAGACACGAGGTCATCGATCATCATGGCGTCTCCCCGCTGGATGACAGGATCTCACACGGATTTTGCCCCACGCACCTGAGAATAATCAGGTTTATGGGGTAAGATGGACGGCAGGCATTCCTGTGAGCAATAATCGCTATAGAATCCGGAAAAGCCCTGACGACCGACAGTCTGCAGTGAGGCGTACACTTTTCCATGCCCAGGAAAAGTGACTTAACTAGTTATTTTTGGCGGGCAGGTTAGGATGATGCACTCTCGACCTGTTCGCGTCAGAGTGGACTAAGATCCTGCGTTTCGTGAAGGCCTTCTAATATTCCGGCTTGAAGACTGCCGGAACTACGTCCGGAGCGACATCCACGTTCGTCATGCCGGCGAAAGCTGGCATCCGGCGTACTTATGAAAGCGATACTTCGCAACCTCAACGAGTATAAATCAGGGGGGCAGCGCATAAGGTAATCTTGGGGCAGGCGGAGGCGGGTCGAGATAAGCCTTTGGGCGGAAGGGAGCATCTTTCAATCATTGAATACGGATCAGGCCCCTTTCTCCCGCACGTGGGTATTTGTTTGCGACAAAGCTCTTGACATAGCAATGAAAGACGGCAGGTTTAGTTTATTGAACTAAAATCTTATTGAGGTGATCATATGCGTACATAGAACGTTCACGATGCCAAAACCCATTTATCTCGGCTGGTGGAGCAAGCCGCCAAAGCTGAGCCGTTCATCATCGCCAAGGCAGGGAAGCCGATGGTCAAAGTTATTCCACTCAATGCTCGGAAACCTTCCCGGATCAAACGGTTCGGCTTCATGGCTGGGCAGATTAACGTGCCGGCCGACTTCGACCGCATGGGTGAAGCCGAAATCATGAAGATGTTTGAAGGGGACGCATGAAGCCGCTGCTCGACACTCAGTTGTTGCTATGGGCGGCACAAGGCGCTGAACATCTACCGGTGGGTGCTCAGACGGTGATGAGCGAGCCTGAAAACGAAGTATTCTTCAGCGTCGCCAGCTTGTGGGAAATTGTAATCAAATGCGGCTTGGGCCGCGAAGATTTCAAGGTCGATCCACGAGTGTTGCGACGCGGCCTGTTGGACAACGGCTATCTTGAACTGCCGATTCTCAGTGAGCATGCGGTGGCCGTCATGACCTTACCGCCAATCCATAAAGATCCCTTCGACCGCTTGCTCGTCGCACAGGCCATCGTCGAGGGCATAACGCTATTGACTGCCGATGTACAGGTTGCCGAATATGCTGGTCCGGTGCAACGCATCTAGCAACGGCGGGGCAGGGGCATTTTCAGCATTGATGGTCAGCCCGGCCCCTCTCACATGATTTCAAGTCATAGAATATCCCGCATGAAAGCCTCCCATTTTCCTGATCCACCCCCACGGAAAGGCAGGCGTGATCTTCCTCCTTGAGTGCGAGGACATAATGGAATCGGTGCTCCATGAGGTCTCCGATTTGGGGAGCCTTGGGACTGACGCCGTTCTCGGTCATGATGGCTTTGAGTTGAGGGTGCTCTTTTCTGAATTTGGCGATCCATCGTCTGCAGGCGTTGCGCTCACAGTCGTTCTTGTTGCCCCTGTCATGGTTGAAGATGGGCTCGGGAGGCAAAGCAAAGACTTCCCTGCGTTCCGGGGTGGACGATGACCGCTGCATAGGTCTGAAGGCTGTAGGTGGTCTTGCCCTTCTTGGAGGATGTCTTCTTGAGGCAGGTGGGAGAGGAGAGGTTTTCGGAGACCCGGAGCGGAAGACGGCATCGATGATGAACCATCCCCACGTCAGCCGAAGGGGAGCAAAACCTTTGACTCTTTTGTAGCCGGAAAAGCGATTTCAGGGGGTGGACGACAGGTCCTCTCCTCCCGTGGCGGAATCTTCCCCGAGCGCCTTCAGAATGCTCTCCGCCAGGTCCTGGGAAATCCCCGGCACTCTGCTCACCTCCTCCACCGTGGCATGTCGGAGGGTCTCCACGCTGCCGAACGACTCCATGAGGCTCTGCCGCCGCGCCGGTCCGATTCCCGGAATGGCGTCCAGGACAGAGGTGAGGAGATTGCGCCTATGGCGCCGCTTGTACCGGGAAATGGCATATCGATGGGCTTCGTCTCTCAGTCGCTGCAGGAGGTGCAGGACGTCGGGCGTACGGTTGAGGAAGACGGGGTTCTTTCGCCCAGGCATATAAACCTTTTCATACATTCCCCTTCCTTTCTGCCCGATCTCCGCCTCCCGCTCCTTCGCAAGGGAAATGAGCGGCACCCGCCCCTCCAACCCCAGTTCCCCGAGGAGTTGATAAACTCGGTTCAACTGTCCTTTGCCTCCATCCAGCACCAACAGGTCCAGGCTCTCCAGGAATCCCGGCTCCTGACCGAAGAGCCGCTCCACCACCTCGGCCATCATGGCGGGGTCGTCCGGCTCCTGCTTTCCTCTGATGCGGAAATGCCTGTAGAAACGGGGGTCCGGCCGTCCATCGGCAAAGACCACCACAGCGCCCACTGCATGCAGGCCCTGGATGTTGGAAATGTCGATGCAGGCCATTCGCTGTGGAAGCTTCGGCAGCTTCAGCGTCCGCTGCAGCGCCCCCAGGAGGACCGCGTCGCGATTCTGCCATTTCCTGCGGCTCACCGCACGCTCCCGGGCGTTGCTCTCGGCCATCTCCAGGAGCTTTCTCCGTTCCCCCCGATGGCCCGCCCGAATGCGCACCCGCTTCCTCCTAGCTTCCCCAAGCCAGTCCTGGAGCAGATCACCCGCTTCCAGGGACTCGGGCACCAAGATTTCCTCTGGAATGTGCCGCCCTTCCTCGTAGTATTGCTGGATAAATGCGGTGATGAGTTCCCCCCTCTCCCCCTGAGCATCTCCCAGGTCGAAACTCCGTTGCCCGATGACGACGCCCTGCCGCACGAATAGCACCGCAAGCTCGGTGCCCGCCTCATCCTGGTACACCCCGATCACGTCCCGGTTTTCTTGGCGGTCTGAGACAATGTGCTGCTTCTCCAGAACGGAGAGCACGGATCGCAGCCGATCCCGGTGAGATGCCGCTTTCTCGAACTCGAGAGCGCGGGCGGCGTCCTCCATGCGTTTTCTCAGGCGCGACTGGAGCACGTCCGTCTTCCCCTGGAGGAAAAGGATCACCTCTTCCACCATGGCCCGGTAGTCCTGCTGGGTGACTTTTCCCGCGCAGGCACCGAGGCATTGTCCAAGGGAGTAGTTGAGGCAGGGCCTTTCCCGAGGAATCAACTTGCGCCCTCTGCACAACCGCAGCGGAAAGACCTGGTGCAGCAGTTTCACTGTCTCCCTCACGGCGTGGGCCGAGGGATATGGGCCGAAGTAGAGGGCTCCGTCCCGCTGAAAGCGCCGGACCACTTCCAAGCGGGGGTAAGGTTCGCGTAGATCGATGCGCAGGGAGGGATAGCTCTTGTCATCCCTCAGGGTGACGTTGTAGCGAGGCTTGTGCTTCTTGATGAGGCTGGATTCAAGAAGGAGGGCATCCTTTTCCGTGGGAGTCACAACGTATTCCAGGTGACTCGCTTTCGTCAGAAGGACCCGCGTTTTGACCTGCGCGGGACCGGCGCTTCTGAAATAGCTGCTGGTCCGCTTTTTCAGGTCTCTCGCTTTTCCCACGTAGAGGACATCACCGTGTTCGTCCTTGAAGAGATAGACTCCCGGCAGATTGGGAAAAGCAGCCGTGTGCGACTGAAGAGGGTGCTTCGGTGGTTCGTCCCGCAGGGGGGTAGCCCTCTCCTTTTGAATTTCCCGATCTCCCACGTCCATGGATGCGCCTCAATTCTCCCCAAACCCTTCCAGGAACCCATTGTCGCCCATCGCCAAGCCCAAATCAACCATGGAAAGAGACCCTTCTCTTGAGTCCGACGGGACCAAACTCACACTCGGCCCGGCGAGTTGCGTCCTGCTCTGCGCATGGGGCCACAAAAGAGTTCCCCAACGGGGGGAAACCCCCTATAATTCAACCTTCCGACAGTTGTGGTGGTCGGACCGTCGCGTGAAAGGGTTTCTTTGAGGTGTCATGAACGCTTTGGACTGGTTTCTCATCGTTGTTTTCCTCCTTTGCCTCCTTCGTGGCCTGTTCCGGGGGGCCGTCTCCCAGGTTTTCGGCATCGTCGGGGCCGTGGGCGGGTTGCTCGTTGCGGCCCATTTTCATCAACCCCTGGCCGCTCAGATCAACCGCGTTTTCCCCGCCTTCGCCGCGGCGCCGGCAGTGAGCTTGGTGGTGCTTTTCCTCCTCGCCTGGTTTTCCATTGGAATGGTGGGCCACTGGATCACTTCAGCCATTCGAAAAACGGGACTGGGATTTCCCGACCGCATTCTGGGCGGCGGCATCGGACTGCTCAAGGCACTGGTCCTTGCCGTCGTCGTGACCATGACTCTTTCTCTTCTCCTCCCTTCCAGGAGTCGGCTCTTGGAGCGCTCCGTCATCGTGCCGCATGTGCAGAGCGTCACCCGCTTCCTCTTGGAGGCGACGCCGGAAACCGTCCGGAAACAGCTGGACGACAGGAAGAGACAGGCGGAACGCTTCTTGAAAGACCGGAAGGATGGCCCTGGGAGAGGTCAGGAACGCCCCGACAAAGAGGAGAAGCGCATCTGAACGATATGGACGCGAAAGCAGGACGATGGGAGAGACTGGCTCGCATTTGGTGGATCATTGATCGGCTGCGGGGAGAATCGGGCTGTCCGTGGGACCGGAAGCAGACCCCTGAGAGTGTTCAGACATACCTGGTGGAGGAGGCCCACGAAGCGGCGGCGGCCGTCCGGGGAGGGCGCCCGTTGGAAGCGGCTGAAGAACTGGGGGATTTGCTCTTCATGGTCTTTTTCCTGGTGCATTTGTATGAGGAGGACGGCAAGTTCGACCTGGAACGGGTGTGTCAAATCATTTCCGAAAAGATGATCCGCAGGCATCCCCATGTCTTTGGGGACGTCCACGTAAACTCAAGCCAGGAAGTCCGGGATAACTGGGAAAAAATCAAGGCGGAAGAAAAGGCCGCTTCGGGCAAACCCGCAGCCTCCGTTCCCGAATCCCTTCCTGCGCTCATGCGGGCGTACCGCGTTCTTTCCCGCCTGTCGCACCGGGATGATTTCGACCGAAACGACCTGAAGTGCGAGGCCCGCCGGTTTGCGTCCAAAAGCGGGAAGCTGGCCCGCCGGTTTGCGCAGGGAGGTGAGCTACCGGAGGAACTGTGGGGACAGGTTCTCCTGGACTTGGTGAATCTCGCCCGCTTGAAAGGGATTCGAGCGGAAGACGTCCTGCACGCACAGGTTTCTTCCATGGAAAACCATTTTTTCGCTTTGGCTGGGTCCTCCAATGGCAACGGGGGATCGCCGGAGAAGGCGCCGTGAGGACGATGGATGGAACCCTGCGGCCCGGCCCGCCAAGCTCCGTGGGGGACACAGGAACCAATTGAAGCGCGTGGCGGGGGATTCAAGCCATGGAGGAACCGACAATGGATGCGCGGGTTTACGTCGAAATCTCAGAAGCCCGGCATCTTTTCCAGCGATACGGGAACCGGTTGCTTTCCGATCCCTGCGTCTCCCGACTGCTGAAACAATATCGAGACGCCATCGCCAAGACGACCCGGATGATGCGCGAAATGGGCATGCAGGGCGAATGCGCCCGCTGTGCCGCCGAAGGTCCCGGTAGTTGCTGCTTTTCCGGTATCGAGGAGGGATACGACCAGATTTTGCTCCTCATCAACCTGTTAATGGGGTGCAACATTCCCGACACCCGGGAAATCGCGGGAAGTTGCACTTTCTTGGGACCGTCGGGGTGCAAGCTCCGGGCCCGGTACTACTACTGCGTGCACTTCCTGTGTCCCAGGCTGCACCGTGCCATGGACCCGTTGTCTGTCAAAGAACTGTTGAGAGCCGTGGGCGAGGAACTCCATGCGGGGTGGGAGGCCGAACAGGCCGTGCGAACCTCCCTGAAACGGCGGGAAGCCATGGACGGCAACCTTCGATCGGCCGCTTCCGAAGCAGGCTCAAGGACTATGGAAGAACTGTACATGCCCACGGAGGATCCATGAGACCGCCCGCCCCTCTCTCACCCGCCCTGATCCGGTGGGCAAAGAGGCCCGAGAAGAGAGGAATCCCCCTCCAGGGCCTCTCTTGATGTCGAAAGCGATTCCAATCTGCTTGAACTGCAGCGTTGAGGGTCATTCTCCACCGTCTCCCCTGGTGGCGGGAAGGACACACAGCAACTAACTTTTGGCCGGCCGATCTCCTAAACGCCCCGTCAGAAAAGGACTGGAACAAATGGACAACCTGACAACCGGATTGGTGATCACTCTCGTGGGGATGGGCGGCACACTCTTGAGCCTCTGGCTGCTGACCCTCGTCATCAGAATCCTGAAAAGATTCCTCCCTTACACGGATGCGGAAGAAAAAAAGGGAAAGGAGGTGGCATGATGCTGGTGTTGATCCAATCCGGGCTGGCCAGCCTCACCATGGGGCTCAACGCTCTGAGCATCCACAACGCGGTGATGATCCTCATCGGTTGCCTCCTTCTTTATCTCGGCATCAAGAAGGATTACGAGCCACTGCTCCTCGTGCCCATCGGATTTGGAGCCGTCCTCGTGAACATACCCCTTTCCGGACTCATGGAAGAGGGGGGATTGCTCCGGCACTTTTATGACTTCGGGGTCATCAATGAAGTCTTCCCATGTTTGATTTTCATTGGAATCGGTGCCATGACGGACTTCAGCCCGCTCCTTGAAAACCCTCGAATCATCCTCTTGGGGGCTGCGGGGCAATTCGGAATTTTTCTGACGCTCCTGCTCGCCCTCGGACTGGGTTTCGATCTTCTCGACTCCGTGGCCATAGGGATCATCGGGGCCTGCGATGGACCAACCTCCATCTATGTCACCTCCAAGTACGCTCCGCATCTGCTGGGTGCCGTCTCTGTGGCGGCTTACTCATACATGGCCCTTGTCCCCCTCATCCAGCCCCCCATCATGAGGATGCTCACGACTGACAGGGAGAAAAAGATCAAAATGGAATATCCAACCAAGACCGTCTCCAAGTCACTCAAGACCGTCTTTCCCCTGGCGGTCACCATTGTGACCTGCCTCATCGCCCCTATGGGCACACCCCTCATGGGAATGTTGATGCTCGGTAATCTCATGAAGGAATCGGGCGTCGTTAGCCGCCTCACCAAGGCCTCTGAGAACGAGATCGCCAATGCGGTCACCCTCCTGCTGGGCCTTTCCATCGGTGCCACCATGCAGGGGGCGGCTTTCCTTAAACCTCAGACCCTGCTCATTCTCGGCCTGGGCCTGATGGCAATTCTCCTGGACACGGTCATGGGTGTCCTTTTCGGAAAACTGATGTGTGCTTTCACCGGGGGAAAAATCAATCCCCTCATCGGAGCGGCGGGAATCTCCGCCTATCCCATGGCAGCCCGTGTGGCCCAGACGGAAGGACGTCGCTACGACACGAACAACTGGCTCCTGATGCACGCCATGGGAGCCAATACGGGCGGCCAAGTGGGGTCCATCATGGCCGCGGGGATCATGCTGTCGGTGCTCAAGGGCATGGGTCTGGGCTGATATACGCTGCCGGTTCATCCCTATTCGGCACTCCATTCAACTGGATGCCCTCCCGAGGGGGGTCCATGGAAACACAGGTTTCAGTCGGGCACAACGGAGGAGAGAGATCATGGTCGGGCTGAGGTTCCAAACCATTCTTCCCACCGGGAGCAGGGAACTGGGAGACACAAAGGGGACAGGGGGGGTGGGTATCCTCGACCTCTTCTTCGAGAACATCAACCTGCCCGGGTTCGTGAACGGGCCTGCACTCATCGTCCTGGCTGCAAGACTCGTGGACCACGAGAAAAACTTCCTCACCATCAACCCATCCCCGGAGGTGGTGGACCAGACCTTCGACGAGGCCGAAGGCACCCATTATTTCATCTGGAGAGTCCTTCCCAACCCCAGCGACACATGGATTCTCCAGGTGCATCCCATCAATCCGGCGAGACTGAATCCAACCGGAAATGTGCTGGGAATCCACACGAGGGACGACAAAGGGCAGCATCTGGGCGCATGCGATGGCTTCGAGGTGGCCCGGATCTTCCTCGTCTATCATTCTGCGTAGGGCGATGGACAGGCACGCAGCCTACACCGCCCCCTCCGGTGGGAGAGGGCGGGAGTGAGAGGGGAGAAGGGAAGGGTGGCCATTCGGAGGCATTTCCGGACTACCGACTGGAAATGGATGCCTTTCCCACTTCAAATCCTGCCTCGAAGGCACGCCGGTTCACTTCCAGGATGCGGCCGGGAAGTGTCTTTTCCAGGGCCTTTCGCCAGCTTGCGTTCGAGACGGGCAGGCGGCCGGTCCCCGCAAGGACGCCGATCATGACCATGTTGGACGCCCTCTCGGAGCCCGCTTTCCGGGCCGCTTCCACCGTGTCCAGCCAGATGATACGGCCCACCTTCTCCTGCACGGCTTGGCGCAGGGCTTCAATCTGAGGATAGGTGCTCCGGCCGGTGGCCACAGTGAACGGCACGATGGGGTTGGCACTGGCGATGACGAGGCTTTCCCCATGACATTTTGGGAGAGCCCTGGCCGCCTCCATGGGTTCGAAGGCCATGAGGATGTCTGCTTCCCCGTCGGCGATGGTGGGACTTACGGCAGTGCCCACCACTACGGAAGACTCCACCACCCCGCCTCTTTGCGCCATGCCGTGGATTTCACTCATGGTCACGGCAAGACCCTCCTCAAGGGCGGCCTGCCCCACGAGACGCGTGGCCAGGAGGGTCCCCTGGCCACCGACTCCTGTAAAGAAAATGCGCAGGGACTCGAAAGCCCCCCTCTTTTCGGTCATCATGCGTCTTCCCCCCCACTGTCATCGATTCGTCTGGGTTTTATGGACTTGCAGATTTGGGAACACACGCTGCACCCGCTGCAAAGGGCTGCATTGATCCGGATGCATTGGGCTCCCCCCTGGGATTGTTCCCACGAAAAAGCGGGGCATCCCAACTCCTCAAGGCACCGTTTGCAAAGATCGCAGGTCGATGCATCCACCTCAAACACGATCTTGCGACGCTTCTTGAGCATGCGGTTCTCAAAAAGAGGACAGGGGCTCTTGGCGATGAGCACAGAGACACCCGGTTCCTTCATGGCGTCGCGCATGGCCTGCAGGGCTTCCTGCATCTTTTTCACCTGGAGGGGGTTCACCGTCACAACCCGCTCCACTCCGCATCCCCGCACCACGCTCTCCAGGCTCACCTTTGGTTTCACCTTACCCTGGGGGGTCAACTCCACCCCGGGATGCGGCTGATGGCCGGTCATGGCCGTAGTGCCGTTGTCAAGGATCACCAGGAGGAAGCGATGATCGTGGGAGACGGCATTGACGAGACCCGTCATGCCGCTGTGGAAAAAAGTGGAATCGCCGATAAAGGCGACCACGGGCTTGTCCTGAACCTTGCTGAACCCTCCCGCCGTGGAGATGCCGGAACCCATGCAGATAAGGAAATCCGCCATGCGGAGGGGCGGAAGAATTCCCAGGGTGTAGCAGCCGATGTCCGAGGGATAGACCGCATCGTCGCCGAACACCTTCCTGACGGAATAGTAGGTGGCCCGGTGTGGGCACCCGGCGCAAAGATTGGGGGGGCGCTGAGGGAGATCCGGAGCGGCGAAGGCGGCCGGGGGCGTGTAAGGCAACCGGAAAAAATTCGCCATGGCCATCTTCACCTTCACGGCGTCCAGTTCAAAGGCGCGGGGAATGAGATCCACCCCCTTGCCGGCCACGTGCACGGAGAGGCCCGCCTCCTGGGCGACGATCTTCACGGCCTCCTCCAGGAAAGGCTCCAGTTCTTCCACAACCAGGACTTTTTCCAGCCCGTGGAGGAACTCCCTGATGGTTCGCCGGGGATGGGGAAAGGTGAACCCCAGCTTGAGGACCTTGACCCGCTCCTGCAGGCCCAGATCTCTGACCGCATCGGCCACATACAAGGAAGAAACCCCGCTGGTGACGATCCCCCACGTGCCGCTGCCCTCCACGGTGTTATAGGGACTCCGCTCCGCCTCCTCCTGCAGCCTCGACAGCTTCTCGAGGAGCCCCAGGCGGAGCTTGCGCCCGACGGCAGGAATGACCACCAGGTTGAACGGGTCTTTGCGGAACTCCCCCCGGGGACCCTTTTCGGGTAAGGAACCATAGGAGACGGGGCCGCGACAGTGATTGACGCGGGTGGTCGTGCGGAGGATGCAGGGAATCCCATGCCTTTCGGAAAGTTCCAGGGCTGCCGTTGTCATCCGTTTCGCCTCCTCGGGGGTGGAGGGCTCCAGCATGGGCACACTCCCCATCTTGGCGAAATACCGGTTGTCCTGTTCGTTCTGGCTGGAATGGAGAAAGGGATCGTCGGCCACCACGATCACCATACCCGCCTTCACCCCCACGTAGGCCAGCGTCATGAAAGCGTCCGCAGCCACATTGAGACCCACGTGCTTCATGGAGCAAAGACTCCTCACCCCCGAAACGGCGGCGGCACACGCCACTTCCATGGAGACCTTCTCGTTGACGGAATATTCTACGTAGACACCGGCCTCGGCACCGATGAGGTGGAATCGATCCAGGATCTCAGACGAAGGGGTTCCGGGATAAGCCGCAACAAACCGGACGTTCCCCTCCAGCGCCCCCCGGACGATGGCTTCGTTACCCAGGAGCAAGTGTTTTCCACCCCCATCGGGCAGGAGCAGTTCATGCATGGTCGCCTCCAAAGAAAAAGAGAGTTCGCCCGTCCTTGCCTCCAACGCCGGACTTGGAAACGGAACAGTGTCCACCGAGCCGTCGGAAACCTCGAGCCACGGAGTTTGCAGGGTTAAACCATGAATCCGGAGCGACTGCAAGGGTTTCATGTCCACGGCGTGGTACTTGACGCCGCCACAGATGGCAGCGCATCCGCCGCACCCGCGCTCCTTTGACAGGGGCGCAGCCGTTCCTTGGTGCGTTGGGCCTTCTTTCCCGGAATCGAAAGAAAGACTCTCCTATTCCTCTTCAGCCCATGCCTCGAGGAGGCGATCCAGTTCCTGGTCCAGGCTCTCGGGAGCGACGCCCTCCGTCCTCAGGCACAATGCCTCCAGGGGATCGAATACGACGTATCCCTCCCGGGTTTCCAGCACCTTGTCCTCCTTCATGAGGAGTCTCAGGGCCGTTTGGATCTGTCCCGGTGTCAACCGGCATTGCCTGGCAAATTCAGCCGTATAAGGTCCAGCCACGATCCCGCGGCGCGCCACGTTGGCCAGGACATTCATCGCAGTTCGGGAGACATTTCGGTTGATTTGCTGGTAATAAGCCCGTTCTTCCTGGATGATGGTCGTCACAATCTCCTTCCAGGCCGAACGGATGAACTCCGCCGACCGTTCCCCGGCAAGCTGCTGGGCTGTCCACAGCCGCGATGCGGTGAGGTTGAGGGCGTGGGGATATCCACCGAAGAGGGCGGCCGTGGCGGTACCGATACTCTTGGGCAGAACCGTTCCCGTCGTTTCACGAAAATGATGAACAACGAAGTTCGCGAAGTCATCCCCCTGCAACTCTTTCAACTCGAGCATCCGTGCGCTCCGATACAAGGGCGCGGCTTCCTTTTCAAACATCATCTTGAGCATGTGCCGTCTGGATCCCAGGTATATGGGGAAGAACCCCCTGGAACGCCGCTGAAAAGCCGATCGGATCATCCCCACCACCCGTCCTTTGGGATCGAGGGCCGTCACTTCCTGGAACTCGTCCAAAGCAAGGCAGACAGGTTTGTCGATGGATGCGGGAAGACTGCTCATCTTCTCCAGGGCGGCAGCAAGGGCGCTTTCTTCCCCGCTCCTGGGACTGCTCAAATCCACAGAAAAGGTGGGAGTCCCTGTCGCCGGGTCAACGTGCAACTGGGGATGGAGACGTGAAACCGCGTCCGCAGCCCGCCTTTTGACCCTTGTCCACCCGCTGGAAGCCTCCAGCCGTCTCCCTTCCAGGGCTTCCTGCAGGCCGGGCAGAGACCGGACCGTCATGAGATCCAGGCGAAGAGTAACCCAGCCTTTTTCCGCCAACCTGCCCAGAACCTGGTTCACCAAGGATGATTTGCCGTATCGCCTGGGGCTGAGCAAACAAACGGGTTCATCGGATTCGGCCGATTCCATGAAGGTTCGGATTTCCTGCTCACGATCACAGAAAGGCTCTCCGTAGGCAATTTCACGGCGCACCACGAACGGGTTTTGAGGCAACCTGGTCATTCGTTCTCCCCATCCATTATCGTACCGAGATTATGAAGGGAGCATA
This sequence comes from Deltaproteobacteria bacterium, assembly GCA_012517315.1. Classification (GTDB taxonomy): domain Bacteria; phylum Desulfobacterota; class Syntrophobacteria; order Syntrophobacterales; family Syntrophobacteraceae; genus JAAYUJ01. Next base: position 14,406 of record JAAYVE010000048.1, read on the forward strand.
ATATGCCCGGGACGTCAAATCAATGGAAACAAGGGAGGCGCGTGGGTGGGTCCATCGGGTGGCCGGTGACAAAGGAAATGGCCGCAAGGTCACTATGGGCGGCATGCCGGTTGTCGGATTTCTTTTAACTGACGGAGCAGATTCTGTTATATCCTTGGTGCATGTGGTTTCCACCACTGGCCCTTCTCATATGAAATCTCCGACGGCCCATTGCGCTTTGTGCTCCCTTCATACTCGGTGAACCCGTTGGACGGCATGCATGGGGTTTCTCCTCCTTGACGGCTGAGGAGAGGGAAGAGCGGCCACGGCAGAAACGGCAAGTCCCCTGATGGAAGGAAATGGTGGAACATGGGTTGGATGTTGAAACCCGTTGTTGCGGACATTCTCAAGAGAGCCGGCGAACTTCGACGCATATCCCGCGGTGAGGCCCTGATTCTCATGCGCTTGGAATTGCACACGAAAGAAGCGTATGCCCTCATGGAGGCGGCCAACACCTTATCCCGCATTCAGTTCGCCAAGAAGGGGGAGTTGCACTTTCACATCGGCTTGAACGTGGAACCCTGTCCCATGGACTGCCAGTTCTGTTCCCTCACCCGGAAGGCCGGGATCTTTCATCACAGCCTGGAATTCCCCGAGGAGCGGCTTGTCCGCTGGGCCAGACAAGGGGAGGCTGAAGGGGCTGATGCCCTCAACCTCATGACTACCGGCGGTTTTCCGTTTGAGCGACTGCTGGAAGTGGGAAAGCTTCTCAAGAGGAAGGTGAGGGTTCCCCTGGTGGCCAACACCCGGGACATCAACCACAAGGAGGGGGAACAACTCTTGGAGGCCGGGTTTGTAGGTTTCTACCACGCCGTACGACTGGGGGAGGGAAAGGTCACCCCGTTCAACCCCGAGCGGCGCATGCGCACCATTGGGGTGCTCCGCGACGTGGGACTTCTCTGGATGAACTGTGTCGAACCGGTGGGGCCCGAACACACCCCTGAAGAAATCGTCGATCTCATGCTCCTCGCCCGTGAGTATGGGGCGACTTACAGCGGTGTCATGCGGCGGATCAACTTCCCCGGTTCTCCCATGGAATGCTTCGGCATGATCAGCGAACTGGAAATGGCCCGGATGGTGGCGGTAAGCCGCCTGGTGATGGGAGACGTCCCCAAGGCCCATTGCACCCACGAACCCAATGCCGTGTCTCTTATCACCGGGGCCAACCTGCTCTTTCCGGAGGTGGGATCCAGCCCCCGGGACGGAGAGGCCGATACGGGCGTGGGGCGAGGCCGCTCCCTTGCCCATTGCTCGAGGCTTTTCAAGGAAATGGGATGGAACCCCGCATTGCCGTCCAACTGTTTTGAGAAGCCTTTTGGAACAGGGCGGTCATCGGTTTCCTAAAGCAGCCCACAAAACGAATCGCGAAAGAAAGGATCTGCCGGTTTTGTTCGGACGTGTCTCAGCCTGCGCCGTCCTGATGGTTCTTGCGTTCGCCTTTTCCAGCGCTACCCCTGCCCAGGAGGTACGGGTGGGGACCTGGAAAACGCCCCAGACCATCCAGCCTTTTTTTTACGAGGACTTTCTCCCCAAGCCACTTGCGGTCCAGGTCTTTCCGTTCACAAACCCCGCCGACCAGAAAACGGCCCTTTTGGCCGGCAGCCTCCACATGTGCGGGACGACGGTGGCTCATGCCATTCAGTCGGCGGCCCAGGGGCAGCCGGTGGTTCTCGTGGCGGCCATGTGCAACAAATCCTCCGCGCTGGTGGTGAAGCATGACGGGGCGGTGCGGCAGGTATCGGACCTGCGTGGCATGAGAATCGGGTATGTCCCGGGCACCATGCACGAGATCCTCCTCCGGGAAACCCTCACCCGAAACGGCTTGTCCCCGGACAAAGACGTCCGCCTCATCCGGGTTGACTTCTTCGACATGGGGCTGGCACTGGCCGGGGGAGCTATCGACGCTTTCCTGTCGGGGGAACCCCTCCCCACTCTTGCGGCGGACCAAGGATACGGGCGCATTCTCGCCTATCCTTACTATGACGATTCCATCGGGACCATCAACGCCGGGATGCTGGTCCGGCGGGAAACCATCCAGAAGAACCCAGACCTGGTTTTCCGGCTGGTCCTCGCCCATGCCCGGGCGACGAAACACCTCGCGGCCCATCGGGACCAATGGTTCAAGAAGGCCGCCACGTTCGGCACGCCCCTTCATATCCTGGAAAAGGCCGCCCCCAACCTGGAACTGGCCTGGATCATGGACGATCGCTTCGTGGCCAGGGCTGAGTCTCTCGGGGCAAGGATGCAGACGCTGGGAATCATCCAGCGGCAACCGGAGTACGCGAAGCTTTTTGATCTGACGTTCGTCCGCCGTGTATCGGCGGAAATCGGCCCTTGAGATACGGCGCATGCCGCCGCCCGGCCACAGGAGGTCCCATTGTTCGGACGAATCCGCCGAGAGAGTCCTTTTGCGTGCGCGCAAGCGTGGGTCATCCCGGGAATCATGGCGTCCCTCTGGTTTGCCCTCAGTCAGACGGGCGCCGTTCCCCAGTACCTTCTTCCTCACCCCCTCGAGGTCATTCGGGCGGGTCACAGTTACCTCTTGGGCAGCCCCGGTGAAACGCCCTATGCCGGTCGATTTTACAGCGACCTTTGCAGCAGTCTGATGCGGGTGTTTCTCGGTTTCACCTTTGCTCTGGCTGTTGGGATTCCCGCCGGCATCATGTCCGGACGGATCCCGGCGGTGAATCGCCTGTTGAGCAACACTGTCAACGGCATACGAGCCGTGCCGGGAATCTGCTGGCTTCCCCTGGCCATGGTCTGGTTCGGCATCGGCATGAAGACCACCGTCTTCCTGGTGGCCCTAGCCGCCTTTTTTCCCATATACCTCAACACGGCGGCGGGAGCCCGCCAAGTGAACCCTCTCCACTACCGGGCCGGTGCCATGATGGGAGTCACCCGCATCAGAGGGATCTTTGCCATTCTTCTGCCCGCATCCATGCCCCAGATCATCACCGGCCTGCGGCTGGGGCTTGGAATCGCTTGGGCATACCTGGTACTCGGGGAACTCACGGGGGTTCCCGACGGTCTGGGGGCCGTCATCATGGATGCGAGGATGCTCGGCCGCATCGACATGATTGTCGTGGGAATTGTTCTCATCGCCGGGATCGGGCGGGTAAGCGACCTGCTCCTTTACCACGCCATGCGCCTCTTGTTCAGGAGTGCCCGGAGGACCGCATGAAACGTCACCTGAAAGTCATTGCCCCCTCCCCATTTGCCGGTCGGGAGAAGATCCTGGAAATCCGGGGGCTGGGCAAGCGCTTCGAGAGCAACGGCCGTCTCCTCAAGGTTCTCGACCAGGTGGATTTCACCGTGGGCGAGGGCGAATTCATCTGCATCCTGGGGCGGAGCGGGTGTGGCAAGACGACCCTGCTCAATATCCTGGCGGGCTTCATTCCCCCCACTGCCGGAGAAGTCCTCCTCAGGGGGCGGCCGGTTTCCGGGCCGGGGCCCGACCGGTGCGTGGTGTTTCAGGAGGATGCCCTTTTTCCCTGGCTGACGGTGGAGGAGAACATCGCTTTCGGAATGCGCGGTCCCAAGCAAGCTGTCAAGGACGAAGTGGAGCATTTCCTTTCCCTGGTGGGCCTGACGGAATTCCGCAGTTACCTTCCCCGGGAAATCTCCGGGGGGATGAAACAGCGGGTGGCCCTGGCACGGGTATTGATCCTCAGGCCGGCCCTGCTTCTCATGGACGAACCCTTCGCCGCCCTGGACGCCCAAGCCCGGCAAGGAATGCAGAATCTGCTCCTCTCCCTCTGGGCCAAATTCGCCCACACGATCCTCTTCGTGACCCATGACGTAGGGGAAGCCGTCAAAATGGCGGACCGCATTCTCCTCATGGACGGGGATACTGGATCGATTCGGGAGGAAATCCCCGTTCATCTTGCCAGGCCCAGGGAAAAGGACAGCGTTGGGTTTCTCCGGTTGCTCCGGCACCTGATGGAAAGGCTGTGAACAGGTTCCGATCCCGTTTTCGGCTGTGACGCCCGTCATGGGGCACGACAGGCATGCCGGACCGGCCCAGGCGTGAAAAGAAGTAGAGTGGGCCGTGCAGATCCCCAGGTACCCCTTCGGGAGGCTGCCCGCGAGTGACAAAACCCTTTCTCTCTCAAGGGAAAGGGTGTACGGAGACGTGCTCCAAGGGAATCAACACTCAGCTGCAAGGAGGATGATCATGAAGACACTGTGCGTCCTGTTTCTGATCCTCGCCACGGCCACACCGGCTTTTTCCCAAGACCTGATTGAAAGCTACGTGGCTCGCCTCAGCGCAAACGACCATTTCAATTCCAGCGGGAAACGGCTCACGTCCCCCGCCATGATCATCCGCCAGGACCGGGCCAACTTCCACAAATTCTTCATCCGGGACCCGGAAGACGAGGACGACCGCTACTTTCACGATGCAAACAGGAGGGAACTGCTTCAGAAGCTCCTGGAAAGGGGAAACACCTCCCGGGACGCCTACCGGGCCATCGTCAACGGACAGCCTCTGGTCCGGGTGAATGTTTATGGCTCACGAGGTCAGGCCTATGTGGACGTGCATATTCTCAGCGAATAAAAAGCATTCCGGATTCCTGTGGCGTGCGGCCCTGGCCGCCGCTGTGCTGGCCGGCCCCGCCACAGCGGGCGAGCATGGCATTCAGCGACTGATTCAGGCCTACCCTCAGCACCTTTGCGGAGCGGAAGGAAACTTCCTCGTCTGGTGTGACGGGGAGAGAATGCCATACGACGACGGCAACTCCCAAAAGACTCACAGGCAGAAGCTGGAAAACGCCGATCTCCAGGACCAGATGGAACAGCCATATCCAAGGGGTGCAGACTACCCTCTTCCTCCGCCAACCGACTTTGAACCCGGTCGCATCCGCAACGAAGCCTTCTTCAGGAAGATGTACGGAAACAATGCCGAAGAGGTGCGTAGGAGGCTCGCCCCGGTGGAATGGCTTCCCCGCTCGGGAGGGCAACGACTCTGGGTGACGACGGTAAACAGGGTGCACGAGAGGTTGAAGGCGGTTTCCGACGAACTGGACACCCTGCCTGCTTCCCTCAGGCGGTTCGTGGATCGCCCTGCAGGTGGGTTCAACTGGCGGGTGATCGCCCGTGAGAAGCGCCTCAGCCCCCACAGTTTCGGCATCGCCGTCGACATGAATACCTCCACGGCGGACTATTGGCAATGGCAGAGGGGAGGAGATCGCGGGCCCATTGCCTACCGCAACAGGATCCCATTGGAAATCGTCTTGATTTTTGAAAAGCACGGCTTCATCTGGGGAGGCAAGTGGCATCACTTCGATACTCCCCATTTCGAATACCGACCGGAACTCCTGGTGAAATCTCCGGATCCGGCCCCGGATGGAAAGCCGGCAAGCCCCGGAACAACGGGCGACTGAGGGCAGAACGCCGGCTATCCACTTCGCAGTCTAATCCCTCCGGTCCACGAACTGCTTCACCCGGCCCTCCTCTCTTTGAAGTGATCCCTTCTCCACCAGCTTGATACGTGGCGTGATCCCGATGAAGTTGGTGATCTTCCGGCCCATGATGTCGAGGAGCGCCCGCTGCTCCCGCATCTTGTCGTAGAAGAAGCGTTCGGTCACTTCCACCCAGATTTCCAGCTGGTCCATGTGGCCATGCCGGGTGGCCACAAGTTGGTAGACGGGGCGTTCCCCGCCGATCTGCTCCAAAATGTCCCCGATGCGCTCGGGGATGATATTGATCCCCTTGATGACCACCACCTCGTCACAGCGCCCCCGGATGCGCCCGATGCGGTAGAGGGTCCGACCGCACGGGCAGGGATCCGTGAGAATGCGGCAGATGTCCCCGGTCCGGTAGCGGATCACGGGAAAGGCTTCCTTGGTGAGTGTGGTGAGGACCAGTTCTCCTTCTTCACCGGGTTCCAAGTTCCTTCCTGTGGCGGGGTCCACCACTTCTACAAGAAAATGGTCCTCCTGCAGGTGCATGCCGTTTTGCTCCAGGCACTCCCCGGCCACCCCCGGACCCATGATTTCGCTGATGCCGTAGTTGTCGGTCACCTTGACGAAGAGGCGTTCCTCGATTTCCCGGCGCATGGAATCCGTCCAGGGTTCCCCTGCGCAAATGACGTACTTGAGGGAAAGCTGCTTGGGGTCGATCTTCATTTCCTCGATGCGATCGGCGATGACGAGTGCATAGGAAGGCGTGGAACAGAGAACCGTGGTGCGGAAGTCCTGCATGATCTTGATCTGTCTCTCCGTCCTGCCCACGGATGTAGGCAGCACCGAGGCCCCGATACGCTCGGCCCCGTAATGGATGCCCAGTCCCCCCGTGAGGAGCCCGTAGCCGAAGGTCACCTGGATGACGTCGTCCTGGGTGACCCCACCCGCGCTGAGGATGCGTGCCACGATGGTGCTCCAGGTCTTGAGGTCCTGCCGCGTGTAGCCCACAACTCTCGGGTTGGCCATGGTGCCCGAAGACGAATGGACCCGCACCACCTCCCTCAATGGGACGGCAAACATTTCGTAAGGGTAGCTGTCGCTCACGTCTTTGCTGGTGGTGAACGGCAACCGCCGAATGTCCGCCGGTTCTGTCAGATCGTCTTCGGGCCGGAAATCCATCTCTTTGAACCGCTTTCGGTAGAAGGAGACGTTCCGGTAAACCCGGTTGAGAGTCGCCTGAAGGCGCTCCAGTTGTAGCTGCTCCAGTTCGCTTCGGGACATGCACTCGTTTTCCGGTTCCCAGATGGGCATGGGACAATCCTTTCCTCTGCGGCGATTGAGTCACGCATCCCGTTGGCCTTGGAGGAAGCTCGAGCCAACGCGCATCTCACGCATCCCAGATCTCGCGGGCCCCCTTGCCCAGGTAGGCCCTCTGGACCTCCCGGTGCTCCAGGAGCACGGATCCATCCCCTTCCAGCACCAGTTTTCCCGTCTCCAGAACATATCCCCGGTCGGCGATCTGCAGGGCAGCCCTGGCGTTTTGTTCGATAAGGAGAATGGTGCGTCCTTCTTGTCTCAGTTCCTGGATGATGCGAAAGATCTCCTTGACCATCAGGGGCGCAAGGCCCATGGACGGCTCGTCCAGCACGATGAGCTTCGGGCGGGACATGAGCGCCCTGCTGATGGCAAGCATCTGCTGCTCCCCTCCGCTGAGCGTCCCTGCCAACTGGCGACTTCTCTCCCTGAGAATGGGGAAGCGGGCGTACATGCTTTCCTTGTCCATCTCGACCTGTTGCCCGTTGCGCCGATGGATGAAGGCCCCCATCTCCAGGTTGGCCTCCACGGTCATGGTGCAGAAGATCTGACGCCCTTCCGGGACCAGGGCGATTCCACGCCGCACGATTTCCTCGGGACTCAGGGTTTCGATGGATTCCCCCTGGAATTCGATCCTCCCCTTGGTCGGCTTGATGAGCCCGCAAATGGTGTTGACGAGCGTGCTCTTGCCGGCCCCGTTTGCACCGATGAGGGCCACCATTTCCGCCGGACGCACATGGAGGGACACCCCTTTGAGGGCGTGAATGCTTCCGTAATGGGTATGAACGCTCTTGACCGTCAGCATGAAATCAAACCTGCACGTCCCGAATCACCTCATGAGGGCAGCAGCACCTTTGTAAAAAATAGCATATATCTACCACATATATATATATACCACGCCGAGCACCCCGACTCACCCATCGCCCAGGAGCCTTTCCAATGAAAAAGCTTTGCCCACGGCGGAAACACCCTCCTGTCTTCTCACCCCCCCCCCAGGTAGGCTTCGATGACAGCAGGGTGGTCCTTGATTTCCTCCGGTGTCCCAGTGGCCAGGTGCTCCCCGTAATGAATCACAAGGATGCGGTGGGAAATTTCCATCACGAGGTTCATGTCGTGTTCCACCAGGGTGACCGTTATGCCGGTTTCACAGATCCGCAGGATCAGTTCGCCCAGTTCCTCCGTTTCCCGCATGTTGAGGCCTCCCGCTGGTTCGTCCAGAAGGAGGAGAGTGGGTTGAGTCGCCAGGGCCCGGGCGATCTCCAGGATCTTTTGCTTTCCCAGGGGAAGGGCTCCTGCGGGCAGGTCCCTCTCCCCGGAGAGACCTACGAACTCCAGGTAATGACCGGCCTCCTCCAAAATGCGCCGTTCCTCGCGGCGCATGCGGGGAAACCTCAGACCTGCGGACCAGAAGCCGCTGAAAGTCCGCGGATGGCGCCCGATCATGACATTTTCCAAGACGGTCATGGATTTGAACAGAGCCACGTGTTGAAACGTCCTGGAAATGCCCAGCCCGGCAATGCGATGAGGCGGGAGTCCCCCGATGGGGAGACCCCGAAAGAGGATTTCCCCGGCCGTGGGGGTGAGAAGGCCGCTGATGCAGTGAAACAGTGTCGTCTTGCCCGCGCCGTTAGGCCCGATTACCGCCTGGACGATCCCCGACGGAACGTCATAGCTGATTCCCTTGAGAGCGGTGACCCCCCCGAACTGCATCTGCACGTTGCGAAGCTGAAGCAGGGCCGCATGGGGCCGCTTGGAGCGTTCATCCATGGATTTCAGCCAATTGGTTCCATTGGTTCAGGCGTTGTGGACAATCGGTTTGCGGGTGAAGAGGGAAACGAGTCCTTTAGGCAGAAACAGGGCAACCACGAGAAGGATCGCTCCGTACACCAGGATTTCAAACTCGGCAAAGACGTGCAGCCACTCATTTCCCACGAAGGTCATGAGCACCGTCCCCAACAGCGCCCCCCAGAGGCTTTGCATCCCGCCCACCATCACCATCAGGATGAAGCGGATGGACCACATGAGGTTGAAGGAACTGGGGTTGAGGCAGGTGACGAAATGGGTGTAGAGGCTTCCCGCCACCGCCGCCAGCACGGCGCTCAGGACGAACACCTGGACCTTGTAACGGGCTGTGGGAACCCCCATGGCCTCCGCGGCGGACTCCTCCTCGTGGATGGCCCTCAAGGCCCGCCCCACGCGGGAGTGGAGGACATGAAAGCAGAAGAGCAAGGCCAGGAAAACAGTCCCCCACACGAAGTAGTACCAGGCGAGTTCCGTGCTCAGCTTCCATCCCAGGACATGCAGGCCGGGGAGGTCCGCCATTCCGGAAGGCCCCCCCGTCCACTCCACCTCCTCGTTCAGGATGATGTGCACAATGACCCCGAATCCCAAGGTGGCCATGGCCAGGTAATGCCCTTTCAGGCGCAGGGCGGGGATGCCCACTACCCAAGCCACCAGGGCGGCCAGGCTCGCCCCCGCCGGCATCGCCAGCCAGGGGTCCAGGGCAAAACGGCCGGTGAGGATCGCGGAGGTGTACGCACCGATGCCAAAAAAGGCGGCCTGGGCCATGGAAACCTGGCCGGCATAACCCATGAGCATGGTCACCCCCAGGCACACCAAGGCAAAGATCCCCGCGAAAACCATCACGTCCACGTAATGGGAGACGGCCTTCACGGGCTGCACCATCCACGGGAACGCCGCTATGAGCAAAGCCGTCAGGAGAAAAATGCGCCAGTCCTTTCGGGTCATGTTCCTCTTCTCCGGTTTTCTGTCAGAACCGCTTGAGCTTCGCTGCTTCCCGACTCCCGAAAAGCCCTTCCGGTTTGAAAAAGAGGGCCAGTAGGAGGATGACGAGGGCAACGGCATCCTTATAGCCGGACGAGAGATAGCCTGCGCAGAAGGATTCGGCGAGGCCGAGCACGATTCCCGCCACCAGAGCCCCGAAGAATTGACCCAACCCGCCCAGCACCGCCGCCCCGAAGCCCTTGAGTCCCAAAAGCGCCCCTCGGTCGTATTCCATGAGGGAGATCGGCGTGATGCTCACCCCCGCAGCCGCCCCGATGGCAGCACTAAGCGTAAAGGAAAGGAGAACCATCTGGCGCACTGGGATTCCCACCATGCGGGCCGCGCTCGGATTGTCCGCCGAAGCCAGCATGGCCTTCCCATAGGCGGAGCGGCGGAAAAAGAGGGTGAGACAGACCACCACGATGGCGCTCACGGCGAAAATCCAGACGGCCTGACGTTGAATGGCCGCCCCCAAGACAATGAACGGCCGGCCGGAGGAGAACGGCGGAAGACTGTAGGGGTTCTTGCCCCACCAGAACATGGCGGTGCCTTTGAGTAGGATGGAAACGGCGATGGTGATGATGATGAGGGAAAGGACCGTTGAACTGCGGGCTCTCCGGATGACCAGGCGCTCCATAGCAAATCCGGTCAGTCCCGTGAGACCGATTGCCGCCACGAAGGCCAGGAAAATGGGAAGGTGAAGAGACTGGGCAAAAAACACGGCAAAGAGCCCGCCCAGCATCACGAACTCCCCTTGGGCGAAATTGATGATCTCTGTGACGTTGTAAATGATGTTGTAGCCGATGGCCACCAGAGCATAAATGACGCCGATGGTCAGTCCGCTGACGGTATATTGCAACAGGGCAGAACCCAGAGAAAAACTGTCCACAGCGATGGAAAAAGCCTCCCTTCCCCCCCTCTGCCACCTTCCCCGGAGGAAAACGCAGCCCCCCTATACCCCAGGTACCGGACGGATTTCAATCCCTCTAGCAGGGTAATCACGGCGGTGATTTCGGACGGCTTCCTCCAGACCCTTTTTTGTTGATTGGAGGGAGACGTCCGCCCACGGCCTGCCCATCACGAGGACATTCTACTTCGCCAAGGCCCAATCCCCGTCCTTCACCACCACCATCTCCAAGTCCTCTTTGCTCAACCCATTGTGGTCCTGTGCTGAAAAGTTGAAGGTCCCATGCTGCCCCACGAACCCCTTGGTATTCTCCAGGAAGTCCCGAATCTTGGCTGCGTCCGGACCCACAGCCTTTAGAGCCGCCATGGCAAGATGCATGGAATCCCAAGCGTGACCACCGAAGGAGGAGACCGGCTCCTTGAACTGGGCCTCGTACGCCTTGGTGTATTCCATGATCACCTTTTTCTGGGGATGGTCGTCAGCAAGAAGGGGACCGATGTTGACCCTGGCGAGGGGCAGCCGTACCCCTTCCGCCCCCTTGCCGGCCAACTGGATGTTCTTGCGGTTGCCGAAGCCGTGGCTCTGGTAAAGGGGTATGGAATCCATCCCCAGATCCCGCCAGTTCTTCACTGCCAGGATCTGTGTCGGGCCGGTGGACCAGTTGACGATGGCCTGGGGCTGGCTTGTCCGGATTTTGGTCAACTGGGCGGAAAGGTCCGTGTCCTGGGGACCGTAGCGCTCATCGGCCACCACCGTGATCCCGTTTTCCGGGGCGAGACGCAGCAGTTCCTCCCGTCCGCTGGCCCCAAACCCGTCGGAAACCGTCATGATACCGATCTTCTGGATGCCTTGCTTTTTCATGTGTTCGAACATCTTGCCCACCACGTGGCTATCAGAACCCGCCACTTTGAAGATCCACTTGCGGCTCTCGATGGGCGTCACGATTTTGTGGCTGGCCGCACAGGAAATGAGGGGGACGTTCGCTTCCTCGGCTACTCCCACCACCGCGAGGCTCGTTCCGCTGGTGCTCGGCCCGATGATCACGGGGACCTCCTTGACCAGCTTTTTCACCGCGAGGTTGGCCTTAGTGGGGTCCGTTTCGTCATCGAGCATGATCAACTCGATGGGATGGCCGTTGATTCCGCCCTGCTTGTTGATTTCGTCCCGGATCATTTCTGCGGTCTTCTTTTCCGGTTCTCCGAGGAAGGAAGCCCCCCCGGTGATGGAGAAAACGGCTCCGATCTTGTAAGGCTCTGCGGCGAGGCCTCTCCCAGAGGCCGCGAGGAAAAGCATCAAACCCACGTAAAATCCCGCCAGGATGCTTCTGCTCACACACTCCCCCAAACGACTCATGATCATCCTCCCTTCCCGCGCCAAGAGTGGTTACCTTCTGAACGCCCCCGGTGCTTCCCGGCCTGAGGCCCTGTCCGCGGACCTCCCAAACGGCCCCCATGGTGTACGACCTTCTCCTCCATGGCGCCATCCTCGAGAACCCTTCCCAGAGGATGCACAGCCTGCTCGAAATTTGCCCCGGGAACGAAAAAGCCGTGGACCCCATCGGCCACGGCTTCAAACAAAAAAAGCCGTGGGCAAACCGGCATGCGGTCTGCCCACGGCCTCGGATCACGAACCCTCAGAATGCCCGGGCAGACCGCCTCAAATAGCCGTAATAGGAATAACCGTCATAAAGCATTAAAACGATTGTGCCCTGCATGCTGTCTATTTCCAGTATTCTTCCAGGAGAACGGATGCGTGAGTTCCCCTATAAGCGACATCTTCCGGCCTTGTCAAGGGGAAACTCCCCTCTGAAGGGATGTTCCCACCCCTTTCAACGCCCTTGTCTCCGATTTTCACTCTGTGTTAGATATTTTTTTATTTGGGCTGCCTGGGTGGTGGAACAGGTAGACACAAGGGACTTAAAATCCCTTGCTCCACGTGGGCGTGCGGGTTCGATTCCCGCCCCAGGCACCAGGAAAGAAAGAACACCCCTCTCATGAAAGAACTGAAGAGCCTGTCCAGCGTCGGCGATCTGGTTTCGACTGACCGGGGCACTTCTGACTGAACGGGAGGAACCACTGGAGGAACTTTCTCATTGGTATTCAGCTCCATTGCCTGTCTGTTCTTTTTTCTTCCCATCACATTGGCAATCCACTTCTTCCCCTGGAACCGTTGGCGTAACGGAACACTCCTTCTGCTCAGCTTCGTTTTTTATGCATGGGGCGAAACGGAGCAACTGCTGATCCTGCCCATTTCTATACTCGTGAACTACCTTTTGGGCCTCGGGATCAGTCTCACGGATCGTCTCCAAGAGAAAAGCGCCCAGTCCGCCTTGCCTGAGACCGCCAAAGCCTACAAATTTGTGCCATCTTTTCCCCGGAAGCTTTGCCTGGCCTGTGGGATCCTCTTCAACGTGGGTCTTCTTGTTTGCTACAAGTACAGCGGTTTCCTCGCTGAGAACTTGAACCCCCTCCTCGTGAAGCTCGACCTGGAAGCCATGGCCGTGAGCAGCGTCCGAGCGCCTCTCGGGATATCGTTTTTTACCTTCCACGCTCTGTCCTACCTCGTCGACATCTTCCGTCAAAAAGCGAGCTCCTTGAAAAACCCTTTGGATCTCGCCCTCTATTTCTCATTTTTCCCCAAAGTGCTTGCGGGACCCATCGTCGAGTATCAGGACGCCCGGCAGGACCTCGGCGGCCGGTGGATCACTCAGGAGGGTTTTCTCAAAGGGGTTGAGCGCTTCGTTGCCGGACTGGGGAAGAAGGTGCTCATCGCCAATCCCCTGGCCGCAGTGGCGGACAAGATTTTCGGCATTTCAGCGGACCAGTTGACCTTCGGTGTGGCGTGGCTGGGAATCCTGTGCTTCACCCTCCAGATTTTTTACGATTTCGCCGGCTATACGGATATGGCCATAGGAGTTGGTCGAATGCTGGGATTCCGGTTGCCCGAGAACTTCAACTACCCCTACGCATCGCAATCGGTTCGGGATTTTTGGAGAAGATGGCACATTTCCCTGTCTCGATGGCTGCGGGACTATCTTTATATCCCTCTCGGGGGAAACCGGTGCGGTCTCCCAAGACAATATGTCAATCTCATCACGGTCTTTCTCGTCTGCGGTCTCTGGCACGGGGCAAGCTGGAATTTCGTCGTCTGGGGAATGTGGTACGGTCTTTTCCTCGTTCTGGAAAGAACCCGCGTGGGCAGCGTCCTCGCTTTGTCTCCCCGCCCCTGCCGTCACCTGTATACGCTTCTTGTCGTCATTGTGGGGTGGGTGTTCTTCAGATCGGAGACCCTCAGCGTTTCCCTCGCTTTCCTCAAGGCGATGGCCGCCCTTGGAGACGGCGTCGATCCCAAGTATTCCGCCGGGCTCTTTTTGAACAACGAGGTGATCCTGTGCCTTCTCGTCGGCACTCTACTCTCCATCCCACCCAAGACATGGCGCAATGCCGCATCATGGCTCTTCCCCGCCCTTGACGGATTGACCGGCGACCGTTGGAACCTGGGCTTCCGGTCTGCGTACGCGGCGTTTTTGAGCCTGCTCTTCCTCCTGTCCTGCATGTCTGTGGCAGGTGGAACCCATAAGGCGTTCATCTACTCCAAGTTCTAGGAAAGGTGCAGGCTCCGGCGCATGGTCGGGTAACCGAACGGGACGGTCCCCCATGGAACGGAGGCAAATCTCCGGGGCAGTTTGACGCTGGATGTTCAAATGAAGAAGAAGAATGTTTTAATCATCGGATTTTTGGTCGCTCTCTGGCTGCCCATCTTACAGATGAATCTGCAATTCTACAGGGAATTCGACAACCTTGAAAACCGGGAACTAGCCAAAGCTCCGGACCTGAATCCCTCCCGCTTCAAGCGTTGGCCGGCAGAATGCGATGCCTACCTTTCCGACCATTTCGGCCTGCGTCCGGACCTCATTCGGTGGAACAACGTCCTGAGGGTCATTCTCCTGGGTGTTTCCCCCGTTGAAAGCGTCATCCTGGGCAAGGACTCCTGGCTCTTTTACCGCTCGGAAACCCTGGAGGACGGGGACACCATTAACGATTACACGGGAGCCATTCCCCTTTCAGGCGAGGATCTGGCGGAGCTTGAACAGATTCTGGAAGAGAATCACAGAGAATTTTCCAAGAACGGGATCTTCTACCTGGTGGTCATCGCACCCAATAAGAACACCATTTATGGAGAGAACCTTCCCGACGAAATCGAAGGGTTCAAGGCCAAAACACGCCTGGACCAGTTCATGGCCCACATGAAAATCCACTCGGACGTGGAAATCCTCGACCTGCGGGAGCCTTTGCTGCAAGCCAAGGAAAGCCAACCCGTTTACATGAAGACCGATTCCCACTGGAATACCTACGGTGCTTACGTGGGTTACCGTAAAATCATGGACTCGCTGGCGACGCGTTTTCCGGAAAGGTGTCTCGAGCCTGCGCAAATCGCCGGTGACAAGGTGACCCTGGAGAGGACCCTCCCCGGCGGAGACCTGGCACAGATGCTCTTCATGCAGGATCTCCTCCCCGAGGACCATCACACGCAATTCAACCTTTCAGGGACGCCTAAGACGCCGCTCTTCAAGACTCTCCTCTTTCGCCATGACTCCTTCGGCGACAATCTATACCCCTTCCTCACCCCCCTGTTTCAGAAGATTGTCAACATCGCCCCTTTTGTGCCCTTTGATTTCGAAACCATCAGAAAGCATGATCCGGAAATCGTCCTGCACGTCTTCGTGGAACGCTACCTGCCCCAGGCGGTGTCCGGCGATTTCTTCTTCAGGTCTCCACGATCGCGGGCTGAAAGTCCGTGAAATTCCGGATTCCTCGCCTCCTGGTGCCTTACCGGACCGGGGGATCCGCAGGAGAGGCAGAAGCGGCCATTTAGCGGCCATGGTGGCATCTTTCCAACCGACCCAAGGCAGAGCTTTTGATTGAACTCCTTGTGGCTTTTTCCTATTATGTTTCAATAGCTGCTCATGGACTCGGGGACGTCCCAGAGTCTCAATGAGGAAAGAAAGGGATGAGCAGGGGGAGAAAATGATTTATGACGGGCAAGGAGCAAGAACTATGAGGAAAATCGTTTTCTTACTCGTGGCAGCCGCCATGGTTTTTATGGTTCCGTCGGTCGAGGCGCAACAGGCTTACCCCCTTGGCAGGGCCAATGTTGCTCTCAAACTGGACTATCTCAGGTTCACTAGCAGCGAGGTGGAGGATTTGGGCCTCGAAAACGCAATGTACATCGGTGGGGAGGTGTTCTTTCCCGTCTGGCGCGCCCTCTACCTCGGTCTTGAAACGGGGTATGCCTGGAGTTCCGGGGATGTCGACGTCTTCGGGTTCGATGTGGATCTGGACCTGGGCTATGTGCCCATTGAGTTCAACGCCAAGTATGTGTTTGAACTCTCCCCCTGCCTCACGCTGGATTTCGGCGCGGGCATCTTTTACAGCTACCTGAACATTGACGCCTCCGTCAATGGACTCTCGGCGGATGAGGACGACTGGGTATTCGGGGGGCAGTTCTTCGCCGATTTGAATTACAAGGTGGGGAGGTGGTTCGTCGGTGCAAACATCAAGTACCAGATCACGGAGGACATCTCTCTTGGAGGCATTGACACGGACGTGAGCGCAGACAATTTCAGGGTTGGAGGCCAGGTCGGCTTCCTCTTCTGAAGCTTGATCCGTTCTCATTCTGCCTCTGTACTGAGAGTCTTCGGTCTTCCCCTCCCCCGGACGTGAGCGTCTTGGGGAGGGAAGCCGAAACATTACGGACCAGCCTCTCCCACGAGCTGGAAGCTCTTCCCCCCTCCCTTCACTTTGTCCACCTTGAACCAGGAACTCTGTTCCGACGTCACCTTGAACTTCACGTAACGGGCCGTCACCGGTGCGAAGGGGAACTCCTGCCAACCGCCCGTCTTGTGGATGCGCACGTTCTGCGGCTGAAACACCCCCACGGAC
>JAAYVE010000049.1 GCA_012517315.1 Deltaproteobacteria bacterium
CTGCTGGAGCTGCGCAAGGGAATAATGCCGGAGTTGCGACGGATTATCGATTTGCGAAAGCAGGCTCGTGTGTTTTTCTTCTTCCAAGGTACAACCTCTCTGAACATGGATTTCAGGAATGCCTTCAAAGGCAATGGCACCATGAGGCGAAAGACCATGGCCGGCCCCATCGCCTCCTGCCGAGGGACACCCGTCGGAAATCGCCGCCCTTCGGAGGGAAGGCCGCCGTGGATGCGTCCCGGATCCCGCCGCGAGAGACTGACGACGTTTCTGCCTCACGCCTTGCGCACCAGGAGATACTCAGCGATGGCCCGCAACGGGTCGGCAGTTTCTCCGAAAATGCCGAGAGCCCTCAACCCCTCCGCCACGTGCTCCCGAGCGGATTCCCTGGAACGGCCCACGCCCAGGAGTGCGGGATACGTCTTTTTGTTCTTTGCAAGGTCCGAACCAGGAGTCTTCCCCATCACCTCGGCTTCGCCCTCCAGGTCCAGCAAGTCGTCCGTGATCTGGAAAGCGAGTCCCAAGTGATGCCCGTAGCGCTTCAGGCCGGCGATCTGTTCCTCCGACCCCCCTCCCAGGATGGCCCCCACTTCCAGGGATGCGGAAATGAGCGCCCCCGTCTTGCGAATGTGCATGTATTCCACCGTCGTGATGTCTACATTGCGTCCTTCCGATTCCAGATCGATCACCTGCCCCCCGATCATTCCCCGGTAACCGGCGGCTTTGACCACGATTCCAATGACTCTCAGAATCTTGCGGGGCTCAAAGCCGCCGTTTGAACCCATCTCAGCCATCAAACCGAAGGCTTCCGTCAAAAGGGCGTCACCGGCCAGAATCGCCACTGCCTCCCCGAAAACCTTGTGGTTTGTGAGCTTCCCCCGACGATAATCATCGTTGTCCATGGCGGGCAGATCGTCATGGATGAGAGAATACGTGTGGATCATCTCCAGGGCAGCCGCGACGGGCATGACCGCCTCCGGGGACCCGCCTGCGACTTCTGCGGCGGCGAGGCAGAGAATGGGGCGCAACCGTTTCCCCCCGGCGAAAAGGCTGTATCGCGCCGCTTCAACGACGCTTTTCTCCAAACCGGAGGCAGCGGGAAAAAGCTTTTCAAGCTGCGCGTCGATCCACTGCTTCCTCTCACCGAGGTAGGCTTTCAGTTCAAAATCTGCCATGTGGCGACATCCGTCCGTGATTGTTTGTATTTGTCAGATGATGATGTAGCATGTCTCGATTCAGGTTTCCACTCTATACGTGGTGCTTCGGGGCATCCCGGAAAAGCGACGGCCGCGGGGTGCCGGCTCAATCTTTTCAGGGTCACGAAACGGTCTGTGGCTTCGCCCATGACGCCGCCGGCCTCATTCCGAAAGCTTGTCGGAAGGGGAGGCATCCAGGGGGGCCGTCACCCAGGCACCTTGATCGTCCTTGAGGAGCATCTGGAGCCTGTTTTCCGCCTCCTCCAGCTTCCGATGGCATGACTGGACCAAACGAATGCCTTCCGTGAAGGAATCCATGGCCTCCTCCAACGGCAAATCCCCCTTTTCCAGTTTCTCGATAATGGACTGTAGTCTTTTCAGAGACTCTTCAAATGGATCACCCTTTTTCTTGACCACATTCGACCTCATCATGGTGTTGGACGTCTATTTCGTTTCCTTGACGGTGCATGTCAATTCACCTACCGACAGCTGGACCAGAATATCCTGCCCCGGGAGAACCTGCGAGGACCTTCTTACGATCGCCTTTCCCGGCAGAAGATAAGTGATGGAGTAGCCTCTTGCCAAAACGGAAAGGGGGTTGAGTCCCTCCAGTCTCTCGGCGTATCCCTGGAGGCGCAGTCGGCGTTCATTGACAAGACTGCGATAGTGAAAAAGCAGGTCCTTGGTTGATTGAAAAAGAAGCCGGCGGGTCTGCTGAACCATCCGCCCCGGGTTCGCCAAAAGCATTCTTTCTCTCAGATGGGAATGGATGGTGCGCAGACCCTCCAGGCGATTGGAGTAGGCGAGTTGCAGGCGCTCCATCCGGTCGTCCAGGGCCAGGCGCAAGTCTTCCAGCTTGCGCCCCGGGTGGACCAGGCGCTTTTCTAGGTAGTGGAGTCTCTGAGCCTCATAATCCAATTTATGGGTCAGCAGTCGTTGGAGATGATCCCGGTATCCGGTCAACTCCCGCTCCAGGGTCTGCAGCCTGCCCACAATCCACTCTCCTGCGGCGGTGGGAGTGGGCATGCGCAGATCGGCCACGAGATCCGAAATGCTGAAATCGATCTCGTGGCCTACAGCGGAAATGATGGGAACGGAGGAGGCGGCGATGGCACGGGCAACGACCTCTTCGTTGAAGGGCTGAAGATCCTCCATGCTCCCCCCCCCACGACCCACGATCAAAAGGTCCCACTGAAAAACATCGGCCAGGGAATCGGCCAGGGAGAGCGCTGCCGTGATTTCTCCCGCCGCTTCCATACCCTGGACCCGCACGGGCAAAAGCGTCACCGACAATGGATAGGGACTTCGCTGGAGCACCTTAAGAATATCCCGAACAGCCGCTCCCGTGGGGGAGGTGATGATGCCGATGCGCTGGGGGCAGGTGGGAAGGGGGAGCTTCCGGTCCGGATGGAAAAGCCCTTCGGCGTCGAGCTTCTTCTTCAGCTGCTCGAAGGCCAGCTGAAGCGCCCCGATTCCCTGGGGTTCCATCAACTCCACGATGAGCTGATATTCCCCTCTCGGTTCGTAGACGCTCACCCTTCCCTGGCACACGACCTGCAATCCGGATTCGGGCTGGAAGCGCAGATTCCGCCGTTGACCTTTGAAAAAAACGGCCCGGATCTGACTTCGCTCGTCTTTCAGGGTGAAATACCAGTGCCCGGAGGATCCCGGGATACGGAAGTTGGAAATCTCACCTTTTACCCACACGAAATTCAGGTTGGATTCCAGCAGGTTGCGAATCCGTCCATTGAGGTCACTGACCGTGTAAACGCTGGTTTGCTCGTTCAAGAATGGAAGGAGCATCGGATCGCTCCAAAAGGCCCGGAATCGACTGCACAAGAAAGCTTTCTCGCCCTGTGCCGCCTGCAATGGTTCACTGGAAAAGCTTGGGGTCCATGGCGTCCCTCAAACCCTCTCCTACCAGATTATATGCCGTAATGCTAAGAAAAATGGCAAAGCCGGGGAAAAAGGTGAGCCACCAGGCGAATTCGATGTAGTCGCGGCTTTGGGAAAGAATGTCTCCCCAGCTGGGAGTGGGCGGAGGGACGCCGAATCCCAGAAAACTCAGGCTCGATTCGGTGAGAATCGCTCCAGCGACGCCAAAGACCGCGGAAACGAGCACCGGGGCCATGGCGTTGGGGAGCATGTGCACCAGGATGATGCGCCCATGGGATGCCCCCATGGCGCGTGAAGCCATGACAAAATCCAGCTGCTTGAGCTTCAGGAATTCCGCCCGCACGAAACGCGCAACTCCCGTCCACCCGGTCAGTCCGATCACGATCATGATGTTGTAAATGCTGGGGGGAAGAAAGGCGATGATAGCGATGATGAGAAAAAACGTGGGGATGGTGAGGAGGATTTCGATGATCCGGGAGATCAAGTCGTCCAGCCAGCCGCCGAAGTAGCCGGCGACGGCTCCCATGAAAACCCCGATCACCAGGGCGATCCCCACCGCCACAAACCCCACTGAAAGGGAGATGCGCGCCCCGTGAATCATGCGGCTCAGGACGTCCCGCCCACTGTCGTCCGTTCCGAACCAGTGGGCGGCGCTGGGAGCGGCCAGGCTTTCCAGGAGGTCGTATTCCGTCGGCGAAAAGGGAACCGGCGGCCACAGGGCGAAGTCTCCTCCTCCCTGCGGGCGGACTTGGATGAGGAAAACGAGGTCCTTGCGCATCTCCTTCCAGTTTGCTTTGCCCACCTGTTCCATTTCTGAAAAAACCGGAAAGGTCCACTCTCCCCCGTGACGCAGGATCAAGGGTCGGTCGTTGGCCAGGATAGGCGCGAGAAGGGCGGTGACGATGAGAAAGATCGTCACCCATAGGCCTGCCATGGCGAGCCGCTTCTGCCGGAAGTGGCGGCGGACCGTCTGCCAGTAAGTCTGAGGGGTTCTCCCGTTCACGGCAGGTCCTCGTCTTGCTGTTGCATTCCCCTCTTCAAAAGGGGACCTCCTCTTCACTGGAGTTTGATACGCGGGTCCAGGGCAGCATACAGAATGTCCGACAGCAGCAATCCGATGAGGGTCAACAGGGCGGAAATGGTGGTGATGGCCATGATGACGGGGTAATCGCGGCTGAGCACAGCCTCGAATCCCAGTTGCCCCATGCCCGGGATGGAAAAAACGCTCTCGATGATCACGCTTCCTCCGAAAAGGGCCGGCAGGAGAAAGGCCAGCAAAGTCACAATGGGCAACAGGGCATTGCGGAAAGCGTGTTTGAAGATGACCGTGCGCTCGCTGAGTCCCTTGGCCCGGGCCGTGCGCACATAGTCCTCTCGGATGACTTCCAGCATGTCGGCCCGAGCGAGCCGGGAAAGGTACGCAAGCCCCCCGTAGGTGAGGCAGAAGACCGGGAGCACCAGGTGATGGAAACGATCCAGGATCCACTTAAAGAACGGCCACCTGTCGGCTTCGATGGAGGAGATGCCGTAGACGGGGAAGACGTCCCAGAAATCACCGCCGCCAAAGAGCATGATGAGCAGTACCGCCACCCAAAAGCTGGGAAGTGAATAAAGGAAGAAAAAAAGGAGTGTGAGGAGGCGATCCGCTGGGGATCCCGAGTGCGTGGCCGAATAAACTCCGCAGGGAATGGCGATGAGATAAACGAGAAAAAGAGAGAAGATGTTCAGTTGAAGGGTGACGGGCAGACGTTCGGCAATCTTGTCCCAAACGGGCCGGTGGTCCTTGTACGAAGTGCCGAAATCCAGGGTGAACACCCGCTTCACCCACAGAAGGTACTGGACGGGAATCGGTTTGTCCAGTCCGTAGAGTCTCTTCGTCTCCTCGATGATCTGCTGGGAGACGGCCCGATCGCTCATCTGTCCCTGGGAGGCCATTTGGATCTTTAACGCTGCGGGATTCCCCGGGGCCAGCTGAATGATGAGGAACGTGATGAGCGTGATGCCTAGAAGGGTCGGGACGATCTGAAAAAGCCTTCGGACGAGATACGCTTTCATGGATGCACGTCAACCGTAGAAGGATGGACAAAAAGTTCGGAAACATCAGGGATTCTAAATACCCCGTGTCCACGACCGCAATCAATAGTGTTCTCCCCATCACACCGGTTTACCCGGGCGAAGAGATGGGAAAAGGAGTCAGGTGGGAAGAAGGGAGCCAACACAACGCAGATCATTTGCGGCAGGGGTCTGAGGAAAAATCGGCGGAACGGGGGGAGGGATCACCGTCTGCAGAACGGTCCGTTTTTCAGTGAGCAAAGGGACCGTATTGAGCGGTTTCCACAACCGGCTTGATTTCTGCAAATCCTTTTGCTACAGAGACTTACGCAGGCGGGCCGGCGTAGCTCAACGGCAGAGCAGCTGATTTGTAATCAGCAGGTTGCGGGTTCAAATCCCATCGCCGGCTCCAAAGAAATCAAAGGCTTCACGGGTTTTGACCGGGAAGCCTTTCTTGTTTGGGGCAGCAGAGCGATCCTGCGGTAAGGATTGAGAGGACTTTCGGGAAACTCGTCCATAAGGTGGCCGCATGCGGCTGGGATTCCTCGGCTGAGAGGCGCCATGGAAGAAGGAGCGATCCGCTACAGGAGGGAGGATTTTCACGGAGGTGATCTTCTGCGGCCACATCTCCCGGCAAAGGACCTGCCGTGCCGATTCTGCAGCCCCTCATGCCCCTCCTTGATTCGTTTATGAGTATTGCCAGGCGCCTACAAGGGAAACCCATATTGCCAGATCCGTGTTGCTCCGGAATGACGGTGGTAGCGCCTCCCCCGATCCATCGACGGAGTCTCAAGGGGGCAATCACTTCTCGTCATGAAAAACCCCTCGGTGATGCAAGCACCCATCTGGTAAAGTGGGGTGTGACCACGGGGGTTTCTTTCCGTCTGTGGTCGCAAAAATGAAGATGTTTTCCGAAGGGATCGAAGGCAGAAGTGTCCTGGCAGGAGGGGGAAGCGGTGGAATGGCACAAGGTGGTCGTTCGATATGCCGATGGCCGTTTGATGAAGGGCTACACCCGAAACATCCTTCCCAACAGGGAACGTTTCCATCTTCACCCGGAACCGGGTGCGCCTGGAAAGGGAAGGGAGGTGTACATGAGAGACCTCAAGGCCGTCTTCTTCGTTCGCGATTTCGCCGGAAACCGCCAATACGACGAGAAGAAGGTGCACCTTGCAGAAGAAACGTTTCAGGGACACATTGTGGAGGTGACCTTCGCCGATGGGGAGATTATCGTGGGATCCACCCCGGCCTATGATCCTAGACGGCAAGGATTCTTCCTGGTGCCCTTGGACCCGGAAAGCAACAACCTCAGGGTCTTCATCGTGTCTCGGGCAGTGAGAGATGTCCGCCACATTTGATCGCTGACCGCGCGTGTCCTCCCCCGTTCCTGTGCCGGGATCGGGGGAAACCCCCCCAGGGAACGCTACAGCAACTCGAGGGCGAGGCGGGACCAGAGTTCCAGGTTGCGGCTCGCCGCTTCGTCGACCCCAATCCATTGGAAACCCAGGAGTTCCGGGCCGGCGATCACTCGGTCCGGCTCATGGGCCTCCATGCGGAAAACGAGTCCCAGGTGGACTTTCCCAACGGCGCTCAGTTCCTCGTTGATCACGCCGAGAAAGGCGGGTGAGGCCCCTTGGGGCGCAACTCGGAATTCTTCGGACAGTTCTCTGGAAAGGCCCCCCAGGACGGCTTCCCGTATCCCGTTTTCCCCCTCCCGCCGGTCTTCTTCCCCTACGTGGCCGCCGATGCCGACGGATTCAAAACCATGGAGCCTTTCCTCGCTGCCTTTTCTCCGGTAGCAGCCCACCAGCCCCTCTTCGGGGGCGCAAACGACCACGTAAGGGATGATTTGCTTATGAGTGGAGTCGTCTTCCGCCATGGACCGGGGAACGAAGCGGCCTCCGGCCTTTTCGAGAACGTGGAGGCACCCGCCCCACGAAAGCCGCAGTGCGGTTCGTTGCCCGAGCCACCGGCCGGGCAGCGCTGCACGGGGGACACAGAGGACCTTCTCATCCGCTTTCATTCCCGCCACCCCTCTTCGAGTTTTCTCAAGATCATGGTCTCCGCCTTTCGAAGGAGTCCATGCCGCACGACCCCCTCGACGAAGCTTGCCTTGAAGCCGTTTCGCACGACGAGAAGGAGATCCCACAGGCTCAATCCGCCCCTGGTGAGGCGAGCCGCCCTGTGAAGCTCGCGGGTCGGGTCCGTGCGTGAAATCCCGGGATTGTCCGTATTGACGGTCACCCGCAGGCCTTGCCTCAGGTATTCCACGAGAGGGTATTCGGGCAGAATTTCCGTGCCAGCAAGGAAAGCATCCCTGAAGCCCACAATCTGGCAGTTGCTGGAAGGGCACATTTCCAGGGCGATGCGCCGATCCCTGAAGCGATCCATCAACACGGGGTTCTCCTTCAGGGTGAGTCCATGGCCGATGCGTTCGGCACTCAAGTGATAGACCGCCTCCCAGATGCTTGCCGCAGGGGCCGTCTCTCCCGCGTGGATGGTGGTGTGGAGGCAATGCTCCATGAGGGGGAGAAAAATTTCGCGGACGGCCTTTGCCGGGCAGGCTTGTTCATTGCCTGCGAGATCGAAGCCCCTCAGCATGGACCCTCCCCCTTCCCCCCACGCGAGCACCCGGGTGGCCAGCGCCACGTGGTCTTGGATCGCGTCCCTGGAACCGTGCCGGCTCCCGATGAAAAGAAGGGAGCAGGATTCGGGCCCGCTGCGGTTCAATTCGTCGGCAACAGCCCTCACGACCTGCTCAGGCGTCAGACCTCCCCGGGTGTAATTCATGGGGGAGCAGCGCACCTCCAGGTGCAGGACGTTGTGGCGACGCGCCTTGGAGCCGAGGAGTCGGCAGGCCTTCCGCAGACTCGCTTCACTCTGGAGAAGGGCGGATCCTTGCAGGTCGCCGAGCTTCTCGTAGGCGTCAAAGCCCACACCCACAAAACGCTCCGGTTCCCTCCACGGCCCAAAGAGCAGTCGGTCGAGATCGGCCGCACAGTCTTTGAAAAGGAGCAGGAAGGCCGCCACGCAAACCGGTTCCGGAACTCCCGGCAGGGGGCGCCGCAGACGCTTCCAATCAAGGGAGGCGGCGAGATGTTCCGGATCCCCGTGGTCCAATTTCCACCGCCATTGATCCAGCCATCCCTTCAATGCATCCTGGTGCGCCTGTACGGCTTCCATATTGGCTTCAGCCGTCTCGATCATCTCCCGGGCATCCAAAGCGCCCCCCAGGTGGCAGTGGAGTTCCGCCTTAGGGAGGTCCCCCAGAAAGGCCAATTCCCTCCCTTCTTTTTCCGGATCCGTCCCCAGGCGCGTTTCCTTGAGGCGTTGGAGATGATCGGGGGGAAGGCTGTAGAGGGCCAGGAAGTTGGGGGCCGGTTCGCTCTGGATGATGCGGCTGGTGTGATTGACGCAGATGAAGGCGGCTTTGCGTTGTCTCTCCTCCAGGATTCGGCAAAGGCGCGTGTCCTCGATGACGACTTCCGTGACTTCCCAGGACCGGGGCGTGCCGGAACCCCCAGGCCATCCGGGGAGAAAGAGTCCGGTCGACAGAATTCCCTTCCCCTCCTCTTCCATGCCCACAATAGGGTTCCTCGGGTGACGGCCCACAACGACCGGCAGGAAGGCCTCCGCCGCCTCCGGCGGTAAGGGGCCGCAAAAATGGCTGAGGGAGGGGTTTCGCAGCGGCGGGGGGACGTTCTCGTTCATGACCACGTGAAGCAGAGCCTGGCATCCGAAAAAGGAAGCCGCCGCCTGGAGGTCCGAACTCATGGTCTTGCGCCCGCCGGCGAGGGAGAGGATCAGTTGTCCACCCCCTGCCCGGGCGGCTTCCGAAGCCCCCAGCACGACACGGAAGATGGCCTCTGTCATGCGGCGGCACTGTTCCAGGCTGGTGAGGTCGGCGACGTCCGCAACGCGCCATACCTTGACGGAAGGCAAATTCCCTGTATCCATGGCTTCCAGCCATTGCCGGAGTAAGTTCAGGGAGTGGTCCGTGTCGGAACCCGATGTGGTGATGACCCAGACTTCCCCCACAGGTTCAATGGCATATTCGCTTCGCAGGGAGTCCAATGCATCCGCCCTCGGGTGCAGCCTGTAGAGGGGAACCTGCTGCGGGTTGGTGAATGCGAGGATCTCCGGAAGGATTTCCCAGCTTCGGCCCAATGTGGAGAGGAGGATGTTTCGTCCCGTCACCGTTCGTGGTTTGTCCTGCAGTCTAGGATTTAAAATGCGAAGGGTATTGGGGTCGGGTGGCGGAAGGAGTGGGGATCGGGGCATCTCCCATCGCCATGGGATGAACATTGGGATGTGTCCGGCTGGCGGTTAGGTTTCTCTTCGACCATCATGGACGCAATATCGCGGCGATCCAAAGAAAGGGACGAATGAGCGCCTTCAAAACCATCGCCAGGGATACAAGGCAAAGCGCCAGTCCCGTCCATGTGAATCCACCCTCCCGAAGCATCGTTTCCATTCCGGTCCACCCGATGGACACCCCGAAGAAACCCAGTAAGATGCCTGCCATGGGACGTCCCTCCAGCATGAGGGTTGCGCATGAGGGATCTTCACGTGTCCAAGATCCAGATCAAAGGACCAACTCATGCGGGGATCGAATATATCCGAGCTGGTTGCCCGGATGCAACTGGAGAATGCCGTCGCACCCCCTGCCCTAGTGGAGTGTGTGGGATTCGGGATGGCGAAGGGTTGCCCGGCGTTGCAAGGGATGGAGAGAACCTTCAGGTCCTCGCCGCAAAACTCCGTGAAAAAATCCGCCCGGACCGGCGTCGAGCCTGCCGGCTGAATTCCTGTGCCGGCATATAGGGTTCCTCCAGGGCGACGCCTTCGGCCAATTAACATACGCCTGCCATGTCGGCCCGCAAAGGGCGGTACGTACTCGGCTGCCTCTGCAACATTGAGGCCCCGTCTCAATCCCCTCGAATCGGGGCAACCTTCCGGACATTATGAGGCAAGTCAAGCGTGTAATCACACACAAAAGTCTCAATCCCCTCGAATCGGGGCAACCTTCCGGACGCGATGGGCTGCTAGGTTCATCGTCGATCTCGATGGAAGTCTCAATCCCCTCGAATCGGGGCACCCTTCCGGACAAGTAGAAAGGAGTTCCACGCCAGAATATGGGCGTGGGTCTCAATCCCCTCGAATCGGGGCAACCTTCCGGACCGTTGATCAA
>JAAYVE010000050.1 GCA_012517315.1 Deltaproteobacteria bacterium
GTGCTTGATCATGGAACTTCCTCCCGAGGTGTGGTTCGGAAGGAAACATAACTTGTCGCTCATCTGCCTTACCCCCTTTTCCGGGATAGGGGGGTAATTTTTCAATTACCGTAGGGGGTCATTTTTGCATTACCGCTGACATGAGCGTAACGTGCTGTGGTGGTGGGGCTGCTGTGACCGAGCAGTGCCTGGATATGACGAAGGCTCAAGCCCTTTTCGAGCAGGTGGGTTGCAAAACTGTGGCGAAGCGTGTGGACCGAGACTTTTTTTTAATGCCGCACTGGTCCACCACCGCTTTCATGGCAGCCTGAGTGCCGCCGCGATCCATGTGCGTGGTGGCGCTGCGGATGAGCGCGGGTGATCCCACGGCATTGGGGAACAGCCAGCAGGGATTGCGATGTTTGCACCATAGGGCGCGCAGTGCCTGATAGGTGAGATCCGGCAGGGGGACGAAACGATCCTTGTGGCCCTTGCCGCGACGGACATGAACCAGCTTGCGCTGACTGTCGACATCGCCCACCTGCAGTGCCAGGGTCTCCGAGAGCCGCAGGCCCATGGAATAGGTGGCCAGCAGAAAGACCCGGTAGCGCAGGTTGCGTGTGGCACCGATCAATTGCTCCACTTCGGTGGTGGTGAGAATGTCGGGCAGTGACCGCACCTTGGGGGCTTTCACGATGTTGACCCACTGCCAGTCGCGTTCAATGACATGTTTCCAGAAGAACTGCAGACCATTGCGGTCAATTTTGACCGTGCTCCAGGAATGGGACTCCACCAGGTTGGCGAAGTACTTTTCCCGTTGTTCCAGGGTCAGTTGATCAGGGCAGCAATCAAAATGATTGCTGATGCGGCGTACGGCTCGGGCATAGGCATCAATGCTCTTTTGACTCTTGCCCTGTAGTTTGAGCAAACGCAGGTGACGCTGATAAAGCTCATCAAATCGATTCGTTTCAGCCTGGTCCATAGTATACCTCCCTTTGTTTTGATGGTGCCCGGAATTGGGCAACGCCGGGAGTTATACACCCATTTCAAATGTTTTCCGCCGCGCAGCGGCTTCGTCCAACAAAGAGTTGGATCTGGTTTCCCAGGCAACGAAGTACCGGGTGAACCAGTCCATGATTGCCACGAGGTACATAAATCCCTGTCTCATCCGCACGTACGTGATGTCAGCGCACCAGGCCTGGTCGGGACGGCATACCTGGACTTCCCTGAGCAGATACGGATAGACCTTGTGCTCATGGCAAGGCATTGTAGTCTTGGGTTTGGCATAGATTGCCTGAAGTCCCATTTTTTGCATCAACCGCCTCACCCGCTTATGGTTGACCAGGTAGCCCAGGGCTCTGAGCTGTATTCTCATCCTGGGCCAGCCATAGAAAGGGGTTTTCGTATACTGCTCATCGATCAGCCTCATCAGGTGGAGGTTTAGCTCGGAATCGGCCGCCGGCTTGTAATACAGCATGGAACGGTTTACTCCGAGCAGCTCGCACTGCCTCCTGAGGCTTATCGTCGGATGAGCGGGATCGAATGTTTGTCAGGGAACTTTTTTTTCAGCCACTCCAGTTCCATCTTGAGCCTTCCGATCTGCTCGTACAGATCGGCTTCCACCCCTTGGCCGTTTTGCTGGTTCTTGGAGTTGTGGCTGAAAACCTCCGCTCCTTCTTTGAGCAGTTGCTGTATCATACATTCCGCACCCCTCAGGGCGTATGGGGATGAATTTCCAGGTTCCGATTTCTCTGGACCCTGCGATTTGAGTGTGGTATCCGAAGATGGATGAGTGCGGATACCAACCATTCTAATTCACAGGACTCACCGAATTCTGGGGCATCGGTCGATCTGTCGAGCCGCCTGGATATCGACGCCCAGCAGGTGGACCATCTGCCGATCGTCAAGGCCTTCGCAGATGACCTCGATCTGGTGGAGACGATCAACCGTCTCGTACCAACTCAGATGGCGGTGAAGCCTGGCCTGGTGGTGCTGGCCCTTGTTCTCGATACGCTCACAGGGCGCTCGCCCCTCTATCGTCTGGTGGATTTCTACGAAGGCCGCGATACAGAGCTTCTGCTCGGTGAGCGAGTGCCGGCAGGCGCTTTCAATGACGACACACTGGGTCGAGTTTTGGATCTTCTCTTTGAAACGGGCACGCAGAAGATCTTCTCCCAGTTGGCCATGAATGCGGTCCTCAAGCATGGGATATCCACCCGGGCAGTGCATTCGGACACAACCTCTGTGAGTGTCTATGGGGACTATGAGGTGGACAAAGCCAATCCACCTCCATTCGAGATCACCCAGGGCTACAGCAAGGACCACCCCCCGGATCTCAAGCAGTTTCTGATCTCAACGCTATGTGTCGCAGACAAGGTGCCGATCTATGGGAAAAACGAGGACGGCAACGCCTCGGACAAGAAGATCAACCATACGCTTCTGAGCCAGATCAGCGAGCACATGGCGCAGTTCGGAGTGGATGAGAAGGCCTTCATCTACATCGCCGATTCGGCCCTGGTGAGTCCGGGGAACATGGAGCAGCTCAGCGGGGGACAACGGTTCATCACTCGACTTCCCTCAACGTATGCCGAGTGTAGACGGGTGATCTCGGAGACTGTGGCCGCAGACAAGTGGGGGGAGCTGGGGCAGCTCGCGCGAACGAAACCGACGGCCAACTGACCGGCCGCTTTTTACCGCGCAGCCGAGTCCACGGTTACACTCTACGGCCATGAGTATCGGGCCGTGGTTGTGCACTCGAGCTCCCACGACCAGAGAAGGCAAAACAAGATTAAGCGCGAACTGGCCAGGGAAAAGACGTCTCTTGAAAAGAGCTTTGTCGAGCAGTGTCTGGCCGAGTACGCTTGCGAGGCAGATGCTCAGGCGGCCGCACAACGCTGGGCAACCCAGCCGACACAATACCATGAGCTCGCCTGGGAGATCGAGCCTCAGGACACCTACTCCAGGGGGCGTCCCAAGAAGGAGGAGCCCAGGAGAATCGCACGGGTTCACTATCGAGTGAACTGCCGCGTCGAGCCGAGCGTTTCTGCGCTGGAGCGGATGAGAAAAGAGGCTGGTTGCTTTGTTCTTCTGACGAATGTGCCAACTCAAGGAGAGGGTGCAGCCGATGCCAGGGAGATTCTCTCCCTCTACAAGGAGCAGCACGGAGTGGAGCAGAACTTCTCTTTCCTCAAGGACCCTGCCGTGGTCAACGCCATCTTCCTCAAATCAGAGGAGCGCATCGAAGCTCTCGGCCTCATCCTGCTGATCTCGCTTCTCATCTGGCGACTCATCGAGCGCAAGCTCAGAAAACACGTCGAAGAGACTGAACGCCCTATAACCGGTTGGGACAACAAACCCACGAACAGTCCCACTGCCCTCATGATCACCAGCAAGTTCAAAAACATCACCATCCTTCGGATTGGTCCAACGCGAAGGCTCAATCGGCCATTGAAGCCGGTCCAGCTCGAATGGCTCGATGCTCTCGGACTCAAACCCGACTTATTCACCGCCGAACCCAGGGCGGGTTAAACAGTAGAGTCGAGGGTGCTAAAAATTCCCCTTCAGTTCGTCACCTGGGTGCGGAATGTGTGCTGTATCCATTGGCCGATCTGGTTTGGGTGGACACCGTGTTCGCTTGCGAGCTCGCTGAGGGTTTTCACCCCTTTCACGGCTTCCAGAGCAACTTTGAACTTGAACTGGGCGGTAAAGCTCCTTCGTTTTGTCGCCATCGGCTTGGCCTCCACGGTCAGGTGAATGGTACCTCACATCCACCTAAGGGCGTGGTCTGAAAATCGGGGCCAATTATA
>JAAYVE010000051.1 GCA_012517315.1 Deltaproteobacteria bacterium
CTGGCGGTTCCAAATTGCCCAAATCATCCAAATGGTCTTGGAACTCCGTCTCAATTTGCCATCTTACCCCCCAACCTCATGCGCCAGGAGCTCAATACACGCCTACGCCATCCCCTGGCCGTGCTCCAGCGGGAATTGCTGAGAAGATGTTCAACTACCGTGAGGGCTTTCGCCGTGAAGACGACCGGCTTCCCGATCGCTTCTTCGAGAACGCTTTCACCATCGGCCCCAAGAAGGGCTCTGTGCTCGACCGGAGCCAGTTCGACTCCACGCTCACCCAGTACTATAAAGATCGAGGATGGGACCCGGACACCACGGAGCCCTCTGAGTCCAAGCTAAGGGAGCTCGGCCTGGATTCTATCTGATCTAACGACAAAGGAGGCAATCCGAACCGCTGGAGACAAGGGCCGGCCTTGATACTCGTGAAGGTTGAAAAATGTTTTCTCACGTCAAGACGAGGAGACACCAGGGCAGGTCTTCTCTGCAATCTCAGCGTCTCAGCGTGAGCCCACGAGCGCCACTTTCAAACCTCAACGGGCATAAATGCAAAGTGGAACATGCAACGGCAAAAAAGGTGTTGATCCGGTCAGGAGGGGGCCTCTTACCGGTGGTCTCGATTTGTAGGAGGCCCATCATGTCCCCCTCCTCCCTCGGTTCTGAGGAGCGGCGGAGGGGCGCATTGGACCTCGAGGAATGCCCCCGTGGAGGGGTGGCGCAATCGGAGGCGTTGGGCGTGAAGCAGGTAGCCGCAGTCCCCTGGGCAAGCCGTTGAGGCCGGGTGAGGAAGCCCCCCGACGGCATAGAGAGGATCCCCGACGAGGGGATACCCCGCTGCGGCCATGTGGATGCGGATCTGGTGCGGCCTTCCCGTTTCGATGTGCGCTTCCACGATGGAGCGACCTCCCTGGCGGGAGAGGACCCTCACCCGTGTCACCGCCTCCTTGCCGAGGGGATTGACGGCGTGGACGCTTCCCAGCCATGGATGTGGGACAGGTCCGATGGGTATGGAGACGACAAAAGCGTCGTCCGGGATCACGCCGACCACGAGGGCACGGTATGATTTATCCACCTCCCTTTTGCGAAAGGCTTGGCAGAGGGTAGACCTGGCCTGTTTCGTCCGGGCGAAAAGAACGATGCCGGATGTGCCCCGGCCCAAACGGTGGACGGGCACGGCTTCAGGGTAGTGCTTCCGCACCAGGGAAAGGAGCGTGTGCTCCAGAAAACCTCCTCCCGGGAGGGTGGGGAGCCCCGAAGGCTTTGCCGCTGCCAGAATATGCCCGTCTCGATAAAGCACGGCCCAACCCAGCGGTGCCTGCGGTTCCTCCCAGGGGGGACGACGCCAGACCAAACTGTGGCCCTGTTTCAAGATGCTGTAGGGCCCTGCGGGCGCACCATCCAGCAAGACCTCCCCTGCTTCCAATCGCATCCGCCAAAGATCCCGGGAAGAATGCCCATAACGTGCCGCCAGGTAGTCGAGAATCGTCGTTCCGGAATCCACCTTTCCGACATGCTCTCGATATGCGAATCCCCCGTTGAGGACCAACGCTCCCCCCTTTCTGTGTGTCTATGGGGTGGGACCCCATTGCCCCATCCTGTCCGGGCAGCGGGAGAGTTCCGTGTCCCGATGCCCCCTGGCCCCTGCGTAACTGCGCATGTAACCGGGTCCGAACCGAAGGGGGGGTTGTGCTTTCCTGATCGTTTCCCATTTTTCCGGGCATTTGGATGCCACGTGAAAGATGTAGAGATTCCCCAGGGGATGATCGTTCCAGGTCAGGTAGAGTGTTTCCAGTCCTCGGTCCTTTAAGAGACGGCAGATGGCGGTGGGGGAGAATCTCCAGTAATCGCCGTAGGTCTTGCCGCAATGAAAGGACTGGATGAAGGGAACCACGGTCAGGACAATGTCTCGGCTCAACCGGCACAGGTTCTCCAAAGCCCGGTCCATTCGGTACACATGTTCCAGGACCGTGTGGGTGAACACCACATCGAATCGCCCCTCGAAGCTTTCGGGCAGCCGTTCCCATTCCAGGTCCAGGATCAGTTGGTCCCTGGGGGCCCCCTTCAACGGAAGATGGTTGGAGACCCTGTAGCTGGAGGCATTGGGGAAATAATCCCGGTAGAGATGCCCTTCCTTATCCGAATCCTTGCCTCCGGAAACATTGATGACATCCCCCTGAAAAAGATGTCCCAACCGTCGCAATTCGCCATTGGACCAGACCCTCGGCGAATAATGGGAGGAAAGGTGGCGCTCCAAACCATGCATGAGTCGGTACAACCCTGTGCGCAGAAAGCCTGTCATGCGCCCTCCCTCCTAGGAGATCTTTTATCTCTAACGCTGCAAAATAAGAAAACCTGCCCTGACCTTTGGGAGCGGCCCGCCTCCTGCAAGGTGGCGACCGCTGTCGACCCCTTTCCCCGCAAACAGATGGACAAGGGCCGGCGGAAAGCTTCCGGGCGGATCTGCCAGGCCTGTTCATGGCCCCCTTAATTCCCTCAGGATCATGAGAATCCTTCTCCTCCGGCTCTCAACCCTCTCTGCAAGCCTGAACTGAACGAGAGCCCTCGCCAGGTTGTGGCCCGGGTACCGCACCTTGAAGTACACGTCTCCTTCCAGATGATCGCTGAAGAAGCGAACTCCCAGTTCGTAGGGGATGAGTCTCATGGCATCGTACACGTGTTCATAGTCGGCGGCAGTGAAGAAAGTGCGCCCCTCGCCAAGATAGCCTTTCAAAACGGCACGGCAAAGCTCGGTGTCGAAATCAACCGATTCCCACAGGGGTGGGTCTTCGCCCTGGCGATTGCAGCAAGACCTGAGACAGTCTCCTATGTCGTATTGCACCAAGCCGGGCTTGACGGTATCCAGGTCGATGAGACTCACGGCCCGCCGCGTGGCCGAGTCCATGAGAAAATTAGCCGCCTTGGGGTCGCCGTGGATGGGCCGGCGGGACAGGCGACCCTTCTTTTTCGCGTCTTCCAGAACAGCGGTGCCGCCCCGCCACCGTTCGATATACTGGAGACACCGAGATTCCTCCGGCGACCTGGGGGAATCGGAGCCATCAAGAAGATTGTCCAGGCGGGCCAGGTATCGCGGTGTTTCATGGAACCCCGGCAGAGTGTCGTGGAGTCGTTCCACCGGAATATCGGCGATGAGACGGTGAAACAACCCCAGAGCCCAACCCACCTCCTCCCCTTGCGTCTCGTCTTCGACGGCGTCCAGGGGGCGGGCGCCTTCTATGGAGGTCATGGCACGCCAGAAGGAACCGTCCTCCCCAACCCAGTGGTCCAGGCCGTCCGGAGTGACGAGCAGTCGGGGCATCTCGAAGCGGCGTCCTTGGGGTAAGGGGCATGTTTGAAGCCTTCGGCGCACATGCCCGGTGACCAGCACAATATTCTCCATGACTTCCCGCGCGTTGGGGAAAACCCGGGTGTTCAGGCGCTGCAGGATGAACGGGGGATCTTCCGAATCCAGGGACACTCGGTACGTGTCATGCACGTTCCCTCTACCCACTTCATGGATGGCCACGACCGCAGCCCGGGGGCTGAATCGTTCCGCAACCTGCCAGACCGCACTCACCGAGCCCTCTTTGGCCCGAAATCTTTCTGAACGATCTCCCGGACTTCCCCTCACGGCCCCTGCAACCTTCAACTTTCCCCCGGACTCCAGCAGCCTCCACACCTTCCTCACGTTCTTTAACGCCGAAAAACCCGGTTTCGCAAAGACTTTTTCATTCCTACCGATTTAAGCCCCCCTCAGGCTCGACGATGAAATCCTCTGGACTTTGCCCAAACGAATCAATAAAAAGTCCCAAATGGGGAAAGGCAAGACGGGCTGTCCACATGCATCCGGCGGGGTGGGGAGGTTTTCATTTTTGAGACAGACGGTGGAATTCATTCCCAAGAGCTTCTACGGGGAGGAGGCAGCGGCGCGTTGTCGTGTGAGCGTCCTCATTCCAGCCTACAACGAAGAATCCGCCATAGGATCGGTCCTGGACGAAGTCATGGCCGTCACGGGAAAACTGCAACACCCATGGGAGATCCTGGTCATCGATGACGGCTCCACGGACGCCACCGGCCGCATTGCGGCTGAGAGGGAGAGGGTTCGCCTCCTGAGGCACAAGGAAAACAGGGGCTACGGTGCCGCCCTCAAGCATGGCATCCGTAAGGCCCAGGGGGACATCATCGTCATCACGGACGCTGACGCATCCTACCCCAACGGGGAGATCCCGAGGCTGGTGGAGACCCTATCCGACTGCGACATGGTGGTGGGGTCCAGGGAGGGCCGGAAGGTGGTTTTGCCCCTCCTGCGAAGGTTTCCCAAGTGGGTTCTGGGGAGGCTGGCAAATTACCTGTCCGGACGGAAGATCCCGGATCTCAACTCCGGCTTGAGGGCCTTCAGGAGGGAAGCCTGCTTGCCTTTCATGGGGATCATCTCAGACGGTTTTTCCTTCACCACCACCCTCACCCTCGCCATGCTGTGCAATGATTACGAAGTGAAGTTCCTGCCGGTGGACTATTACCCGCGGAAAGGCAGGTCCAAGATCAGGCCCCTCCAGGACACCCTCCATTTCTTCTTGCTCATCCTGAGGGTCTGCACCTATTTCAGGCCATTGAGGGTCTTCATGCCTCCCGGTGCCCTCCTGCTGACCACGGGAATCCTCCACGGCCTGTTTCAATTGCTGGCTTCGGGATTTGCCGGCATCGGGGAAGTCCCCGTGCTGCTCATCCTGGGGGGAATCCAGCTTGTCTTCATGGGCCTTTTGGCAGATCTCATCTCCAAGAGGCCTCCCGGATGATCTCCTCCAGGACCGGCTCCCCTTTCCGGACGCTGCTCTGCCTGGGAATCCTCGCCGCATGCAGTCTCCTCGTTCACGGGTATCACCCGGGTGCGGAAGACGACGCCATTTATCTTGCCGCCGTCAAGAAGCACCTGGATCCTTCTCTCTATCCGTTCCACTCCGGCTTTTTCACACAACAGACCCGGTTCACCCTCTGGGACGAATTCACGGCCTTCTGCGTGCGCCTGTCACACCTGCCCGTTCAATGGGTCATCCTGGTTCTCTACTTGCTGTCCATCTTCGGCGTCCTGGCGGGCTGCCTTGCTATGAGCCGTCGGTGTTTTTCAGAGCGCGAAGCCCACTGGGCCTCGGTCATGACCATCTTTTCCCTGCTCACACTGCCGGTGGCCGGGACAGCCCTTCAGATTGCCGACTTTCACCTTCACCCCCGTTCGCCTGCAACGGCCCTGATTCTCATGGCACTGGCCCAGTCCCTGGACCGGCGTTTCGTTCAAGCCGCCATTCTCCTGGCTCTGGCCCTGGCCGTGCATCCGCTCATGGCCGCCTTCGGGGCGGTTCTGACAGCTCTTCTTGCCTGGAAGGGCAGGGGGGAAGGAAGCCCTGCGGTACAGGCGGGATCCCTTGCGGCCATACCTCCTGACGCTCCGGACACGCCCCTTTGGGAAGTGGTCCGGCGCAATCGGCGGCACCATTACGTCCTCCAGTGGACGTGGTACGAGTGGGTCGGTATCGTCGCCCCCATCGGGCTGCTCGTCGTCTTCAGCGCCTTTCGCCCCCCGGGGGTCCTCTCTTCATTCGCTCATTTGAGCAGGCGTACAGCCCTCTTTGGAACCCTTTTCACCCTCTCCGCCCTCGTCCTCAACTTCAACGGGGGACTGGGCAGGCTGGGGCCCCTTCAGCCCATGCGAAGCCTTCACCTGGTTTACGTAGTGCTTTTCGTGCTGGGGGGAGGGCTGATGGGAAAGGCGGTCCTCCAGAGGAAGGCCTGGCGATGGTTTCTCTTTTTTCTCCCCCTTTGCCTGGTCATGTTTCTGAGCCAGCGGAGCGTCTTCGGAGGAGGCGACCACGTGGTTTTTCCCTGGACATCCCCCAGCAACCCCTGGGTCCAGGCCTTTGAATGGGTGCGCCTCAACACTCCGCCCGATGCTGTCTTTGCCTTGAATCCCCGTTATATGAAGCTTCCCGGCCAGGACTTCCATGGCTTTCGGGCTTTAGCGGAACGAAGCGCCCTGGCGGATGCGGTGAAAGATCCCGGGGTGGTCGCCGAATCCTTTGTGGCGGAATCCATAAGGACACAGGACGCCGCGCCCATTCCGGCCCTTGCCGTCGAATGGCGGCGGCAGACCGCTGCCCTGGAGAATTGGGATACATTTGAAAGAGAAGACTTTCTCCTTTTGAAGGAAGGGTTCGGGGTCAGCTGGGTGGTGTTGGAAGGGGGAGACCCAAAGGGCCTGGATTGCCGCTACCGGAATGCGGCTGTTTCCGTGTGCCGTATTCCCGACCCCTGAGACCACCATTGGGGGCTTTCACCCCTTTTCTGCTTTCGCCCCGCAGATGCCGTCGGAGGAGATCACGACGTCCCTGCCGGCCGCCGTCTGAGCAGAGAAGGGCCAACGAAAAGCGGGAAACCCGGTGGGGGACATCATACCGTTTCGGCATCCCGGTACTGGGAATTCCTCCGCCCAAAATCTTCCACGGCGCGGAGCAGATCCCCTTGGTCCAATCGCTTCCTGTCCTGCAGGAGGGCGTTCAGGACCGCCTCCCGTACCACCAGGCGGAGGTCCGAGCCCGTGTATCCCTCCGTGGACTTCGCCAGCTCCCGGGCATCCACTGCGGCGTCCATCCTCTGCAGGACATTTTGGAGAATCCTGCAGCGCATCTCCTCATCGGGAAGGGTGAAGCTCATGATCTTGTCGAAGCGCCTCCAGGCCGCATGATCCAGCAGTTGCGGATGGTTGGTGGCAGCGATGAGGAGGACGCCGTCCTCCACCAGGCTGATATCGTCTATGGCCTTGAGGAGCGTGTTGACGGCACGCTTGATGGCTCCGTGGTCGTCTGCGGTGCGGGTTTTGGCCACGAAATCGAACTCATCGATGAAGATGATACAGGGACTGAGCCGCTTTGCCAGCAGGAAAACCCGGTCGATGTTCTTGGACGTTTCCCCGAGGTAGTGGCTGATGATCATGGAAAGCCTCACTTCCAGAAGAGGAAGACGGAACCACCGGGAGAGGGCCCGGGCCGCCGTGGTTTTCCCCGTGCCGGGGGGACCGATGAAAAGAATTTTCCCGATCTCCCGGAGGCCCACTTCCCTCAGGTAATCCCGATACTCGATGGCCTTGCCCGCCTTGGCGATCTCCATTCGTTGTTCTTCCGTGAGCACCAGGTCGTCCAGGCTGTTGCGAATCTGTTCCGGATATTTGATGGACACGAGTTTGAGGATGTCCTGCGCATCCTGTCCCTCCTCCCCCATTGCGTCGAGCAAGTCGCCCGCCCCTCCCTCCGCCCCGGGAAGTCTCGTAGGTTCATTGGCGAGTTTGGCCTCCATGTAGCTCACGTTGGGATCATACTTCTGGTAGTACAGGGCCAGGACGGGGTTCGAACGGATGATCTCGAAGGAATCCTGATTGGCGAACCACCCGGCCCCTTCTCCGAAATCCAGGAAACCCAGCCCGGACGCAGGATCCTTCAGATCCAGAAAAGGCAATTCCGCCGCCAACTCATGAAAATCGACGGATCCCATAACCTGTTCCACGTGTGCCGCAGTGATCTTGAGAGGCCGATGGACGCTTCGTGTGGCCGCGTCGATGAAATACCCCCCCATGCCGGCAGGCAGATCGTCCGCAGTGAGACTGTCCCACTGATTGAAAATCTCGGCTGTGAGTGCAAGCTCCACAATTCTCAGGAGCTTGGAGTGATGAGACGCCATGCAGTGTACTCCCAATGGGCGAAAGGGAAGGTTAAAAGTCTGGTGGAGCATCCCTTTCCCTCTCCCTCCGCGGCGCGTCATGCAGAGAGCATCCTTTACAGGGAGGACATCTCTCCTGGGGGAATTCTCCAATCAGCGGTCCGCCATGAAGCCCAGGACACGGGGCAGCCAGAGCACCAACGGGGGAAAGGCGATGAGCAGCAGCAACCCGCCGAACATGGCAAAGAGCAACCAGGCAACCCACCGCACCGTGCTTTCCATGGAGGCACCGGTCAGCCGGCAACTCACCATGAGATTCACGGCCATGGGTGGGGTAAATTGTCCAATGGCCACAACGTAGGTGATGAGCACCCCAAACCAGACGAGATCCCACTGGAAGCTCTGAGCCACGGGGATCATGATGGGGCAGAAGATGAGAAAAATGGAAATCCCGTCCAGGAACATTCCCATTACCGTCAGAAAAGCCATGAGGATGAGCAAGACCGCCGTGCTGTTGCCTCCGCCCAATGCCACGAGGCTCCTGGAGATCGGGTCCACGATTCCGATCGTATTGGCCGCCCACGCAAAGACACTGGCCAAACTGACCACAATGAGAATGACCGCCGATGTCTCCGCCGATTCCACAAGCAGTTCGTGAAGATCCCAAAGGGTGAGAGTCCCATAGATGAAGCAACCGACGACCAGACCATAGAATACGGCAACCACCGCAGCTTCCGTCGGCGTAAACCATCCCGTGCGCATGCCCCCCAGGATGAGCACCGGTGCGACGAGAGCCCAGAAAGCCTCCTTGAACGACGACCAAATCCCGGGCCTGGCAAGGTCATCCTCGCTTCCACCGAAATCGTGATAGAGGCTCAGGCCAAGGGCGGCCACGCTGAGCATCACACAGGCGATTAATCCCGGCACCACTCCGCCGACGAAAAGGGCAGGCACCGTCGCCGATGGAACCAGAACACTGTAAATGATGAACGCCACCGACGGCGGAATGAGAATATCGGTGGAACCCGCCGCCGCCGTGACACTGGCGGCGAAGTCCGGAGGATAGCCGGAGCGGATCATGGCGGCGATCATGACACCCCCCACTGCCGCCGTGCAGGCGGGCCCCGACCCCGAAATGCCCCCGATGACCATGGCCACCAGGATGGTGATGACCGCCAGAGCGCCCCGGCCCCGACCAATAAGGGCCGTCGTGAAACGCAGCAACCTTTCCGCCACCCCCGAACGGTCAAAAATGGATCCCGCTAGGACGAACATGGGGATGGCCAGCAAAGGATACTTGGCAATGCCGGTATAGACGTTGGTCGGAACGGCCATGATGCCAAGTTTCGCCTTTGCGATCGCCAGTGTGCCGGCAAGACCGAGGGATGCCGCGATGGGAACACCGGCAAACAGTAGAATGAAAAAAGACCCGAAAAGCAGGATCGCCGGATGCATCAGTCGTCACCCTTCCAGGTCCTCAGGATGACGCCGATGGCCCGTCCCGTGATGGCCAGGGAAAGGATCGGAAACCAGATGGTGTAGAGCCAGGTGGGGATGCCCAAACCCGGTGAAGTCACTTCGAACCGGTACTCATCCCAGGCCATCCTCGCAGCCAGAATGGTCAGCAGAAAGAAAGTGAAAGCGGTCAAGGCAGTGGAGACAATCCTGAAGACCCGCCTAGTTTTTGCGGGGAGGCGATCCACAAAGTAGGTGATGTTGAGGTGGGCTCTTTTGGCCATGAGGCTGGAACTCCCCAGGAAAGCCATCATCACCATCAGGAAGATGGAGAATTCCTCCGTGAAGGCGAAGGAAAAACGAGTCAGGTAGCGCACCACCACGTTGGCAAAAGTGATGAGGGCAAGGGCCGCCAGGATGACCCCCGCCAGGTTCTCCTCGAGGGAGAGGGGGATTCGGATCCTGGGTCTTCCCCCGGTGCGAGGGGGTTCACATTCCATGGACATATCCTCGCGACATCTCCAGGCGGTAGCAGGCGGAGAAAGGAGAAAGGGGGGACGAAACACGACAAGAGCCCGGACACGGCCCCCCGATCAGCCGCAATAGCCGTGCCGGGCGTCGCAAATCACTTCCGCGCGGCAATGGCTTCCTCCGCCTTCCTCACGAGTTCGACCCCGATCTGTCTTGCCCATTTGTCATAGACGTCCCGGGTGGCATTCTTGAACGGGGCCTTTTCCGCGTCACTCATTTTGACCACGGTGACGCCGAAGCCTTCAATCTCCTTGATGAGGCTGTCGTCAGGGGGGACGAGACCCTTACGGGCTTCGGCGACACATTCTTTCCCCGCCTGTAGAGCGGCCTCACGGACGGCCTGCTGATCCTCTGCCGCCCAGCTTTCCCAAACATCCTTGCCCACCACGAAGATCAGAGGATCCGCCACATAACCCCACAGGGTCAGGTACTTTTGATTGGCCGCACTGTGGAGTTTGGCCGCCATGAAGACGGTGAGGGGGTTCTCCTGC
Source organism: Deltaproteobacteria bacterium (assembly GCA_012517315.1). Classification (GTDB taxonomy): domain Bacteria; phylum Desulfobacterota; class Syntrophobacteria; order Syntrophobacterales; family Syntrophobacteraceae; genus JAAYUJ01. Next base: position 10,176 of record JAAYVE010000051.1, read on the forward strand.
CCGTCCACAGCGCCGCTTGAGAGGGCCGGGACCGCATCGGCCCAGCTCATCTGAGTGGGGTTGGCGCCGATGGCGGTAAACGTGTCCAGAAAGAGGGGTGATCCCACCACCCGGATCTTGAGTCCTTTGAGGTCATCCGGGGTTCGGATCGACCGCTTGGAATTGCTGAGCTCCCGAAAACCGTTTTCACCCCAGGCAAGAGGCACCACGCCCTTGCTCTCCAGGATCCTGAAAAGCTCCTTGCCGACTTCACCCCCCGTGAGAGCATCGATGGCCCGGTAGTCCGGCATGAGGAAAGGCATGGAAAAAAGGTTCAACTGCACCACCTGTGGCGACCAGTTGATGGTCGACCCGATGGACATGTCAACGGCCCCCTGTCGTATGGCGGTGAACTCCTTGGTCTGGTCCCCACCCACCAGGCTCGCCCCCGGATACATCTTCACGATGATGCGCCCACCGGTCCTCTCCTTGATCAGCTCAGCCCAGCGTTCCCCCGCGTTGCCCCAGGGAAAGGGCTTGCCGAGCACCGTCGAAAGTTTGTATTCGGGCTTGTAATCGGCTGCCCGGCCGATCTGCGGCATGGACCAAACCAGGGCCACCGTCAGGGCGGAAAGAATCCGTAACCACAGTTTCATGATGTCCTCCATGGGTTCGAAATCGGGAGCAGTAATCATAACCCAATGAAATTTAAAGAAATTATGACTCGCCGTTGCACCATATTAGACGACGGAAATGCTGTCAAGGATTTTGTGGAAACAGCGTCCGGCAGCACATGGTTCTGGGAATCGGTCCCAAATGCTGGAGGGATTCGTCATGGACGGGGAAGCACCCCTGAAGGCTCTCCGTCCGTGAACGGTTCCCTCCAGGGCCCCGTCCGGATGGGTCCCGCAAGATGCAGTACCCGTGAACCTCTGGGGCGCACCTTCCGAAAAACTCCTTGACACAAATTCCCACGTGGGCGCATTTTCACTTGCCTGGACGCACCGCAATTCCCCCTGCGGTGGAAGCGACTCTGTACCCTATCCGAAAACACCATGCAGTTGCGGGCCGGCTCAGGTCCAACGTCCCATTCCCCATGTTCCGAAGCCCTTGCCATTGGATTCGCCGGGAGACATCAGACGATGCTGGGTTCGAAAGACTGGCTGATGCTGGCCGTCATCTTCGCTTCCATGGCCGTCGGTGTTACCCTGGGCGCATTCAGTTCTCTTTTCAGACCGTTACCCATGGCCTGCATGATGGCCTTTCTCTTCATGAGCTTTCTTTCGTACCGGCTGTCCAACGTTCTGCGAGCCATCGGTTCGTCATGGGCTTGGATCCTTGTCTTCCTCTCCCTCAAGCTGGTCCTTCTGCCGATCGCCGTATTCGCGGTTTTCCGTTGCCTTTTGCCGAGGTACGCCCTAGGTGCACTCCTCTTGAGCGGTATTTCCACGGGAGTGGTTTCCCCGTTCTTCGCCGAACTGCTGCGGGGCAACACCCCCATGGTCCTGTTCATCCTCATTGGAAGCTCTCTTCTCGTTCCCTTCACCCTGCCGCCCTTGGTGAAGATCCTTGCGGGTGAAGCCATGGACATCCACTTGGGGGACATGATCCGACTTTTGTGCATCATCGTCTTTATACCGGTCGTTTTGTCGGAAGCATCCAATCGATGGCTGCCAGGGCTTGTCCAATTTGTCCGCAACAGACAGTACGGCTTTGCCCTGGCCTTGTTCACCCTGACCAACCTGGGCGTCTTTTCCAAGCACGCCGATTTTTTCCGCCAGCACCCGGCGGTCATCCTGGAGGCTTTTGCGGTTGCGACGGCCCTTGCGGCCGTCTACTTCGTCGCAGGCATCCTGTGCGCCATCGGGCGGCCTCTGGAAGATCAGCTGGCCCTCCCCATCGTGTTCGGGATGATGAACTACGTGCTGGTCATCGTCTTCAGTTCTCAGTTTTTCGGCCCCCTGGAACCCACCCTCGCGGCGGTCTATTCCGTCCCTTTCTTCGTGCTCCTCGTTCCCCTGAGGCTTTATGGCCGATGGAGCGAACGAAGGTGACGGGGCTGCAACCCGTTCGGTTTCCTCATACGGGCGCATCCGTGCCGGGGGTGACAGGGAAAGCCCCCGGCACAGGCGAAACGCCCTCAGAAGTGATGCACGAGGCGGAAGTTGAACCGCTGTCCCTCCGGACGGTTCTCCGCAAGCGTTTCAAAATAGACGTTGAAAAAGAAGTGCGTGTCCTTGGACCAGTGGAACACCAAACCTGGACCGATGCCCAGCACCTGTTCCCGGGTTCCCGGAATCCCCCGCCCATCCACTTCGGTGTCGGTGATCTGCTTGAGGTAGTAACCATTGACACCAGCCCGGAGCCGCTTTTCGATGATTTCGTAAGAGCTTGCGAAATTGAGATGGATCGCCTGGCCCGCCCGGGTGTCGTCGGCTCCCACATATACCCGGTTCGGGTCTCCGTTTTCCGCATTCCAGAGGTAGTGGATCCGGGTGGTCAATTCCCAGCGGGGAGTCAGGAAAAGGGTGGCTGCCCAGTAGGGATTGAAGGAGAAGAAGTTGCTCCCCGGGTTCAGTTCCCTTTCACTGCTGTATTTTCCCGAGGGAAAGATCATCTGAAACTCGATGCGGTGCATGAAAAGAGGGCCGTTTTTTCCCATGACAGGATCCCATTGAAGAAACGGTCCCACAAGAATGTCGCCCAGTCCGGCCCCATTGTCCTGGGGAAAAGGCCCGGGGGTACCGTAACCCAAGTCCGTGACCACGACGGGGATGATGAGATCGAGCCCCCACTTCCCCCCCAGCAGGACATTCTGGTTGGACTGGTAGATGAACTGGGAGAGGCTGACGAAAACGTTCAGTTCCTCGTCTGCGAAAGACGGGAGCAGGTCGTCGCCGTCGTCGTCCGTCAGACGGTCTCCCCGAATATACTGGAAATATTGCGTGAAATAGAAACCGGGCCCGGCGGGGGGACCTCCATCGAGAAAACTGGTAAACCCCAGATTGACGGAAGGCAGATCATAAGCCAGAGCAGGGGCAACCCCCGCGTGTCCCAGAAACACTGCAAGTGCCGCAAGGCGGAAAAACCACCCGAGCCTTCCCGTGACGTGCATCCTTTTCATGAGCCCCTCCAGATTGTGTCTTCTTTGTTCACTTCAATGGGTTGAACCTCGGCTGAGGGCCCTTGTCGTCAGGCCCTGTAACGGTTTCGCCCTCCTTCCCCCATCCTGGAAGACCGTTTCCCAGCGTGCGCGGCACCACGCTTCATCGAGCAGCAACCTGCACGACTGACGTCATCACTCCCCGCTGTCCACGACACCAAGGGTCCAGAGGAAGTCCCCCCGTGGACCGGATCGCCGCCCCTTCAAGACCGCTTCAAGGGGAGCGGTCCTTTTCCTTCCTGGTCCTCTCGATCGACTCCAGGAGGAGATCCATCCTCTCCCGCGGATGCTGCCGGACCCATTGGTCCCTTTCCTCCCGGCTCAACTGCGACAGGAGGAACGTCTCCACGGGAAAACGGCTCTGCCAGCAGCGGATGATACGCCGGCACGGAAGACGGCCCTCTTCTCTGCGGCAATAACCGAAGGTCACCTCCCCACCAAGTTTCGGACATCTTATTTCCAGCCGGTTGATCGTTTCGTCCATGCTGTCGCCTCCTTCTGGGGGGGTGATTTGCCGCCGCCATGCCAGGGTTTCGGGAAAGTTCTCCTTCCAATGGAGCGGGCCACGCTGAGGCGACGACCCCCTTGCGCCTAGGGTTTGGGGAACCCGGCAATCGCTTTGAGAGCCCGCTGGATTTCCTCGTCCGGGAGTTCGTAGGGAGTGAGTTTTCCCGAGAGAAAGGCGTCGTAGGCCGCCAGGTCCACCAGTCCATGTCCGCTCCAATTGAAGAGAATCACCTTCTCCTTTCCCTCCTCCCTGGCCCGCTTCGCCTCATCAACAACCGCCGCAATGACATGGTTCGTCTCGGGGGCCGGGATCCACCCTTCGGTGCGCGCCCAGTCGATTCCCGCCGTGAAGGTCTCGATCTGGTCGAAGGCCCTGGCTTCGATGAGCTTGCTTTCGACCAGATGGCTCACGATGGGAGCCATTCCGTGATAGCGCAACCCCCCTGCGTGAATGGGAGCGGGGACGAAATCGTGACCCAGGGTGTGCATGGCCAGCAAAGGTGTCGTCTGAGCCGTGTCGCCGAAGTCATAGGCAAAGGGGCCCCGGGTGATGGTGGGGCAAGAGGAAGGCTCGGCCGCCACAATGGACACTTCCCTGCCATGGATCTTGTCCCGAACGAAAGGCAGACTGATGCCTGCAAAATTGCTGCCCCCCCCGGCGCATCCCAGGACCACGTCGGGGTAGATCCCCATTTTTTCCAACTGCTTGTGTGCCTCCAGGCCGATGATGGTCTGGTGAAGGAGCACATGGTTGAGCACGCTCCCCAGGGAATAACGGGCATCGGGGTCCCCCACCGCGTCCTCTATGGCTTCACTGATGGCGATTCCAAGACTGCCCGGGGAATCCGGGGTCTCCGCCAGGATCTTCCGGCCGGCTCGGGTGAGGTTGCTTGGGCTTGGAATGCACTCAGCCCCCCACGTGTTCATCATCATTCGGCGGTACGGCTTCTGGTCGTAGCTCACCCGCACCATGAAGACCCTGCACTGGAGGTCGAACATCCTGCATGCCATGCTGAGGGCGCTGCCCCATTGGCCCGCCCCTGTCTCGGTGGAGAGTCGCTTGATCCCGAACGCCTTGTTGAAATAGGCCTGGGCAACGGCTGTGTTCGGTTTGTGTGACCCGGCGGGACTCAACCCCTCATGCTTGTAAAAGATCTTCACAGGTGCCCCGAGAAGCTTCTCGAATCCTTTCGCCCGAAAAAGGGGCGTCGGTCTCCACAGGCAATACTTTTCGAGTACCGGTTCGGGAATATCGATCCAACGGTCAGGAGACATTTCCTGTTCGATGAGGTTCATGGGAAACACCGGCGCCAGGTCCTCGGGCCCTACCGGCTTGCCCGTTCCGGGGTGCAAGGGGGGTTTCATGGGGGTGGGCAGGTCCGCGAGGACATTGTACCATTGCCTTGGCATTTCTTTCTCATCCAGGTTGACTTTGATCTGATCCATCGTTCCTCCTTCTCTTCTTTTGACGAAAAAAGGCCATGGAGAAATCCCCATGGCCTTCATTTGATGAGCAATCGAGCCGTGGGAGGTCTCTCCTAACCCACGGCTCGCGTGCAACCTGCACGAAGCGATCCTCAGTGGGCAGGCTCGTGGTCGGCCTGCCACCACCAGTAAAAACATTCAAACATCGTCGTTCCGTCCCTAGTGCATCAAAAAAACCATGAAAATCGGATGGAAACACTCACCTCCGGGATCACTCACCGGATCTTATCGCCCCTATAGCACAAGGGTGCAAACCCCGTCAAGCACATGGTGAACCCTCAGCGAAAGCGGTCACTCTCCCCAAAGGGCATGGGACAAGCCTGACAGGCGCTCGGTGGAACGGGCGACGGCGGCACCCATGACGGACAGGGAGCCCCAAACGGATACTTTTCTGCGAGCCCGGGTGATGGCCGTGTAGATCAGTTCCCGGGTCAAAAGGGGAGAATCCCGGTCCGGGAGAACGAACAGCACCTCGTCGAATTCGGAACCCTGGCTCTTGTGCACGGTCATGGCGAACACTGTCTCATGTTCCGGGAGCCTCTGGGGGTGAAAGGAGCGGAAAACCTCCCCGGGTCCGGGAAAAAAGACCCGCCGCCCTCCCCCTTCAACGGGGTCCGGCAGGCAGATCCCCACGTCACCGTTGAACAGGCGCAGTCCGTAATCATTCCTGTGGATGATGACAGGTCTTCCCACGTACCACCGAGTTCCTCCCTCGCCCAGACCCCGCTGCCGCAACAGCACCTCCGCGAGACGGTTCATGGCGGAAACCCCGCACAAACCGTCCCTCAGGGCACAAAGGATCCTGAAGCCCTGGAAAGATTCGAACACCCTCTTAAGCAAAGCGTCGGGATCTTCACGGGAATGCTTGCCCATGGCCTCCACCGCACTCAGGTAACCCTCAAACCCTTTCAGCACCTCCCCTTTGATGGCTTCCCCCAGGTGATGGCAAGAGGGAATGTCGTTCCAGATGAGGTCGCCGCTCCCCCCTTGCCCCAGGAATGCCAAGGACCCCTTTACGTCCTTTTCCCTCACTCGACCGCTCAAGTACGCGATGCCGCTCCCTTGCGAAAAGCGATAGCTTTTCTGCAGCTGGATGATGCAGTCGGAGGATCTTCCCCTGCACTCCCCATGCACCGTTCCGCCTTTCAAGGCAAAGCCGCAGGCTCTCTGACAGGCATGGGCAAAGCGGGAAGAAAACGAAACAGGATCTCCCCCGGCACAGATGTCCCCCAACACGGCTCCTGACTCCACCGAAGCGAGCTGGTCCTTGTCGCCGAGGAGAACCAGGCGGGCGGAAGGAGGGAGAGCCTGTACCAGCCGGGACATGATGGGGAGGTCGACCATGGAGGCCTCATCGACGACCAGCACATCCAGAGGAAGGGGGTTCGTTTCATCGTGCCTGAAAGTGGCCCCGCTTCGCGTGGCTCCCAGCAGACGATGGATCGTGGACGCCGAAGCTGGAAGAGCGCACTTGACCGCATCTGTGCAATCGATTTTCTCCAGGGCTTCGGCGATGGCTTCCTGGAGCCGTGCGGCGGCTTTTCCCGTGGGTGCGGTCAGGGCGATCCGCAGCTTCGATGTGCCCGAAAGCTCCAGGAGGAGGGCCAGGATTTTGGCCACCGTCGTTGTCTTCCCCGTGCCCGGCCCCCCCGAGACGACACAGAAGGAGTGCCACGCGCTGGAAAATGCGGCCACCTTCTGCCAGTCGACCGACTCGTCGCCCTCATTCGCCGGGAAAAGACGCGAGAGGGGTTCCCGAAGGGCGCACGGATCCGGGGGGTCCCCCGGAATCCCCATGCGGGCTTTCAATCCAAGGGAAAGCTTCTGCTGGTATTCCCAGTAGCGAAAGAGATAGAGTTTTCCAGCGTCGTCCAGGATAAGAGGCCTGTACTGACCTGGGGAGCCCACTACGCTGCAGCGTCTGAGGGTCTCGCCCCAATGTCGGGCGGAGGTGCAGAGGGAAGCGCCGCCCATTCCCTGAACCTGGCGCTCCCATGCCCTGCCCAGGTCAAGGCAGACATGCCCCCTTCCGGTGGCATTGCTCACAAGGGCCGCCGCCAGCACCAGCTGGGGCTGATTGCCACCGGCCAGCCTCTCCATGAGTCGGGCGAACTGCATGTCCAGGAAATTCAGCGTGGCCGCTTGAAGCCCACTATGCCGGTTTTCCGTGTCCACCGTGAGGAACTCCCCTCAAGCCCCTTCTTCATGCTCATACCCCGTCGTCTCGTCCGTCAGAAGTGCGCACAGCGCCTCGACGGACTCCCACGGCGGCCGGTGGGCGTAGATTCCGAATCGGGATCCCCTGGTCGGATCCACTCCCCTGAGGAAAACATAATACACCCCACCGAAATGCTCCCCGTAACGATAGCCCGGCAGACGGACCTGCAGGTAACGGTGGAGCGCCACCGTGTAAAGGGCATACTGGATCTTGTAGAAGTTTTCGTTCATGGCCCGTTCCAAGGATTCTGCACCGTAGTCTTCCACCCGGTTTCCAAGATGATTGGATTTCCAATCCAGGATGAAGAACTTTCCGTTCACCTGGAAGACCATGTCGATGAAGCCTTTCATGAATCCCTCCAACGTCGCGAGGGGGAGGCGGTCGAGGAGGGATTCTCCCCGCGCATCCCCCCAGCCTCGAACGCAGGCCGCAATGGCGCCCTTGAGGCGCTCCCCCTCAACCCGCTTCACAGGAAACACGAACTCCAGTTCGTTGAGTCTTCTTTCGACAGGAACCTGGTCCAAGCGGAAATCTCCAAAGACCGAAGGAAAAGGCACCGCCAGAATGTTGTCCACCATCCGGCACACCGCATCCGTCCAAAGGACGTCAAACCCGTGGTCATGGAGCAGCTTGGAGACGAGATCCTTATGTGCCCCCGCATCTTTCGACGTGAAGTCGATGCGTTCCAGGAGGGAATGGAGGAATATCCCGGCTGCCGGTCCTCTCGGAAAGGAGAACATATGGAGAAGCTCATCCCCTCCTTGAGAGAATGAGACATCGGTTTCATCCATGGAATCCACCCGCAATCGAACGGTCTCCTCCCAATCCACCCACTGCCCCCTGTAAGGTTCATGGGGCACCAAGGAGGAAAAGCTGGAGAGGGTCCAGCCGGGAGCGACTCTTCCCGAAAACACACGACTCTGCAGTCGGGGGGCGTCGTCCTCCAGGTGTGGCAGGAAGGCTCCCGGTTCCAGGGGCATCTTGGAAAGATCGATCGTCCCCCCCGACTTGTTCCGCAGGCTCTCCAGATCCTCCCGCATGGCGTCTTCGTCCAGGGCGGCAAAGCCTGCTTCCAGGGAAGCAAGGGTCCCATCCCAGTCTTCGCTGATAGACGGGTGCAGGAGAAAAGCGGGAGCGGAACTCCCCGCATCCTTGATCCGGCCCCACACGAGCGTGCAGTGCTGCTTGGCCCGTGTGACGGCTACGTAGAGAAGCCGCAGGTTTTCGGCCAGTTGCTCCTTTTCCGCGAAAACCCGGTGCTCAAGCCGTTCAGGGGAGCCCAGGTCGAGGACCAACCCACCGCCCGACGGATCGTGGAATGTGAAAGGCGAATCGTCATTTTTCAGCCTGGACCCACTCCAACAGAAGGGACAGAACACCACGGGGTACTCCAGCCCTTTGCTCTTGTGGATGGTGACGAGCTTGACGGCGCTTTCGTCGCTTTCCAGGCGCAGTTGGTGCTCGTCATTTCTTGGGGTTTCCGGGTCCCTTTGATCGCCAAGCCATTTCACCAAGCTGAAAAGAGGCGTGTTCCTCTCCATTGTGCGGCGATGGAGCACCTCCGCCAGGTGGAGAATGTTGGTGCAGCGCCTTTCCCCATCAGCAAGGGACATGACTCGGGGAAGCACTCCCTCCTTGGAAAGAAGGCTCCGGAACATGCGAAAGAATCCATGCCTGACCCATAGATCGTGGTAATGTCCGAACGCCACCAGCCGCTCCTCCCAGCCCTTTTCATCCGTCAGCAGGCGATCCAGTTCTTCTCCACCGACCCCCATCATGGCCGTCGCCAGGGCAAGTCTCACCCGACCGGCATCGCCGGGGTTCGCCACGGCTGCCAGAACCCGCTCCACCTCCGCGGCCTCCTCCGTTTCGAAGAGGTTCCCCATGTCATAGAGAACCGCGTGCACACCGAGTCCGGTCAGAACTTCCTTCATCTTTCGGGCTTCCGCATTGGTCCTGACCAGGACGGCCACTTCCTTTTCCTGAAGGGGCCTGTCTCCAATGCACACCCGCCTCTCCCGAGCCAAGGCGATGAGCCTGGAGATCTCTCCGGCGACCGCCTCGCTAATGCATTCCCTCGCCACTCCCTTGTCGATGAACTCTTTGTCCGTCACCTGGGACGCCTGGAGATACCAGATACGGAGAGGCGGAGGAGGCTTACCGTCAATGGTGAGCAACTCCTCCTTTCTCCCCTCGGGGTAATCCACCGGCTTGAACCCGATGGCTTCGTAGAGAAATGGCGCCCTATTGTTGGAGAAGAGGGTGTTGACTCCCCGGATGAGGTCGGCCTGGGATCGCCAGTTTTCCCCCAGGGTGAAACGCCAGGTGGCCTCCTTTGAGGCGTCCAGGTAAGTGAAGATGTCCGCACCCCGAAAGCCGTAGATGGCCTGCTTTGGATCCCCGATGAGATAGAGGGTGGATTCGGCCCCGCCGAAGATGCGGGAAAAAATGGCATATTGAAGGGAATCCGTATCCTGGAATTCATCGATGAGAGCGGCCTTGAAACGCCCGCGGATCACTTTGGCCAACTCCTCACCGCCCGACGCCTCAAGGGCCCGCTCCAGTTTCGACAGGAGATCGTCGAAAAAGAGAATGTTCTTGGAAACCTTGCGCTTTTCCAATTCCTTTTTGACATGGTGCACAAACTCCACCTTCAGTCCCAGAAGACGGGCATCGTGGAATTCCTGCAGTCTTTTCCGGGATTCCTCGAATGCTTCGCACTCGTGGAAGAACGGGTTCTCCGGGATAGACTGGCCTTTCTTGAGGACTCCCTGGAGAAACCGCCAGCTGAATCTTTCCATGGAGGAGGGGGGAACAGAGGAGTTCCAACCTTGGGTGAGATAGACATCCATTTCCCGCATCCACTCAGGTACCTTTTCCACTTTGATCCTGGCCCTGTTGATTCCGGGGCTGCTCGAGAAGACAGCCTCAACGGCATCCCGCTCGGCCGCCCAGACTTTGCGGAGTCTTTCCAGAGCGGCCAGGAATTCCCGTTCTTGGTCGAAACTTTCAGGTACGGAGGCGGGGGGGATGATCCGGATGTGGGGATTGAAGACATTCCTGGGCAAGAGAGACCGGAGGGTTTGAAGGGTCATGCCCGATGCGTGGACATGGCAGAAAAAAAGAGGAGAAGCCCTGTAGAACTGCATCCTCCAAAAGTCCTGGACAATCTCCCGAAGGAGTCCCTCCTGGTCGGTCACCAGTTCCGCATCGAACAGGATCCCGCTTGCAAACGCATGGTCCAGCAGGGTGCGCAGGCAGAAGGCATGGATGGTGAAAACAGAGGCCTGGTCAAAATCGCTCAGGGCCGTGTTGACCTTCCGCAGGGCAGCTTGGGAATCGGGCTGCCTGGCAAGGATCTCCTCGAGAGACAAGTCTGCAGGTGGCGCACCTTCCAGGGCGTCCGCAGCCTCTCGCAGACGCCTCCTGATCCTATCCTTCAGTTCGCTCGTCGCGGCCTCGGTGAAGGTGACCACGAGGATCTGCTCCACGGGGAGGTTCGCTTCCAGGATCAACCGGAGAAACAGTCCCGTGATGGTGTGGGTTTTCCCCGTCCCTGCGCTCGCTTCGATGAGACTGGTGCCCCCAAGGGGGCTGCTGAGCAGTCGGAACCGCTCCATTTCAGACATCTGCCGAAACCTCCCGGGAGCACCTCAGCAGGGGACCGAAGATCTTTACGGCGGTATCCTGGAACTCTCCGTCCAAGGGATCGGTCCCCCGAAAACAGAGATCCAGGTGAAGCTCCCCCCTTTCCCCACGCCGGTATTCATTTCCCAGCCACTTCCTCCTCGCTGCTTTTATCGCCTCTTCCGGGGAATTCCCTTTCTCAAGAAGCAGACGAGCATACTCCAGTGAGGTTTCCGGAAAAAAATGGAGTGGTTTCATGATTCCCCGCCAATAGAGTTCCAGCAGTTCACCCAACAGTTCAAGGGGATTCTCCGGGGAAATCAGGCGAAACGCCTGCCATTTCTTTCGGTTCAGACCCACAAGGATGGTTTCCCTGGGATACCCGGGGACTTCACCGCAGTTGAGGGCCAGGTGGAGGACCCAGGCTTTCAAACGGTCTTTGGCCCCAAGGGTCGCGTAGCGGTAACGGAACAGCCACCCGGGATAGATGGGACTGATCGTGCCCGAAAGTCGAAAACCTGAAATGGCGAGATCCACCTCGAGCGCTTCCAGGGGAGGTTCCCTTGTGAAGGATTTCAGCCTTCGAGCAAATTCCCGGACCTCGGCACTCAGGGACCTGAAGGCATGTTCCCCCGGAGTGCCGTGTGGGAATCGTCCCGAAGCTCTGAGAAGTGCGTAATGCCCATCCGGCTCCCCTTCGTCTGCCATGACGATCTTCAGCAGGTCCTGCTCGATGGAATACCTTTGGAGACTCTCCAACTGAAAGCACTCCACATCTTCCAGCAGAGAACCCTCCTCCCTGGGGAAAAGGCCCAGGCGCCTGTTGAGAAGAAACGCCGCCGGATTGGAAAAGAAGCGTCCCAAATCTTCCACCTGCACGCTCGTGAAGGATTCGCCGGGTGAGGAAAGGGGCCCGCCGATGAAAGGGGGAGGCGGACGCTTCTGCTCCAAGAGTGCTCTTGCCACGGCGCACTGTTCCCTGGAATGGGAATAGAGACGACTGTCCTTCCGGAAGTAAGCGGGATTGAAGGGCTGTAGGCGATGCCTGGTGAGGATCCAGTCGGGGGCGGCCCCTTCCGGGAGGGCGAACCCCCGCTTGACGGCATCCATCAACTCGCTCACCACGACGGACGGGGGAATGACACTGTTGTCCTGCACGCTCTGGCCCGTGAACGTGATGAAAAGCTTTTCCCGCGCAGACAGAATGGCTTCGAGAAAGAGATACCGGTCCTCGTTTCTCAGGGAGCGGTCCCCTGGTCTCGGGGCTTTGGCCACGAGGTCGAACTCCACGGGTTTGGACTGCCGGGGAAAGGAGTTCTCGTTCATCCCCAGAAGACAGATCACCCGGAAGGGGATGCTCCTCATGGGCAGCATGGCGCAGAAGGTCACTCCCCCAGCGAGGAAGCCATGCCCCATTCCCTGCCGTTCCAGGGACTTCCCCAGGATCCAGCGGACAACGGGTATGCCCACGGCTCCGTTGAAACCCGACACTTCTTGCATCTGCTTGAGTGCTCCCAGATTTCGCCGCAGCAGTTGCAGTTCGGGCGCATTCTCCTCCCGGGAGGCGAAGAGCCTGGACAGGATCTGGACCAGCAGTTCGGCCCATTCCCCGAGGGACCTCTGGGAATCCAACTGGGCGAGGCATTGGAAAAGCTCCTGGAGGTATTCCAGGAAGCCATCCAGGATGGAGGCATCACCACCCTCCACGTGATCGTAGGGAAGAATCCCGGAAAAGAGCTTCTCGCCTCTTGCCGGCATGGCATACCCTAGCAGCAACCTGTCGATCCCAGCCGCCCAGGTGTTTTCGCGGAAAGCCTCGGCGTTCCACCTGAGTCTGTCCGTTTCATCGATCCCCCAACGGATCTGAACCTCCTGCACCCATTGGACGATGCAATCCAGGTCCGACTCGCTCAGTCGGAACCGATGCATAACGTAAGGGCATTCCAGGAAGGAGAGGACGGCCGGAGCCGTCAGACGCTCTCCGTAGAGATCCAGGAAAGCGAGGAAAGCATCGACGGTGAGACCCCGTTTGCGCATGCTCCTGTCGGCGATGCCGTAAGGGATTCTCACCTCTTCCTCGTCCGGAGCGTCGAACACCGCTTCGATAAGGGGAGCGTACGCCTCGATGTCCGGAACCATGACGAGGATTTCTCCGGGATGGAGTGATGGATCCTCGCTGAACAGTGCGAGGAGATGATCGTGGAGGACTTCCACTTCCCTCATGGCACTGTGGCAGGAATGGATCTCAATGGACCGGTCACCCGGCAGGAGGACGGTTCTTCCCTCGGCGGCGTCCGCCCCCCTTTCCCTCAGATTCAGGATGTCCGACTGAATACACCAAAGGAGGCACCCTTCGCCCGGATCCTCGAAATGGCTGAACTCCTCGCATTCCAGGGATATGAGAAGATCGAAGAAATCCCTCCCCAAAGCGCCCATTGACGCGAGCAGACCGTTTCCCCTTTCCAGGTGCAGAGCCTCGGGGGATCCCCCGGCCTCGACTCTTTTCACATCTCGGTTCGAGGCGATGTCCCCCCAGTATTCCCTGCAGGGATTCACCAGGAAAAGGTTGACTTTGATCCTGCTAGAGAGAATTTTCAGGATGTGCATGTGAAAAGGGGGGAGGTAAGAGATCCCGAAGACGGAAATTCTCTCAGGAAGCCCCGATACCCCGGCCGCATCCTCCCGGATCCTCTCCTCCAGTTTGCCTGCCCATGCGGCCCGGTGCTCCCTTTCGTGCCCCCTGGAGAGTTCCCTCCAGAGAACCGCCTGCC